>JAGHZY010000015.1 GCA_017745175.1 Sphingopyxis sp. | reverse complement strand
ATTGTAGATCCCGCCCTTGCCGTCCGCATCGCCGGGATACCAGTTCTGCACCGTCGAATATTTGATCTCGGCATCGTCGAGCGCGACCAGTTCGACCACCGCGGCGTGGAGCTGGTTCTCGTCACGCATCGGCGCGGTGCAGCCTTCAAGGTAGGAGACGTAGCTGCCCTTGTCGGCGACGATCAAAGTGCGTTCGAACTGGCCGGTATTCTCCGCATTGATGCGGAAATAGGTGCTGAGCTCCATCGGGCAGCGCACGCCCTCGGGCACATAGACGAACGTCCCGTCCGAAAAGACCGCGCAATTGAGCGTGGCGAAATAATTGTCGTGCATCGGCACGACCTTGCCGAGCCACTTTTTCACCAGCTCGGGATATTCGCGGATCGCTTCGGAGATCGAGAGGAAGATCACGCCCGCGCGCTTCAATTCCTCGCGGAAGGTCGTCGCGACGCTGACGCTGTCGAACACCGCATCGACCGCGACCTTGCGCGCGCCCTCGACGCCCGCGAGCACCTTCTGCTCCTCGATCGGGATGCCAAGCTTCTTGTAGACTTCGAGGATTTCGGGATCGACCTCGTCGAGGCTGCTGAGCTTCGGCTTCGCCTTGGGCGCCGCGTAATAGTATGCGTCCTGATAGTCGATCGGCGGCACGTTGAGCTTCGCCCAGTCGGGCGTTTCCATCGTCTGCCAGTGGCGGAACGCCTTCAGCCGCCAGTCGAGCATCCATTCGGGCTCGTTCTTCTTCGCGCTGATGAAGCGGACCGTATCCTCGGTCAGCCCCTTGGGCGCGAAGTCGGTCTCGATGGCCGAGGACCAGCCATGTTCGTAATCGGCGACCTTCGCCGCGGCGTCGTGCGCGGCCTGATCCTTGACGGGAAGTTCGGTGTTGTCGGTCATAATCTGATCTCGTCGCCGGCCAATGCCGGGATCGGCGGGGGGGAGGGATGTTTCGGAGCAACGCTCAAACTCGCCAGGCTGATTTCCGCCAGCGCCCCGCGTACCGCGCCGTTCACGACACCCCAATGCGGTTGCACCTTGCAACTGCCTTCGAGCGAGCAATCATGGCGCCCTTCGGCGACGCAGGCGGTGAGGGCGATCGGGCCTTCGACCGCTTCGATGATGTCGGCGACGCTGATCGCCGCCGCGGGCCGCGCCAGCCTTACCCCGCCGCCGCTGCCGCGCGAGGCGACGAGCAGGCCGGCGCGCGCGAGGCCGCTCACCAGTTTCTGCGCGGTCGGTCCCGGGATGCCCGTCTGCTCGGCGAGCATGCCGGCGTGAATCGGCACCGACCCGCACTGGCGGGCGGCGGCACTCATCAGCACCACGGCATAATCGGCAAGGTTGGACAGGCGCATGTTCTTTTCCGTCGCAGTTGCGAACGATTCTTAACTGGAGCAAATTACTCCACTTACATAGGCGCGCCGTCCCGCGAGCGCAAGCAATCGCGGATGTGCGCGATGATAGAAAAGTTGCGCAAAAAAAGGCACCCATCCGGCCGAAGCCAAATGAGTGCCAAGATGAAGGTCTCAAGTCCTCGTCAGAGGATGAGCTCTTCTGGGTCGCAGGGGTGAATTATGCCCCCGCGATGATTCGTGATTGGATGGAAACGCCAAAACGACGCGGCGCGAAATTTTTGAAGGTTAACGCGGGCCCCGGGAGCCGGCGTCAGGTTTCGGAGACGATCGGGCTGACCTTGCCGGCCAGCTGTTTGCGGCCCTTGGTCGTCGCCTCGGTATAGCTGGTCGGCTTGCCGAGCTGGCCCGGGGTCGCGCCGGCGAAGCGCTTGATCTCGCGGATCAGGTGCGACTGGTCGTAAAAGGCATCGCCAAGCTGTGCCGCGTCGAGCCCCTCGCCGCGGGCGAGCGCCGATGCGGCGCGCACCGCGCGATATTTGCGCGCGAGCATCCGCGGCGACAGCCCGTAATAATGCTTGGTCATTCGCTCGACCGAGCGGATCGACATGCCCGTGGCCTCGACCAGTTCGGGTACCTGCGGTGACGCCGACGCGGTAAGCCAGCCGTCGACCGTACGAATGAACCACATCGGCGGCTGTTCGCTTCGCGTCAGCACCTCGCGCGCGAAATTATTGCCGATGACCAGCTTTTCCTCGACTGACGGAGCCTTTTCCAGTGCTGCCGCAACCTCGTCGATCCACGGGCCGAACAGGTCGGCGGCATCCATCGCGCGGTCGGTCAGCTTGTCGGCGTCGTCCCCCATCAACGCCGCCCAGCCCGCGGGCAGCATGCCGAAGCCGAACATCAGGGTCGGGCGATTGCTGATCGCGCGTACGCGCCCGCTGGTCGGACCGACGATGTTGGCCCTGCACACGGGCGCGCGATGATCGTCGGCAAAGACATATTCGCCGTCGGCCACGGTCACGAAACGGAATTGCGGGCGGTCTGCCCGTTCATATTCGTCGAAACGCGGCATGTTGACGCGCGCGAAATAAAAGCTCGACACCATCTCCGCCAGATCGGGATCGGGCGGAAAATAATGTAGTTCGAACGGCGCGCTGCCGTCCACGCCTGTCGGCGAGGAAGAAGTTTGCGACATGGACCCAGACCCCGACAGCCTTTTGCGGCTGCCTTCTTATGCAAACCGTCATTTGCCTTTCATCGGCGCGCGTCAAGCCGGAATCGTCAACCTGCTTAACCCTTCTGCGCGGCGATCCACGCATCGACGCGCCGTTCGAGTACGTCGAGCGGCACCGGCCCCGACTGCAGCACGACGTCGTGGAAGGTACGGAAATCGAACTTTTCGCCGAGCGCCGTTTGCGCCCGACCGCGCAATTCCATGATCTTGAGCTTGCCGATCAGATAGGCGGTCGCCTGCCCGGGGTAGACGATATAGCGTTCGATCGCTTTCTCGATGTCGCCGTCGGGGTTTGGGGTATTGTCCTTCAGATATTTGATCGCCTGCTCGCGGCTCCAGCGCTTGTCGTGGATGCCGGTGTCGACGACAAGGCGGCACGCACGCCACAGCTCCATGCCGAGGCGCCCGAAGTCGCTGTAGGGATCGGTGTAGAAACCCATGTCCTTCGCAAGTTCCTCGGTGTAGAGGCCCCAGCCCTCGGTATAGGCGGTGAAGCCGCCGAAGCGGCGGAAGGGCGGCAGGCCGGTCAGCTCGGTCTGCACTGCGCGCTGCAGATGATGGCCCGGAACGCCTTCATGATAGGCGAGCGCCTCGAGTTCGATCTTCGACATGTCGCGCAGGTCATAGAGGTTCACATAATAGGTGCCGGGGCGCGATCCGTCGGGCGAGGGCGACTGGTAAAAGGCCTTGCCTGCCGATTTCTCGCGGAACGCCTCGACCGCCTTCACCTGCAGATGCGCCTTGGGCAGCGTGTTGAAGAAGGCAGGCAGCCGCGCCTCCATCGCCTTCACCCTGGCGTCAACGTCGGCCAGATAAGCCTCGCGGGTGGTGTAATAATATTGCGGGCTCGTGCGCAGATGCGCGAAGAATTGCTGCAGCGTGCCCTTGAAGCCGACCTTCGTCATGATCGCTTTCATCTCGCCGTGGATGCGCGCGACTTCGGCAAGGCCGAGGCCGTGAATCTGCGCGGCGGTCATGTCGGTTGTCGTGTAATTGGCAAGCAAAGCCTCATAATAGGCCTTGCCGTCAGGCAGGCGCCACACGCCGTCCTGCGTCGGCGCGCTCGCCTGCTGGCGCTTCATTTCGGTCAGCAGCCGGCCATAGGCGGGGGCCGCGCTTTCGGCCCATGCCGCCTTGGCCGACGCAATCAGCCGTGCCTTTTCGGCGGCATCGATGTCGAGCTTGCCGACTTTTGCGGAGATATCGTCGACGATGGCATTGTCGGGCTTCTGCAGATTGCCGATGTCGGAAATCAGATAGGCATAGACCCACTTCGGTGGCTGGATTCCGTTCCTTGCGCGCTCGGCCGACTGCGCCGACAGCGCGTCGAGAACGGGGCCGAGGCCGCGGATGCGTTCGACATAGGCTTCGGCTTCGGTCGTGTTGGCGACGCGGTGAATATTGATCAGAAAGGCGGGCAGCTGGCTCTGCGCGCCATTCATCTGGTCGAAGACATAGCCATGATTGCGGAACGGAAACAGCCGATCGGCGCGCGCCGCCTGCGCGTTGAACAGCTCGAACGACAGCGCATCGTCAGCCGACATCGCCTTCGGATCGAAGCTGCCGCGCATCGCTTCTGCCGTAGCCTGCTGCAGCTTGTGGTTTGCGACCGCCGCCTCGTCGCTCACGTCGTTCCATTTGCCATAGTCGGCGTCGCGAATGCCGCGATAGGCCTTGCTCTGTGGGCTGAGCGACAGCTGCGCCGCATCATAATTTTCGAAGAATTGCGCAAGGTTCGCCCCGGCGGGAGCAGCTTCGGGCGCAGGCGCCGATGCGACAGTGGCAGGCGTTTCCTGCACGGCGGCCGGGGCGCAGCCTGCGACGACGAGCAGGGCGAGGCCGGTTGACAGGCGAGCGAGGATCCGAAGGTGCGACACGACTTTCTCCCGGTTTTTCCGATGCGCCGGGGGCTTGCCATAGGCTCCGGCCCGGCGCAATGGCGGGCCATGTCGCTCTTCGCCTCGCTCACCGATAGCGCCTACGCGCTCGTTCGTCCGATCGTCCACGCCACCGACGGCGAGGCGGCGCATAACCTGACGCTCAGCGCGCTCCAGCCGCTGCCGCGCGCGCGGCATGCGCTGACCAGCCCGGTGCTTGCGACCGAACTGGCGGGGCTCAAATTCCCGAACCCCGTCGGCCTTGCGCCCGGTTTCGACAAGGATGCGCGCGTCGCGCATGTCATGCCGCATTTCGGCTTCGGCTTTGTTGAGGTCGGCACGCTCACCCCATTGCCGCAGGAGGGCAACCCGCGCCCGCGCCTGTTCCGGCTTGTCGAGGATCGGGCGGTGATCAACCGCATGGGTTTCAACAATGGCGGTCAGGAAAAGGCGGCCGAACGGATTATATGCCTGCGCCGCCATGGCCTGCCAGTGCCGCTTGGTATCAACATCGGCGCGAACAAGGATAGCGTCGACCGTATCGCCGACTATGCGAAGGGCACCGCCGCGATGGCGCCTCTCGCCGATTATCTGACGGTGAATATCAGCTCGCCGAATACGCCGGGCCTCCGCGCCTTGCAGGACAAGGGGGCGCTCGAGGCGCTGCTCGACGGCGTCGCCGCGGCGCAGCCTGCGGGCGCGGCCAAGCCGGTGTTCCTGAAGGTCGCGCCCGATCTCGAGCCCGCCGATATCGACGACATCGTTGCGGTGGCGTTCGACAAGGGGCTCGCCGCGGTCATCGTCTCGAACACCACGATCGTGCGTCCGGCGCTCGCATCGCGCCACGCTGCCGAAGCGGGCGGCCTCTCGGGCGCCCCGCTTGCCGAACTCGCGTTGCAACGCGTCCGCGATTTCCACAGCGCCAGCGGCGGCAAGCTGCCGCTCGTCGCCGCGGGCGGCATTGCGTCGGCCGAACAGGCATGGGAGCGCATCCGCGCCGGAGCCAGCCTGATCCAGATCTATTCGGCGATGGTCTATGAAGGCCCCGGCCTCGCGGGCCGGGTTGCGCAGGGTCTTGAAAAGCTCGCGGTGCGTGACGGCTTTGCACGCGTCGCCGACGCGGTGGGGGCGGAATAAGCGGCTCTCCCCTCCCGCACGCGGGAGGGGTAGCGAGACTTGCAAACTTGTTTGCTAGTCGCAGCGGGGTGGGCAGACGCACCGTTGCTGGCCCACCCCTAACCCCTCCCGCAAGCGGGAGGGGAACAAGGCTTGCACTACCCCCAACCCCGCGCCAATGTCGCGCCCATGCTAAAAAGATTCCTCCCGCTCGCCGCCCTTCTTTCCGTCACCGTGTCCGCGCCCGCGCTCGCGCAGGGGGTGACCTCGTCCGCCGATCCGCGCGCGACCGAGGCGGGGCGCGAGATCTTGCACGAGGGCGGCACTGCCGCCGACGCCGCGATCGCGATGGTTGCGGTGCTGACGCTTGTCGAACCGCAGTCGAGCGGCATCGGCGGCGGCGGCTTCATGGTTCACCACAATGCGAAAGACGGAAGCATCTCGACGATCGACGGCCGCGAAATGGCGCCGGCGGCGGCCAAGCCCGAGCGTTTCCTGGGCCCCGACGGCAAGGCACGGGGCTATATGGACGTCATCCCCGGCGGCCTGTCGGTCGGCGTCCCCGGCAATGTGCGTCTGATGGAAATGGCGCACAGGAAATGGGGCAAGCTCGAATGGAAGGCGCTGTTCCAGCCCGCGATCAAGCTCGCCGAAGAGGGTTTTATCGTCACCCCCGCGCTCAACAACTGGCTCGTCCAGTTCGAGCCGATGTGGAAGGAATTCCCGGCGCCCAAGGCGATCTACTACGTCGATGGCAAGCCCGCGCCGGTAGGCACGCGCATCAGGAACCCGGTTTATGCCAAGCTGCTCCGCGATATTGCGGCGCGCGGGCCTGAAGCCTTTTATTCGGGTGCCAATGCCAAGGCGATCAGCGATGCGGTCGCAAAGGCGCCGCGCCATCCGACGCAGCTTACGGTGAAGGATATCGCCACCTATCAGGCGAAGGAACGCCCCGCGGTCTGCACCACATACCGCATCTACAAGGTTTGCGGCATGGGGCCGCCCTCATCGGGCGCAACCACGGTCTTCGGCATCCTCGGCATGCTCGAGGGCTGGGACATGAAGACGATGGGCAAGGACAATCCGATGAGCTGGCACCTGCTCTCGGAGGCGATGCAGCTCGCCTACGCCGATCGCGCCGCCTATCTCGGCGATGGCGATTTCGTCGACGTTCCGGTGAAGGGCTTGCTCGACAAGACCTATCTCGCCGAGCGCCGCCAGCTCATCTCACCCTTCGGCGCCGCAGGCCATTACGAACCCGGCACGCCGCCTGGCGCCAAGCCGCGCGCCGCTGCGCCGCCGGTCGAGGAACAGGGGACGACGCATTTCGTCACCGTCGACAAGGACGGCAACCTCGTCTCGATGACCTCGACCGTTGAAAGCATCTTCGGCAGCCAGCTGATGGCGAACGGCTATTTCCTCAACAATGAACTCACCGACTTCGATCTCGCGCCGACCGAGGGCGGTGTGCCGACCGCGAACCGCGTCGAAGCGGGCAAACGCCCCTTGTCCTCGATGTCGCCGACGGTCGTTTACGGTCCCGACGGCAAGGTCGTGCTCGCGGTCGGATCGGCGGGCGGCAAGCGCATCATCATGCATGTGACCAAGGTGCTTGTCGGCGTGCTCGACTGGGGTCTCGATGCGAAACAGGCGATGGAGCTTCCCAACCTCTTCTTCGGGCGCGACGGCGTGCTGATCGAGAATAACGAAGCGGGGCAAGCGATCGCCGCGAAGATGAAACCTTTCGGCTACAGCTTCACCGCGACGAGCCTCGGGTCGAAACTCAACGCGGTCGAGCGCACCGTCGAGGGCTGGCGCGGGGCTGCCGACCCGCGCGGGCCCGGCAGTTCGTCGATCGACGGCGCGCCGGCGCAGAATTGATTCAACGATAACAGAACAGAAACAACGAAATCTCCCTGGAGAGAGGCAGAATGAAGCTCGCAAATCCCCATCTCGACCATTTTCCGAGTCTGGTCGCGATGTTCTTCGACCGTGCGGGGCGCGGCGGCGAAGATCCCTTCCTGTGGCGCAAGGCCGATCGCGCGTGGCAGCCGCTGAGCTGGCGGCAGGTCGCCAATCAGGTGGCGGCGCTTGCGCACAATCTGCGCGAGCTGGGCCTGAAGGAAGGCGACCGCGTGGTGCTGGTCAGCGAGAATCGCCCCGAATGGTGCATCGCCGACCTTGGCATCATGGCCGCAGGGTGCATCACCGTGCCGACCTACACGACCAACACCGAGCGCGATCATCAGCATATCCTCGACAACAGCGGCGCGAAGGCGGTGATCGTCTCGACTGCAAAGCTCGCGCGCACGCTGATGCCCGCGGTGATGCGGTCCGAGGCGCATATCGTCATCACGATGGAGAGCCTTCGTGTCGGCCAGCAGGGCGAGGTGTCGATCCACGACTGGGCGCCGCTCGTCGAAGGCGGCGAGGCCTGGGTCGAAGAGACGAAGGCGCGCGGCCTCGGTGTCAAGCGCGAGGATACCGCCTGCCTCATCTATACCAGCGGTACCGGCGGCGCGCCGCGCGGCGTGATGCAGCATCACGGCGCGATCCTCCACAATGCCGCGGGCGCGGCCGAGGTACTCGTTAACGACTTCGGCATCGGCGACGAAGAGGTATTCCTGTCGTTCCTGCCGCTCAGCCACGCCTATGAACATTCGGGCGGCCAGTTCCTGCCGATCATGGTCGGCGCGCAAATTTACTACAGCGAGGGGCTCGAAAAGCTCGTCTCGAATATCGAGGAGACGCGCCCGACGATCATGGTCGTCGTGCCGCGCCTGTTCGAGGTGATCCGCGCGCGGATGATCAAGTCGGTCGAGAAGCAGGGCAGGCTCGCCAACTGGATGCTGAACCAGGCGCTGCGCATCGGCGAAAAGGATTATGAACGCCGCATCGGCATCCTCGATCGACCCGTCGACCTCATCCTCGACAAATTGTTCCGGCCCAAGATCGGCAAGCGCTTCGGCGGCCGGATGAAGGCGCTGGTGTCGGGCGGCGCACCGCTCAACCCCGAAATCGGCGTTTTCTTCCACTCGATCGGGCTGACTCTGCTGCAAGGCTATGGCCAAACCGAGGCGGGGCCGGTGATCAGCTGCAATCGTCCGAGCGCGGGGATCAAGATGGACACGGTCGGCCCGCCGCTGATGAATACCGAGGTGCGTATCGCCGACGACGGTGAAATCTGCGTGCGTGGCGAACTGGTGATGAAGGGTTACTGGCGCAACAAGGCCGAAACCGAGCGCGTGCTGATCTCCGATCCCGCCGATCCCGGGGCCGGGCCGTGGCTTCATACCGGCGATATCGGGCATATCGATGACAAGGGTCGCATCGTCATCACCGACCGCAAGAAGGACCTGATCGTCAACGACAAGGGCGATAACGTCTCGCCGCAGCGCGTCGAGGGCATGCTGACGCTCCAGCCCGAAATCCTGCAGGCGATGGTCTATGGCGACAAGCGCCCGCACCTCGTCGGCATCCTCGTCCCCGACCCCGAATGGGCGACCGAATGGGCCGAGGCGGAGGGGCTGCCCAAGGACATCAAGTTGCTGCGCGAGCATGAGAAGTTCCGCGCCGCGCTGCGCGCTGCGGTCGACCGCGTCAACGGCCAGCTGTCGGTGATCGAGAAGGTGCGCAAGTTCGATCTCGCCAACGAGCCCTTCACGATCGAGAATGAGCAGATGACGCCGTCGATGAAGATCAGGCGGCATGTCCTGAAACAGGTATATGAAGACAGGATCGCTGCCCTCTACAAGGGCTGATCTCTACAGGTGCAGGCGGGGTTGCGACCCGAAGAGCTCGGCGCAAACCGGTCCCCGCCTGCGACTGAACCTTGGCTCAGCCTTTGTCCCCCGCCGGTTTGCGATAGGGGACGAATTCGCCAAAAACACATGTCGGGCCGCGGATTCCGCTCGACCGGTCGACCAGGTGGAAGAAATCGCCTTCGCAGGTCGACGACCCGAACTGGCGTACCACCATGATGTCGCTGTCCCGCGCAAGACCCGGGCAACTACTCTTCAAGTCATTCCTGTATACCAGATTGCCGCCGGAACGATAGAGCAAGATGCTATCGGATACGCGAATAGTATCATTGCTTCGATAATTGGGCAGGCAGCGGACGGGCGGGCCCGGAACCTTCCCCGCGAGCTGCTTGTCGAGCCGCTCGGCCTGTTTCGGCGTCAGCGCAGCGGCGCCCGCTTCGGCCGAGCCGACGGGCGCGCAGCTTGCGACCAGCGGCGCGGTCGCGGTCAACAGCGCGGCCGCCATCAGGTTCAGCTTCGCCATGAATATGCTCCTTGAGATCGGCCACTGTGGCCCCGGCGGATGAATGGGCGCTGAAGCGGCATCATGCCGCATCCTTGAGCGCGCGGATACGGGCGAGTTCGGCCGCGCTCGACGCGCGGAGAAAGGGGTTGGTTGCGCGCTCCTCGCCGATGCTCGTCGGCACTGTGGCTTCGCCAGCGGCGCGCGCGGACTCGACCGCGGCGAGTCGCTGGGCCAGGGCTGCATTGTCGGGCTCGACCGTCACCGCAAAGCGTGCGTTCGAGAGCGTATATTCGTGCGCGCAATAGACGCGCGTCGCATCGTCGAGAGTGCCGAGCTTCTGCATGTTCGCGAACATCTGTTCGGCGGTGCCTTCGAACAGCCGGCCGCAGCCCATCGCGAACATCGTGTCGCCGACAAAAATTGCCGCGGCGCTGGAGAAATGATAGGCGATATGCCCCGCGGTATGCGCGGGCACGTCCCAGACGTCGGCGACATGCTGACCGAGTTGTACGCGGTCGCCGCCCTTCACCTGCGCGTCGAGCGTCGGGATGCGCGCATATTCGGCCGCAGGGCCGGTGATTTTGCAGCCGGTCGCTTCCTTGATCGCCGCATTGCCGCCCGTGTGATCGGGGTGCCAGTGCGTGTTCCAGATATCGGTGATCGCCCAGCCGCGTGCGGCGACAGCTTCGAGCACGGGCTCGGCGACCGCGGGGTCGACGACCATCGTCGCGCCGCTTTCGGGATCGTGGACCAGCCACACATAATTGTCGCTGAGGACGGGGATACGGACGATGTCCAGCGCAGCCATTGTGTCTCCTTTCCGGCGTCTCGCCCTTTCAAGACGGAGCGGCGGCGCCGGGGCCTTGGTCCGCCTGTTCAGGCCAGCAGGGCGTCATAGCCCTGCGCGTTGAACTCGATCAGGCAGAATCCGTTGCCGAACGGATCGGCGAACATCGCCTGTCTGCCATAGGGCAGGTCCAATGTCTCGCCCTCTTGCACCGCGCCCGCGGCGACTGCCTGCCGGACCGCGTCGTCGAGGTCGGCGACGGAAAAATCGGGATGTACCGGCGTCCAGTGCCGGTTGTAGCGGCGGAAATCGCCGCCGCCGGGGCCGATCGCCGACCCCGCGGGCTTGGCGATCAGATAGATCGGCGCCTCGCACCCGGTCAGTTCAACGATATCGTCATAGAACCGCCGGGCCGCGGTCAGCCCCAGCGCACGGGTATAGAAACGCTCGCCAGCGGCGAGGTCGGGCACGTCGATATTGATCAACAGGCCCGGCATCGCGCGGCTCCTACCAGACGCCGGTGTTGGGCATCGATGCCCAGGGCTCGGCGGGATCGAGATAGCCGTCCTGCAGCAGCTCGACCGAAATGCCGTCGGGCGAGCGCACGAACGCCATATGGCCGTCGCGCGGCGGACGGTTGATCGTCACGCCGGCGTCCATCAGCCGCTGGCACGTCGCATAGATGTCGTCGACCCGGTACGCGAGATGCCCGAAATTGCGGCCGCCGTTATATTCCTCGGCGGGGCTGCCGTCGGCGGGTGGCCAGTTATAGGTCAGTTCGACCTCGGCCACATTGCCTTGCCCGGGGGCGGCGAGGAAGATCAGCGTATAGCGACCCTTCTCGTCGTCGAACCGGCGTGTTTCCTCGAGCCCGATCAGCTTGAAGAAATCGACCGTGGCATCGGGATCCGACACGCGGATCATCGTGTGAAGATATTTTGTCATGCCGCCATATTAGGCGCGAAGGGCCCGTTCTTCAAACGCTTCGAACAGGAATAGGAATTCGTCCGGCACCGGTGCCGGCGTGCCCTGCGCCTCGGCAACATGGACGTTGATGAGCTGCCCGCTGGCGCGCAGGTCGTCCTTGCCCGCACCGTGCAGTTCGAACAGGAAGGTCATCGAGCTTTTGCCGACGCGCGAGGCGCGCACGCAAATGTCGATCTCTTCGTCGAGCAGGATCGGCACCTTGTAATCGACCTCGGCGCGCGCGACGTGAAACTCGGGGCTGCTGTTGGCCGGCCACCGGTCGTACACGCCTGCGGCGCGCCAATATTCGGTGATCCCGATATCGAAATATTCGAGGTAGCGGCTGTTGAACACCACCGCCTGCGCGTCGATCTCTGCATAGCGGACACGCTTCCTGACGCTGAATTTGAAGTCGCTGCGAGCCATGAAGTTCCTCTAGTTTGTCGCGAGCCGCGCGACGGTGTCGATCAGCAGCGCGATGTCGGTGTCGCGCGACAGCCTGTGGTCGCCGCCCTTCACCAGCGTCACCTGCACATCCGCGCTCGCGAGCGCCCCCGAAAGGCGCAGGCTGATATCGGACGGCACATCGCCGTCCTCCTCGCCATGCAGCAGGCGCACGGGGCAGGCGAGGGGGATTTCGGTATCGAGCAGGCGGCTCGCTTCGCCCGACTGGAAGAAACCGCGTGTCGTCACATAGGGCTGGTCGCTATACGGCGTTTCCTCGACCAGCGCGCCCTCGGCGAGGATGATCGCTTTTTCGGCGTCGCTGAAACCCCAGTCGGTGAAATCGGGAGCCGCCGCGATCCCGACGAGCCCGGCCACCCGGCCCGGCCCGTCGCGCTGTACCAGCGCCAATGCAGTAAGCAGCATCAGCCACCCGCCCATCGACGATCCGACGATGACAACCGGCCCCTCGGCCTTCGCATCGATCAGGTCGAGCACGTCGCCGCGCCAGTCGAGCAAAGTCTGATCGGCGAACAATCCGTCCGACAGTCCGCATCCGGCATAATCGAGCAACAGACACGCATGACCTTCGGCGGCCGCCCAGTCGAACAGCGCTGTCGCTTTGCCTCCCGCCATGTCGGACATGTAACCCGGCAGGAAAATGATCGTCGGGCTGGCACCCGGCGTGTGACGATAGGCGAGCCGCGGGCGGCCCGAACGGTCGAGATAATCGGGGGCGGTGTCCACCGGGATCAGATGACCCAGTCGATCGTGCTCATCTGCATCACGGCCTGCCCCTTGGCGCGCCGCTTTTCGACCATGATATGATTCAGCCGCTGGATCGTGTCGCTGCCCGTGGTGATGCACCAGCCGGGAACGACCGCGTGGACGAGCGCGCAGACCCCGCCATAGATCATCGTGACGCCGAATTTCGACGCGACGCCGAAATGCTCGATGTAATTTTCATCGACGCTCTTCGGGTGGTCGACGAACAGGCGCTTGAACATGGGGACGGCTCCTTTCCGGCTGGTCGCCGCCCTAGCCGTGGACGCCGAGTCCCGCAAGGGCGGCGCGGCGGATCAATCGATCAACCGGCTCGGCCAGCCGATGCGCACCAACGTTTCGTCGGGGTCCGACAACGCGAACTCGTACATGCCCCATGGCTTGTGCGTCGGCGCCTTCTCGCGCTCGAGGATTGTGTCGTGCAGGCGTTCTGCCAGTTCCGCGACGTGCTCGGTGTAGAGATAGAGGCCGAACGGGTTTTGTCCCGGCACCAGCCAGCCCTCGGGCGACTCGTTCGTCAGGTGGAGCTGCCAGCCCCTGCCGTCTTCGAGCAGGCGATAGCTGCCATAGTCGCCGACGACCGACAGGCCGAGATTTTCATAGAAGGCGGTGCTCGCGTCGATGTCGGTGCAGGGCAGGATCGCGGCGATGCTGTGGGGCGGGGTGTCGGTCATGCCGCCAGTCTATGTCCGCGGCTGCGATGACGCCAGCGCCAGTTGACGAGGTGCGCAGCGGCGAGTGTGAGCGCGCCGATCGAGGTCAGCAGGCGATCGGCGGCTTCGGGATCGGCGGTCGCGATCCAGCCCTCATGCGCCGACAGTCCGAGTGCGAGCAGGCTCATCCCGGCGGCCGCGAGCACGGCTGGCATCGTTCGACGATGCCGCCGCCAACCGTCGCGCATCGCGATAGCCGCTGCGGGCAGGGCGAGCAGCAATATAGCTGCATGAACCCCCTCGGGCAGTGCGATCCAGCGACTCAGCGCGGGCGCGAGCAGGAGGGCGAGGGGCAGCGCGAGGCAATGGACGAGGCAGGTCAGCGACAGGGCGATTCCTGTCAGGTCGGCAAGGCGCGGGCGCACGGCGGGGAAGCACATATCTCGTCTTTCGCGGGAGGGGGTCGCAAGCCAGATAATGATACATTATCTCATTGCAAGCTTTGTTGTGAATCGGCCCCTTGCCGCCCATATCGCATGCTGGCAAAGGAGCCCGGCAATTTTGCGCAGAAAGGCTATAGTTTCGATGTCCCAGATGATCCGTGTCACCCTTCCCGATGGCTCTGCCCGAGAAGTCGTGCGCGGGACTACCGCGGCGCAGATCGCGGCGGACATCGGGCCCGGCCTCGCCAAGGCTGCGCTCGCCGCGAAAGTGGATGGCGAACTGCGCGACATCGTGCGTCCGCTGGAGGAAGACACGAATCTCGCGCTGGTGACGAGCCGTGACGAGGCCGACGCGCTCGAGCTCTTTCGCCACGACTATGCGCACGTCCTCGCTGAGGCGGTGCAGAAGCTGTTTCCGGGGACGCAGATCACCTTTGGTCCGTCGACGGGCGACGGTTTTTATTACGACTTCGCGCCGACCGCCGAACATGGCCCGTTCCGCGACGACGAACTGCCGCTGATCGAGGAGGAGATGCGCAAGATCATCGCCGCCGACCTTCCGCTGACGCGTGAGGTTTGGGAGCGCGACAGGCTGATCGCCAAATGGCAGGCCGAGGGAGAGACGTTCAAGGCCGAGTGGGCCGCCGAACTGCCGCAGGGCGAGGAACTCACCGTCTATCGTTCGGGCGAAGGCTGGATGGACATGTGCCGCGGCCCGCATCTCGCGTCGACGGGCAAGCTCGACCCCGCCGCGTTCAAGCTGACGCGCGTCTCGGGCGCCTATTGGCGCGGCGACCAGAAGAATGCGCAGCTCAGCCGCATCTATGGCACCGGCTGGCTCAACAAGAAGCAACTCGCCGAGCATCTCGTCCGGCTCGAGGAAGCCGCGAAGCGCGACCATCGCAAGATCGGGCGCGAGATGGACCTGTTCCACCTGCAGGAGGAAGCGCATGGCAGCGTCTTCTGGCACCCCAAGGGCTATCGCATCTACCGCGAGCTCGAGGCCTATATGCGTCGTGCGATCGACGGCGCCGCCTATCAGGAGGTCAAGACCCCACAAGTGATGGACGCGCGCCAGTGGGAACAGTCGGGTCACTGGGGAAAATATCGCGAGAATATGTTCGTGATCCCCGACGAGGTACCGAACATCGAGGATGACGGCCCGATCGTCTCCGACGATGCCGAGTGGATGGCATTGAAGCCGATGAACTGCCCGGCGCACGTCCTGATCTTCCGCCAGGGCATGAAGTCGTATCGCGACCTGCCGCTGCGCATGGCCGAAATGGGCTGCTGCCACCGCAACGAGCCGCACGGCGCGCTGCACGGCATCATGCGCGTGCGCCAGTTCACGCAGGACGACGGCCATATTTTCTGCCGCGAAGACCAGATCGTTGACGAAGTGCGCGATTTCTGCGCGCTGCTCGACCGCGTCTACAAGCAGCTCGGCTTCGAAAAATATGCGGTGAAGCTCGCGCTGCGCCCCGACATGCGTTTCGGCACAGACGAAATGTGGGACAAGGCCGAGGCCGAGCTTCGCGAAGCCGTCGAGCGTGCCGGCATGGCGAATGGCGATTATGGCTGGGAAGAACTGCCGGGCGAGGGCGCTTTCTACGCGCCCAAGCTCGAATTCCACCTGACCGACGCGATCGGCCGGACGTGGCAGTGCGGGACGATCCAGTCCGACCGCGTGATGCCCGAGCGCCTCGACGCGAGCTACATCGGCGAGGATGGCGAGCGCCACCGCCCGGTGATGCTCCACCGCGCGATCCTCGGTACCTATGAACGCTTCATCGGCATCCTGATCGAGCATTTCGCCGGCCGCTTCCCGACCTGGCTCGCGCCGGTGCAGGCGGTGGTTGCGACGATCGTCAGCGATGCCGATGATTATGCGAAGGATGCGGTGGCGCAGCTCGTTGCGGCAGGCATCCGTGCCGAGAGCGATCTTCGCAACGAAAAGATCAACTACAAGGTGCGCGAGCACAGCCTCGCCAAGGTCCCCTACCTGCTGGTGGTCGGCAAGCGCGAGGCCGAGGAAGGCACCGTCGCGATCCGCACGCTCGGGCAGGACGGCCAGCGCATCATGCCGCTCGCGGAGGCGATCGCGATGCTGAAGGCCGAGGCGACCCCGCCCGACTTGCGCGATTGAGCACGGCGGAGAAGCGTCGCCCGCGCCGGTGGCTGCGTTGGCTGTTGTTGCTGACGCTCGCCGGCGCGGCGCTTCTCGGCAAGGGGTATTGGAATGCGACGCGCGATCCGCTGATCCGCACCGCGACCGTCGAGGTCGGCGACTGGCCGGAGGGACAGCCGCCGCTCAAAATCCTGCTGCTTTCGGACATCCACGTCGCCGGCCCCGACATGCCGCCCGAACGGCTGGATCGGATCGTCGGCGAACTCAACCGGCTGAATCCCGATCTCGTGCTGATCGCGGGTGACCTCGTCAGCGAAAAGCGCAGCGCGACGCACATCTACACGGCCGCCGAAGCCGTCGCGCCGCTCGGCGGTCTTCGGGCACCCTTGGGCGTCGTTGTCGCGCCGGGCAATCACGATCGCTGGTTCGAGCCCGATGCGCTGCGCGGCGAACTCGAAAAACGTGGGATTCGCGTGCTGCAAAATGAAGCTGTGAAGCTCGGCCCGCTGATCGTCGGCGGGGTCGACGATGATTATTCGGGGCACGACGATGTGCCGGCGACATTCGCCGCGATGGACCGTCTGGGTCCGGGCGTGCCACTGCTGCTGACGCACAGCCCAGACATCGTCCCCGACCTGCCGCGGCCCGTGGCCGCCGCCTTCGCGGGGCACACGCATTGCGGCCAGATACGCTTCCCCTTCGTCGACGCGCTGACCTATGTGTCGCGTTACGGCGACCGCTTCGCTTGCGGCGACATCGACGATGCTGGCCAGCGCGTCTTTGTGGGGGGCGGGCTCGGGACCAGCCTTTTGCCGCTGCGTTACAATACACCACCCGATGCATGGCTGATAACGCTGAAGTTGAAAGCGATAGCGCGATGACAAGTCTCCAGCATCTCGTCGGTCTCGCGCCGCTGACCGTCGCGGGCACGGCGGCGATGACCTTCGGCGCCGCCTATGTGCGTGGGCTTACCGGCTTCGGCATGGCAATCATCCTCGTGCCGTTGCTCGGCCTCATTATCGCGCCTGGCGAGGCGGTGGTGCTCAGCATCTTGCTGCAGTTGCTGATCGGACCGGTGGGGCTGAAGGTCATCATGGCCGACGCCGATCGCGCTACCGCTCTCCCGATCGCTTTGCTCGCGATGCTGGCGACGCCGGCCGGCATGGTCGCGCTCCACGCGACGACCCCCGACGTCGCGCGGCTGCTGATCACCCTGATCGCGGTCGGCGCCTTCATTGCGGTGCTGTTGCCGAAACAGCCCGAGGGGCATCGTCCCGGCCGGATTGCGGTCGCAGGCACGGGCATCGCGTCGGGTATCCTCACCGGCTTTGCAGCAATGCCGGGGCCGCCTGTGGTGCCCTTTTACCTTCGCCGCCACCTTGATCCGAAGGTCGCGCGCGCGTCGATGATGCTCGTCTTCTTCGCGACCGCGATCGCGGGGACGCTCGCCGCGCTGTGGGTCGGGATCGCAACCGGGCGACTGGTTATCCTGTCGCTCATTCTTTTCCTGCCGATGTGGCTCGGCAATCGCATCGGCGGGCGCCATTTCGGCAGCGTCGCGCCGCATATGTGGCAGGCGATGGTTGCCGTCGTCCTCGGTGTCGCTGCGGTTTCGGCGGTCGCCCGGATCCTGACCTAAAGGCTGCGTAGCGCCTGCGCGGGTTTGGCCGAGAGCAGGGGCCAGCTTCCCGCGATCCCGATCAGGAACGACAGGCCCGCCCCACCAAGCAGGGTCAGTCCGACGATCAGCGGATCGGGTGCGAAACCGAAGTCGAAGAGCTGCGTCACGACATACCAAGCCCCCGCAAGCCCCAGACCAAGCGCCAGCACCGCGAGAATGCCCGCGAGCACTGCATATTCCATGCCCTGCGCGCCAAGTATCTGTCCGCGCGTGGCGCCGAGCAGCTTCAGGATGACGCTGTCGTAAACGCGCCGCTCGCGGCTCGCCGCAATCGCGCCGATCAGCACGGCAATGCCGGCAAGGATCGCGATGCTTGCTGCCGCGGCAATCGCCTGGCTCATTTGCGTCAGCAACGTTGTCACCTGCGACACGACATCGCGCACGGCGATCAGCGAGGCCGAGGGGAAGGTGCGCGGGATGTTGCGCGACAGGGCGACCTCGGCCTCGGGGCCAACTGCGACCGTAGCAACCATATTATGCGGCGCGGCGTCGAAGGTGCCTGGCGAAAAGACGAGCACATAGTTGAGCCCGAAATTATCCCAGTTGACGGTGCGGAACGAGGCTACCTTCGCCTGCACCTCGACTCCCAGCACATTGACCGACAGCGTGTCGCCGAGCTTGAGCCCGAGCGAGGTCGCGACCTCCTGCTCGACGCTGACCAGCGGCGGCCCCTTGTAATCGGCGGCCCACCACTGGCCCTCGACCAGCTCGCTGCCATTGGGCAGCACGGAGCTATAGGTCAATCCGCGGTCGCCGCGCAGCACCCAGGCGCCCTCGGGCAATTCAGCGAGTTCGTCGACGCGTTGCCCTGCAAATTCGGTGACGCTGCCGCGCAGTGCGGGGATCATGTTGATCTCGGCCTCGGGGTCAGCGCCTGTCACCATCGTGCGGAAGCGTGCAGTCTCGGTGCGCGGCACGTCGAGGACGAAGAAGCTCGGTGCGCGCTGCGGCACAGTCGAGCGGATTTCGGCGGTGATGCTCGTCTGGATCGCTGCAAGCGTCACGAACAAGGTCAATCCCAGCCCGAGCGCTACGACCAGCGCGCCGGTTGCCGCGCCGGGACGGTGGAGGTTTGCGAGCGCGAGGCGGAAGAGCGGGCGTTTCGGGCGCGGCAGGCGGCTTGCCGTGCGGCGCACCAGCCAGCCGAGCCCGACGAGGATAAGGAGCAGGCCGATCGCGGCGCCAATGAAGCCGAGCGCGAACAACGGCTCGCGCGCGGTACCGACCGCGAGCGCGATGATCGCGGCAAGCGCCGCCGCGACCGCGATGACCGTCTGCCGGTCGATGCGCGCCGCGCTGCTCACCGTGGCGCGATAAAGGCCGGCGGCCGGAACATGGCGCGTCGCCGCAAGCGGGGGCAGGGCGAATGCAATCGCGATCAGCAGGCCGTAGGCCGCGCTCACAGCGAGCGGCAGCGGATAGATGGCGACGCCGGGTTTGACGGGCAACACGTCGCCCGCAATCGCGCCGATGATCGCGGGCGCGAGCGCGCCGACGATCAGACCCGCGACAATCGACACCGCCGCGACCGCGAGAATCTGCAATCCATAGATGCGTGCGACCGTGCCGCTGTCGGCGCCGAGCACCTTCAGCGTCGCAAGACCGGGTCGCTTGCCCGCGAGATAGCTCGCGACGCCGTTGCCGACGCCGATCCCGGCGATCACCAGCGCGGCGAGCCCAACGAGCGACAGAAACTGCCCCATGCGCTCGATAAAGCGTCGCGTGCCCGGCGCGCCATTGCTGCTGTCGGTGATGTCCCAGCCCGCATCAGGGAACTGCGCGGACAGCGCCTTGCCGACCGCCTCGGGGTTTGCGCTGTCGGGCAGGCGGACGCGATATTTGCTTTCATACAGGCTGCCCGGCTGGATCAGCTGTGTCGCGGGCAGGTCGGAAAGGCCAATGATCGCGACGGGGCCGAGCGTAAAGCCCTCACCCAGACGGTCGGGTTCCTCGGCGATGATGCCGTTGATCAGGAAGCTCTTTTCGCCGAACTTTACGCGTTCGCCCACTCTCAGCTCGAGCCGCGACGCGAGATCCTTGCCGATCCAGATGCTGCCCGGCGGCGGCGGACCTTTGCGTGCGCCGCTTTCCAGCTGCATCGTGCCGTAGAGTGGATAGTCGCCGTCGACCGCCTTCAATTCGGACAGCAAAGCCTCGCCGTCGGGATCGTTCGCCATCGCGCGCAGCCGTACCGTCGCCGACGGTGTACCGACGCGGCGGAAGCCCGCCATCTCTTCGGCCGTCGCTTCGCGCTGCGGCAGGCTGAACTCGACATCGCCGCCAAGGATCGTCTGACCGCGCACTTCGAGTTCGGACGTGATGCCGCGCGTCAGGCTGCCAATCGCCGCAAGCGTCGCGACGCCGAGGAACAGGCAGACAGCAAGGAGGCGCAGACCCCGGATGCGCGCCGCGAGGTCGCGGCGCGCGATCCGCCAGAGCGTGGCGAGCGGCAGCACCTAGGCCGCCCGCTCTTCGATTTTCCCGTCGTGCATCACGACGACGCGGTCGCAATGCTCGGCGAGTTCGGGGTCGTGGGTGATGATCAAGAGCGTGGCGCCCAACGCGGCGCGGCGCGCGAAGATCAGCTCGATGATCGACTGGCCGGTGGCGGTGTCGAGATTGCCCGTCGGCTCGTCGGCGAAGATGATCGCGGGCGAGCTCGCCATCGCGCGGGCGATCGCGACGCGCTGCTGCTCGCCGCCCGACAATTGTGCAGGATAGTGGGTGAGGCGATGCCCTAGGCCCACGGCTTCGAGTTCGGCGGCGGCGCGGCCGAAGGGATCGGCGATCCCGGCGAGCTCCAGCGGCACCGCGACATTTTCGAGCGCGGTCATCGTCGGCAGCAAATGAAAGGCCTGGAGCACGATGCCGATCCGCCCGCGCCGCGCCCGCGCCAGATCATCCTCGTCCATCGTGGCGAAATCGAGCCCCGCGACGTTGATGCTGCCGCCATTGGCGCGTTCGAGCCCGGCGAGCACTGCCATCAGCGAGCTCTTGCCCGATCCCGACGGGCCGAGCAGTGCGACCGAGGTCCCTGCTTCGACCTCCAGATCGACGCCGCGCAAAATTTCAACCGGGGCCTTGTCGCTTCCAAGCGTGAGCGTCACATTATGGGCGGCGATCGCCACGTTCGGCGATTGTCGTTGGGCGTCGGGCAAGGAGAGGACCCTTTGAAATGAGAACGGCCGGATGGCGCTCTTTCCTGATATATGGTTGCGTGCTTGCGCTTTGCCAACCGCTCGCCGCGTGCGGATCGGCGGAAAACCCGCCGGCTTCGACCAACGACAAGGGGGCGAAGAAAGCTGCGCCCGTGATCCCCGCCGACGCGCCGCTCGTCATCGCCTTCGGCGACAGCCTTTATGCCGGCTACCTGCTCGGTCCGAAGGAAGGGCTGGCGCCGCAGCTTCAGGCCGTGCTCTCCGGCGATGGTGTCGTCGCACGCGTCCAGAATGCCGGCGTTTCGGGCGATACGACCGCCGCCGGGCGTCAGCGCCTGACCTATGTGCTCGACAAGGCGAAGACGAAGCCCGCGCTCGTCGTGCTCGGGCTTGGTGGCAACGACATGCTGCGCGGCATCGGCCCCGACCAGACGCGTGCCAATCTCGACGCGATGCTAGCCGAACTTCAGAAGCGCAAGATTCCCGTCCTGCTTACCGGCATGATGGCCGCGCCCAATCTCGGCAGCGACTATGCGAAGAAGTTCAACCCCATCTATCCCGAACTCGCGAACAAATATGAGGCCAGCTTCTATCCCTTCATCCTCGACAATGTCGTCACCGACAAGGCGCTGATGCTCGGCGACAATATGCATCCCAATGCCAAGGGGGTGAAGGTCGTGGCCGAGGGGCTGGCGCCGCTTGTCGAGCAGGCGCTGCCGAACGCCGGCTAGCTGCCGCGTGGTCCGAACAATATGATCGCTGCGCCGCCGAGGCATATGGCGGCGCCGATCAGGTCCCAGCGGTCGGGCTTCGCGCCCTCGATCGCCCACAGCCAGATCAGCGCCGAGACGATATAGACGCCGCCATAAGCGGCGTAGGTGCGCCCCGCATGTTCGGCATCGACCAGCGTGAGCAGGTAAGCGAACAGCGCCAGCGACGCCATTCCCGGCGCAATCCACCATACAGGCTTGTCGAGGCGCAGCCACGCCCAGAAGGCGAAGCAGCCTGCGATCTCCGCCAGCGCCGCGCCGATATAAGCCAATGCCGTCATCGCCCCACCGTGGCCGGAGCGCGGGCAAAAGAAAAGGGGCGACCCGCGGGCCGCCCCTTCTTTGTCATTCGCTGTTCCTAAAGGATCAGAAAGCGAAACCGACGCCGACGACGAAGGTGTCGAAGTCGCCGAAGTTGTTGATGAACTGGTGGCGATATTCGCCCTTGGCGTAGAGATTCTGGCCCAGCTTGTGCTGGTAACCGGCGCCGACATACGGATCATCGACGTCGCCGAAGGTGTAGCCGCCCGTGGCATAGAGCTTGCCGTTGGCACCGATCTTGGCGCCCGCGCGGCCGCCGGCCGAGAACTGGACATTCGCGCCGTCGACGAGAACCTTGTCGCCCGCGATTTCGGCGCCGAGGAAGGTCGAGCTGCCGAGGTCGAAGTCATAGCCGGCGGCAACGCCGAGCGTGCCTTCGTCCTGGCCATTGCCGGTGATCAGACCGCCGCGAACTTCGACGCGGCCTTCGCCACCGGGGGCTGCCATGGCGGGGGTTGCAACGATGGCCGTCAGGAGAGCGGCTGCAACTGCGAATTTCTTCATGTTGTTTTCCTTCTGCTTTTAATCGGGCCACGCCCTTTGGGTCGCGACCGACCCCGTAAATGGGGTTCGCGGCTGTCGCTGCAATGAACGGATCGTTCAGAATGTGACAATTTTCTTACCTGTGTTATTTTTACCACACAGTATAGAATAGGTATGCGATCGCAGAGCCCGGAAAACCGTGCTTTCTGAACGCAAATATCGTGGTGTACGGGGCGCGGCGACGCCAACCGGTCGTGGGCTTAGCCCAGCGCGGCCTGCTTCTCTTCGGCAATCCGATCGAGTTCGGCGCGAGTCGGCTTGGTCGCCGCGCTCTTCAATTGCCCGCACGCGGCCATGATGTCGCGCCCGCGCGGTGTACGCACCGGCGCCGAAATTCCCGCCTTGAAAATCAGGTTGCTGAACGCGCGCACCCGCTCGGGCGTCGAACATTCATAGGGCGCTCCGGGCCAGGGGTTGAAGGGGATCAGGTTGACCTTCGCGGGCAGCTTGTACTGCTTGATGAGCCGGACGAGCTCGCGCGCATCCGCGTCGCTGTCATTCTTGTCCTTCAGCATCACATATTCGAAGGTGATGCGCCGCGCATTGTTCGCGCCCGGATAATCGGCGCACGCCTGAAGCAATTCCTCGATACCATATTTGCGATTGAGCGGCACGATCTCGTCGCGGATTTCCTTGGTCACCGCGTGCAGCGAGACCGCCAGGTTGACGCCGATCTCCTCGCCCGCGCGCGCCATCATCGGCACCACGCCGCTGGTAGACAGCGTGATGCGGCGCTTCGACAGCGCCAGCCCGTCGCCGTCCATCACGATCTTGAGCGCGCCCTTGACCTCGTCGAAATTATAGAGCGGCTCGCCCATGCCCATCATCACGATATTGGTGAGCATCCGGCCGTCGGCGGTGTAATGGCCGGCAGCGTCCTCGTCGGCATCGTCATCTTCGGGATCGGCGCCGAAACCCGCCATCGTGCCCTTGGGCCATTCGCCGAGCGCATCGCGCGCGAGCAGCACCTGCCCGACGATCTCGCCCGCGCCGAGGTTGCGCACGAGGCGCATCGTGCCCGTGTGGCAGAAACGGCAGTTCAATGTGCAGCCGACCTGGCTCGACACGCACAGCGTTCCCCGATCGGCGTCGGGGATGAACACCATTTCATACTCCTGGCCGTCGGCAGCGGCGAGCAGCCATTTGCGCGTGCCGTCGCTTGACACCCGCGCCTCGCGCACCGTCGGGCGGCCGATGATGAAACGATCGGTCAGCCATGGGCGCATCGCCTTCGCGATGTCGGTCATCGCCTCGAAGTCGGTGACGCCGCGGTGATAGATCCAGTGCCAGATCTGCTTGGCGCGCAGCTTCGCGGCCTTGGCGTCCAGCCCGGCCTCGACCAGCTCGGCGCGGATCGCGTCGCGCGTCAGCCCGACAAGGTCGGTGCGGTTGCCGCCGCGCAAGGGAACGGTGCCCGTCGTGACGGGGTCGATATGGCCGGGAATCTGCATGATGCGCGGCCATATAGTGGCAAAGGGCCGTTTGCGCCAGTCCCGGCGACGAACGGCCCTTTTCCGTCGATTACAGCGCCTTCAGCATTGCCAATACCTGCGGTACCGTCCCGCTCGCTTCCGCATTGCGCAGCGGCAGGACATTCTGCACGAGAATTTCCGCGGGCGTCGGTTCCTGCGCGAAAAGCGCCATGACCTCGTCGGCGAAATCGCCCAGCGGCATATAGCCTTCGCGCGTCGACTGGCCGGGAGTCAGGTCGGTGCGCACCGCGGGCGGCGCCAGCTCGATCACCTCGACCTTGCCTTCGAGCTGGATGCGCAGCGCGACCGAATAGCTGTGCATCGCGGCCTTGGTCGCCGAATAGGTCGGCGCCTTGGGGAAGGGCACGAAAGCGAGCCCCGACGTGACGTTGACGATCGCGCTGTCCGCCTGCGCCGCGAGGTGATCGACGAGCGCATCGGTCAGCCGGATCGGTCCGAGGATGTTGGTGACGACGGTCGCCTCGGCGTGTGTCAGGTCGCGCTTCGCGCTCGCATCCTCGGCGCTCATGATTCCGGCATTGTTGACGAGGATATTGAGGGCCGGGAACTTCGCGACGATGTCCTTCGCAAAGGCCGCGATCGCGTCGGCGTCGGTGACGTCGAGCGAGGCCGCCGACATGTCCGGTCGCCCGGCGATCGCCGCCTGCAGCCTGTCGGCATTGCGCCCGGTGACGATGACTTTATTGCCCGCGTCGTGCCAGCGCTGTGCGAGCGCGAGGCCGATGCCCGAACCGCCGCCGGTGACGAGGATGGTGTTGCCTGTGGTCTTCATGATCTGCCTCCTTCGGGGTGGTGAGGAGGCTCGGATATCCCTATACTCTCCAAAAGAAAGAAGGCACCTGAAAGTACCATAGTTACCCAAGAGAGAGTTTTGGATTTTCTGCCATGCCCGCACCTGAAAAAATTGCCTATGATCCCGATGCGCCGGTCGATCCGCGTGTCGAGGCGCTTGTTACCGAACTCATCGGCCGAGTCGCCGACAAATGGACCTTACTCGTTCTCGAGGAGCTGGAGGATCATGGAACCTGCCGCTTCACCGAATTGTCGCGGCTCGTACCGGGTATCAGCCAGAAGATGCTGACGCAGACCTTGCGGGCGATGGAGCGCGACGGCCTGCTCGTCCGGACGGTCTATCCGGTCATCCCGCCGAAGGTCGAATATTGCCTGACCGGCTTGGGCCGCAGCCTCGGCGCAGCCTTTTGCGGCGTCTGGCAATGGGCCGAGGCGAATCTGGATCAGGTCGAAGGTGCGCGGGCCGTTTTCGATACGCGCGGTTGAAGGGAGGCTGTCATGAATGCTCCGCAAGAACCCCCCGCGATGTCGCGCGGCGCGGCAGTCGCCTATGCGATTTCGTTGCCGCTCTCGCTGCTGCTTCTCCTGTTCCTCCCCGCCGGTTCGCTTTCGTGGCGCGCGGGATGGATTTTCGTTGCTGCTCTCGTGCTCGGGTTCGGTATCTCGGCGCTCGTACTCGCGCGCGTCAACCCCGCAATCTATCGCGCGCGCAGCCGCTTCCAGCCCGGAACCAAGGGCTGGGACAAGGCGCTTCTCGCCGTCATCCTGCCCGCAATGGTCGCGATCCTGCCGGTCGGCGCGTTCGACGCCGCGCGCCTTCACTGGTCGCATGTGTCGATCTGGGCGGTCGTGGCGGGCTATGCGGCATTGCTTGCAGGCATGGCGATCACCGCGTGGGCGCAGGCGGTGAACCCCTTTTTCGAGCCCGGTGTGCGGATCCAGTCCGAACGTCACCAGCGCGTGATCGACACCGGGCCCTATCAATTTGTCCGGCACCCCGGTTATTCGGCGGCGATCCTGCTCTTTTTCGGCATGGCCGTGGCGCTTGCCTCGCTTTGGGCCATGGTGCCCGCCGCTGTCGCCTCGGCGTTTCTCGTCCTGAGGACCGCATGGGAGGATCGCCTGCTCCGCCGCGAGCTTCCGGGTTATGAAGCCTATGCGCAGAAGGTTCGCGCGCGGCTGCTCCCCGCTGTCTGGTAGGACGGCGCGCGGAAGAACAAGCCAGGGCCGCGATCGTGCCCTGATCGCGGCCCTGGCCCGATGACAGCTCGCCCGTTGCGGCGGTCGGTCATTTTCCGAGCGCGGTGATCCGGATGGATTGATCGCGCGAAGCGCTGGCGATCACCTGCTCGGCCCGTGCCGAGGCGGTCAGCCGCGTGTCGCGGCGGCACTGCCGCACGTCATTCTTGCCTTCGATGTCATAGTCGGGCGCCTTGCCGCAAACTTCGACGACGGCGCGCCAGATGCGGCGGTCGAGCGTTCTCGTGCCCGCTTCGGTCCGGAGGTCGAGGTCGCGATGCTGGACGGCGACGCTGGGGTTCGCAGGCGCATCCTGCGCGAATGCGGGCTGGCCGACCGACAGGGCGGCAAGAGCGGCGAGGATCAGATGCTTTGTCATCTCTTGTCTCCTTCGTCCGGCTCGAGGGGAGGGGAGGAAGCCGGTCCTGCAGAAATAGGCGATCGCCCGATCCGAAAGGAGCAACGATGTTGCGTGACCATTCTGCAAAATTGCAGAATGAGCCGATGGCCATTATGACGCACAAGACGTCATGTACGACTGGAACGACCTCAAGGCCTTTCTGGCGGTCGCGGAGACGGGCAGCACGCTGTCCGCCGCACAGGCGATGCGCGTCAGCCAGACCACCGTCGCCCGGCGCATCGCCGCGCTCGAGGAAGCGACCGGCCTTAACCTCTTCGAGCGGCGACAGGCGGGCTATGCGCTGACCCCGGTTGGCGAGGCGATGCTGGCGAGCGCGCTGGCCGTTCGCGAAGCGGCCGACCGCTTTGGCGATGCGGCGGGCGCGCGATCACGCGACGCCGGCGGCACGGTCAGCGTGACGACGATGGAAATCTTTGCCGTGACTGTCCTGCCGCCGATCCTCCGCGACCTGCGGGCGGCGCATCCCGGCATCCATATCCATCTCGACACGTCGGACGAGCCGCGCGACCTCGCCGCGGGCGCCGCGGACATCGCGATCCGCAGCGCCAAGCAGCCGACGGGCGCGGGTCTCGTCGGGCGGCGTATCGCCGACAATCCGTGGACGCTCTATTGCAGCCGCGACTATGCCGACCGGCACGGCATTCCGCACACACGCGAACAACTCGCTGCGCATCCGTTCATCGGCGGCGGCGGCTATGTCTGGGAACCCTATCAGGCGTGGCTGCGGCAACATGGGCTCGAGGATTCGGTGGTCATGAAATATGACACCGGCACCGGTCTGCTCGCCGGGGTCCGCTCGGGCATGGGACTCACCATATTGCCGGCTTTCCTCGCCGACCGCGAACCCGACCTGATCCGCTGCATCCCGCCGAGAGCCGATGATACATCGGGCCTGTGGCTGCTCACCCACGAAAGGCTGCGCCACGTCCCGCGCGTGCGCATCGTCCTCGACTTCCTCGCCGCCGAGCTGACGAAGCTCGCGAGAGCCTAGGTTGTCAGCGCGGCATCCACCGCCGCGTCGACGTGCAATGCCAGCGTGTCGAACAGCGGCACGGCGCTGTCGGCTTCGCCGACGAGCAGCATGATTTCGGTGCAGCCCAGCACAATGGCTTCAGCGCCGCGTGCGACCAGCGAGGCAATGATCCGCCGATATTCGGCGCGCGACGCGTCGCGGATCGCGCCCAGCACCAGTTCGTCGTAGATGATCCGGTGCACGATCGCGCGATCGGCGTCGCCTGGAATCATCGCCTCGATTCCCGCCGCCGCCATCCGTGCGGTGTAGAAGGGCTTTTCCATCGTGAAGGCGGTGCCAAGCAGCCCGACCCGCGAAAAGCCCGCCGCCTTGACGGCCGCGATGGCGGGGTCGGCGATATGGAGAAGCGGCACCTCCGTCGCCGTTTCGACCGCTTCGGCGCACAGGTGCATCGTGTTGGCGCAGATCAGCAGCAGCTCGGCGCCTCCCGCCGTCAGGGATCGCGCGGCATCCGCCATCTGCCTGTCGAGCGTATCCCAGGCGCCGCTCGCCTGCAGCCCGGCGACGGGCGCGAAATCGAGCGACAGCAACAGGACGCGCGCCGAATGCAGTCCGCCCAGCCGCGCCCGCACGCCTTCGTTGAGCAGTCGGTAATATTGCGCCGAGCTTTCCCAGCTCAAACCGCCGATCAGGCCGATTGTCTTCATTGCGTTCGTCCGTTCCGAAATGGCTGTCCTACAATGTAGCGTTGGCCTAGCCTGCCCGGCGGCGATGCGCGAAGCAGCTTTCCTCCTGACCGCTACAGACATCCTATTGCACCCCGCAACGCGCGTGAGGGAATGCGAATTGTGAGTGAAGTTGCGGAGAAAACCGCCACTTCCCCGAAGTGCCCTACCGCAGCTTGGCGCAACCCAGCGCCGCCGCATCGATCGCCGTCGCGGCACCGCGCAGCCGGTATGTGTCGGCGATCGCGCCACCGGTCGCGGTCCCGCTCTCGACGCTCATGCTCGGCGCCGATCGCATCGCGGCAACGATCGCGGCGTCCATCCGCGCGTCGCTCGCCCAGCCGTGCGCGCCATTGCCGGTCAGGATGAAGCGGCGGCTGCCGATCGTCAGGCGCAGTTCGCGATCGGGCGCGCGCGCTTTCGACAGCCGGACGTAGAACTGGCCCCGGATGCGCGACTTCGGCCAGTAACCGATACTGGCATAGGCCTTCACCTGCGGACGTCCGATCGTGGCCGAAGGCGAGGCGAGGGCATAGCAGCGCGGGGTCGCGGGATCACGAAAGGCACCCCAGCCGTCGAAAATGCCGAGCGCGGTCGGCGCAGCGGCGAACACCGCGGCGGGCGCCGCCGCCAATATCAGGAAAAGTGGGATATTGCGCCGCATAAGCCTCCGTTCGCGCGATTGCGGGTGCTTTGCAAGCATGGCTTGCGCGCGCCGGTGCTTGCGTTAAGGAAGGTGGACATTTTGAGGGGCCAGAATCGGGGCACGAATCGCCTCCGATGGTCTGTCCCTCAGGGACTTTTCCCGCGAAGCACAGGGATGGCGGATTAAGAATGAAAGCGACGATCGAACGCGCAGTGTTGTTGAAGAGCCTCGGCCACGTCCAGTCGGTGGTCGAACGGCGTAATACCATCCCGATCCTCTCCAACGTCCTGATCGAAGCCGATGCATCGGGCCAGCTCAAGCTGATGGCGACCGACCTCGACCTGCAGGTCGTCGAAACGATCGCGGCCAGGGTCGAAACGCCCGGCACCACCACCGTATCGGCGCACACCCTGTTCGAAATCGCGCGCAAGCTGCCCGAAGGATCAGAAGTCAGCCTCACCGCCGCCGAAGGCAAGATGCAGGTCAAGGCCGGCCGCTCGAATTTCAACCTGCCGACGTTGCCGCGGGACGATTTCCCGGTAATCGCCGAGGGCGACCTGCCGACCAATTTCGAGCTGCCCGTCGCCGAACTCATCCAGATCATCGACAAGACCCGTTTCGCGATCTCGACCGAGGAAACGCGCTATTATCTGAATGGCATCTTCCTGCACGTCGCCGAAGATGCGTCGGGTCCGGTGCTCAAGGCCGCCGCGACCGATGGCCACCGCCTCGCGCGCTACACGGTGACGCGTCCCGACGGCGCGTCGGGTATGCCCGACGTGATCGTGCCGCGCAAATGCGTCGGCGAGATTCGCAAGCTGCTCGACGAGGCCGAAGGCAATGTCGAGATCAGCCTGTCGGCCTCGAAGGTTCGCTTCCAGCTGGGCAACGCCGTCCTCACCTCGAAGCTGATCGACGGGACCTTCCCCGACTATAGCCGCGTCATTCCGACCGCGAACGACAAGCTGCTCAAGGTCGATCCGAAGAGCCTGTATCAGGGCGTCGACCGCGTCTCGACGATCGCCAGCGAAAAGACCCGCGCGGTCAAGGTCGGGCTCGACAAGGACCGGATCACGCTGAGCGTCACCAGCCCCGAGAACGGCACCGCGGCCGAAGAGCTCGCCGCGGGCTATGACAGCGATTCGATGGAGATCGGCTTTAACGCCCGGTATCTCAGCGACATATTGGGCCAGGTCGACGGCGACAGCGTCGAGCTCCACCTCGCCGACGCCAATGCGCCGACGCTGATCCGCGAAAGCGAAAAGAGCCCGGCGCTCTATGTGCTGATGCCGATGCGGGTGTAACGACCCGCTGAAATCTGAAACGAAAAAGGCCCCGCGATTGCGGGGCCTTTTCTTTATCCGCCCTTCGCGACCCGCCAGATCACCCCGCCGGTATCGTCGGCGACGAGCGCGCTGCCGTCCTTCGCGACCTTGACGTCGGCCGGGCGGCCGCGGGTGGTCTTGCCGTCCTTGCCGAGGAACTGGTCGAGCAAGGTGACCGGCAGTGCGTCGACGGGTTTGCCGTTGGCGCCGAACTTGACGAACACGACGTCATAGCCCGCGACGGGTTCACGGTTCCACGAGCCGTGGCGGGCGATCAATGCACCGTTCGCCCAGCGTTCACCGAGGTCGAGTCCCTGGGTAAAAGTGAAGCCCAGCGGTGCGGTGTGCGCGCCGAGACCATATTCGGGGCGCTTCACATATTGGCGGCGATCCTCGGCCTCGGGCTCGACGCGTGGATCGATGAAGCCGCCCCAATAATACCAGGGCCAGCCATAGAAATCACCCTCGGTAACGTCGGTCAGATAGTCCGGGACGAGATCGCTGCCGAGCATGTCGCGCTCGTTGACGACGGTCCACAACCGGTCGCTGCCCGGGTAGAAAGCGAGGCCGACGGGGTTACGGATGCCTGCGGCGAAGGTGCGGACATATTTGCTCTCGGGCCGCACCTCGAGAACGCTGGCGCGGCGGAACTCGCGGTTCATGCCGGTCTCGCCGATGTTGGAGTCGGCCCCGACGCCGATGTAGAGCCAGCCATTGGGTGCGACGGCAAGGCTCTTGGTCCAGTGACGGTTGGTGCCCTTGGCCGGCAGGTCGACGATCTTCGCAGGCTTGCCGCTCATCTTCGTCTCGCCCGCCACATAGGGGAAGGCGAGCAAGGCATCGGTGTTGGCGACGTAAAGCGTCGTGCCGACCAGTGCCATGCCATAGGGCGAGTTGAGCCCTGTGATATAGGCGGTCTTTACCTCGGCCTTGCCGTCGCCATCGGCGTCGCGGAGCAGGGTGATGCGGTTCGCCGAGGGCTCGCGGCCCGACCCGCCCTTGCCCATCAGATTCTTCATCACGGCGCCCTGTACGCCGCCGTCCTTGCGCGGCGGACTCTGCGATTCGGCGACGAGCACGTCGCCATTGGGAAGGACGAGGATCGTACGCGGATGGTCGAGGCCGTCGGCGAAGCGCGCGACAGCAAGACCCTGCGCAGCGCGCGGCGCCTGCCCCGCGGGCCAGCTCGTCGCCTCGGGCACATTCACCGTCGGAAAGGTCTCGCTCTTTTGCGATGCCATGACCGGAACCCGCCCACTGAGCTCGGCGGTCGAGAAACGCGCCACATCGGGGCGCGACATGACGTAAACGGTGATGCCGCCGACTATCAGGATCAGCAGCAGGGCGAGCAGTGCATATTTCAGGATCTTGCGCATGACGCCTGTCTACACGGGCAAGGCGCAGCGTCAAAGGGGGTTGCTCGGTGGCAGGAGGTTAACTGCCGAGCCTGCTGCATTAACCTTACCCGATTGTTCATTACGGTTGGGAACGGCGCGGTGAGAGGCAATGCCTAGGAGGGTGGTATAAGTAAACGGACCAGGAATTCGATGCACCTGCCAGCACCCTTTCTTGCCGACCGCGCCGCGGTCGAGGATGCCCACGCGCTGATCATGATGCACGGCGAAGAAGCGGGATTTGCCGCAGCCGCGCGCGCCGAACAGTATCGCGCGCTCGGTAACCACGTCCATTTCGCGCGCTGGCGCCAGATCGAACGGCTGATCACCTATCTTTCGGTCGAGGATATCCTCGACACGGTGCACTAGGCGCTACAGCCGCAGCCCCGCGATTTCGGGCAGCCCCGCCATGATGTTGAGATTCTGGACGCACGCGCCGCTCGCGCCCTTGCCCAGATTGTCGAGCCGCGCGACGAGGCGCGCCTGACTTCCATCGCCATTGGCGAAAACGAACAGTTCGATCCGGTCGTCGCCCGCGTCCGAAGCGCGGAGCAGCATTTCGCCGTCGGCCGGCGCTTCGCCCATGACGACGATCGGACTCGCGCCATAGAAGTCGGCGAGCGCGGCGCGCAAGGCGTCGGGCGACGCGGCGCCGGGCATTGCGTCCAGCGGCAGCGGCACCTCGACGACCATTCCGCGGTGTGCGGCGATCACGGCGGGCGAGAAGAGCGGCCGCAGCGACAGGCCGCAATGCGCCCGCATTTCGGGAACATGCTTGTGACCAAGCGCGAGGGCATAGCTGCGCCATGCGATGTCACGGTCCTGCTCGAACCGTTCGATCAGTGCCTTGCCGCCGCCCGAATAGCCGCTGACCGCGTGGCAGATATAGGGCCAGTCGGCGGGAAGCAGACCCGCCTGCACGACCGGCGCAACGAGCGCGATGAAGCCGGTCGAGTAGCAGCCGGGGTTCGACACCCGCGCTGCGGCGGCGACGGCATCATGTCCGCTCACCTCGGGAAAGCCATAAACCCAGCCGGGCGCAATGCGGTGCGCGGTCGACGCGTCGATGACTTTCGTGCGGTCGTTGTCGATCATCGCAACCGCTTCGCGCGCCGCTTCGTCGGGCAGGCAGAGGATGACGAAATCGGCGTCGTTCAGCGCCTCGCGCCGCGCGGCGGCATCCTTGCGACGTGCCTCGTCCAGCCTGATCAGCGCAAACTCGCTCCGTCCGGCAAGGCGCTCGGCAATTTCGAGGCCCGTCGTTCCCGCCGCGCCGTCGATGAAAACCGTCTGTGTCATGATTATCGCAATCTTTTATACCCGCTCACCGGCGGGTCATGATCCTTTGCGGCCGAACGTGCGACGACGTCGGCCAGCGGCTCGACTTTCACCGCCATCCATCGTCGGCTGGCATGGATGATGTTCCTGTCGTCGGCCATGATCCCGACATGTCCCGGAAAGAAGACGAGATCGCCCCGCGCGAGCGCAGCCGGATCGACATCCCTGTCGGCGCCGAGCGCGGCCAGCTGCAGGTCGCTGTCGCGTGGCAGCTGGACGCCCGCCGCGCCCCACACGAGCTGGACGAGCCCCGAGCAATCGATGCCCTTTGCCGTACGGCCGCCCCACACGTACGGCGTGCCGATCATTTCCTCGGCAAGCCCGGTCGGATCGCCGTCCTGCGTGCCGACCTCGACCAGCGCGGCGAGGGGCAGATATCCGTGCGCGGTCGCGAGCCATTCGCCTTCCGGCTCACCCATCACAAGCGCGCCGCGCGGCAAGACGCCGGGGCCGCCGCTCGTCGCATCGGGGGTGCTGTGGAGCATCGCCTCGATCATCCGGACGCGGTGCGTCGGCGCGATCGGTGCGGCGATGGCATCGGCGGCAAGGTAGCCGACATAATGGTCGGCGAGGCAATAGCCCCAAGCCCATCCGCCAGTGAGGTCGAGCAGCGCAAAACCTTCGCCGAAGAGCAGCTCGCTGGTCTGTTCGGCCTCGAGCGACGGCGCGGAGCGCAGCACTGCGGCGGGCAGCACGCCGCTCTGCATCATCGGCGCCGCATAGTGCGGAGCGAAATGGGTGCCGGCGACCGCGATATCGGCAAGGTCGGGGCGGATCGCGACGACGCGCGGATCGAAGCTCTGCGACGTCCCGGTCAGGCCAAAGCGATCGCGACCGGCCCCGACCGTGCCGGGGCGGCCCATGCGTACGCGATTTGCCGCCGAATGTTCACCGCTGCCTGCTGTCACTTGCCGTCCTGTTGAAACCCGATGCCCGCAGGGTGCGTGCAATCGCGGGCCATTAGACCAGCAGGCCGGGCTTTATCAAGAATGTTCAGTTTTTCCCGCGCCGGTCGTAGCGGTCCTGCAGCATCGCCCAAGCGGCGCGCAGCCCCAGCGCCGCGCCGCCCTTTGGCCGTCCGGGCTTCGCCGACGGACGCCAGGCGAAGGTGTCGAGGTGCGCCCACAGGACGCCTTCGGGGACGAAACGCTTGAGGAAGAGTGCCGCGGTGATCGTCCCCGCAAAGGGCGAGCTTCCCGCATTGCCAAGGTCGGCGATGTCGGTTTCGAGCAGATCGGCATAGCCATCCCACAATGGCATCCGCCACAAAGGATCGTCGCGCTCGATTCCGCCCTTCAGCATCGCGTCGGCGAGTTCGTCGTCATTGGCGAATAGCGGCGGCAGGTCGGGGCCGAGCGCGACGCGCGCGGCGCCCGTCAGCGTCGCGAAATCGACGATCAGTTCGGGCTTGCCTTCGCCGGCCTTTGCCAGCGCATCGCCGAGGACCAGCCGTCCCTCTGCGTCGGTGTTGCCGATCTCGACGGTCAGGCCGAGACGGCTTTTCAACACGTCGCCCGGGCGGAATGCGTCGGCCGAAATCGCATTTTCGGCCGCGGCGACGAGGCAGTGGAGCCGTACCGGCAATCCGCTCGCCATCACCAGTTCGGCGAGCGCGAGCACATGCGCCGCGCCGCCCATATCCTTTTTCATCAGCCGCATCCCCGCTGCGGGCTTGATGTCGAGCCCGCCGCTGTCGAAGCTGATCCCCTTGCCGACGAGCGCGATGCGCGGATGGCTTTCCTTGCCCCATTCGATCTCGATCAGGCGTGGGGCATGGTGCTTTGCCGCGGCGCGCCCGACCGCATGGATCATCGGGTATCCCTGTTCGAGCGCCTCGCCCCTGGTGACGGTCAGTTTGCCGCCGTGCGCCTTGGCGATGCGTTCGGCGGCCTTCTCGATCGTCGCCGGCCCCATGTCCGCGGCGGGGGTGTTGACGAGATCGCGGACGAGCGCGGCCGCGCGCACCTCGGCCACCATCGGCGCGATCGCGCCGACATCGGTCGTCAGCAGGACTCGCGGGCCTTTCGTCGGCGGGTTCGACTTATACGTGTCGAAGCGATATTGTGCGCTCATCCAGCCGAACAGCGCCTTGCCCGGTTGCTGGCCTTCGACGCGGTACCGACCTTCGGGCAGAATCTGTCCGAGCTTGGCGAGGCACCAGGCCGAGAGGTTGTTCGTATTGGCGACGGTGGTGACGACCGCCCATTTGTCCGGATCGTCGCCTGGCAGGATCGCGTGAACGAACGCATCGGGCTTGAAACCGACCGCAGCGAGATGGGCGCGTTCACGCGCGCTGCGGCCTTTCAGCCATTCGTCATAGCCCTTTTTGTCGACGAGGTGGATCGTATGCGCGCCCTGCCCCTTGTCTGGCTGGATCAGGTCGGAATAGTCGGTCATGTGAGCGGTGCTAGGCCGCTCGGGATATTTTGTCGATTCCCGGCGTTATGTCGGCATGATGATCGAAAAGCCTTGGCGAAATGCCATTCCGCTCCTTGCCGGCGGGCTGCTGCTGGCAAGCTGTTCCGAAGACAAGCCGACGAAAGCGGAGAAAATTGCCGCCGCCGCGGTCCCCGGCGCGCCGGCTGCCGGCGCTGCCGACGAGGCAGCCAAAAATGCCCCGCCGTCGAATGTCAGCGAGAGCAACGACCTGATCGAATTCGTCTATTCCTATCCCGCGGACGCTGCCCGAATTCCTGAACTGGCAAAGTTGCTCGACGGCGACCGGGCAGCGAAGCGCGAGGCTCTGATCGCGGCTGCAAGGCGCGACAAGGCAGCGGCGGAGAAGGGCGATTATCCCTATCGCGGCCATACCCACCGCCAGACATGGCAGCGTGTGACCGACACCCGGCGCTTTCTCAGCCTGTCGGCGGAGATCGAGACCTATACCGGCGGCGCACATGGCATGCAGACCTTCGATACGCTGGTCTGGGACCGCAACCGCCGCGAACAGCGGAAGCCGCTCGACCTGTTCCGGAGCAGCGAGGCGTTCGATACGGCCGTCCGCGAGGCGTTCTGCGCCGGCATCAGGCGCGCGAAGGCCGCGAAAGGGATCGTCCTCGACGAAGCGCCCGACAGCTCCTTCGCCAAATGCCCGCCCGCGTCGGCGCAGACCATTTGGCTCGGCTCGTCCGACGGGCGCTATCTCGACCGCATGACAATTGCGATCGCGCCGTACGAGGTCGGTCCCTATGCCGAGGGCAGTTACAGGATCAATGTGCCGGTGACCGGACCAGTTGTGAAAGCTGTGAAAGACGAATTCGCGCGCGATTTTCTCCCCATCAACTGAAGGACGGGCTCATGGCGGAGCAGCCGAAAGCCGGCAAGGTCGGTGAAAGCTCCAGCGAGAAGAAGGGCAAGAGGAGTGCGGCAAAAAAGCTGCGCCGCGCGGTGGGACCGGGCAAGACGATTGCGAAGCCGCCGTCCGATCGTGAATTCGATCTGGATCGTGCGCCCAGATGGGAACCGCGATATCCCGGATCCGGGCGGCTCGCTGGCAAGGTGGCGATCGTCACCGGCGGCGACAGCGGGATCGGCCGCGCGGTATGTGCGCTGTTCGCGCGCGAAGGCGCCGACGTGGCGATCGTCTATCTCGAGAACCGTGCCGACGCGGTTGAAACCTCAGCCATCGTCGAAGCCGAGGGACGCCGCGCGATTGCGATCAAGGCCGACGTCGGCAAGCCCGCGGCGGGGAAGAAGATCGTTGCGCAGACGGTCGGGAAACTCGGTCGGCTCGACATCGTCGTCAACAATGCGGGCGAACAGCATCCGGCCGAAGATATTCGCGACATCAGTTCCGGGCAGCTCGAACGGACGTTCGCAACCAATGTCTTCGGCATGTTCTATCTGGTGCAGGCGGCGTTGCCTCACCTCAAAAAGGGTGCGGCAATTGTCAACTGCACCAGCGTCACCACGTATCAGGGGTCAAAGGGCCTGCTCGATTACAGCGCTACCAAAGGCGCGATCACCGCCTTCACGCGGTCGCTCAGCGAAAATCTGGTCGGGAAGGGCATTCGCGTGAACGGCGTTGCGCCCGGGCCGATCTGGACCCCGCTCAACCCGCGGGGCGGCGCACCGGCGGAAAAGGTCGCGACCTTTGGCGAGAATACACCGATGAAACGGCCGGGCGAGCCCAATGAGGTCGCGCCCTGCTTCCTGTTCCTCGCCTGCGACGACAGCAGCTATATGTCGGGTCAGGTGCTGCATCCCAATGGCGGTACGATCGTTAATGGCTAGCGGGGGCAAGGAGAAGCACCATGCCAGCCAAATCCAAAGCCCAGCAGAAAGCCGCCGGTGCCGCGCTCAGCGCCAAGCGCGGTGATTCGCCCAAATCGAAACTGAAAGGCGCGTCGAGGCAGATGGTCGACAGCATGACCGAAAAGCAACTCGAGGATTTCGCCAAGGGCTCGACCAAGGGCAAGCCCGAGCACGCCGATTAGCCCTTATTATTCGGCCGCCTCGAGTTCCGCCGGTGCTGTCGATATTTTCGCTTGGGCATTGCTGAAGGTCAGCACGCCATCGGCAATCGCGCCCGTGCGCATGTCGACCCGGTCCTGCACATAATTCTGGCTGAGCCGCCACGGCAATGTGGCGGTGCTCTTGGGCATGATGTGCAGCGAACGCTGGATATAGCCTGACGAGAAGTCGAAGACATTTTCCTCTTCGAGGCTCGACGGATCGGCAAGCGCCGGAGTCGCGACCGTGGTGCCGGTGTCGCGCATATGGTTGAGCACGCGGCAGACATATTCTGACACGATATCGGCGCGTAGCGTCCAGCTCGCATTGAGATAGCCGAAAACCGCCGAGAAGTTCGGCACGTTCGAGAACATGCACGCCTTGTAATAGAAATGATCGTGCCAATCGACGGGCGCGCCATCGACGCGTACCGGGATCTTGCCGGCGACCGCGAGCTTCAGGCCCGTCGCGGTGATGATGATGTCGGCGTCGAGATGCTTGCCGGACTTCAGCCGGATGCCCGTCGCGTCGAACTTCTCGATGTGATCGGTCACGACCGATGCCTTGCCCGCCTTCATCGCTTCGAAGAAATCGGCGTCGGGAACGAGGCATAAGCGCTGTTCCCACGGGTTGTAGGGCGGGGTGAAGGCCTCGGCGTCATAATGGTCGCCAAGGCTCGCCTTCAGCTTCTTCGTCAGGAACTCCTTGACCTTCTCGGGCTTCTCGCGCGCGCGGCGGAAGGCGATGTCCTGTAGCCGGACATTCTTGAAACGCGTGATCCTGTATGCGAGCTCCTCGGGCAGGAACTTGCGCAGGAAATTGGCGAACGCGTCCTTGGCTGGCCGGATGAAATACCAGGTCGGCGTGCGCTGGAGCATCGTGACGTGCGCGGCTTCCTTCATCGAGGGCACGATGGTGACCGCGGTCGCGCCCGATCCGATCACAACGACCCGCTTGCCCTTGTAGTCGAGATCCTTCGGCCAGAATTGCGGATGGATGACCTGCCCCCCGAAGTCCTCGCGGCTCGCGAACCCGGCATCGAAGGGCTCGTCATAATCATAATAGCCCGAACCGAGATAGAGCCAGCGCGCGGTCGTGGTCGACCTGGCGCCCTTGCTGTCCTCCATCGTCACCGTCCAGCGCGCCGCGGCACTGTCCCAGTCGGCATCGACGACCTTGCTGTCGAAACGGATGCGTTCGCGGATGTCGCGTTCGTCGACGATGCGATTGAGATATTCGAGGATCGACGGGCCGTCGGCGATCGACTTTTCATGTTTCCACGGTTCGAAGACGAAGCCGAGCGTATGCATGTCGCTGTCCGAACGGATGCCCGGATAGCGGAAGAGGTCCCAGGTGCCGCCAAGCTGTTCGCGGCGCTCGACGAGGGCAAAGCTGCGGTCCGGACAGTTCATCTGCAAATGCACCGCCATGCCAATGCCCGAAATCCCCGCGCCGACGATCAACACATCCTGATCGACCGGTGCAGCTTTCGCATCCGCGGGGCGTTCCATCATCGCCGTGCCTGCCATCGTCTCGTCTCCCGTCTGTCTTTAAGCCCAGCTTACGCACCGCGTTTCATTTTGCAATCGAATTGACGTTTACGGAAAGTGTGGCTAGCGAGCGCAGCTTCGCTTGTGACCGTCACAAAACCGTCATAGAGGCGAAACTCAATCCGTAATCGCGCGGCCGCATTGCCGCCCTGCCCCAGGAAAGGGACTGAACAAGTTGCGCCAGATCGCTGTCCTTCCCTATCGATTCGGGGGTCCTGCACAGGATGGCCCGACCGAAATCCTGCTCATCACCTCGCGCGAAACGAAGCGATGGGTGGTTCCGAAGGGCAATCCGCTCACCGGCATGACGCGCCACGCCGCCGCCGCGGTCGAGGCCGAGGAAGAGGCCGGGGTGATCGGCGCGGTCTGCCCGACGCCGATCGGCAGTTACGAATATCGCAAGCGCCGGGCGAACGGCGCGTCGATCAAATATGACGTCGAGGTCTTTCCGCTCGCCGTTACCAACGAGCTCGACGACTGGAAGGAAATGGACGAACGCGACCGCAGGTGGTTCTCGTTCAACGAAGCCGCATCGGCGGTCGACGAGCCTGATTTGCAGGCCTTGATCCGCTCCTTTGGCGACAGCGGCTTTCGCGCCGTTGCCCAGCCGCGTGGCGTCGCCCATAATGTAGCAGACAAGACAGGGGTTAGCTGGATGTTCGCATGGTTTCAGCGTTTGCTGCCGCGACAGGGAAATTTCTTCGAATTGTTCGAAAGCCATGCGGCGACGCTCGTCGCCGCGGCGAACGCGCTGTCGCGGATGCTGCAGGGCGGCGAGGGAATGGCAGACCATGTGCAGGAAATCATCGAGCGCGAGCATGACGCCGATGCGATCACGCGCGAGGTTCTCCAGACCGTCCGCCGCACCTTCCTGACGCCGTTCGACCGCAGCGCGATTACCGATCTGATCGCTTCGATGGACGATGCGATCGACGAGATGCAGAAGACCGCGGGCGCGGTCGACCTTTACGACGTCGCCGAATTCGAGCCCGAGATGCGCGACATCGCGGGCATCATCGTCGATGCCGCGCGGCTGACCGCCGAAGCGCTGCCGCTGCTGCGCAATATCGGCGCCAATGGCCCGCGATTACATGAACTCACCGAGCGGCTGGTGCGCATGGAAGGACATGCCGATGAAATCCACGCCGCTGGCCTCAAGCGCCTGTTCCGCGAGCATGGCGAGGCGAACCCGACGCGTTTCCTGATCGCGCGCGAACTTTTCCGCCATCTCGAGCGCGTCACCGACAGTTTCGAGGATGTCGCGAACGAAATCGACGGTCTGGTCATCGACCACGCGTAAGCGAGGGCGCTTCCGATGCACGAACTCGCTTTTCCGCTCCTCGTCGGCCTCGTCATCCTCGCGCTGGCGTTCGACTTCCTCAACGGGCTGCACGATGCGGCGAACAGCATCGCGACCGTCGTTGCGACGCGGTTGCTACGTCCGGTGCAGGCGGTGTTGTTCGCCGCCTTCTTCAACTTTGCGGCCTATTTTCTGTCGGTCATCTTCCCCGAGCTGCACAAGGTTGCCGAGACGATCGGCAAGGGGATCATCGACAAGGATCTGGTAACCCCGGCCGTCGTGTTCGGCGCGCTCGTCGGTGCGATGTTCTGGAATGTCGTCACCTGGCTCAAGGGCATTCCCTCATCGTCGAGCCACGCGCTCGTCGGCGGCATCGTCGGCGCGGGCGTCGCCCATGCGGGGTTCGAGGGGATCGAGTGGACCGGGCTCAACAAGACGGTGATCGCGATCTTCCTGTCGCCTTTGCTCGGTATGATGCTCGCAATGCTGGTGATGCTGGTCAGCAGCTGGGCGTTGCGCCGCGCGACCGCGAGTTTCGCAGAAAAGACCTTCCGGCATCTCCATCTCCTGTCGTCGGCCGCCTATTCGATCAGCCACGGCCTCAACGACGCGCAAAAGACGATGGGGATCATCACCGTGCTCCTCTATTCGACCGGCTATCTCGGCGGCGAATTCCACGTTCCGCACTGGGTGGCATTCAGCTGCTACATTGCGATTGCGCTCGGCACGCTCTCGGGCGGCTGGAAGATTATCGAGACGATGGGCGGCCGCATCACCAAGCTGTCGCACCATCAAGGCTTTGCGGCCTCGACCGGTGGCTCGATCATGGTGTTCACCGCCAGCCTGCTCGGCATCCCGGTGTCGACCACGCACACGATCACCGGGAGCATCATCGGGGCCGGCGTTGCGCGCCGCGCGAGCGCGGTACGCTGGGGCGTCGCTGGCAATGTCGTCGCGGCGTGGTTCATCACCATCCCGGCTAGCGCGGTCGTCGCGGCGATTTTCTACGCGATTACGCGGCTGTTCTAGGCGTTGCGGCGGGGCAGGATTGCAAGGCCGCTGCGATCCGGTCGGCCTCGGCCCGATTGACACCCGAAATCTGAAGCTCGCCGCCCGTGATCGGCTCGTTGACATATGGTTCGCTCACGACCCGGCCGTCGACGCGAATGGATAGCGGTTTGCCTATGTTCGCAGCGGTCAATGCCGCCAGCGCGTCGCGCAGCTCTGCGGACAGCGTTATGTTGACGATTGGCAAGCCGTTGTAAGTTTCGGTACCCGCCTCGGCCTTGACCGGGCCCGAACGGCAGAGATCGAGGTTGCCGATCCAGATGCCCCGCTCCGCCGGTTCCGCAGGTGCGTCGGAACCGGTGGTGTCGTGTGCCGCCAATGTCGCCGGGAAGGCGAGGAGCGTGGACACAAGGAGGGCGCCGATCATTCTCGATTGCATATTTGACCCTTTCCTTGCGCAAGACGCCTGCAAAGCCGCGAGCGTTCCCGCCCGCAACGGGAGTATCGATCATTTTACCGGACGATAATCGACGCTCGCTCTGCCGACCATCCGCACCGGAAGATACAGGCCATTGCCATAAGCCTTGATTTCCCCCGTCTCGAAACGGTCGACGTGGGTACGGATCACGAAGGCGCCCTCGCGCCGCTGGTCGACCGCACGTTCGATCTTGCCCTGGAGTTCGCCGAGGTCGCGGGTGAAATTCTGCGTCAGAGCTTCGGCGATCAGCGGCGCGAAACCTTCGCTGCGGCCGAGGAGGATGAGCAGGTCGCCCCCGACGCCGTCGGTGTCGCCGTTGATGACGAGGTCGGTAAAATGCACTTCGGCCGACCCCGGCCGGTTCACCGGGGTCGCAGTCATCCAGATGCGGCCGCGGGTCGGCTTGCCCGATCGTATCTCGAGCTTGGCTTCGACGTCGACGCCGACCGCGATCCGGCCGCCTGTGGTGCCATAAATGGTCGATTTGCCGAAACTCACCATCATCGGCCCGACCTTGGGCAAGACAAAAGGACGGGTCGCTCGCTTGGCGAGCGCGTGATCGACGACGGGCTGCAGCTGCGCATAATCGGCGATGACCGGCACGCGCACGTCCAGATGCGGCTTCGGCGTTTCGTGGACGAGGCGGGGAAGGGGCGTGGGCGCGGGATCGGGCGGCCGGCCGGAAACGAAGGTCTCGGTGACGGCCTCCAGCCCGAGGTTCAGGTTGATGCTCTGGCCATCGAGCTGGTAACCGCCATAGAGGATACGCTGCGGCGTCACGCGCATCCACACAGGCGGATTCTCGTGATTGAGCTCGAGCGACGTGAAGGCCTGCCGCCAGATATCGGCCGCCTGTTTGCGGATGTCGATCTTTGCGATTTCGCGGTTCACCTCGCGCTCGAGGCCCGCCACGACGGGCTTCAGCTTCGCGTCGGCCTGATCGGTGAAGGTGATCCGGCGCCCGAGAAAATCGATCCCCGGTGCCCTCGTCCAGCCATAGGTGATGCGCGCCTTGCCCTGCGTACGCCAGTCGGGGGTCAGGTCGATGCGCACGCGCGCATGCGCCATTGCCGCGCCTGTCGCGGTCTCGCCCTTCAGAACGCCTCCGACGTCCTGTGCGCTGATCCGGGCGTTGAGCGGCATGTCGATGACGAACTCATTTCCTTCGCCGCGCAGGCGCAGCGTGCCGCGCGTCACCCGCCCGACGATCGTGCAGGCGATCGGCGGCGTGACCTTGACCTTCTTGCCGAAGACCTTGACGCGCTGTGGTTTGACGCAGGCCTGTTCGCGCTGGTTGATTGTCCACAGGGTTCGTGGCACCGCGCGTTCGAGCGCTTGCTTGAGTGCCGCCGTATTGCCGTTGATCGGCACCGCGATCAGCGATTTTTGCGTCGGGGAGGGGGCCTTGTCGGAGGCGCGAGGGGGCGCCGCGACCTCGGTCTGACGGTCGCAACCCGTGAGCGATCCGATCAACAGCAGTGCGGCAAAGGCCTTGGCATGCATGGGTACGGCCCCTATTCGACGTTCTCTAGGTAACATCGAACAGTAAATACCGTTCCCTTGTTATGCTTTAGCCCGTGATGACCCCGAACAGGTCATGTTCGTCGGCGTCCTCGATCGCGACGTCGACGATCTCGCCGGCCTTGAGGCTCGCCCCGACATCGCGGAGGTAGACGTGGCCGTCGATTTCGGGTGCGTCGGCCTGTGACCGGCCTGTGGCGCCGATGCTGCCGTCTTCGTCCGCATCACCGACTTCGTCGATGATCACGGGAAGGGTGCGGCCGATCTTGGCTTGGAGCTTCGCTGCGCTGATCGCAGCGGTCTTTTCCATGATGCGCTGGTAGCGCTCTTCCTTGACCTCTTCGGGCACCGGATCGTCGAGTGCATTGGCTTGCGCGCCGGCGACCGGTTCGAAACGAAAGGCGCCGACGCGGTCGAGCTGCGCTTCGTCGAGCCAGTCGAGGAGATATTGGAAATCCGCCTCGGTCTCGCCGGGGAAGCCGACGACGAAGCTCGAGCGGATCGAGATATCGGGGGCGATGGCGCGCCACGCCTTCAGCCGTTCGAGCACCTTCGCCTCGTTGGCGGGGCGCTTCATGCGCTTGAGGACGCTCGGGCTGGCGTGCTGGAAGGGGATGTCGAGGTACGGCGTCAGCAGCCCTTCGGCCATCAGCGGGATGACCGCGTCAACATGCGGATAGGGGTAGACATAGTGGAGGCGGACCCACGGCGCCCTGCCTTCGCTGGTCCGAAGCTGGCCAAGCTCGCGGGCGAGGTCGGTCATGTGGGCGCGGACCTCGCGACCGTGCCACTGGCGCGGATCGTGGCGGATATCGACGCCATAGGCCGAGGTATCCTGGCTAATTACCAGCAGTTCCTTCGTTCCGGCGGCGACGAGCTTTTCGGCCTCGCGCAGCACTGCGTCGATGCGGCGGCTGACGAGCTTTCCGCGCAGGTCGGGAATGATGCAGAAGGAGCAGCTATGGTTGCAGCCTTCGCTGATCTTGAGATAGCTGTAGTGACGCGGCGTGAGCTTCAGCCCGCCTTCGGGGACGAGGTCGATGAAGGGGCCCTGCGTCGGCGGCGCGGCGTCGTGGACGGCGTCGACGACCTGCTCATATTGATGCGCGCCGGTGACTGCGAGGACGTTCGGGAAGCGCGCACGGATGACCTCGGCTTCATTGCCCATACAGCCGGTGACGATGACGCGGCCGTTCTCGGCCATCGCTTCGCCGATCGCCTCGAGGCTTTCTTCCTTCGCCGAATCGAGGAAGCCGCAGGTGTTGACGAGCACGACGTCGGCGCCCGCATAGTCGGGCGACAGGCCATAGCCGTCGGCGCGGAGCTTGGTCAGAATCCGTTCGCTGTCGACGAGCGCCTTGGGGCAGCCGAGCGAAACCATGCCGACCTTCGGCTGGGTGGGGAGCGTTTTGACTGTCATGATTGGCGGCGCCCATAGTCGATTTTGCGGTGCTTGTCACGCGCGGCGCGTGCGGGCATGGGCGATGCGGTTCCGACGAAAGGGCAGAGACGATGGCAATTGGTGCGTTTGCGGCGATTTCGGCAGCGATGGCGGTGGCGGCGGGCGCATTCGGTGCGCATGGCGCCTCGGGACCGCAGGAGGCCGAATGGTTGCGCACCGGCGGCGTTTATCAGCTCGTGCACGCGGTCGCGGCGCTCGCGATCATGGGCTTTGCACGCGGACCCGCGATCATGCTGCTCGCCGGCGCCGCGATCTTTTCGCTGACCCTCTATGCAATGGCGCTCGGCGCGCCGCGCTGGCTCGGCGCAGTGACGCCGATCGGCGGCGGCCTGCTGATCATCGGCTGGCTGTGGGCGGGCTGGCTTTACTGGCGGGCCTGAAAGGTCAGCCGCCGGGAATGCTCGCCTCGCATTCCTCGCAATTGATCACCTCGACGATCTGGTCGCCATGCTCGAGCCGCTGCGCCTCGGGCTCCCAGAAACCATATGGCTTGCCGGCCCGATAGATGCGCAGGCCGCGCCCGCCGCTGGCGAGCTTGTCGATGCCGAGGCCGACCTCTTCGGCCGCCACGGCCCGCTCGCGTAGCTGGACGCGGCCGCCGACGCTGGCGAGATCGGCCATATAGTCGGCGACATGCTCGCCCTGCGCCGACCCTGCGAGCAGCAGGCCGGTAAAGCTGACCGGGTTGATGACATTGTTCGCGCCCGCCTGCCGCGCGAGCAGTTCATTGTCCTGCGCGCGGATGACGACGCTGATCGGGACGTGCGGAGCGAGGTGGCGAACGGTGAGCACGATCAGGATCGAGCTGTCGTCGCGGCCTGCCGATACGAGCACCGACTGGGCTTCGCCGATCCGGACGTCGACGAGCGTGTCATCGTTCGACGCGTCGCCCTCCAATACGTTGCAGCCCGCAGCCTCGGCGGCGTTGATACGGTTGCGCGCCTGGTCGATCACGACGATGGATGACGGGTCGGTGCCGCGCGCGATCAGTTCGCGGACGGCTTCTGCGCCGCTCGTGCCATAGCCGAGGACGACGATATGGTCGGTGAGCTTTGCCTGGATACGGGCCATACGCCATTTTTCCCATGTGCGCTTGAGGACGAAATTATAGGCGGTGCCGACGAAAATGAAGAGCACCGCGATGCGGATCGGGGTGACGATCACGGCCTCGATCAGCCGTGAGCGATCGGATACCGGCGCGATGTCGCCGAACCCCGTCGTCGTGACTGAGATCATCGTGAAATAGACGACGTCGAGGAAGCTGATCTGGCCATCGTGGCTGTCCTTCAGCCCGGCGCGGTCGATCCAGTGAACGAGCACGACGATCGCGATCAGGAAGAAGGCAACGCTGAGGCGCGTGATGACATCGGCCCAGATCGGCCATTTGCTCGCGCGCTTCAGCAGGTGGAAGCCGCTCTGGATATGGAGCCTGGGGTTCGGCCGCTTGCTCATCGCGGCCCTTGTGCCAAAGCCGCGCGCGGAACGCTAGCCGCCATAGGCGCCGCGCAGTGCGGCGAGCGAGGCGTCGTGGGTCAGGTCGAGCTGGAGCGGTGTGACCGAAATATAATTGTCGTCGATCGCCTCGAGGTCGCTGTCGTGACCGAGGCTGTGCTCGATGCCGTGGAGGCCGAACCAGTAATAACGATAGCCGCGTGGGTCGGTGCCCTCGACGATCGAGCCGCGGCCGTAGTCGTGGAAACCCTGGCGCGTGACACGGATGCCCTGCACCTCGGCGGCGGGGATCGCGGGAAAGTTGATGTTGATCAGCGTGCGCGGCGGCATATCGTGGTCGAGGAGCGGGCGCAGCACATCGGCGCCCCACCGCTCGGCAGCCTCGAACGGCACGCTGTCGCCCATGCCTTCCTTCGCATAGACTTGGCTCAGCGCGATCGAGCGGATGCCCGCGAGCGCGCCCTCGATCGCGGCGGAGACGGTGCCCGAATAGGTGATGTCGTCGCCGAGGTTCGCACCGCGGTTCACGCCCGACAGGATCAGGTCGGGCTTTTCGGGCATCAGCTTGCCGATTGCCATCATCACCGAATCGGTCGGGGTGCCGCTGCACGACCAGCGACGCTCGTCGTGCTGGCGGATACGCACCGGACGCGAAAGGGTGAGCGAGTGTCCAGCGCCCGACTGCTCCTCGGCGGGCGCGCAGACCCAGATATCGTCCGAAAGCTGGCGCGCAATCGCTTCGAGCACCGCCATGCCGGGGGCATGGTAACCGTCGTCGTTGGTGAGGAGGATGCGCACGGTTTTTCTTTCTTTCTCTCTTCGTCACCCCGGATCAAGTCCGGGGTGACGATGGTGTCAGATTTGAGGCTCGAGTCTGGTAATTCCGCCCATGTACGGCAACAGCACCTCGGGAATATCGACGCTGCCGTCGGCCTGCTGATAGTTTTCGAGGATCGCGACGAGCGTGCGGCCGACCGCAAGGCCCGAGCCGTTCAGCGTGTGGACGAACTCGTTGCCCTTCACATCCTCGCGGCGGAAGCGGGTGTTCATGCGGCGTGCCTGGAAGTCGCCGCAGTTCGAGCAGCTCGAAATCTCCCGGTAGCTGTCCTGACCCGGCAGCCAGACTTCGAGGTCGTAGGTCTTGCGCGCCGCAAAGCCCATGTCGCCGCTGCACAGCAGCATCTTGCGATAGGGCAGTTCGAGCGCTTCGAGGATTTCCTCCGCCGCGCGGGTCTTGCGCTCGAGCTCCGCGTCGCTGTCCTCGGGACGAACGATCGAGACGAGCTCGACCTTCCAGAACTGGTGCTGGCGGATATAACCGCGCGTATCGCGCCCCGCCGATCCGGCTTCGGAGCGGAAGCAGGGAGTGAGCGCGGTCATGCGGACCGGCAGGTCGGCCTCGGGCAATATTTCCTCGCGTACCGCATTGGTCAGGCTCATCTCCGAGGTCGAGATCAGCCAGCGGCCGTCGGTGGTCTGGAACAGGTCCTCACGGAATTTCGGGAGCTGCGTCGTGCCGAATGCGGCTTCGTCGCGCACCATCAGCGGGGTCGCGCATTCGGTATAGCCCGCCTCATTGGTCTGCCTGTCGATCATGAACTGGCCGATCGCGCGTTCGAGCCGCGCCATCTGGCCTTTCAGGAAGGCGAAGCGGGCACCCGACATCTTGGCCGCAGTCTCGAAATCGAGGCCGAGCGCGGGAGCAAAGTCGGCATGTTCCTGCGGTTTGAAGTCGAAGGTGCGCGGCGCACCCCAGCGCGAAATCTCGACATTGCTTTCCTCATCCTCGCCGTCGGGTACGTCGTCGGCAGGGATGTTGGGGAGCGCGGCGAGTATGTCCTGCAGCGCCGCGAGCTGTTTGCGCTCGGCCTCTTCCCGAACGGGAAGCGACGTCTTGAGATCTGCGACCTCGGCCTTCAGCGCTTCGGCCTTGTCCTGGTCGCCTTGCGCCATCGCCTGGCCGATGAGCTTCGATACCTCGTTGCGCCGCGCGAGCGACGCTTGAACCGCCGTCTGAAGCGCGCGCACGGATGCGTCGGCGGTCAGAATTTGCGCGGAGAGGGGTTCGAGGCCGCGGCGCGCGAGGCCGGCGTCGAACGCTTCGGGATTTTCCCGGATCAGGCGGATATCGTGCATGCGCCGCGCTATGGCGTTGCCGCCCGCGCCGCGCAAGCTTGGTTTAGGGTTCGATCAGCCCAGCGAGCTGGCCTATCGCCGTTCCCCAGCCTTCGTAAAAGCCCATTTCATCATGCTTTGCGCTGTCCTCGGGACTTTTGTGGAGTACCCGCGCCGTATAGCGCGTGCCGCTATCGTGGGGCTCGAAGGTCAGAATCGCAGTCAGTGCGAGCCAAGGCTCGGCGGGCTGCCAGCCTTCTGTCAGCACGGTCGTGAAAACCAGTTTCCGCTCAGGGATCGTTTCGAGGAAGCAGCCATCGACATGCGCCTGCCAGTCGCCGCCGCCTTCGCGCATTTTCGTTACGAAGCCGCCACCCGGCCGGAGGTCGAGCTTGTCGACGCGGCAGGCGATCGGGGTGGGGATCCACCACTGCGCAAGCTTGGCGGGATCGCTCCATGCATCCCAGACCGCCGACGGCGGCGCGGCGATGTGGCGCGATATGTTGAGTTCGCTCTTGCTCATGGTCTTTCCTCCGGAGGGTTTCGCGATTCGACGAAGGCGGCGAGCCGATCGGTGCGGCCTTGCCAGAGCGCACGTTGCTCCGAGAGCCAGTCCTCGGCTGCTGCCAGCCGTTCGGCATCGATGCGGCAAGTGCGCACCCGCCCGCGTTTTTCGGTGCGGATCAATCCCGAGGTTTCGAGCACCGAGAGATGCTTCATGAAGGCGGGAAGGCCCATCTCGAAAGGCTCGGCCAGCTGCTTTACCGGCGCGGAGCCCATGAGCAGGCGGCTGATCACCGCGCGCCGCGTCGGATCGGCGAGCGCGTGGAAGACCGTGTCGAGGGCGATGGATCGGTTCACCATGTGGCGAACTGTAGAAAATAGTTTCCCAAATGGCAAACTGATTTGCGGGGGCGTAAAAAAGGGCCGCCCCGAGGGGCAGCCCTTAGTTCGGTGGTCTGGGTTAGCCCCCCGGACCGCCAGTGGATTCCGTTCAGGCCGCGTTGGCGTTGTCGTCGTTGCGATTCGCTGCGCGGCGGCGCGCGACGAGAGCGGCAGCTGCTGCACCGAACAATAGCATCATCGGCGGTGCAGGAACAGGGGTCGGATCACCCGACGAACTGCCATGGCTGCTGCTACCGCCCGAGCTCGACGACGAGGAGGAGGAGCTGCTGCTGCTGCTCGACGAGGACGAGCTGGTGCTGCCGGTCGAACCGAAGCTGCTCGTGCTGCCGGTCGCGCCGCTCGATGTGCTGCTGCTCGACGAGGACGAGCTCGATGATGAGCTGCTGCTCGATCCACCCGAACTGCCGTGTGACGAGCTGCCATGTGACGAGCTGCCGTGCGAGGAACTGCCCCAGCCCGAGCTGCCTTTCGACGAACTGCCGCCCGACGACGAGGAGCTGGATGATGACGAGGACGAAGAGGACGAAGAACTCGACGATGAGCTGCTGCTCGACGAGGACGTGCTGACGTTGCCCGACGAGGTCGACACATTGCCCGAAGACGTGCTGACATTGCCCGAAGAGGTCGACACGCTGCCGGTCGAAGTGCTGACGTTGCCCGTCGAGGTCGAGACCCCGCCCGTCGAGGTCGAAACGCTGCCGGTAGAGGTCGACACGCCTGACGAGGTGCTGGTCGAGGTCGACACGCCGCCGGTCGTCGTCGAGGTGACCACGATGCTGCCGCTGCTGCCACCGCCCGAGCTGCCGCCGAAGAAGCCGCCAAAGAAACCGCCGCCGAAGCCACCACCAAATCCGCCTCCGATAACGGTCACGCCGCCGCCGCTGCTGCCGCCTTCGAAACCGCCGCGTGGAAAGGGTGCGTAGGGGATCGGGGGCAGCGGGATGGTCTGCGTCACCACCTGCGTCTGCGGGGTTGCCGTGCGAATGATGCGCTTTGTCGTGACGACGCGGCGTACCCGCTTCACCGGCTTGCGCGCGGCATGGCGCTTGCGCACGACTTTTTTGCCGGCGCAGGGCGAGCAGGACTGGACCGTCTGGGCGCGGGCCTTCGGAACGTCGGCGATCTGCATCGCGCCGCTACCGATGATCGCGCCGCCGCAGGTGCAGGCGCAAAGTTTGGCAAGGGCCATTCGGACAGACATAGGCTTCTCTTTCTTTCCCGTTGCAGGTGCGAAGCGGCATCGACCTGCACCCCCCGTTTCACCTTGGCTATACCGCAAAAGGCCAAAGCTTTGTGAACGCGGCAATTGCGTTAACCGCGTTTGCCTGTCCGAGAGCGGGAAAAGTACCCCGGAATCAACAAAAATCACTGTATCTGTCCCAAAACAGAACGGAAAATGCTGTGATTCTATGCAATTGGTTAACTTCCGGACCTGGAATGAGCGCGATGGACGGGGCGGCTTCGAACCGCGCCGGGTGATGAAATTGCGCGAAGTTCATCGCCGCTTCACGGGTCATCGCTATCCGCTGCTTCGGCGCTTGTATCGTCGCCAGCGGCTGGTTATAGGCGCGCCACTCCCCGACTGCTTGCGGCGGACGGGGTGACAGGAAAGGACGCGAGAGCCCCTCATGCCGACCAAGATTGCCGACGTTGGCGCAGACGCGCTTCGCGAAGCCAAATCCAATCTCGATTCGGACTATGTCCCCAGCGACGACGAAGAGTTTATGAACGAGCGGCAGCAGGATTATTTCCGCGGCCTGCTCCTTGCCTGGAAAAAGTCGATCCTTTCCGAATCGGAATCGACGCTCGCGCATCTTCAGGACGGCCCGCTGCGCGAACCCGATCTTGCCGATCGCGCGTCGAGCGAGACCGACTGGGCGATCGAACTCCGCACCCGCGACCGCCAGCGCAAACTGATCGCCAAGATCGATTCGGCGATCCGCCGTATCGACGAGGGTGAGTATGGCTATTGCGCTGTCACCGGCGAGCCGATTTCGCTGGCGCGCCTCCAGGCCCGCCCGATCGCGACCATGACGCTGGAAGCGCAGGAACGTCACGAGCGCAACGAGCGGATTTCGCGCGAAGATTGATTGCCCGGGGACTTCGCGTCCCATTTACGTTTCCGCAACGGCTGACCCGTAGATTTCTTGCCTCGACGGCTTGAGGAATGGGGCGCCAATGGATTCGCAACGACCGACATCGGTGGACGAGGAAGTCGCGGCTCTATCGCGCGGCGCCGACCGCGACAGCCTGTTCATGCAGGCGAGCCTGATTCTGCCGGACAGCCGCGATCCCGTCACCGTACGCGTGCGCAACCTGTCGCCCGGCGGGATGCTGGCCGAAGCCGCAGTGACCGTCGCGCAGGGCGCCGCGGTGGCGGCTCAGCTGCTCAATGTCGGACCGGTTTCGGGCCGAGTCATCTGGGTGGGCGAGGGCAAGTTCGGCATTGCATTCGACCGGGCGATCGATCCGCAGGCGGTACGCCGTCAGGTGGTTTCGCCGTCCGATCTGCCGCCGTATCTGCGGCGAACGGGCCTCGAGACGGGGGCCCTCTATCGCCGGCGCTGATGCGTCCTTGAACAGGGTGGCATCAGCGTGGCGATAGCGCTGGCGATCAGCCGATCGCGAGCATCTCTTCCTTGAGTTTCAGTTTCTGCTTCTTGAGCTGCGCAAGCACGCCGGTATCGGGGGCGGGGCGGCGCTCTTCATTCGCAATTTTCACATCGAGGTCCGCGTGGCGGGACTTCAGGGTGGAAAGGTGCGACGTGCTCATTGGCATTCTCCTTTTCGACTCGATGGGCAAGGCGAAGTAAATCACGAAACAGCCCCGATGTCGTGGCGATTCGGTGGGGCGGTCCCCGTTGCGGACCAGTGGTGAACGTGGCAGGGAGGTCATGTGAGCCCCGAGGAAATTGCCCAGCGCCTGGAACTGCTTCGCGTCGAGCATCGCGACCTTGATGCCGCGATCATCGCGCTCGCCGAAGGAACTGCATCCGACCAGCTGCAGCTCGCGCGGCTGAAGAAACGCAAGCTCAGGCTTCGCGACGAGATCGCCTGGTGCGAAGATCAGCTGCTGCCCGATATCATCGCCTGAACTAACGGCCTGAATCAAAACGGGACACCGGCGGCAAATCATGGTTACCGTGATTGCCTGCGGGGCAGGGAGCATGGCATTCCACAGGTCATGGTCGGTGGGCGAACAGACATGGTGGCAATCGATGTGCCTGTGCAGCGTGCGCAGGTCGAAAATCTCTATGTCGAGGCGATGCTGCTCGCCGACGAGGCGCATGCGGCCTTTGCCGTGCAGCGCGATCTCGGCAGCGTTGCCGGCGACGCGACGGCGCAGATCGGCCTCGCGTGCGAGTCGCTCAAGACGACGACGCGACTGATGCACGTCATTGCATGGCTGCTCCATCGTCGCGCGATGTTCGCGGGCGACCCTGGCGCGGGACCGAACGACAGCGCGGCGCGGATCGGTAGCCCGGTGGCCGCCGACTGGTACGTCTGCGCAGGGTTCGACGAGCCGGTCCGCCGGATCATTACGGCAAGCGAGCGCCTGTTCGAACGGATTGCGAAACTGGAGGCGGGATGGGAAGCGCCCGCCGTCACTCCGGTGCAGCAACTGCTCGCGCGTCTCGAAGCGCGGCTCTAGGGCAGGGCCCCGCGCGCCAGCCACTCGATCCACGCGCCGTGCGCATGGGCGCGGCCGATCAGTTTCGGCGCTTCGCCGCCCGGCCAGTAACGCATGACAAGCTCATGGTGATGCACCGTCCGGTTGGCCTCGAGCGCGATCCACGCGAGCGGGCGATCGGGCGTTGCGCGCGCGCCGGCAGCTTCCATCGCTGCGGTTACGCGCTCCTGCTGGTCGGCGGGGACATATTGCCAGACGATCGAGTGCATGAGCACACGCGTCGTGCCTTCAGCTTGCGGCTTCGCGAGTTCGGCCTCGACGAAATCGGCGGCGTTGGCCTTGACGAGGTCCGGCTTCCGCTTCTGCGCCTCGGCGACGGCGGCCTCCATGCGCGCGAAGCGGATTGCGTGCTCGGGCCATATATAGGCCTTGAGTCGCAGCGCGTCGGCGGGATCGGTCAGGTCGACCGGCGCGACGTCGCAGCCCTTCAGACTCGCAATCTCGATGGCATGCTGGGGCGGATGGTTGCCGCGCCATTCGGGCGTGAACGCGATCGCGCCCGGGTGTGGCCCGACATGCACGCCGCCGAGGTCGTAATGATAGCGGTCGATCATCAGGTTAATCCCCGCGCTCGATCCGATCTCGAGGCAGTCGAAGCGCGGGGGCAGCCCCTGCTCGGCAAGCCAGAGCATCGCGGCGATGAAGTTGGACGAACGCCCGGCCTCGTTTGTCTGCGGCGGCCCATCGAGCCACGGGAGCAAAGCGGCTTCGTGGCGGCGAATGATGCCAGCCACGACCGCCTCGTCATTGATATCCTCGGCATCGGCATAGATCGGCGCGAGTTCGTGCGCCGCTTCGGACAGATGGAGCGCGTGGATGCCCCCCGCGGCACGGAGCGGTAGCGCATCGGCAAGCGGGGCGCCCTTCCAGCCGGCGATGCGGCGCGCGAATTCGCTGGCAGGCTTGTCGAGCAGCGCAGCCAGTGCGGCCACGACCCGGGCGGTGACTCGCGCATCATTCGCACGGCAATAGGCGACCTGATTGGCGAAGGCGGTGCGGACGGCTTTCGGACCGGTTTCGGCCATGTCGATCGGCTGGTAGCGCTCGCTCATTGCCCTTTTTCCTCTCGCCGCTTATGGGCGCGCAAGCTTATGCCCGAACCGATCATCTTTGCCATCCCGAAAGGGCGTATCCTCGACGAGGCGCTGCCCCTGCTTGCGCGCGTCGGGATAGAGCCGTCAGACGAGTTTTTCGACAAGAAAAGCAGGGCGTTAATTTTTGGGACAAATCAGCCGCATGTCTCGCTGATCCGCGTGCGCGCGTTCGATGTCGCGACCTTCGTCGCGCACGGCGCGGCGCAGCTCGGCATCGTCGGGTCGGACGTGGTCGACGAGTTCGGCTATTCGGAGCTTTACGCGCCGGTCGACCTAGGCATCGGCCATTGCCGCCTGTCGCTTGCGGGGCCCGAGGACAGCGCGCCGCCGGGGCTCGGCGAAAGCCATATCCGTGTTGCGACCAAATATCCTGCAACGACACGCCGCTGGTTCGCGGCGCAGGGTATCCAGGCCGAATGCATCAAATTGAACGGCGCGATGGAGATTGCGCCGAAGCTGGGGCTCGCGTCGCACATCGTCGACCTGGTTTCGACCGGCCGCACGCTCGTCGAAAATGCGCTCGCCGAGCAGACGGTCATCAGCGAGGTTTCGGCGCGGCTGATCGTCAACCGCGCGGCGTTCAAGCTGCGCTCGGCCGAAGTGCCCGCGCTTGTCGAGAAATTCCGTCAGGCGGTGGGGCAGGGCGATGCGACGGCTTGATGCTTCCGCGCCCGGCTTTGCGGCCGAGTTCGATGCGCTGGTCAATGATCGGCGCGAGAGCGCGTCCGATGTATCGGCAGATGTCGCGGCGATCATCGCGCGCGTGAAGGCGGGGGGTGACGCGGCGCTCGCCGACTACACCGCGAAGTTCGATCGCTTCGATCTGGACGCGAGCGGCTGGAGCATCTCGAAGGAAGAATGCGCGGCCGCCTACGAGGGCCTCGCGCCGGACCTCCGCGATGCGCTGAACCTCGCTGCCGACCGCATCCGCGCCTATCACGCCGCGCAGCTTCCCGAGGATCGTGACTATCGCGACGCGGCCGGGGCGCGGCTTGGCGCACGGTGGCGGGGCGTCGATGCCGCCGGAGTCTATGTCCCCGGCGGGCGTGCGGCCTATCCCTCGTCGGTGCTCATGAACATCCTTCCCGCGAAGGTTGCGGGGGTCGAACGCATCGTGATGATGACCCCGACGCCGGTCGGCGAGATCAATCCGGTGGTGATGGCCGCGGCGCATGTCGGCGGGGTTGACGAGATCTGGCGCGTGGGCGGCGCGCAGGCGATTGCTGCGCTCGCTTATGGCACCCGGAAGATCGCGCCGGTCGACGTCGTCACCGGTCCCGGCAACGCTTGGGTCGCCGAGGCGAAGCGCCAGCTCTACGGCGTCGTCGGTATCGACATGGTCGCGGGGCCGAGCGAGATCGTCGTCGTCGCCGACGCGAAAAACGAACCGCATGTCATCGCTGCCGACCTGCTGAGCCAGGCCGAGCATGACCCGACGAGCCAGTCGATCCTGTTCACCGACGACGGCGATTTCGCCGATGCAGTGGCGGCGGCGGTCGCGTACGTCATCCCGACGCTGTCGACGGCGCCGACGATGCATGCGAGCTGGGCCGATAACGGCGCGGTGATCGTCGTCCCGAGCCTCGCTGATGCGATCCCCTTGTGCGACAGGCTCGCGCCCGAACATCTCGAGCTCGCGGTCGATCCGGTCGAAGCCGACGCGCTCTTTGCCAGCGTGCGCCACGCCGGATCGGTCTTTCTCGGTCGCCAGACCCCCGAAGCGATCGGCGATTATGTCGCGGGTCCGAACCATGTCCTCCCCACCGGGCGGCGCGCGCGCTTTTCGAGCGGGCTGTCGGTCACCGACTTCATGAAGCGCACAAGCTTCCTCGCGCTCGACGAAGCGAGCCTTGCCGCGATCGGTCCGGCCGCGGTTGCCCTTGCCGGCGCCGAGGGGCTTCCCGCCCATGCGCTCAGTGTCCAGAATCGTTTAAAGTAGAAAAGCCATGAACAAACGCGCCCAGTCCCGTTCCGCCGCCCGCCTCGCCGCCGTGCAGGCGCTTTATCAGCACGAGATGGAGGCGACTCCGGTCGCCAAGCTGATCCACGAATTCCATATGCACCGCATCGGCGCGACGATCGAGGATGCCGAATATGCCGACGCCGACACCGCCTTTTTCGACGATATCGTGAAGGGCGCACTGGCGCGTTCCGAAGAGATTGACGCCGCGATCGTTGCGCGTCTGGCAAACGGCTGGTCGATGGAGCGGCTCGACCGCACGATGAAGGCGATCCTGCGCGCCGGCGTCTACGAGCTGCTCGCACGCGGCGACGTGCCGGTCGGCGCGGTGGTCAGCGAATATGTCGATGTCGCTAAGGCATTCTTTGATACGCGCGAGGCGGGCTTCGCCAACGGGCTGCTCGATGCGATCGGCAAGGATGTGCGGGGAACCAGCGCATAGGATATCCGTTCGCATCGGGCGAAGTCGGGATGTCTCTCGACCTCGTCCTGTCTCGATGGGTGTCTCGACTTCGCTCGACACGAACGGACGAGAGTGCCCCGTATCGAACGAGGGGGTAGTATGAGCGAAGCCGATTTCATCGCCCGCCTGCGCGCCATCGCGACCGGTTCCGCCGCGCGCGGCCTCGCCGACGACGCCGCGGTGCTGGGCGATCTGGTCCTGACGCACGACATGATCGTCGAAGGCATCCATTTCCTTCCCGACGAGCGACCGCAGGATGTCGCGTGGAAGCTCGTCGCCGTGAATCTGTCGGATCTCGCCGCCAAGGGCGCGGCGCCGCTCGGCGTGCTCGTCGGTTATAGCCTGACCGGCGACGAACTTTGGGACGCGGCTTTCGTTCGCGGCCTTGGCGAAGTGCTGCGCCGATATGAAGTGCCGCTGCTCGGTGGCGATACGGTGAGCATTCCCGCGGGCGCGCCGCGCACCTTCGGCCTGACCGCTATCGGGAAAGCGCCCGCCACGGGCGCTCCCGCGCGAAGCGGCGTCCGGCCGGGCGATAGGATCTGGGTGACGGGGACGATCGGCAATGCCGGGCTCGGTCTTGCGATGCGGCTGGGACAGGAAGATGCGAACGAAACCTGTCTGGCCGCCTACAACCGGCCGCAGCCGCAACTGGCCTTCGGACAGGCGGTGGCAAACCACGTCCATGCGATGATGGACGTCTCCGACGGCCTGCTGATCGACGCGCGGCGGATGGCGGAGGCGAGCGGGTGCGAGATCGGCCTCATGCTCGAATCGATCCCGCTGTCGGCGGCGCTGCTCGCGGTGCGACCCGACGTGCTCGACACGCGGCTTGCGGCCGCAACCGCGGGCGACGATTACCAGCTGTTGTTCGCCGCTGATCCCGGCGCTGCGGAGGCGATCCGGGCGATTGCGGCCGGACTGAATGTGGCGGTGACGCCGCTCGGCCATGCCGGAGTAGGCGAGGGAATCATGCTGACCCACCGGGCGCAACGCATCGCACTGCCCGAGCGGCTCGGTTTCATGCACTGAGCCGAAATCACGGAAAAGCGCCGAATAACCGGGGTTGCGCCTCGCTTTCTTTCTTCCCATAAATCGGCGTCCAAATTTGGGGCGGTCGCATCAGGGGAGAGAGCGAACCGGCATCAATAAGTCGGACGTGCTCGACTGCTATCTTCTGCGTCGCCCTTCTCATGGGGAAGGAAGCAACACGCATGAATCCGGTTTTGATCGCGATAGCGTGCGGCCTTTTGGCTGTGCTCTATGGATTCATTACCTCGCGGCAGGTGCTCAGCGCCTCCGCCGGTAATGAGAAGATGCAGGAAATCGCCGCCGCCATTCAGGAGGGCGCCAAGGCCTATCTGGGCCGCCAATATCGTACCATCGCCATCGTCGGCGTCGTCGTCGCCATTCTCGTCGGCTGGTTTCTCGGCCCGATCTCGGCGACGGGTTTTGTCATCGGCGCGGTCCTGTCGGGCGTTGCCGGGTTCGTCGGCATGAACATCTCGGTCAAGGCCAATGTCCGTACTGCCTCGGCCGCGCAGACCGGGCTGCAGGCAGGCCTCACCATGGCGTTCCGCGCCGGGGCGATCACCGGCCTGCTCGTGGCCGGCCTTGCCTTGCTCGCGATCTCGGTCTTCTTCTGGTACCTTATCGGGCCCGGCGGCTTCACGGTCGGCGGCGACGACCGCACCGTCGTCGACGCGCTCGTCGCGCTCGCGTTCGGCGCTTCGCTCATCTCGATCTTCGCGCGTCTCGGCGGCGGCATCTTCACCAAGGCCGCGGACGTCGGTGCAGACCTTGTCGGCAAGGTCGAGGCCGGAATTCCCGAAGACGACCCACGCAACCCCGCGGTGATCGCCGACAATGTCGGCGATAATGTCGGCGACTGCGCCGGCATGGCCGCCGACCTTTTCGAAACCTATGTCGTCACCGTCGGCGCCACGATGGTGTTGATCGCGTTGCTGCTGAAGAGCGCGGGCGACATGCTTCTCCCGCTGATGAGCCTGCCGCTGCTGATGGGCGGCGTCTGCATTATCACCTCGATCATCGGCACCTATTTCGTCCGTCTCGGCGGCGGAAAAAATGTGATGGGCGCGATGTACAAGGGCTTCCTTGTCACCGCGGTCCTCTCGGTCCCGGCGATCTGGTTCTCGACCAGCTATGTGCTGAAGGGCGACATGGATACGGCGGTGACCGGTCAGACCTTCAACGGGTGGGACCTGTTCTACTGCTCGCTGCTCGGCCTCGTTATCACCGGCCTGATCATCTGGATCACCGAATATTACACCGGCACCAATTATCGCCCGGTGCGCTCGATCGCCAAGGCTTCGGAAACGGGTCACGGCACGAACGTCATTCAGGGCCTTGCCATCAGCCTTGAATCGACCGCGCTGCCGACGCTCGTCATCTGTGTCGGTATCGTCGTCGCGTTCCAGACGGCGGGGATCGTCGGTATCGCCTTTGCCGCCACCTCGATGCTCGCGCTTGCCGGCATGGTCGTCGCGCTCGACGCCTATGGCCCGGTCACCGACAACGCCGGTGGCATCGCCGAAATGGCGGGCCTCGACGACAGCGTTCGCGAAAAGACCGACCTGCTCGACGCCGTGGGCAACACGACCAAGGCGGTGACGAAGGGCTATGCCATCGGGTCTGCGGGTCTTGCTGCGCTGGTGCTGTTCGGCACCTACACCGCCGACATCACCGAATATTCGGCCAAGCTGGGGCTGACCGAGCCGCTGAGTTTCTCGCTGTCGTCGCCCTATGTCATCGTCGGGCTGCTGCTCGGCGCGCTGCTGCCATATCTGTTCGGCGCGTTCGGCATGACCGCGGTCGGCCGTGCGGCAGGCGAGGTCGTCAAGGATGTTCGCGAGCAGTTCAAGAACAACCCGGGCATCATGACCTATGAGAGCAAGCCCGACTATGCGCGTACAGTCGATCTCGTCACCAAGGCTGCGATCAAGGAAATGATCATTCCGTCGCTGCTTCCGGTGCTCGCGCCGATCGTCGTGTTCCTCGTGATCCGCGGCGTTGCCGGTCCTGCGGCGGCGCTCGAAGCGCTCGGTGCGCTCCTGCTCGGCGTGATCGTCGGCGGGCTGTTCGTCGCCATTTCGATGACTTCGGGCGGCGGCGCATGGGACAATGCCAAGAAGTATATCGAAGATGGCAACCACGGCGGCAAGGGCAGCGAGGCCCATAAGGCGGCTGTCACAGGCGACACTGTCGGCGATCCGTACAAGGATACCGCGGGGCCGGCGGTCAACCCGATGATCAAGATCACCAATATCGTGGCGATCCTGCTCCTCGCGGCGCTGGCGCACGGCGCGGTCTGATCCGTCCTGTCCTTGCGGGCAAGGAAAAGCCCCGCCGGAGCGATCCGGCGGGGCTTTTTCGTTCGCGTTGCAGCGGTCAGCGCTGCGCTTTCATCTGCTGCGCATAGCCCGCCTGCACCATCGCGCTCATGCGGTCGAACAGCGCGTTGGGATCGCTGCGGCGCAGGCCGGCAATCGCGGCTTCGGCGCCCTCGGCGACGACCAGCTCGCGCGTACCCGCGCCAACCGCCGCGAGCATCTGCGCCGCGGCTTGGTCGGGCGAGAGGCCGTTGTCGATCGCGGCGTCGCTCTCCCCGCGCACGCTGCCGTCGGCGTTGAGCGCGTTGCGGCTGACGTTGGTGCGCACCGATCCGGGCGCAACGACGAGGACCTTCAGGCCCAGATGCTCATTCTCTGCGCGCACCGCGTCGTGATAACCGATGATGCCGTGCTTCGCGGCCGAATAGGCGCTGCGCAGCGGGACGCCGGCGATGCCCGCGACGCTCGAGATCGCGATGATCTGTCCGCCGCCCGCGCCAATCATGCGCGGCAACAATTGCTGCGTGAGCGCGATCGGCGCGAGCAGATCGACGCCGATGATCTGCTGGTAGACGGCGAATTCTGTCTCGACTGCGAGGCTGCGCTGCGAGATGCCGGCGTTATTGACGAGCCCGTCGACGCGGCCCTGCCACGCCCAGGCCTGTTCCGCGATCGCCGGGACGGCGGCATAGTCGGTCGCTTCGAACGGCAGGACCAGCTTTTCGGTATCGCAGTCGGCCGCAACGGTTTCGAGTGCGGCGACATTGCGACCCGACAGGATCAGTTTCGCACCGCGCGCACCAAGCGCTCGCGCCAGCGCCGCCCCGATACCCGAAGAGGCGCCCGTGATCCACCAGACTTGACCCTTCATACCCGCTCCCTATCTGTCGTTTCGTTTCAGCCTGAAACGGGTATGAGGGGCCGTCAAGGTGCTGACCGACGCATTTCCGCGCGGGGCTGGCAATTTTGTTGCGAATCTGTTATAATAATATCAACACGCCGACACTGTGCCTCTTCCCGCCGCCGGGCTGGGGCATCCTTGGCGTTTCCGATGGAGCCACATCCCTTGTCACTCTGATTGGCTAGCGCCGCCCTACCAGCCCGATCCCCCTCCCGCAGAGGGCCGGATATACCGCTGTTCACGCGCTCTCCCGTCCGCCGGCAAGGCCAATGAAAGGAACTTGAATGTCCGCAAGCACGCCCGTCTTCGAAGTCGGTGACTATGTCGTTTATCCGAAACATGGCGTGGGGCGCGTCATCGAGCTGCAAAAGTCCGAAATTGCCGGCATGCAGCTGGAACTCTACGTTCTCCGCTTCGAAAAGGAAAAGATGACGCTTCGCGTTCCGACCAACAAGGCCGAAGGCGTCGGCATGCGCAAGCTGTCGTCGGACAAGACGCTGAAGGAAGCGCTGCAGGTGCTCACCACCAAACCGAAGGTCAAGCGTACCATGTGGTCGCGCCGCGCGCAGGAATATGAAGCGAAGATCAATTCGGGCGACCTTGTGTCGATCGCCGAAGTGACGCGCGACCTGTTCCGTGCCGACGACCAGCCCGAGCAAAGCTATTCGGAGCGGCAGATCTTCGAAGCAGCATCGAGCCGCCTCGCGCGCGAACTCGCAGCGATGGAAGAGAGCGACGAAAAGACGGCACAGGCGAAGATCCTCCAGATCCTCAACGAGCATGCGCCGCTTTACTACGCCGAAAAGGTATAATCGCGTCCACAGCGATGAAGGAAAGGGCGGTCTGGTAGGGCCGCCCTTTTTCGTTCAGGGATAAGTTGCGCTCACGAAATACAGCCCGTCGGGTGGCGCGTTGAGGCCGAGCGCGTTGCGGTCAGCCGCCTCCAGCGCTGCCTTCAGATCGAGCGCCGACCATTTGCCGTAGCCGACGAGCGCGAGGCAGCCGACCATCGAACGCACCTGATGATGGAGGAAGCTCCGCGCCGCGGCCTCGATAATCAGTTCGTCGCCATGACGGCTGACGATCAGCTTGTCGAGCGTCTTCACGGGGCTTTGCGACTGGCAATGCGCCGAGCGGAAGGTGGTGAAGTCGTGGAGGCCGGTCAGTTGCTGCGCTGCGGCGTGCATCGCCCCCGCATCTAGCGGCCGCGCGACCTGCCATGACAATCCCTTGTCCCACGTCAGCGGCGCGCGGCGGTTGACGATGCGATATTCATAAGCCCGGCCGATGCAGGCGAAGCGTGCGTGCCAGTCGTCGGGAACAATCTCGCATCCGACGATCGCGACGGGCGCGGGGCGCAGCTGCGCGTTCAGCGCCTCGGTCAGCTTGAACGGGGTTAACGGCTTGTCGATGTCGACATGCGCGCGCATTGCGATCGCATGGACGCCGGCGTCGGTGCGTCCGGCGCTGAACACCTGCACATCCTCGGCGGTAAAGCGGTGAATCGCTTCCTCGATCACCTGCTGGACGCTCGGGCCGTGCGCCTGTCGCTGCCAGCCCATATAGGGGCGGCCGTCATATTCGATCGTAAGCGCAAAACGCGTCATGCGAGGCGCGTTCCGGCCGGGATCGCCCGCCCGCGAAGCAGCTCGGCAGCGTCCATCGCCGGTTTGCCGGCGCGCTGGACGCGCATCGCGCGGATCGCGCCGGGGTTGCAGGCAATGGTCAGTACATCGTCGAGCGTGGCGCCAGGTACGGCGCCGGCGACCGTGTCGGCCGGGTGGACGACCTCGGCGGTGAGGACCTTGCAGCGTTCGCCTTCCAACTCGAAGAAAGCGCCGGGCACCGGGTTGAACGCGCGCACCTGCCGCTCGATCTGCACTGCGCTCGCCAGGAAATCGAGTCGTGCCTCGCTCTTGTCGATCTTGGCGGCATAGGTGACGCCTTCGTCGGGCTGCGGGACTGGCGGGAAGGCGTGGAGATCGCTCAGCACTTTCACCATCATCAACGCGCCCATTTCGGCGAGTTCGTCCGTGAGCAGTCCGGCGGTCTTGCGCGCGACCGGCGTCGTCTCGAGCAGCCGCATCGCGCCGGTGTCGAGCCCCGCGTCCATCTGCATGATCGTCACGCCCGTCTCGGTGTCGCCCGCGAGGATCGCGCGCTGCACCGGCGCGGCGCCGCGCCAGCGCGGCAGGATCGAGCCGTGGACGTTGAGGCAGCCTTCGCGCGGTGCGTCGAGGACCGCCTGCGGGAGGATCAGGCCATAGGCCGCGACCACCGCGACATCGAGATCGAGCGCGGCGAATTCGGCCTGCGCCTCCTCGCTTTTCAGGCTCTTCGGCGTGCGGACGGGCAAGCCATGTTCCTCGGCCCAGACCTGCACCGGGCTCTTCTGCAATTTCTTGCCGCGCTGCGCGGGACGGGGTGGCTGGCTATAGACGGCCACGATTTCGTGTCCCGCCGCGTGGAGCGCGGCGAGCGTCGGTACCGCAAAGGGCGGCGTTCCCATGAAGGCGATGCGCATTGTCATTTCTCGCGCGCCGCTTAAGACCATCCGTCATGGCATCGCAAGAGATTGAAGCGCTCGTCCAGCAACTCGCCCGCCTGCCGGGCCTCGGCCCGCGCTCGGCGCGGCGCGCGGTGCTGCACCTGATGAAGAAGCGCGAAAGCGCGTTCGTGCCGTTGCTTGCGGCGCTGCAGACGGTGTCCAAGCGGCTCGTGACCTGCAGCATTTGCGGCAATGTCGATACGCAGGACCCGTGCGCGATCTGTGCCGACCTGCGCCGCGACGCGCGCTCGCTGTGCGTCGTCGAAGAAGTCTCGGACCTCTGGGCGCTCGACAAGTCTCGGCTCTTTCCGGGCAAATATCATGTGCTCGGCGGCCGGCTGTCGGCGCTGGAGGGCGTGCGTCCGCAGGATCTCGCGATCGACGCGCTCGTCGCGCGCGTCGCCGCCGGCGGAATCGACGAGGTCGTACTCGCGATGAACGCGACGCTGGAAGGGCAGACGACCGCCCATTATCTCGCCGAGCGGCTGGAGGGTTATCCGGTGCGGCTGACGCAGCTCGCGCACGGCCTACCGGTCGGTGGCGAGCTCGATTATCTCGACGAGGGGACGCTGGCGCAGGCACTCAGAGCGCGGCGACCGGTGTAATTACGGATGCTGCTTGTTGCTGCGAGAATAAATGAAAGTGGTGTTCTCCACTTTTTGCGCTGTATGGCCCTTTTGCGTTTTGAGAAAGCCGGCGTGCAATAGAAACTGAATGTCCTTGCCCCTGGGTGTGCTCATTTCGCCTACGCTCATGGTTATCGGAGCATTTTCAATCTGGTTGGGCAACTCAATCTGCGAGAGCGTTAACGGATCATGGGTCGGCATCAGATTTTCCTGGATGTTCTTGATATGATCTCGCAGCCTGAACCGTCGAGACAGCCCCTTGACCCCGCGTCACCTCGATCATACGTGACCACCATGGCCTTACTCCCTATTATAGAGACCCCGGATCCCCGGCTGCGCGTCATTTCGAAGCCCGTCGAAACCTTCGACGCCGAGCTGAAGACGCTGGTCGCCGACATGTTCGAGACGATGTACGACGCCCCCGGCATCGGGCTCGCCGCGATCCAGGTCGGGGTGGCGAAGCGCATCCTTGTCATCGATCTGCAGGAACCCGATCCCGACGACGAAGAGGGCAAGAAGGTCATCCGCGAGCCGCGCGTCTTCATCAACCCCGTCTTCTCCGACGAGAGCGAGGAACATAGCGTCTATCAGGAAGGCTGCCTGTCGGTTCCCGAGCAATATGCCGATGTGACGCGCCCCGCCGAGGTCACCGTCGACTGGCAGGACGAGGACGGCAAGCATCACCAGGAGCGCATGACCGGGCTGATGGCGACGTGCATCCAGCACGAGCACGACCACCTCGAAGGCATTCTCTTCATCGATCATCTGTCGCGGCTGAAGCGCGAGATGGTGTTGAAGAAGCTAGCGAAGCTCCGCAAGGCGGCCTGATCGGCAAAGTAGCGACAAAAAGAAACCCCGGCTTTCACCGGGGTTTCTTTTTGTCTGCGGCATAGCGTCGGCGGTTAGCCCGCCTTGGCGACCCCCACCATCGCGGGGCGCAGCAGCCGGTCCTTCATCATATAGCCCGCCTGCATCTCCTGCACGATCGTGCCGGGGGTCTTGTCGCTCGGGATTTCGAGCATTGCCTGATGCTGGTTCGGGTCGAGCGGCAGGCCGATCGCGGCGATGCGCGTGATGCCGTTGCGTTCGAACACGCTGAGCAATTCGCGCTCGGTCGCCTCGAGCCCGGTGATTAGCGGCTTGATGCCTTCGTCGGCGCGCTGTTCGTCGCTGAGCGCGGCGAGCGCACGGCCCAGATTGTCGGCGACCGACAGGATATCGCGTGCGAATTTGGTCGACGCATAGGCGTGCGCGTCGGCGATTTCCTTGTCCTTGCGGCGCGTGACATTCTGCGTCTCGGCACGGGCGTAGAGCAGATCCTGCTGGAGCGCGGCGACCTGTTCGGCAAGCTGCGCCAGTTCTTCATTCTCGCCTTGTGCGGGGGCTGCGCCTTCGGCTGCTTCAACTTCGGGGTTTGCGCCGTCGTCGACCGGCGTATCGTTTTCAATGTTCGTCATAAACCTATCGTATCAGTCTGGAGAGCGATTGTGCGGTGAAATCCACCATGGGAACGATGCGGGCGTAGTTCAAGCGCGTCGGGCCGATGACCCCGACCACGCCGACGACACGCCCGTCCGATCCGCGATAGGGCGCCGCTATCACGGACGAGCCCGAAAGCGAGAATAATTTATTCTCCGACCCGATGAAAATACGGGTGGCGGCCCCCTCGCGCGCGCTGTCGAGCAGCTGCGCGATATCCTGCTTGGTTTCGAGTTCGTCGAGCAATTGGCGAACACGGTCGAGGTCGCCGACCGCGCTCTCGTCGAGCAAATTCGCCTGGCCGCGCACAATCAGTACCGGACGGTCGGCGCCGTCGGAGGACCAGATGGCGAGGCCGCGGCTGACCAGATCCTGCGCGGCGCGGTCGATCGCGATGCGCTCGGCCTCGATCTCGTGGCGAACGCGCGCCATCGCCTCGGTAAGCGTCAGCCCCGACAGTGTCGCCGAGATATAGTTGCCAGCCTCGACCAGCGCCGAAGGGTGAAGTCCCGGTGGAATATCGATGACGCGGTTCTCGACCGTCCCGTCGCCCGCAACGAGCACGACGAGTGATTGATTCGCTGACAAAGGCACGAAGGCGAGCTGTTTCAGGACGCGCTCATGCTTGGGGACGAGGACAAGGCCCGCGCAAGCCGACAGGCCCGACAGCGCCGAGGTCGCCTGCGCGAGCGCGCTTTCGATCGGGCCGGCTTCGGACAGGCTCGCCTCGATCTGCGCGCGATCCTCGGCCGACGGTTCGGCGACCTGCATCATGCCGTCGACGAAGAGGCGGAGGCCCTGTTCGGTCGGCAGACGCCCTGCGCTGGTGTGCGGGCTGGCGAGCAGGCCGAACTCCTCGAGATCCTGCATCACATTGCGGATCGACGCGGGCGAGAGGTTCAGCGTCGCGAGCTTCGACAATGTGCGCGAGCCAACCGGCTGGCCGGTCTCGAGATACGCATCGACGACCAGCCGGAATACGTCGCGTGCTCGCGTGGTAAGTTCGGTGATCGGCAGGGTCGTCATGGGAAGGATTTAGGGATGGTGAGGCCGAAGCGCAACAAACCGTCTCCAGCAGGGGAGGCGAGGGTTTTGGCTTGCCCGCGGCTGTCATCGCGCTAGCTTTCCGCTCGGGGGAGAAAGCCATGCCAACACGCCCGCTCGACCGCGACGACCCGCTCGACGATTTCGATCACCGCGACATCGACCTGCTCGGCCGCAAGCACCGCGTCCATGTCGCCGGCCGCGGCCCCGCCGTGATCGTGATGACCGAAATGCCGGGGATCAGCCCGCACGTCGCGCGTTTCGCGCGCTGGGTCGTTGATGCAGGCTTCACCGTCTATATGCCGCACATCTTCGGCAAGGACGGCGCGGTGGTGCGGATGCCCGGCGCGTTGTTCACGATGATCGGCGGGTGTATCAGCCGCCAGTTTCGTGCGTTCCAGGCGAATGAAAGCTCGCCCGCGACGCAGTGGCTGCGCGCGCTCGCGGCGCTTGCGCATCGGGAGTGTGGCGGCAAGGGTGTCGGTGCGATCGGCATGTGCTTCACCGGAAATTTTGCGTTGTCGATGATGCTCGAACCGGCGGTGCTCGCGCCGGTACTGGCACAGCCGTCGTTGCCGCTGAACAACGCCGCGGGGATGCATATCGCGCCCGACGAGCTCGCGAAGGTCAAGGCGCGGATGGAGGCCGAGGATCTGACCGTGCTCGCCTATCGCTTCGAAGGCGACAAATTCTGCAGGGCGGCACGCTTTGCTGCCTATCAGGATGCACTCGGCGATCGTTTCATCGGCCGCGTGCTGCCAGACAGTGCGGCGAACCCCGACAGCCCGATGAAGAATCCGCACAGCGTCGTCACGATCCACCTGATCGACGAAGCGGGTCAGCCGACGGTGCAGGCGCGCGATGAAATCCTCGATTTCTTCAAGATGCGGTTGAGCGAATGAGGGCGGCAGCCTAAGGGCCACCGCGTCACCATTTGAAAGGATTATCCATGCGCCCTTCCGGCCGCGCGCCCGACCAGATGCGCTCCATCGCCATCGAAACCGAATTCACCATCCATGCCGAGGGCAGTGTGCTCGTCAGCTTCGGTAACACCAAGGTGCTGGTGACCGCCAGCGTCGACGAAAAGGTGCCATCATGGATGCGCGGCAAGGGTGCGGGCTGGGTCACCGCCGAATATGGTATGCTGCCCCGCGCGACGCACACGCGCGGCAGCCGCGAGGCGGCGAAGGGCAAGCAGTCGGGGCGGACGCAGGAAATCCAGCGGCTTATCGGCCGCAGCTTGCGCGCCGTCGTCGACATGAAAAAGCTCGGCGAGCGCCAGATCGTCATCGACTGCGACGTGATCCAGGCCGACGGCGGCACGCGCACGGCGTCGATCTCGGGCGCGTGGGTCGCGCTGCGCCTCGCCGTCGACAAGCTGCTTGCGGCGAAGACGATCGCCGAGGATCCGATCGAGGACAGGGTCGCCGCGATCTCGTGCGGCATCTACAAGGGCACGCCGGTGCTCGACCTCGATTACGACGAGGATTCGGTTGCCGAAGCCGATGGCAATTTCGTGCTGACGGGCAAGGGGCAGATCGTCGAAGTACAGGCGAGCGCCGAGGGCGCGACCTATGATGAGGAAGGTCTGCTGCGCCTGCTGCGTCTGGCACGCATCGGTTGCGGCGAGATTTTTGCCGCGCAGGACAAGGCTACGGGGCGCTGAGATGACGCGCAAGCTCGCCCCCGGCAAGCTGGTGATCGCCAGCCACAACGGGGGCAAGGTGCGCGAGATCCGCGCGCTGCTCGAACCCTTCGGGATCGAGCCTGTGTCGGCGGGCGATCTCGGGCTGTCCGAGCCCGACGAGACCGGCAAGACCTTCCGCGAGAATGCGCTGCTCAAGGCACATGCCAGCGCATCGGCGGCGGGGCTTCCCGCGCTCGCCGATGATAGCGGGCTCGAGGTCGCCGCGCTTTCCGGTCGTCCCGGCGTCTACACCGCCGACTGGGCCGAGCGGCAATGGTTCGAGGGCAACCCCGGGCGCGACTGGTATATGGCGATGGGCAAGGTTGAGGGCCTGCTTGCCGAACAGGGGGCCGGTGTCGACCGCAGCGCGCGCTTTGTCTGTACTCTCGCGCTCGCGTGGCCCGATGGTCATGCGGATGTTTACGAAGGTGCCGCGGAGGGTTACCTGACGTGGCCTCCGCGTGGCAAGCTGGGCTTCGGTTATGATCCGGTCTTCATTCCGACCGGTAACACATTGACTTACGCCGAGATTGACCCGGTCGAGAAGCATGCGATCAGCCACCGGGCCGATGCTTTCGCCAAGCTGGTGGCGGGGGCGTTCGATCCGCGGTAATTTTATCCGGGTGATATTGACTTTCATTTTATCCGGGTATAAATGCCGGGCATGACCCATGATCATGCCACCGTCACCGCCTTCCTCGGCGACACGCAGCTTGCCTCGGGAAACCGCGAGACCGTCACGCGGACGCTCGAGGATCGCTATCCTGCCGATCTCGGTGCGATCCTCGTTTTCGACGATGCCACCGGCCGCCTTGCCGACCTCGACTATTGGGACGCTGCCAAGGCGATGCCCGCGCCGTCGGCGGGACGCCCGCGGCTGGGCGTGAAGGCGCGCGAAGTCACGCTGCTTCCTCGCCACTGGGACTGGCTCGCCACGCAACCCGGCGGTGCGTCGGCGGCGCTGCGCCGGCTGGTCGAGGCCGCGAGCAAGGGGGCGCCCGACGCGAAGCAGCGCCGCGACGCCGCCTATAATTTCATGAGTCACGCCTGCGGCGACCGCCCGGGCTATGAGGAGGCGCTGCGCGCGCTCTACCGCGACGACGGGGCGGGCTTCGCCGGCCTGATTGCAGCATGGCCCGCCGACATTCGCCGGCACATCGCGCGATTGATCGAGGGCGGCTGACATCTGCGCCGCAGCCCCTATATCGCCGCGCATGGCCGAACCGCTCGCCCTTTATGTCCATTGGCCGTTTTGCGTCAGCAAATGCCCCTATTGCGACTTCAACAGCCATGTGCGCGAAAGCGTCGACCAAGCGGTGTGGCGCGACGTGCTGCTGGCCGATCTCCGGCACGAGGCGGCGCTGCTGCCGGGGCGTGGTGTCGGCTCGATCTTTTTCGGCGGCGGGACGCCGAGCCTGATGCCGCCCGCAACGGTCGCCGCCGTGATTGCCGAGGCCGACGCGCTGTGGGGGCTGGCGGAGGGTTGCGAGATCACGCTCGAAGCCAATCCGAATTCGGTGGAAGTTGCCAATTTCGCCGACCTTGCCGCAGCGGGGGTCAATCGCGTTTCGATAGGAGTTCAGAGCTTCGATTCCGAAGTGCTTGAATTTCTGGGACGAGCGCACAGCGAGGACGAGGCGCGGCGCGCGATCGCGACCGCGCAGGAACATTTCGCACGCGTCAGCTTCGACCTGATCTACGCGCGTCCCGGCCAGCCGCTGACGGCGTGGGAAAGCGAACTGGGCGAGGCGCTGGCATTCGGCACCGATCATCTGTCGCTTTACCAGCTCACCATCGAACCGGGCACGCGCTTTGCGACGCTCGCGGCGAAGGGCGATCTCGCCATCCCCGACGGCGATGCCGCCGCCGACCTGTTCGACGCGACGCAGGCGATGACGCGCGCAGCGGGTTTGCCGCGCTACGAGGTGTCGAACCACGCGCGCATCGGTCAGGAAAGCCGGCACAATCTCGCTTACTGGCGCTATGCCGATTATGCCGGCGTCGGTCCGGGCGCGCACGGGCGCCGCACGGGGCAGGCGACCGAGCGGCACAGGAAGCCCGAGAATTTCATCGCGGCGGTGGAACGCAACGGGCATGGGCTCAAGGTCGAGAGTGATCTGTCCGCGCACGAGCGCGCGACCGAGGCGATGCTGATGGGGCTGCGGCTGACCGAAGGAATCGATCTGGCGCGGATCGGGGTGCGCAGCGGACTGGCGCGTGCGGCGTTCCTCGACGGCGGCGCGGTGGCGCGGTTGGCGGGGCAGGGGCTGATGAAGCAGGACGGTGACCGGCTCGCCGTGACCGACGACGGCATATTGCTGCTCGACTCGATCCTTTCCGAGATCGTCCGGACCGGCTAGGTTCGGGCCAGGCGAGGCCGATCTTGAGCGATACATTGATCCGCGACTGGGATGCCCATCTGGCGCACGAGAAGCGCCGGTCGGAGCATACGCGCCGCGCCTATATCGCGACCGCCGAGCGTTTCAGCGCCTTCCTGTCGCGGCACCGCGGCGGTGCGGTCGATGAGCGCGTGCTGAAGGCGCTGACCCCGAACGATTTGCGCGCCTATCTCGCCGAACGCCGCGCCGGGGGGCTCGGCAATGCGTCGGCGGCGCGCGAGCTTTCGGCGCTGCGCACCTTCCTGCGCTTCGTCGGCGGTTCGAACGCCAGTGTGCCGCAGATACGCGGGCCGCGGGTCAAGAAGGGCCTGCCGCGGCCGGTCGCGCCCGCGGAAGCGCTGCAATTGGCGCAGGACGTTGAGGATAACGCCCGTCAGGGCTGGGTTGGCGCGCGCGATTTCGCGCTGCTGCTGTTGCTCTATGGCGCGGGGTTACGCATCGGGGAGGCGTTGGGATTGCCCGGCGCGGCGTTGCCGCTCGGCGACACGCTGCGCGTTACCGGCAAGCGGAACAAGACGCGGATCGTGCCGATCCTTCCCGCTGTCGCAAATGCGGTGTCGCGCTATGCCGAGGCTTGCCCGTACCCGATCGCCAAGGACATGCCGCTGTTCCTCGGCGCGCGGGGCGGGCCGCTCCAGCCCGGCGTCGTGCGTGCGAGCGTGCGATCGGCGCGGCGCGCGCTGGGGCTGCCCGAACGCACGACGCCGCACGCGCTGCGGCACAGCTTCGCGACGCATCTGCTCGCGGGGGGAGCCGATCTGCGCAGCCTGCAGGAACTGCTCGGCCACGCGAGCCTCGCCTCGACGCAGGTCTATACCGCGGTCGATGCCGCGCACCTGCTCGACATATACCGGAGCGCGCATCCAAGGGCGTGACGTCGGCTTAGGGATGGATTCCAGACATTCGTCATCCCGTACTTGATCCGGGATCCATCGCGGCGCTGAAGTCATGGACCCCGGATCAAGTCCGGGGTGACGACGAAAGAGAGTCGCCGCTTCCGGTCGAAAACTGCCATCGCTGTCGATGACAGGTTGGATCATTCGCCCCTTGTCTTCGGCTTCCACGTCACCACGCGATAGATATAGACCACGACGAGCGAACCGATCGCGACCAGCGCCACCGGCCCCACAAACGCGTCGAGGTTGGCGAACCGGCCGCCGAACCAGTTGCCCGCGCCGGCAAGCGCGGCGATCCAGATCGTCGAACCCGCGGCGGTCCAGAGCAGGAACTTCGCCTGATTCATCCGCACCATGCCGGCGGGAAGCGACACCATCGTCCGCGCGACGGGCATGAAGCGTGCGGCGAAGACGATCGCGGGGCCATATTTCAGGAAGAAGGCGTGCAGCCGCTCGACCTCGGCCCAGTCGAGCGTCAGCCAGCGGCCGTGGCGGTCGATGAACGGTTTGAGCCTTTCATAGCCGATCCAGCGGCCGATCGCGTACCAGATCCAGTTGCCCGCGGTCGTCCCCGCGACCGCGACCGCGACGAGTGTCCGGAAATCGAAATGGCCCTTGGCAACGGCGATGCCGCCGAGGCCCATGATCACTTCGGACGGGATCGGCGGGAACACATTTTCGAGGAACATGAGGACGAAAATCCCCGCATAGCCCCAGCTCTGGATCAGATTCAGGATGAAGTCGGTCATGCGAAGGGAACGCGCGGGGCGGTCAGCCGATGCGTCGCAGAATCGCGTCCCAGATCATCCCCGCCGTATCGCTGTTGTTGAAACGGTCGATCGCGACGATCCCGGTGGGCGAAGTGATGTTGATTTCGGTCAGCCATTCGCCGCCGATCACGTCGATGCCGACGAACACCAGTCCGCGTTCGCGAAGCTGTGGGCCCAAGACGTCACATATCTCCTGCTCGCGCGGAGTGAGGTCCGCCGCCTCCGCATAGCCGCCGACCGCGAGGTTCGAGCGGAATTCGCCTTCGCCGGGCTTGCGGTTGATCGCGCCCGCGACCTCGCCGTCGACGAGCACGATGCGCTTGTCGCCCTTGCTGACGCTCGGCAGGAATTGCTGGACCATGAAGGGTTCGGGCCAGACCTGTCCGAACAGTTCGACGAGCGCGCCGAGATTGCTGCCGTCGGCGTCGATCCTGAATACCGCCTTGCCCCCGTTGCCGTGGAGCGGCTTGATCACGACGGCGCCGTGGCGCGCCTGGAAATCCTTCACTGCATCGAGGCTGCGCGTGACCATCGTCGGCGGCATGAATTCGGGGAAATCGAGCACGAACACTTTTTCGGGCGCGTTACGCACCGAAACGGGGTCGTTGACGACAAGCGTTTCGTGGCGAATGCGCTCGAGCAGCCAGGTGCCGGTGAGATAGCCGAGGTCGAAGGGCGGATCCTGCCGCATCAGCACGACATCGACGTCGCGGCCGAGATCGAGCAGCACTTCGTCGCCGAACTTGTAGTGAGCGCCGGCCTCGCGCTGCGCCTCGAGGATGCGATGCGCCTTCGTTGTCAGCCGGCCGGCCTCCCATGTCAGCCCGCGCACGTCATAGTGATAGAGCTCGTAACCGCGTTCGAGCGCCTTCAGGATCAGCGCAAAACTGCTGTCGCCCCCGATGTTGATACCGTCCATCGGGTCCATTTGTACCGCGGCGCGCAGGGTCATATTTCTTCCTCAGGGTTGCCAGACGTGGATCAGATGGCGCGGCAGGCGCCGCGGCGCAAGGAGCATCACGTCGATGCGGATATCATCGCGCGGCCGGGCGAAGCGCGGGGCGAGCATTCCCGCGGCCGCGGCGACACGGCGCAGGCGGTACGGGTCGATCGCGAGGTCGAGGTCCGCCGCCCGCTCGCGCCATTTGACCTCGATGAAGGCGACCGTACGGCCGCGCCGCGCGATCAGGTCGACTTCGCCGACGGGAACGCGCAGCCGCTCGCCGAGAATGCGCCAGCCGTGGAGGCGCAGCCACCATGCCGCGCGGCGTTCGGCCCGGCGCCCGCGTGCTTCGGCGGCGGCGCGGTTCAAGCCTGTTCTTTCAGTGTCAGCGCGCGGGCGTAGACCTCGTGACGGTCGAGCCCGAAGCGTTTGGCGACGGCTTTGGCCGCCTGCGCGACGGGCTTGTCGGCCATCGCGTCGCGGAGTGCCGCGTCCAGCGTCGCATCGTCGGCCTCTTCGGCCTCCGCCTCGCCGGGCGGACCGACGATCACGACGATCTCGCCCTTCGGCGGCGCGTCGGCATAGCGCGCGGAAAGCCCGGTCAGCGTGCCGGTGACGCATTCCTCGAACATCTTGCTGATCTCGCGCGCGACCGCCGCCTCGCGGTCGCCGAGCCCCTCGGCCATCGCCGCAAGCGACGCCGACAATCGCGGTCCGCTTTCGTAGAAGACGAGCGTGGCGCGCAGCGCCGCGAATTCGGCGAGCGTGTCAGCGCGCGCCTTCGCCTTGTTGGGCAGGAAGCCCGCGAAGAGGAAACGGTCGCTCGGCAGGCCCGACAGGGTGATCGCGGCGATCGCGGCGCACGGGCCGGGCAGCGTGGTGACATGACGCCCTGCGGCGCGCGCGTCGCGCACGAGCTTGTACCCCGGGTCCGAAATCAGCGGGGTGCCGGCGTCCGACACCAAAACGACAACTTCCTGTTCCATGCGCGCAACCAGCGCGGCGCGTGTGCGTTCGTCGCTATGATCATGATAGGGGGTCATCGGCACACGCAATCCCAGATGCGACAGGAGCTTCGCGGTCACGCGCGTATCCTCTGCGGCGATCACGTCGGCGGAGGCGAGCGTTCTGGCCGCGCGCGTGCCGATGTCGCCGAGGTTGCCGATGGGCGTCGCGACGATATAGAGACCGGGCAAGGGAGAATCTGAGATGTTCGAATCTGGCATGACGCCGAAAATGGCAGAAACTGCCGACCAGCGCCAAGGATATGCACCGGCGCGTCGCCAGATGCTGCGCAGGCTCGGTGTGGTGGCGATGGCGGGCCTGCTCGCGGCGTGTCAGGTCGTTCCGAAGTCGAACGGCCCGGCGACCCCGCCGCCGCCGACCAACCCCGACGATAACGTCGGACCCGGCCTGCCCACCGACACCGATCGCCACCGCGTCGCGCTGCTCGTGCCGCAGACCGGTGCGAATGCCGATGTCGGCACCGCGATCGCCAATGCGACCACGCTCGCGCTGCTCGACTCGCGTACCGAGCGCGTGCGCATCACCACCTATGACACCGCGCTCGGCGCCGCAGCCGCGGCGCGGCAGGCGGTCGCCGACGGCAACAAGCTGATCCTCGGGCCTTTGCTCAGCGAAGATGTCGCCGCGGTCGCGCCGATCGCGCGCGACGCGAAGGTGCCGGTATTGAGCTTCTCGAACGACAGCGGCGTCGCGGGCAACGGCGTCTTCATCATGGGCTTCGTCCCCGGCCAGTCGGTCGAGCGCGTCGTCGCCTTTTCGCGCGCGAAGGGACATCAGCGCTTCGGCGCGCTCGTGCCGAAGAATGTCTATGGCGACCGCTCGGCGGCCGCGTTCCGCGCTGCGGTCGCCAATGCGGGCGGCACGCTCGTTGCGGTCGAAAGCTATGACCGCAGCGCGACCGCGCTGTCGGGCGCGGCGCGGCGGATCGCCAATGCCGGCGCGATGGACGCGGTGCTGATCGCCGATAGCGGGGGCAATGCCATTCGCGCGGTTCCGGTGATCAAGGGGACGGGGAACAGGCAGATTCTCGGCACCGAGCTCTGGAACACCGACGCCGCGCTCGGCGGCAATGCCGCGATGCGCGGCGCATGGTTCGCGAGCGTTTCGGACGGACTCTACGGCCAGCTCGCGACCAAATATCGCACGCGCTTCGGCAAGGCGCCGTACCGGCTTGCGAGCCTCGGCTATGATTCGGTGCTGCTGACCGTGCGTATCGCGCGCGACTGGAAACCGGGCAGCAATTTCCCGACGAACCGTCTGCTTGCCGCCGACGGTTTCGGCGGGATCGACGGCATCTTCCGCTTCAGCAATCGCGGGATCGCCGAACGTGCGCTCGAGGTCAGCGAAATCGGCGCCGGCGGCTTCCGCGTCGTCGACCCCGCACCGACCAAATGGTGAGCCGCGCCTGAGCGTGGCAGACCGGCCACAGTTGGCCGAAAACCGGTATCGGAAAGGCGGGGTGGCCTTTACGGCCGCGCCGCGATCACTATATGACAATCGCGCGTGTTCCGGCGTCGATGCCGCACGCCCGTTTTAAATGTTTCAGGAGATACAGCTATACCACCGCCCATGACCCGTCGCCCGATGGCACCGATGCCGCCCAAGAACGGCCCGCGATACAATGAATTCATCGCCTCCCCGAAAGTCCGTGTGATCGACGAGGAAGGTGAAAATCTGGGCGTGATGCTGACGGCCGAAGCGATCGAGCAGGCGGCCGAGGTCGGGCTCGACCTGGTGGAAGTATCCCCGAACGCCGATCCGCCGGTGTGCAAATTCCTCGACGTCGGCAAGTTCAAGTACGAGGCGCAGAAAAAGGCGAACCTCGCGCGCAAGAGCCAGAAGACGCAGGAAATCAAAGAGATCAAGATGCGTCCGAATATCGACGATCATGATTTCGAGGTGAAGATGAAGAAGGTCTTCGACTTCCTCGAGGAAGGCGACAAGGTCAAGATGACCATGCGCTTCCGCGGCCGCGAGATGAGCCACACCCAGCTCGGCCTCAACGTGCTCCAGCGCGTCGCCGAGATGACCGCCGAGGTCGCGAAGGTCGAGGCCCATCCGCGCACCGAAGGCCGCCAGATGCTGATGGTGCTGGCGCCGAAATAAGTTTCGCCGGCTCAGCCGATCCGAAATTCGAGGGCGGTCGTTCCGGCGGGACGGCCGCCCGCTTCGTATCGGCGCTCGGTCATCCGGGCCATGCCGTCTGCCGACAGCAGGACAAGCGTCGAGGCGCGGGTGCCGTAGACGTCGCCGCGCAGGAAGAGCGCGGGATCATCTTCCGCCATCAGCGTGTCGAGCAGGCTTGCGGGATCGGTACCGGTTCGCACGGCCGTTTCGAGCGCGACGCGCAGTCGCTCGGCGCGTGGGCAGGGGGCGTCGACGGGCTCGTTGGCGAGCGCATGGACGCCGGGTTCGAGCGGCATGATCAGCGGGACCGGCCGGTTGGTCAGCAATCGTGCCTGGTCGATGCCCACCGCAAACAGGTTGAACGCGTTGAAGCGCGGCAGATCCTCCGACGCGGGGTCGGCAAAGCGCCCTTCGCCGCGCAGCAGGTCGGACACGAGCGCGCCGCGCGATTCCTTCGCGGGATCGGGCATCGCGCCGCGGACATTGGTGACGACGACGGTGCGCCCGCTCGGCCTGTGCACGCCGAGCCACGTTCCGCCTGCCTGCAGGTCGCGCCCGGCAACAATGCCGCTGCCGTCATCCCATTCATGAAGCGGGGCGGCCGGACGCGCGTGGAACTCGTCACGGTTGCCGATGAGGATGCGGGGCCAGTCGGGATGGACGCGGTGGGCAAGGGCGACGACACACATGCGAGGCATATCGCGTCCCCGCGCGCGGTTGCCAAGCCTCTTGACAAGGCCCGCGATGGAAGGCGCGGTGATGCAGGCGCGCACCTGCCACGACATCGGTTATTTCGACCGCAACATTGCTGTATTGCGTTACTATATCACCATGTTGCTGGCGACGGAAAATTCTGGTAATTTTGGCTGATCTTTCTGGAGGGGGAGTGAATATGGCCGAAGCAGTCAAAACGCCGTGGCACATCTGGGTCGTCGGGGCGGTGTCGCTGGTCTGGAACGCCTTTGGCGCGCTCGACTATACGATGACCAAGATGGGCAATGCCGAATATCTGGCGGCCTTCACGCCCGAACAGCAAGCCTGGTTCGCGAGTTTCCCGATATGGGCGAACGTCGGCTGGGCGCTCGGCGTCTGGGGATCGCTGCTCGGGTCGGTGTTGCTTCTGATGCGGAGCCGCCACGCGGTGACGGCGTTCCTGATCTCGCTGCTCGGGCTCGCGATCAGCTGCATCTATCAATTCGGCATGCATTATGCCGACCTGATGCGCCTGTTCGGCAGCTTCCCGATGATCTTCACCGCGGTGATCTGGGTCGTGCTGATCGCGCTCTATCTTTATGCGCGGGCGCAGGCGGCGAAGGGCGTGTTGCGGTAGGCATGGCGGCTTCGGGGTGGATTCCAGACATTCGTCATCCCGGACTCGATCCGGGATCCATCGCAGCGCTGAAGTCATGGACCCCGGATCAAGTCCGGGGTGACGACGAAAGAGAGTGGCAGCTTCCGGTCGTTAAGGGTCGTTCCTACCGCCCGCGAATGAACGCCCGGACGTCGGCCGACAATTTGTGCCGGTCCTCGTCGCGGATATACATCATGTGGCCTGCGCCGTAGTAAGTGTACTGGATGCGATCCTGCGGGATGCCGGTGCGCGACAGCGCATATTCGGCGGCGAAAAAGGGCGTCGCGAAGTCATAATAGCCCTGCGCGACGAGGACCTTCAGCCCCGAATTCTCGCGCAGCGCCTGCCCGATATAGGGCGCGACGTTGAGATAGGAGTTGCTGTCGCGGTCGCCGATCCGCCAGTCCCATTGTCCGCCGATCCGGCCGATCGACTGATATTCGCGATCGGTCTTGAATCCCAGCCCGTCGCGTGCCCAGCTGTTGATCGCGGCCGTGTAGGACGCATCGATGCCATAGAAGCTGGGGTCGTTGTCGGGGCCTTCGCCGGCATTGTCATAATCCTTGCCGGTGTAGCGGCTGTCGAGACGGCCGACGGTCAGCCCGCGATCGCGCAGCAGTTCCTTGTAGAAACGCTGCGGCGTGACGCGCAGGTCGGCGTTCTCCAGATAGGTTTCGGAGAGGCCGGTGAAGCGTGCGAGCTCGCGGCGGATCGCGGCGCGTTCCTCGCCCTGCAGCTTCTGGCCCTTGAGCAGCGCCGTGGCATAGGGACCGATCGCCCATTGCCGCGCTTCCTCGACGAAGGCTTCGACCGAGGGCGCGGTCGCCTTGCCGTGATAAAGCGCGGTAGCCGCCATCGAGGGCAGATTGGTGATCGGCGACAGTTCGTTGCCCGGCGTGTCGGCGCCAGCCGCGAAATCGAGCACGGTCGAGATGAGGATGATGCCGTTGAGGCCGACGTCGTTGTACGTCTCGTTCATCAGCTGGTTCGCGACCGCGGCCGAGCGCGTCGTGCCATAGCTTTCGCCGCCGAGGAATTTGGGGCTGTTCCAGCGGCCATTGTCGTTGAGCCAGCGGCGGATCACTTCGGCGACGAGCTTCGCGTCCTGCGTCACCCCGTAATAATCCTTGGGGTCGGCCTTGCCGATCAGGTGCGAGAAGCCGGTGCCCGGCGGGTCGATGAAGACGACGTCGGTGACGTCGAGCAGCGCGTCGGGATTGTCGACGATCGGATAGGGCGGAGCGCCGTCGTCGACGCCGGTGCCGGGAATCGCGACGCGCTTCGGCCCGAACGCCCCCATCATCAGCCAGACAGTACCCGACCCCGGGCCGCCGTTGAACAGGAAGGTGATCGGGCGGTTCGGGTCGCGCGGTTCCTTGATGTATGACGTGGTGACGACCGCGACTTCGGGCACGCCGTCCTTGTTCCTGATGATCGTCTCGCCGATCGTCGCGGCATAGTTGATCCGCTGGCCGCCGAAGGTCCCCGACAGCTTCGTGGTGCGGACCTGCGGTTCGTAGTCGGCGGGTTTTTCGGCCTTCGCCTTTGAAGCACCGGCGTCTTCGGCCTTGTCCTGCGCGTGGACGATGGCAGGCGTGGCGGCGGCGAGCGCCAGGGCGATGAGCGACAGACCCGATTTCATATATTTCTCCCCGATTTGCGGGGCGACCCTATGCAGCACCCGCCGGGGCGGCAAGGTTACTTGTCGGTTACAGACGGGGTTTCGTCGAAGCCGCAGGGGTTACGACAGGATCCGGTCCATCACCCACGCGGTGTGCGCACCGGTTTCGCCCGTCGATGGATGGACGGCGCGGCCGGCGAGGTGATCGCGCATCGCCTCGACGTGAAAATACTGGATCGCCGGCGGATGGTCTATGACCATCTCGATATTCTCGTCGCCGCGCGACAGCCGCAGCGGCGTTTCGTCGAAGATCGAAAAGACGATGCGGCCAGCGCTGCCGGTGATTTCGACGCGGTCCAGCCGTTCGGCGGCGCCGAAATTCCAGCCCCCCGATCCGGTGACACCGCCGCTGTGCAACCAGCATCCCGTCACGGCGTCCGCCGCGCTGTACCGGCCCTGCTGGTTGACAGCGAAGCCGGCGACGTCCGCCACCTCGCCGAACAACCAGCAGAAGAGGTCGAGGCCGTGGCTCGCGAGATCGTCGAAATAGCCGCCGGGTGCGATCGCGGCGTCGACGCGCCAGTTCGTATCGGACAGATCGGTCGGGCTCGCGGGCTTGGTCAGCGCCCAGTGGATGTGGCGAACCTGTCCGATCGCGCCTTCGTCGAGCCATGTCTTCACCTGCCGAAACCGCGGCAGCGAACGACGGTAATAGGCGACGAAGAGCGGCAGCGCCCGATCGGCGAAGGCATCGCGGATGCGGACACAGGCGGCATGATCCGGCGCCATCGGTTTTTCGATGCAGCAGGGCTTGCCCGCGCGCGCAACTTCGAGCGCATAGGCTTCGTGGCTGTCGGGCGGGGTCGCGATATAGATCGCGTCGATGTCGGGGGCGTGAATGAGGTCGGCCGCGCTGTCGAAGACGCGCGCGACGCCGTGGCGCGCGGCATAATCCTCTGCCTTCGCACGGGTGCGATTGAAGACGCCGTGCAGCGCGAAGCCCTCGATCTGCCGGTAGGCGGGGGCGCTCTTGCGCTCGGTCACGCTGCCGCAACCGATCATGCCCCAGCGAATGACCGTCATCGGACCGTCACCGCCCCCATTTCGTCTTGCTCTGCTTCCCGAAGCGGCCCTTGCGCGTCCCCGGCTTGCCCTCGTTCGAGCGGCCGGCGCGCGGTGCGACCTGTTCGTCCGCAGGCAATCCCAGTTCGTCGGCCTCGAGCTTGCGGATCTCGTCGCGCAGACGTCCGGCCTCCTCGAACTCGAGGTCGGCGGCGGCGTCGCGCATCTTCTTTTCAAGCTCCTGGATATAGGCGCGCAGATTGTGGCCGACCATGTGCGCGGGCTTGTCCTCGCCGATGTCGATCGTCACCTGATCCTTCGACGCGACATGCGCGATGATGTCGCCGATGTTGCGCTTGATCGTCGTCGGCGTGATGCCGTGTTCGGCGTTATACGCCTCCTGCTTTTCGCGGCGACGATCGGTTTCGCGCATCGCGCGTTCCATGCTGCCGGTGATGCGGTCGGCGTAGAGGATGACGCGCCCGTCAACGTTGCGCGCCGCGCGGCCGATCGTCTGGACGAGGCTGGTCTCGCTGCGCAGGAAACCTTCCTTGTCGGCGTCGAGGATCGCGACGAGCCCGCATTCGGGAATGTCGAGCCCTTCGCGCAGCAGGTTGATCCCGACGAGCACGTCAAATACCCCGAGGCGGAGGTCGCGGATGATCTCGATGCGCTCGAGCGTCTCGACGTCGGAGTGCATATACCGGACCTTGAGCCCCGCCTCGTGGAGGAATTCGGTGAGATCCTCGGCCATGCGCTTGGTCAGCGTGGTGACGAGCGTGCGGTATCCCGCCGCGGCGGTCGCCTTCGCCTCCATGATCAGATCGTCGACCTGCTCCTCGACCGGCTTGATGAACACCGGCGGGTCGATCAGCCCGGTGGGACGGATGACCTGTTCGGCGAAGACGCCCTGCGTGCGGTCCATTTCCCACGTGCCGGGGGTTGCCGACACGCTCACCGTCTGCGGGCGCATCATGTCCCATTCGGAAAAGCGCAAGGGCCGGTTGTCGATGCAGCTCGGCAGGCGGAAGCCATATTCGGCGAGCGTGATCTTGCGGCGATGGTCGCCCTTCGACATCGCGCCGATCTGCGGGATCGTCTGGTGGCTCTCGTCGACGAAGAGCAGGGCGTTATCGGGCAGATATTCGAACAGGGTCGGCGGCGGCTCGCCGGGGAGGCGGCCGGTGAGGAAGCGGCTGTAATTCTCGATGCCGGCGCAGCTCCCCGTCGCGGCGATCATCTCGAGGTCGAAATTGGTGCGCTGCTCGAGCCGCTGCGCCTCGAGCAGGCGGCCTTCGGTCTCGAGTTCCTTCAGCCGCTCGGCGAGTTCGTGGCGGATCGCCTCGGTCGCCTGCTTCAGCGTCGGACCGGGCGTGACATAGTGGCTGTTCGCATAGACGCGGACGTAATTGAGGCTCGCGATCTTCTTGCCCGTCAGCGGGTCGAATTCGGTGATCTCCTCGATCTCGTCGCCGAAGAAGCTGACGCGCCACGCCATATCCTCATAGTGCGACGGGAAGATTTCGAGGCTGTCGCCGCGAACGCGGAAATTGCCACGCGCGAAGGCCTGATCGTTGCGCTTGTACTGGAGCGCGACGAGCTTGCGGATGATCTCGCGGCTGTCGGCGACCTGACCCTTTTTGAGGTCGAAGATCATCGCGGAATAAGTCTCGACCGAGCCGATGCCGTAGAGGCACGACACCGAGGCGACGATGATCACGTCGTCGCGTTCGAGCAAAGCGCGCGTCGCCGAATGGCGCATGCGGTCGATCGCCTCGTTTACCGAACTTTCCTTCTCGATGTACGTGTCCGACCGCGGCACATAGGCCTCGGGCTGGTAATAGTCGTAATAGCTGACGAAATATTCGACCGCATTGTTCGGGAAGAAGCTCTTGAACTCGCCGTAGAGCTGCGCGGCGAGGATCTTGTTCGGGGCGAGGATCAGGGCCGGGCGCTGCAATTCATCGATGACCTTGGCCATGGTGAAGGTCTTGCCCGACCCGGTGACGCCGAGCAGCACCTGATCGCGTTCGCCGTCGAGTGCGGTCGAGACAAGTTCCCGGATCGCGGTCGGCTGGTCGCCCGCGGGCTGATAGTCGCTAACCAGTTCAAATCGCTTGCCGCCTTCGACCTTGTCGGGGCGGGCGGGGCGATGCGGGACATAGCCCTCCGCCGTGTCGATTTCGTCGAGCGAGGTGCGAATCTGGATTGCCATCACCGCCAATATGGTATCGATTGGGGCCAACGACAATAATGGTGGTTGCAACCAAATCGTCGCATCGGGGTTCTCCCCGATGCCCAACAGGAGGATGAATTTATGAAGAAATTTCTGACGGTCGCCGCAATCGGCGCGCTCATCGCAGTCTCGGGCTGCGGCAAGGGCGAAAATGCCGCCGCCAGCGGTCCGGTGAAGCGCGAAGCGGGCAACTGGAAAACCGACGTCAAGCTGGTGAAGTTCGAAGTCCCCGGCATGCCGGCCGAAATGAAGGACGGCATGGCGAAGATGATGGAAGGCGCCAGCGGCATGGAGCAGTGCTTCACGCAGGCACAGGTCGACAAGGAAGATATCGCCGCCGAACTCGCGAAGGGGCCGGGCAATGGCGGCGAGTGCAAATGGTCGAAGAAGGATGTTGCGGGCGGCAAGATCGACGTTGCGGGCACCTGCACCGCGAACGGCCAGACTGTCGACATGGCGATGGCCGGCACGATGGAAGCCAAGAAGACCGACGTTACCATCACCACCAAGGGCAAGGTCCCGACCGGCGGCGACATGGAAATGGTCATGCAGATGACCAGCACCCACACCGGTCCGTGCAAGGCGCCGGCGGCAACCTGAGCTGCAGGCCCGACTGGAAAAGTCGATCGGGGCGCCGGTGGAAACCGGCGCCCCTTTCGTTTATGGAGTCGCGCGAAAGGGGAGAGGCAATGCTCGGTTATGTTACCATGGGAACCGACGATCTGGAGCGCGCGCGGGCCTTTTATTCGGCGCTGCTCGGGACGATCGGCGCCAGCGAATTGATGCGCATGTCGGAAACGGAAGCGAACGGCTTCACCCTCTATGGCACCGGCTGGGGTCAGCCGGGGATTGCGGTGACGCGGCCCTATGACGGCCGCCCGACCGATCGCGGCAATGGTCATATGGCGGCGATCGTCGTCGACGAGCGCAGCAAGGTCGACGCGCTGCACGCGAAGGCGCTCGAACTCGGGGGCTCCTGCGAGGGCGCGCCGGGCGTGCGCGGCGAAGAGGGCGATCAGGCTTTCTATGGCGCCTATTTCCGCGATCCCGACGGCAACAAGCTCTGCGCCTTTCGCATCGGTCCCGCCTGAATTTGGCCGGCTGGCTCGACCGCCGTTCGACGCCGTTGCTGCTCGGTCTCGCCGCCGGGCTGTTCGCGGTCGCGGCGGGATTGCTGGCCGGGGCTGACGCGGCCGGGCGCGCAGGGCTTGCGGCGCGGTGGACGGCGCGGGCGGGGTTGCCGCTCTTTCTCGTCGCCTTCCTCGCCTCGACGCTTGTCCGGCGCTGGCCGGGACCCGCGACGCGCGCACTGCTTCGCCGCCGCCGGCAATGGGGGCTGGGCTTTGCGCTCGCGCATACGATCCACCTCGTTGCGCTGGGCATCAATGTCACCGTCTTTGCGCCGGGACGGAGCTGGCAGTCGCTCCTCGGCGGTGGGCTTGCCTATGTCCTGATCTATCTGATGGCGCTGACCTCGACCGACCGATGGCAGCGGCGGCTCGGCCGATGGTGGGGGCGGCTCCACCGGTTCGGCATCCATTATATCTGGTTCATCTTCACCGCGAGCTATGCCGGGCGCGCCCTTGGCGCCGATCCGGGCAAGCGTGCCACCGGCTTGATCCTCGGGTCGATCATGATCGCGGCGCTCGCGCTGCGGCTATGGCCGCGACGACGCATGGTGCAGTGAGGGGAAGGGCATTGGTCGACTTGCCGGGCGACAGAACAGGTGGGGCTGTCGGGCCGCCCGGCGAAGTCTTGAAATGAAGCCTGAGGGGGATCGAAAGGTGCCAGGGACCAGCTCGCACCATTCGCCTTATAGCTCCACACCGCGTTATCCGGAGGACAGCGCGACATGGAAAGAATGCCACAGTTTCGAAAAGAGAGCAGTTACAAGGGGTCACATGTTGCGATGTTGCCATTTGATAACCAATCCTTAACCCCTTTTCGCCCTTTTCCTAGCGGATTGGCGCGGCGATTTTCTTCTGATATGGTCCAAGGCTTCCTTGTTACCGTTACGTCAAAGTAACAACGGGTGGCCGCGCTGGCTGATTGGCGTATCTACCGCACCGCCCGACGGGCGTATTTGAGGGTGGCATGGACCAGACGAAGGCGAACGAAACACAGGATCCCGGCGACGTCGACCGGATTATCGCGGAAGAGCTCGGGACGCTGCTCGATTCCCCGATGTTCACGCGTTCGCCGGTGCTGTCGCGTTTGCTGCAATTCCTTGTCGAACACCGTCTTCGCGGCGGCCGCAGCGCGCCGAAGGCCTATGCGATCGCGACCGAGGCGCTCGGCCGCAGCGAGGATTTCGACCCCGCCGTCGACAGCTATCCGCGCGTCATGGTCGGGCGGCTGCGCACCCTGCTCGACCGTTATTATGCCGACACGCCATGGGTTCATCGCCTGCGCGTGCCGCAGGGCAGCTATGAGGTCGTCGTGCAATACCGGTCGGCGCCGCCGTCGTCGCGATCGGCGGACGAGGCGGGGCACGGCGATGACGTCAAGGCTGCGGCCGAGCCCGCCGGCCCGCCGGGCGCGGGAGGCGTTTCCGCGCGTCGCCGGCAGGGGCCGCATTTCGGCCGCTGGATCGTCGTGCTGATCCTCCTCGCGCTCGCGCTCTTCACGTTGTGGACCCTCCGGGGTGAAGCCGACCGGCTGTTCGCCGGCGATCCGGTGCCCGTTCCGTTGCTCGAAGTCAGCCCGCCGGCTGCGGGCAATTTGCCGCAATCGCGTGCGCTCGCCCGCGCGCTCGACGGAAAGCTGCGCGACGGGCTCCGGCGCTTCGATCTGGTCGATCTCCTGAGTTCGAAGGCGCCGGGCAGCACCGCGACGCGGACCGGCGACTATCGGCTCGATACCTCGATCGTCCGGACCTTGGAAGGGACCGCCGACGTCACGCTCGTGCTCAACCGGGTGGCGGACCAGCGCGCCATCTGGTCGCAGCAGCTGCGCCTCACCGGCGACGATATCCCCGAATTCACCGCGATCGAGCCGCTGATCGCCCAGCTCGCGGGCGATTATGGCGTGATCGTGCGCGACCAGGTCCAGCGCCAGCCCGACAATTTTTCCCCGGGTTATCCGTGCCTCGCGCAGTTCAACCGGTTGCGTCAGATGCGCAATGCGGCGACGGCGAAGCAGATCGACGCCTGTCTTCGTTCGACGATCAAGGCAAATCCGCGCGATCCGGTCGCGCTCGCCGCGCTGTCGCTCGTGCGCTATGGCGACTGGCAGCCGCAGCGCCTGACCGCGGCGGGTCGCGAAGCGCTGACCGAAGCCCGCGCGCTCGCGCAGCGCGCGTATGACGACAGTCCGAATTCCTCGGCGGGCCTGTTCGCGATGGCGCGCGCCAATTATTATGCGGGCAATTGCGTCGCCGGCAACGCCATGGGCGAGGGCGCCATCGCCCTCAACCCCTATGATCCGGACATTGCGGGCTTTCTCGGCCTGTTCAAGCTGACCTGCGGGGCGGGCACCGAGGGAGAGGTACTGCTCCGCCGGTCGCTGCAGCTCGATTCGTCCTATCCGGGCGTCCCCGCGGTGACGCTGGCTTTCATCCTGTCGCAGCGCGGCGAACAGGATGAGGCGCGCAGAATTCTCGATCATATGCCATCGCCGAGCAATATGGAGCCGCAATATATGATGGTGCGCGCGATCGTGCTTGCGCGGCAGGGGCATGTGGCCGAGGGCCGCGCGCAATGGCAGCGCCTGCTGACCTATACGCGCCAGCCGGCCGACACGGCGCCCGAACGGGTGCTCGGGCGCTTCATGATCACGCCGGTCGTGATCCAGCGCGCTTCGGCGGCGCTGCGCGAGTCCGGGGCCGTCGCAGCGGGGGCCGCCCGGTAGGCGCGGCTTGACCGCAAGCTTGACCGCGTCGGCGATGCTGCGCAGGGTGGCGCCATGTTGTCTGCGCTGGCCCTGCTGACCCTTGCGGCGTCGCCGCCGCCCGCGGCGGTCGCGGTGCGTTTCGATCGCGACGGAAAGATCGAGACGCGCATCGCCACCGGCCTCGCCGATCGGGCGAACGGACGGCCGGTCGGCCCCGACGATCCGGTACGCATCGCGTCGGTGTCGAAACTCGTCGTCGCGCTGGGTGTTCTGCGGCTCGTCGAGGCGGGGCGTCTCGACCTCGACCGCGATGTGTCCGACTATCTCGGGTGGCGGCTTCGCCATCCCGCTTACCCCGATCAGCCGATCAGTCTGGCCAAGCTTCTGGGTCACCGTTCCGGGCTGAACGACGATACCGACTATGTGCTGCCGCTCGACGCCGATCTCGAAACCGCGCTGCGCAATCCCGCTGCGTGGGACCGGGGGCGCGCGCCGGGCGGCGATTTCGCCTACGCCAATTTCAATTATCCCGTGGTTGCGGCCGTCGTCGAGGCGGTGACCGGCGAACGTTTCGACCGGGCAATGGCGCGGCTGGTCCTTCGCCCGCTCGGTCTCGATGCCTGTTTCAACTGGCCGGCATGCAGCGACGCGGCGGTCGCGCGTGCGGTCGTGCTTTACGACGCCGACGGCAATGTCGTGCGCGACGATCTGGCGGGCGTGCGCCCGGCCTGTCCCGTCGTGCCGGCGGCCGGCGGCAGTTGCGATGTCGCGACGTACCGGCTCGGCCGGCACGGTGCGGGGTTCAGTCCGCAGGGCGGTCTTCGCATATCGGCGAACGGGCTCGCGCGCATCGGTGTGATGCTGCTGCGCCGCGGCGGCACTTTCCTGAAGCCCGAAAGCCTTGCGCGGCTGGAGGCGATGGCACCCGTCCGGCCGACGAGCGGCGAGGGGACCGGGGGTTTCTTCTGCGAATATGGCATCGCCATGCACAGCACGGGCGGCGCTGCGCTCGGGGATCCGGCGTGCCGCGACGACCTGTTCGGCGACGGGCGGCTACGCCTTGGTCACTCGGGCGATGCCTATGGATTGCGATCGGGACTGTGGTTCGACCTTGAAGGCGGCGACGGCATTGCCTATTTCGTCACTCAGGTGCCGGAGGGGCAGAAAGGGACACGGTCGGCATATAGCGCTGCGGAGGAGGTTCTGGTCGATGCGGCACTTCGCCGAGCGGCCGATGCCAGCCCTCTTGCCAGCCCCGCCCACGGGCACTAGGGCAATTTTCAACATTCACGACATAGTCAGAAAAAAGGAACTGTGCATGAGCGATTCGGCCGAAAAGGTTAAGAAGATCGTCGTCGAACATCTGGGCGTCGAAGCCGACAAGGTCACCGAGGAAGCGAGCTTCATCGACGATCTGGGCGCCGACAGCCTCGATATCGTCGAGCTGGTGATGGCGTTCGAGGAAGAATTCGGCGTCGAGATCCCCGACGATGCGGCGGAAAAGATCGCCACCGTCAAGGACGCGATCGACTATATCGAAGCGAACAAGGGCTAAACCCCTGTTGTCCGGCCAGGCCGGACGCGGCGGCGACGCCGCCCACGCGTTTCCGGCTTCCCGGTCCCGAGCGCTCGCGCGCAGTGGCCGGGAAGCTTTTTTTATGGATATGCGTCTGTAGGAATTGACGCGGCCCGCTGCGGGGGCAGGGGCCGATGAAAGGAATGATTATGCGCCGGGTTGTGGTGACGGGTTTGGGTTTGGTGACGCCGCTGGGCGCCGATGTGGAAACCACATGGGCCAATCTGATCGCGGGCAAATCGGGCGCGGGCACGATCACCCATTTCGATGCGTCGGACCAGAAATGCACGATCGCGTGCGAAGTGAAGGGTCCCGACCATGAATATGGCTTCGACCCCGGCAAGCGCGTCGACCACAAGGTTCAGCGTCAGGTCGATCCCTTCATCATCTTCGGCATCGACGCCGCGGGGCAGGCGCTCGAGGACGCGGGTCTCACCGAACTCACCGATGAACAGAAGGTGCGCGCCGGCTGCTCGATCGGTTCGGGCATCGGCGGCCTGCCGGGAATCGAGAGCGAAAGTCTCCTGCTCGCCGAAAAGGGCCCGGGCCGCGTTTCGCCGCACTTCGTGCACGGCCGCCTGATCAACCTGATCTCGGGCCAGGTCAGCATCAAATATGGCCTGAAGGGTCCCAACCACGCCGTCGTCACCGCCTGCTCGACCGGCGCGCATTCGATCGGCGACGCCGCGCGGATGATCGCGATGGACGATGCCGATG
>JAGHZY010000014.1 GCA_017745175.1 Sphingopyxis sp. | reverse complement strand
GCATATATTCGAGGCCGACGTTGCCGCAGTAGTTCGCGCGCAGGATCGCGACGATCTCCCGCACCGTCGCGCGCTCGAGGCCCAGCGTACCGCCGAGCCAGACCGGACGGTCGAGGTCGGCACCGACAAAGCCGTGATATTCGGGCGTGAGGTCGGCGGGCAGCTCGCGCTGGCTGAGACCGAGCGGATCGAGATTGGCAGCCAGGTGGCCGCGCACGCGATAGGTGCGGATCAGCATCATCGCGCGGATCGAATCGTCGGCGGCGCGCTCGACCTCGGCGCTCGACAACGCGGCGCCCGCCTTGGCGGCGGCGGCCTTCACCGCGACCTGCATCTGCTGCGGGTCGAGCGCGGCGGTCAGGTCGTCGGTGTCGATCCGGGGCCAGTTCTTCGGCGCCCAGCTCGGGCCGGCCTGCGGCTCGTCGATGTCGAAGCTTTGTCGTTCGAGGTTCATCTGCTTTTCCACGGGGAGGAAGGGGTGGGTGTTCTCATATGGGGAGCGGAGGTCCGCCGGCAAAGGGCACCGGCGGACCGTCTGCTCAGACGCGTTCCTTGAGCACTTCGGCGAGCGTCGTGCCGAGTTCGGACGGGCTCGCCGACACCTTGATGCCGGCGGCTTCCATCGCCGCGATCTTGCTTTCGGCGTCACCCTTGCCGCCCGACACGATCGCGCCGGCATGGCCCATGCGGCGGCCCGGAGGCGCGGTGCGGCCCGCGATGAAGCCGGCCATCGGCTTCTTGCGGCCGCGCTTGGCTTCGTCGATCAGGAACTGCGCCGCCTGCTCCTCGGCGTCGCCGCCGATTTCGCCGATCATGATAATCGACTTGGTCGCTTCGTCGGCGAGGAAGAGTTCGAGCACGTCGATGAAGTTGGTGCCGTTGACGGGGTCGCCGCCGATGCCGACCGCGGTCGTCTGACCGAGACCGACGTTCGAGGTCTGGAACACGGCTTCATAGGTCAGCGTGCCCGAGCGCGAGACGACGCCGACGCTGCCCTTCTTGAAGATGTTGCCGGGCATGATGCCGATCTTGCACTCGTCGGGGGTCAGCACGCCGGGGCAATTTGGGCCGATCAGACGCGACTTCGAACCCGAGAGGGCGCGCTTCACCTTGACCATGTCGAGCACGGGGATGCCTTCGGTGATCGCAACGATCAGCCCGATCTCGGCATCGATCGCCTCGAGGATCGAGTCGGCAGCGAACGGCGGCGGCACATAGATGACCGAAGCGGTCGCGCCGGTCGCATGCTTCGCTTCCTCGACCGTGTTGAACATCGGCAGGCCGATGTGCGTCGTGCCGCCCTTGCCCGGCGTCACGCCGCCGACCATCTGCGTGCCATAAGCGAGCGCCTGTTCGGTGTGGAAGGTGCCGGTGGCACCGGTCATCCCTTGCGTGATGACCTTGGTATTCTTGTCGATGAGAATGGACATTTTTTATCCCTTTGAATTTGTTTGCAGCTCTGGTTCAGAAAGCGATGTAAAGATGCATGCTGTTCTTGTCCGACACCGCAGCGGTGCGACCGAACAGCTCCGCCCGTACCGGATGGTTGCCATCGATCTTGCCCGAATATTCGAAATAATGCGGCAGGTCGGTGCTCTTCCCTTTCAGACCCAGCGCCTTCACCGCGGATTCGAATGCGTCGTCATAAGGCCAGCCCTGTTTCACATCAGGCACTACCACGGCGCAGAGCGTCGGATAGCGGCGTTTTTCGGGGAAAGTGGCGAGAACAGCCCGTAACACCACGCCATCGACGCTACGCGACCATTGCTTGACCGAAACAGCCTTCGAGTAATCGAAATTTTTGTCGAGCGCGCGCGAGATGCCAAAGCCTTTCGGATCGATGGTAGCGGGCTCTTCCGCCCAGCCGCCAACCGCGAGAGCCTGTTCACGCGCCTGAGCGGTCAACTTGCCGTTAACACAGGCTTCCAGAAAGGCCGGCACGGCACCCGGATATTCTGGCCCGGCCTCCGCGGCCGAAACCGGCAGCGCCAACGTAGAATACGCCAGCGCCACCGCTATCGTCGCACGGCGCATCATGCCAACGAGGGATCCAGCGCCTTGCACGCGTCGAGCAGCTCCTTGACCGCATCGACCGAGACTTGCAGGCCCGCCTTGTCCTCGGCATCGAGCTCGATCTCGACGACCTTCTCGACACCGCCCGCACCGATCAGCACCGGCACGCCGACATACAGGCCATCGAGGCCATACTGGCCTTCGACATAGGCGGCGCAGGGCAGGATGCGCTTCTGGTCACCCAGATAGGCTTCGGCCATCGCGATGCCCGACGCTGCGGGGGCATAAAAAGCCGAACCGGTACCGAGCAGCGCGACGATTTCGCCGCCGCCGCCGCGGGTGCGCTTGACGATCGCGTCGATCTTGTCCTGCGACGACAGGCCCATCTTGACGAGGTCGGGAACGGGGATGCCGTTGACCGTCGAGTAACGCACGACCGGAACCATCGTGTCGCCATGACCGCCGAGCACGAAGGTGTTCACATCCTTCACCGACACGTCGAATTCGTCGGCGATGAAGTGGCTGAAGCGCGCCGAGTCGAGCACGCCGGCCATGCCGACGACCTTGTTGTGCGGCAGGCCCGAGAATTCGCGCAGCGCCCAGACCATGGCATCCAAAGGATTGGTGATGCAGATGACGAAGGCGTCGGGGGCGTTCGCCTTGATGCCCTCACCGACGGCCTTCATGACCTTGAGGTTGATGCCGAGCAGGTCGTCGCGGCTCATGCCCGGCTTGCGCGCGACACCGGCGGTGACGATGATGACGTCGGCGCCGGCGATATCCTTGTAATCGTTCGTGCCGGTGATCTTCGCGTCAAAGCCCGCGATCGGGCCGACCTGCGACAGGTCGAGCGCCTTGCCCTGCGGCACGCCTTCGACGACGTCGAACAGGACGACATCGCCCAGTTCCTTCTGCGCGGCGAGCAGCGCCAGCGTCCCGCCGATATTCCCGGCTCCGATCAAAGCGATCTTCTTGCGTCCCATGGCGCGCGGCACTCCCTTCCTGGCAAGCCCGGCATTGGTTCACAGACCGGCGGGAGCACGGGCTAAAGCTCCGCTCCGGTCCCAAGACTGGCGACGCCCCTACGCCGATTCCCTTAAGGAAACAACCGCCAAAAGGACGAATTTCCGGCTTTTTTTGCAAATAGTTCGCAATATCATTAATGCAGCTCGGCGCATCCCGACGCCGACGCCATGCGGGTCGCCGGGCGACGCAGAGCTCGCCTGCCATTGCACCGGTCATCACAAAATGTCCTGCGGCCGGCCGGTCGTAAAGCTGTCCGAAAGGATGGTTGCCGTCCATGCGCGCCGCCCGTCTATCGCGCTGCCGCAGCGGATGCGGCATGGCGCAATCATCTGTTAACCCCGCCTTATCACGACTTTGTTACGTGCAATGGGTGACGCGTGCGATCATCAGCTTCGACACCGAATTGTCAGCGGGCCTCTATCAACGGGGCCTTGACGCGCGCGCGAATTTTGAAAGCTCGATCCTCGGCCGCTGTCGCGAAGGCGATTTCGGCATCCATTTCCAGATGGACATGCTCGAACGCCATGGCCTGAAAGGTGTCTTCTTCATCGATCCGATGCCCGCGCTGGTCTATGGCCCCGAGGTGATCGACGCGATCGTCCGTCCGGTCGTCGAGCGCGGGCACGAGGTGCAGGTGCATATCCACACCGAATGGCTCGCCTTCGCGCGTTTCAATCCCGCGGGCCGGCTGACGGGGCGCAACATCGGCGACTTCCCGCTGCCGGCGCAGAAAAAGCTGATCGCGCTCGCCCGCGACATTCTGGTGGGCGCCGGCGCGCCCGGACCGAACGCGTTCCGCGCCGGAAACTTCGGCGCCAACGACGACACGCTGCGCGCGCTCGCCGCACTGGGATTCCGTTTCGACAGCAGCTTCAACGGCGCGTATCGGGGCCATGGCTGCGACATCTCGCTCGACCCCGGCAACCTCGGCATGCGCACGCATCTTGGCGTGGTCGAAGTACCGGTCAGCGGCCTGATGGACCGCGCCAACCGTTTTCGCCCGGCGCAGCTTTGCGCCATGTCCGAAGAGGAAATGCGCGACGCGCTCGACCATAGTGCGGCGAGCGGCGCGATCCAGTTTTCAGCGTTCAGCCACAGCTTCGAATTGTTGAGCCGCGACCGCGAGGTTCCCAACCGCCTCGCGATCGCGCGCATGGAAGCGCTGTGCCGCGCGGTCGCTGACGATGCGCGCGTGACGAGCGGCGGTTTTGCGACGCTGCCCGGACCGCCCGAACGCCCCGCACGGATCGGGATCGCCGCGCCGAGACCGCTGCGTACGCTCCGCCGCACGATCGAGCAGGCGGTAGGTCATGTCGTGCACGAGGTCCGCTACGTCCGCGATCTCATCTATGTCACGGTCCACTCGTCGCGCTGGGGCAAGGCGCTCGGCGGGGTGTTTCTGGTGCTCGCCTGACGCCGGGACTCAGGCGACGGCATCGTCCTGCCCGTGCCCCAGCGCCAGATAATCGTCGGATTGCATCTCGGCGAGGCGACTCGCGGTGCGCTCGAACTCAAACGCGCCGTCGCCCGCAATATAGAGCTGGTCGGGCATCGCCGCCGCGCTCGCGAGCAGCTTGACCTTATATTCGTAGAGCGCGTCGATCAGCGTGACGAAGCGCGCGGCCTCGTTGCGGTTTTCGGGGCCCATGCGCGGAATACCGACAATGATCACGGCGTGAAAGTGCCGCGCGACCGCAAGATAGTCCGCCGCCCCGCGCGCCTCGCCGCACAGTCGCTTGAACGAAAAGACCGCGACGCCCTTCAGCGCCTTCGGAACATGCAGCGTCCGTCCTCCGCCGACATCGAGTTCGAGCGTCGGAACATGCGCGCGATCCTCGGGAGGATAGTCGGTCAGGCGGAAGAAGGCGGCCGACAGCGCCGCGCTCGCGATATCGTCGGCCGGAACGAACCAGCGCGCGCCATCGCCAAGGCGGTCGCGGCGATAGTCGGTCGGCCCGTTCAGGCCCATCACCTCGAGCCGTGCCTCGACGAGCGCGATGAAGGGCAGGAAATGCTCGCGGTTGAGCCCGTCCTTGTAGAGATCCCCCGGCGGGCGGTTCGAGGTGGCGACCATCGTCACGCCGCGGTCGATCAGCGCGGTGAACAGGCGCGACAATATCATCGCGTCGGCGCTGTTGTTCACGACCATCTCGTCAAAGGCGAGGCAGCGGGTATTTTCGGCGAGCGCTTCGGCGACAAGCGGGATCGGATCGCCGCTCTCGCTTTTCCGGACCTCGCGCATCCGTGCGTGGACGTCGAGCATGAAGGCGTGGAAATGCACGCGCCGTTTCCGCTGGATGTCGAGCTGGTCGTAAAAGAGGTCCATCAGCATCGACTTGCCGCGCCCGACCGCACCCCACAGATAGACGCCGCGCAGCGCCTCGGGCTTGCGGCCCGTCAGCCGCCAGAGCAGGCTGCCGCGCTTCGGCACGGCCTCGAGCTCGGCCTGCAGCCGGTTCAGCCGCTCGGCAGCGGCGCGCTGCTCGGCGTCGGGACGAAGCTCGCCTGCCGCGACGAGCGCGTCATAAGCGGCAAGAACCGTCGTCACTTGTTGCTCGCCTTGCGGATCGTCCCCGCGAAGCTCAGCACGATATGGCTGTCGCCTTCGCCCTGCACGACAAGCCCGCGCAGGAAGATCAGCCGCCCGGTCTCGCGCACCAACTCGACAACCGCGTCCAATGGTTCGCCAACGCGACCCGCGCCGACGAACTGCGTCGACAGGTCAAGCGTGACCGAATGGCCGGCATTGAGCGAACCGAACTGGTGCGACGCGGCGAACAGCGCGACGTCGACGAGCGCGAGCGTCACCGCGCCATGGACGTTGTCGCCGAGATTGCTGTGCTTGCGTTCGGGGTGCATCCGCACCCGCGCGCACGGACGGCCGTCGGGTGTCGGCGGCTCGACACGCGCCGTCAGCGGTTCGATGAAGGCGTTGAAACGCGTTGCGTCCTTGAGATCCCAGCTGATCCAGCCGCCATCCAGTTCCTCGGCGCTGAAATGGTCGCGGCGTTTCGGCTCCTCGATCCCGTCGTTCATGCCCTGCAATATCCGTCCAGTTTCTTCGAGCGTATCAGCTCACCGTAATAATCGGCCATAGCCTTGGCGCGGGGGCCGTCATTGCCGATCCATTCGGCGGCGTCGGCAACCCAACCCGCCGAACAGGTCTCAAGCGCGCCTGTCCCGCGCGCGCAAGCGATAAAATCGCCGAAGGCGGTCCGCCAGCGCGCAAAGGCGGCCATATCCATTACCGGACCGTGCCCCGGCACGACCTGCCTTCCGCCCGAGCGCGCCACCCGGCGAAGCGCCTCCAGCCAACCTTCGGGACAGGCGGTGTCGAGAAAGGGGACAGGAAGCGTGACAAGGTCGCCAACGATCGCGCGCCGCGCGGCGGCGTCATATATCCAGAGATCGCGCTCGGTCGCCGCATGGCGTGCAATTCGCAACGACAGGGGGCGGCCGGCAAAGACGGCGTCGTACGGCTCGTCGAGGACGATGTCCGGCCGCAGCTCCCGCCCGCGCCCGATCGTAGCCAGATCGCCCTCAACGTCCGGAACCGCAGCGGCAGGAATCTGCCCCGCAGCGAGCGCCTTGCGCGAAGCCACCGCACTGTCCGCAAGAAAGCCCTCCAAGGCCCCGTCGATCGCGGACGTCCCGTAAACACGCGCGTCCATATGGTTTGCCTTGAGCGCCCGGTTGCCGCTGACATGGTCGAGATGCCAGTGCGTGTTGACGATCGCGACGAGCGGAATGCCGAGGCTTCCAAGCGCGCGATCGACCGTTTCGGCGTGATGCGTATGACGCCCCGTATCGACAAGGACGGCGCCCGCGGGGCCCATCAGGATCACGCTGTTTCCGTCGGGCGAACGCCCCGCCTCGAAGCCGCCGGGAACAAGCCAGGTCGCTTGGCCGAGCGTCACTGCGCCGGGCAGCGCCGCCTCGGTTCCGGGTTCGGCGGTCGAGGCACAGGAAGCGAGCGCCAGCGCAGCGAGTGCCGCCAGCGCGCGGCGCATCAGACGTGCCGCTCGGCTTCCAGCTTCTTGATCTCGGCGATCGCGCGCGCGGGGCTCAGGCCCTTGGGGCACGCGTTGGCGCAGTTCATGATCGTGTGGCAACGATAGAGGCGGAACGGATCCTCGAGCTCGTCGAGCCGCTCGCCGGTCATCTCGTCACGGCTGTCGGCGAGCCAGCGATACGCCTGGAGCAGGATCGCGGGGCCGAGGAACTTGTCGCTGTTCCACCAGTAGCTCGGGCAGCTCGTCGAGCAGCAGGCGCACAGGATGCACTCGTAGAGGCCGTCGAGCTTTTCGCGCTCGGCGGGCGACTGCAGCCGCTCCTTGCCGCTCGGCGTCGTCGTCTTGGTCTTGAGCCAGGGTTCGATCGACGCATATTGCGCGTAGAAATGGGTAAAGTCGGGGACGAGATCCTTGATCACGTCCATCGACGGCAGCGGGGTGATCGTGATGTCGCCCTTCAGATCCTCGATCGCGGTGGTGCAGGCGAGGCCGTTCTTGCCGTTCATGTTCATCGAACAGCTGCCGCAGATGCCTTCGCGGCACGAGCGGCGGAAAGTCAGCGTCGAATCCTGCTCGCTCTTCATCTTGATAAGCGCGTCGAGCACCATCGGGCCGCATTTTTCGGTGTCGATCTCGAACGTGTCGAAATGCGGGTTCTGCCCCTTGTCGGGATCGTAGCGATAGACCTTGAATTTCTTGACGGCGGTCGCGCCCTCGGCCTTGTGGACCTTGCCCGTCTTTTGCGGGCGGCTGTTCTTGGGCAGGACAAATTGGGCCATATCGCGGTCTTCCCTATGCAATCGCGCGCTGCCTAGACCCGATTGCGGGAGTCGACAAGAGGGTGAACGCGCGAAAGCCGCTGGCAGGGGCGCGGGCAAGGCGCTAGGGCGGCGATGATGAGCGAAAGCGCCGCCCAGCCCGCCGTTACCAGCCGCAGCGTCGCGCGCGGGCTCGGCACGACCGTACTGGCGCGTCTGGGCGCCGTCGTCGAGATCGTCGCGCAGCCGCTCTACGTTCTGATGTTCGGTCTCGCGGGTTACGGCCTCTATGCGGTGCTGTGGGCGGCCGTGAACCTGCTCGAGAATATCTTCGATCTCGGCATGACCAGCGCGATGCAGCGCACCGTGCCGCAATCGGCGAGCGACGCCGACGCCGCGGCAGCGCTGCGCACCGCGATGCTCTTCGGCGTCGGGCCGTGCCTTGTCGTCGCGGCGCTGGTCGCGGTCTTCGCCGCCGAACTCGGCCCGCTGCTCAATGTCGCAGCGAAGGACCGCGATCTCGTCACGCCCGCGATCCGCATCTTTGTCTGGGCACTGCCGCTGTGGGCCTTCGTCGAAATCGCAACCTCGGCGCTGCGCGCGCGCATGGTGTTCGGCGCCGAAATCCGCCTCCGGATCGTGTGGGAACAGATCATGCGACTGGTGTTCGCGGGACTGTTCTTCGCACTCGGGCTCGGGCTCAAGGGGCTGTTCATCGCACATCTCTGTTCGCTGGCGATCACCGCGGCGCTCAGCGTCCGCCTGCTCGCGCGCCACTACAGCCTCGCCGATATGTGGCGCGGGCCCCGGACGAGCGACACGGCGCGCAACACCTTCTGGGCCGGGCTGTCGATCCTGCCGTCGAACATCATCGCGCGGCTGTTCGGCGATGCCCCCGCGCTGATCCTCAATCTGTTGCTGCCCGGCGCCGCGGGCGCGGCGGCGGCGGGCCTGTTCACCATCGCGCGCAAGCTGTCGAGCGTCGTCCAGCTCGTCCGTATCGCCTTCACCTATGTCATGGCGCCGCTCGCGGCCAGCGCCGAGCGGCAGGACCGGCAGCAGGTCGCCGACATCTATGCCTATGCGACGCGGCTGATATCGGCGATCGCGCTGCCGCTCGCGGCGGTGCTCGCGGCGGGCAGCACCTCGTTGCTCAGCCTGTTCAGCGATCAGGCGCAGGGTGCGCAGGCGGCGCTGATCACCCTGCTCTTCGCACGCGCCGCCGAAGCCGTGCTCGGGATTTCAGCGCCGGTGCTGCAGGTCGTCGCGGCGTTCCGGCACCAGCTCACCGCCAGCATCTTCGGCGTCGCGGTCGCGCTCGGCACCGGCTGGCTAATCGTCGGGCATCTCGACCCGCTGACCGGGGTGACCGTCGCGACGGCGACCGGTCTCGTCGTCATGGCTGCCGTCCCGATGCTCCAGCTCGCGATCACCGAAAAACTCCAGCCGTTCGACGCGCAATTTCCGGGCGTCGCATTCCGAGGGCTCATCGTCACTCTCGCCGCGGGCGCCGCCGCGCTGTTCGCAAGCCGCCTGCCCGACCCGGTCGCGCTGCCGCTGATCGTGCTGATCGCCGCTGCGTCGATCTGGCTCGCGCTCCGCTTCGCGCTCCCGCTCGCCGACCGCACCTCGCTGGGCAAGACCGGCCGCACGCTGCGGCTCTTCGAACGCGAGGCTTCATGACCGGCGTCGTCCTGCCCGCAGGCGTCGCGATCTACGATCTCGACCGCACCGTGCTTCGCAAGCCGACCTTCACGCTGTTCCTGCTCTGGGCGGCGTGGCGCGAAGCCCCGTGGCGTCTGCTGCTGCTACCCGTGCTCGCGGCGCTGATGATCGGATATGCGCTGCGCCTCTACGGCCGCGACCGGTTCAAGCCGGCCGCCATTCGCCTGATGCTGGGCAAGGCCATCGCGCCCGCGCGTGCCAGCACGCTCGCCGCCGATTTCGCGGCGTGGCGCGTGCCGCGCGACGTTCCGCCGGGCGCCGCGGCGTGCATCGCGCGCGACCGTGCCGAGGGCTACCGGCTGCTGATGGCGACCGCGGCGCCCGAATTTTACGCGGGCGCGATCGCCGAAGCGCTGGACTTCGACGCGATCGTCGCCTCGCGCCACCGGCGCGATACCGAGGGGAATTGGCTTCCGCTGCTCGACGGACCCAATTGCTATGGCGAGGAAAAAGCGCGGCGCGTCGGCGAATGGCTCGCCGCCCAGACCACAGACGGGGCCACACATATCCGAGCCTATTCGGACCATGTCAGCGACGCACCGACCTTTGCGCTCGCCAACGAAGCCTGGCTCGTCGGGCGCGGCGACAAGTTCGTGCGGCTGGCCGCGAGGCACGGCTGGCGGGTTGCCGATTTCGAGGATGCGGCAGCGGGCGCGCGCCGCTGATGCGCACCCTGTTCCTGTTCATCGGCGAACCGCACCAGATTTTCCACGCGCTGCCGATTGCCGCCGAAATGGCGATGGCCGGAGAGGAGATCGAGGTTGCGGTCGCGAGCGGTGACCATCTGCGCATGGTCGAACAGGTCGCGCTCGCCTATCCGGGCTTTGCGCCGCGCATCACCTTGCTCGGCCAGCGCGGTCTCGCGCGCTGGTTGCGCGACTGGGGCCTGTTCCGCAATCCGCGGCTGCCTATGCTGTTCGGCGCCTTGCCCTTCTTGCGCCAGTTCGACGCGATCGTCGTGCCCGAACGGACGACGACCGCGATCCGGCATTTCCTGCCGCGCAAGACGCGGCTGATCTTTACCCCGCACGGTGCGGGCGACCGCGCGATCATGCTCGATCCGCGCGACCGGCATTTCGATTATGTTCTCGTGGCGGGCGAGAAGAGCGAGCAGCGCCTGCTCGACGCCGGGACGATCCGGCCGGGCCGCTATGCCGTCAACGGCTATGTGAAGCTCGACCTGATGCCGCGGCTGCAGGCAACGCGCGAACCGCTGTTCGCGAACGGCCGGCCGACCGTCCTTTATGCGCCGCATTTCAAACGCGACCTGTCGTCGTGGGACCGTTTCGGGCGCGATATCATCAACTGGTTCGCAGGTCAGGACCGCTATAATCTGGTCGTCGCGCCGCACGTCCGCCTGTTTGCCGAGGCGAGCGATGCCGAGCGCACTGCGGTGGCGGAACTGGCGGTAACGGGCAAGATATCGATCGACCTCGCCTCCGACCGCCTGTTCGACATGAGCTATACGAGCGGCGCCGACATCTACCTCGGCGACGTCAGCAGCCAGGTTTACGAGTTTCTCGCAACGCCGCGGCCATGCCTTTTCCTCAACGCCCATGGCGTCGACTGGCGCGGCGATCCCGACTATCTGTTCTGGACGCTTGGCGATGTCGTGAACGATCTTGCCGACTTGCCCGGCGCGCTCGATCAGGCTCCGGCCCGACATCCGCTTTACGCCGCCGCGCAGGGCGAAAGGCTGGCGGAATCGATCGGTGGCAACCCCGCGGGCGCGGCGCGGCGCGGCGCCGAAGCGATACTCCGTTTCCTTGCAATGGACGCCAGGCAGGATAAGAGCGGCGGATGACCGACGCCAAGTCCCCGCCCGCCCTGACGCCAATCGGCGAAAATCCGACGTTGCTGTGGGGCATGGCCAATGCCGAGCGATTGCGTCGGCTGGCGCAGGCGGAAGGCCTGCCCGAAACCGCCGCGGCGTCGGCCCCACAGCTCTACGTCAATCTCGACTATGTCTTCGACCCGGTGTGGCTGCGCCATATCGTGGCGCTGCCGGGGACGGTGGTGATGGATGGCGGCGATCTGGTGATGGCACATCTGACCGGCGGGATGGCTCCCGCGGATATCGCGCAGCACCGCGGCGCGCTCACCATCATCGACTATCGCGACAATCCGCAGATCTACAACCGCCAGCTCCGCAAGCTCGATTGCCCCTTCATCCAGCGGCTGACGCCGGCAACGCGGCGCGAAATCGAGCGGAAGAGCTATTTCGGCGCGTACAAGGGCGTCACCGATGCGCTGACCAAATATCTGTGGCCCGAGCTCGCCCTGTGGCTGACGCGCGGCGCGGCGAGCATCGGCATGACGCCGAACATGGTCACCGCAATCGGCGCGACGCTCTGCGTCTATGCGACCTACCTGTTCGCCTACGGCCATTATTGGCAAGGGATGCTCGCGGGCTTCATCTTCATGGTGCTCGACACCGTCGACGGAAAGCTCGCGCGCTGCACGATCACCTCGTCGAAATGGGGCAATGTCGCCGACCATGGCGTCGACCTGATCCACCCGCCCTTCTGGTGGTATTTCTGGGGTGTCGGGCTCGGCACCTGGGGGCTCGCGCTGTCCGGCCAGACCTTCCTGCTGGTGATGATCGCGGTCGTCGCGGGCTATGTGCTCCAGCGCGTGATCGAAGGGCTGTTCATCAAGGACTTCGGCATGGACATCCATGTCTGGCAAAAGTTCGACAGCCGGTTCCGGCTTGTCACCGCGCGCCGCAACCCGAACTTCGCGATCCTCTTCTTCGCGACGCTCGCCGGGCGTCCCGACATCGGCCTGATCGCGGTCGCGTGGTGGACCGTCATCTCGCTGATCGTGCACGCAGTGCGGCTGGTGCAGGCCTATGCCGTCAAGCGTTCGGGGCGCCCGATCGTCAGCTGGATGGAAGAAGCATGAACGGGACCATCACCAAATTCGGGCACCCCGCGACACTGATCGTCGAATATGACCATTGGGTCGTGCTGCTGCGCCCCGCGCAGCCGACGCTCGGCGCGCTGATACTCGCGGCGAAATCCGAGGCGACGGCGTTTGGCGACTTGCCGGCCGAAGCGCATGGCGAGCTCAAGATCGCAACCGCAGCGATCGAGGCGGCCCTGACGCAAGCGATCGGCTATGCAAAGATCAACTATCTGATGCTGATGATGGTCGACCCGCATGTCCATTTCCACGTCCTGCCGCGCTATGACGGCGAACGTTCGGGAGCGGGACTGACGGTCGCCGATGCCGGCTGGCCGGCGCAGCCCGACCTCGGGCAGGCGGTGAAGCTCGACGACGCAGAGATCGCCGCGCTCGCCGGCTGGCTCAAACCCTATTTCGCGTAACGGCCTTCTTCGACCCATTTGGCGGTAAGCGCATCGGCTGCCTCGACGTCCTGCGGGAAGTCGACCTCCTGCCATTCGAGCCCCTCGATCGACACGGTGCCGACGCGGTTGCCCTTCGCGATGATGTCGATCGCGCGCAGATACCAGCGCTCGACCCCGTCGGGAGTGCGCATCATCTGGTCGACCTGGTTGCGGAAGATCGACGGGCCATCGCCGACGAAAGCCAGCATGCCGATCGATTCGGCGTTGGTGTCGGGCGGCAACAGTCGCTTCCCGATATGATGCAGGCGGCCTTCGGCGTCGCGGTTCACCTTCATGTCGTCGTCGTCATAGTCGGCCTTGACGTCGACCGTGACGTTGATCGGTTCGCTCGCGCCCGCGACCAGCTTCGCGACGATCTCGTCCGAGATGATGGTGTCGCCGTTGAGGATGATGAAATCGCGGTCCATTTCCTCGCGCGCAATCCAGCAGGTGCCGAGATTGTCGGCAACCTGAAAGAAGGGATTGAACAGCGTGCGGATCCGCGCGCCGGTGTCGCGATAGAGCTGCAGCGCATGATCCTCGACGCGCTCGGTGCGGAAGCCGGTGACGACGACGATATCCTTGATCCCGTTCGCGACGAGCGCCGCGACCTGCCAGCTGATCAGGCTGCGGCCGTTGAACTCGATCAGGCATTTGGGGATGTCGCGGGTCAGCGGCAGCAGGCGCGAACCCTGCCCCGCCGACAGGATGATGGCTTTGTCGATGCTCATAGCGGCTGGCCTATAGCCGCTTCGCGCCGGGCGGCAAATATGCCTTCGATCAGTTCGATGTCGACGGGCTTGTCGGCGTCGATGCACGCCTCGGGCTCGGACATCGGCACGACCCTTGCCTTGAGACCGAAACGGAGGCCCGCACGCGCGATCCCCTGCTGGATCGTGAAGAGGCGAAGCAGCGCGCCGACGAGCAGCCATGGGCCGAAAGCGGCGACAATCTTCAGCCCCTTCTTGCGGTCGCGTTCGATGCGTCCCCAGAAATCGAGCAGGGGCAGCACGCGGCGCCCGCGCAGGCGAAACATGTTCGCGCCCGACCACCAGCCGCCGCGGAATTTCAGCCAGGTGCGCTTCGATTCGGGATAGCGCGCGAGCAGCACGTCGCGCTCGACCATCGCGACCGCGACATCGCTATCCTCGGCCCCGCCCAGAAACTCGGCGATCATCGTCGGCGTCAGCAGCACATTATCGGCGGTCGTAACGAGCAGCGGATCGTCACCCGGCGGCAGTGCCGTGGCGAGCGAGCTGCTGATCCCCTGCCCCGAATCCGCAAAATACAGGTCGGCGAGCCCCGCCAGTCCCGGCTCGGCGGCAAGCTCGGCGCTGTTCTGGGCAAGGATCGTGATCGCGCCGACTTCGGGCGACGCGCGCAGCGCCTTCACGACATGGACGAGCATCGCCTGTCCCGCGATCGGCAGCAGCGCCTTGGTCGACACGCCGCTCCCCGTCAGCAGCGGGTCGGGGCCGGGCCGGCTGCCCGCGAGCACGATCGCCGGAATCGGGGCGCTCACTGTGCCGCATCCGCAGCGGGCGCAATACGGCGGCCGGTGACGCCGCGGAGGAAATCGGTCGCCTCTTCGAGCACCGGCCCCTTGTTCCGGAACGGCGCGGCGAGCGCCATGACGATGCCGGTATGCCCCATGCCGGGATAGATGCGCAGCGTGACCTGGCCGCCCGCCTTCTCGATCGCGGCCGCGAGATTCTGGCTGTTGCGCGGGCGCACCGTGTCGTCCTCGTCGCCCGTCGCGAGCCAGAGCGGCGGCGCATCGCCGCGCGCGAAATGGATCGGCTGCGTCTTCTCGATCGGCCGCACCTTCCCCATTGCCCGGTCGCCACGCCCGCCCTTTTCGAGCGGCAGGAAGTCATAGGGTCCGGCAAGCCCCGCGACGCCGCGGATGATCGACGGATCGCTCTTCACCGCGCGCAGCCATTGCGGATCGAGCGCGAGCATCGCGGCATTATAGGCACCCGCCGAATGGCCCATCAGCGCGATCCGGTCGGGATCACCGCCGAGCGTGGCGATATGCTCGTGCGTCCACGCGGCCGCTGCCGCGCTGTCCTCGATGAAATCGGGCCAATGCGCCTTGGGTACGAGGCGATAGTCGGGGATTACGACGACGAACCCCTGCCGCGCCAGCGCGCGCCCGGCAAAACCGTAACTGTCCCGATCACCACTGTCCCAGCCGCCGCCATAGAAGAAGACGACAACGGGCAGCCGGTCGTCCGTCCTGGCGTTTTCGGGAACCCAGATATCGAGCGACTGGCGTGGTCCGCTGCCATAGGGCTGGTCGGCGAGTAGCAGACGTGCCCCGTCGCCCTGCCCGAGCAGCCGGTCGGCCATGTTGAGCGATTTCGCGCCGCCAGCGGCGATCATCTTGGCTCCACCGCCGAACAGCAGCACGAGCAGGACCACCACGAAAAGGAATTTGATCAACCGTCGTCCCTTGGAAACCGGCCCCGCCATCTTTCGCGCCCTACAGGGCGGCGGTGCGGCGAACAAGACAGCGCGGTGATAAACGCCGCGACCTTTTGGGCGTTCGCGCGTAGGACAGGGCAATGACCGGCAATTACCCGCGCCCCGCTCTTGTCTGCAACGGTCAAAGCGGCAGCCATGACGACGCCATGCTCGCCGAGATCGTCGAAACCTGCCGCGCGGCCGGCGCGCCGCTTTCCGCCGTCTTTGCGCTACCCGACGACGACATTCCCGATGCGGCCGAACTCGTGCGGCAGAACATCGACCTGCTGCTTGTCTGGACCGGCGACGGAACAATCAACGCTGCCGCGACGAAGGCGGCAGGCTGGAACGGCGCAATCCTGCCGCTGCCCGGGGGCACGCTCAACCTGTTGTCGAAAGAATTGCACGGCGACCGGCCGGCGCCCGAGATTCTGACCGACGCATTGCGGGGCAACGGGCGGCGGCGCCCTATCCCTACAATCCGTTCGGAAGGCGGCGACGCTTTCATCACGATCGTCGCCGGCCCCGCGACACGCTGGGCCGAAGTCCGCGAGACGATGCGGCAGGACGGGTTGATCGAGGCGAGCCGTGCCGCCCCCGACGCGCTCGATACGATGCTGAACGCTCCGGGGGTCGCGGTCGCCGGGCATGGGCGCGCCTATCCCGCGATCATCCTGACCCCGACCGCGCGGGGCATCCGGGCCGACGGCATCCTGACCGAAGGGACCGCCGACGTGCTGCGCCACGGCCTCGCCTGGCTCGGCGGTGATTTTCGCGACGGGCCGAGCGAGGAGATCGTCAGCGGAGAGACGGTCGTTCTTGAAAGCGCCGCGCCGATCAGTCTCGAATATGACGGCGAACTCGGCGAGACGGCGTCGCCCGCACGCTTCGGGCTCGGAACCAGCGCGGTCGATTTCATTGTAACGGCATGACCCGGCTTTTTCATATCAGCGACTTGCATTTCGGGCTCGAGGACCGTGCGGCGCTCGACTGGTTTACCGACTGCGTCCGGACCGGGAGGCCCGATGCGGTGTTGATCACCGGCGACCTCACCATGCGGGCGCGCAGCCGCGAGTTCGCCGCGGCGTGCGACTGGATCGGCGCGCTCGACGTCAAGGTCACCGTCGAAGTCGGCAACCACGACCTTCCCTACTTCAACCCCTTTGAACGTTTCTTCTATCCCTATCGGCGAATCCGCGGGATCGAGCGGCTCGTCGAACGCGAGCTCGATCTTGCCGGGCTTGCCGTCGTCCCGCTGAAGACCACGGCGCGCGCGCAGTGGCGGCTCGACTGGTCGAAGGGCTGGGTGACCGGCAAGGCGCTGGACAGGACGCTCGCCGCGATCGATGCGCTCCCGGCGGGTACGACCGCGCTCGTGACCGCGCACCATCCGCTGGTCGAGGCGGGCACGAGGGGGCGTGCGCTGACCCGCGGCGGCAATCTTGCGCTCACGGAACTCGCGCGGCGCGGGGTCGCCGCGGTACTCACCGGCCACGTCCATGACGCCTTCGACCTCGTCATGGAAACCGCGGCGGGCCCGATCCGCATGATCGGCGCCGGAACGCTGTCACAGCGCATCCGTTCGACCCCGCCCAGCTTCAACGACCTGACTGTCGAAGGAAAGGCGATCGATGTTCGCGTCCGTAATCTCGACCGCGTCCCGACCCCCGACATGCAGATCGACGACGTCCCGCCCGACGCGCTGCCGCCCCGCGAACCAGGTGAGCCGGTCGCACCCGTCGGCGCGGTGCCCGACGTCGATCCACCGGTGCATTGACGCCGCGCTGCATCCCGTTACGTTGCAAGAAAAAACGGGATGAGGATAATGCTGACAAAGGGCGACGATTTTCCGTTGCATCAGACCAGCGAACCGATCGCGTTCGCCGGGACCGACCGCAACTTCTACGACCGCTATTTCTTCAACGGCTACAGCCCCGATGGCGCGGTCTTTTTCGCCGCGGCGATGGGATTTTATCCGCAACTCGGCATCGTCGATGCGAGCTTCTGCGTGATTATCGACGGGGTGCAGCATAACCTTCGCGCCAGCCGGCGTTCGGGCGGCGAGCGGCTGGATCTGTCGGTCGGGCCGATCGCGCTCGACATCGACGTGCCGCTCGAAATCGTCACACTGACGATCACGCCGAACGACGGGCCGCTCGCGGGCGAGCTGCGCTTCACCGGCCGGCACTTCCCGATCGAAGAGCCGCGCTTCATCCGCCGCAACGGCACGCGGCTGTTCATGGACTACACGCGCATGACACAGAGCGGCCATTGGTCGGGCTGGCTCTCGGTCGATGGCCGGCGCGTCGATGCCGGCGCCGATTGGGCGGGCACGCGCGACCGCAGCTGGGGCGTGCGCCCCGTCGGCGCGAGCGAGCCGCAGCCGCCCCCCGAAGGCAATTTCACCCAATTCTTCTGGCTGTGGACGCCGTGCAATTTCGAAGACCGCTCGCTCTTTTTTCACAGCAACGACGATGGCGCGGGCAATGCGTGGAACCGTCGTGCCGTCATCGCCGGGGACAACGGAACCGAGCGGCATTTCGACGCGGCGACCTTCAGCGCGGACTGGCAGCCGGGATCGCGGCGGATCGCCAGAATGACCGCCGACCTCGGGAGCGACCGCTCGCTCACGCTGACGCCTACCGGGCCGGTCTTCGCGATGAGCGGACTCGGCTACACGCATCCGGTGTGGGGCCACGGCCTCGACCACGGCCCCGAACTCGCCGTCTCATACGATAGCCTCCCCGAAGCCGAACACCGCTGGGGCAATCCGCTGGCGATGCATATCCAGGCGCTTGTCGGCGCCGAGTTGACCGATGACGGCACCACGCATCGCGGCCTCGGGGTGCTCGAACAATTGTTCGTCGGCCCGCATGAGCCCACCGGGCTGACCGGCCTGATGGACCCCGCGCCTTGAGCTTCCCGACATCGCCGGAGGCGATGACACCGGCGTGGCTTTCGGAGAAGCTGGGGCAGGACGCGGCGGCGCTGCGCGGTTTTACGTCGGCACCGGTGGGAACAGGCCAGATGTGCGACAGCTTTCGCCTGACGCTCGATTGGGCCGACGGGATCGACGCGCCCGCGACGGTGATCGCAAAATGCCCGAGCCACGACGAGGCGAGCCGTCATATTGCCAAGCTGACGGGCACCTATTTCAAGGAGGTCAGCTGGTACCGCGAACTCGCCGCAGGAAGCGATGTATCGGCGCCCTTGTGTCACCATGCGGAGATCGCCGGCGACGATGTCGATTTCGTCCTGATCCTCTCGGACCTCGCTCCGGCGGAACAGGGCGACCAGCTCGCCGGGCTGGGCCTCGCGGGACTCGTTCCCTGCATCGAGGCGGCCGCCGCGCTGCACGCCCTGCTGTGGAACGATCCGCAGCTCGACACGCTGCCTTGGCTTGCGCGCGATAATGGCGATGTGATCCGTGCACTTTTCCCGCAACTCTATGCGGGCTTTCGCGAACGCTATGCGGAACGGCTCGATCCCGAAGTGCTCGACCTCGGCGCCGGGATCGCCCGGCGGCTCGACGCCTATCTTGCGCGCCAGACCGCCGCGCGGACGATCGTCCATGGCGACCTGCGCATCGACAACATCCTCTTCGCGCCCGACGGCAAGAGCTGCTGGCTCGTCGACTGGCAGACGCTGGGGCGCGGCAGCGGCGCGACCGACCTCGCCTATCTCGTCGGCACGAGCATCGCCGATCCGTTCGAGCGCGCGGCGGCCGACCGTCCGGCGTTCAGTCACTGGATCGCCGCGCTCGAACGGCGCGGCATCGCGCCCGACGCAGCCGGGTTGTGGACCGATTATCGTATCGGCGCGCTCAGCGGCTATTTCATGGCGGTCTTCGCCTCGATGAGCGTCGAGCGTACCGCGCGCGGCGACGAGATGTTCGCGATGATGGCCGAACGCCCGGCGCGGCAGGCGCTCGCGCTCGGAAGCCTCGATCTGCTCTAGCCGAGCCGGTGCGGCGTCGGATCGCCGAGTTCTGCGACGAGTTGCCTGTGTGCATCGGCGCAACATCTGGCGTAATGATGCCCCAGATCGTCGCGCGACATCGGCAGGTCGTTCGCGAGCGCATCGAGGATCGCCGGGTCGTCGTGCAGCGCGATTTCGCGGACAAGCGCTCCGGCGTCGATGCCGAGGGCAGCAGCGAGCAGGCGAAAGGTCCGCGCGCGGTGGCGGAACCCGAAATCCATCAGCCGCGCCGAATCCTTTTCCTCCTTGGCGAGGAGAGCCCTGCGAAGATCGAAAACCACGGCACCAATCTATGGCGCCCGCTCCGTTTCTTCAACGTGCAACGAAAAAGGGCGGCCCGTTGCCGGACCGCCCTTCCTTCTCCGTCCGTCGACGGAAAAAGCGTATCAGCGCTTCGAGAACTGGAAGCTGCGGCGGGCCTTGGCCTTGCCGTACTTCTTGCGTTCGACCGCGCGGCTGTCGCGGGTCAGGAAGCCTGCCGCCTTGACCGGGCTGCGCAGCGCCGGTTCGAAGCGGGTCAGCGCCTGCGCAATGCCGTGCAGCACGGCACCGGCCTGGCCCGAAAGGCCACCGCCCTTGACGGTCGCCACAACGTCATACTGGCCAACGCGCTCGGTCAGTCCGAAGGGCTGGTTGATGACGAGGCGCAGCGTCGGACGCGCGAAATAGACTTCCTGATCGCGGCCGTTGATCGTGATCTTGCCCGTGCCGGGCTTGACCCAAACGCGGGCGACGGCGTCCTTGCGGCGGCCGGTCGCATAGGCGCGACCCTGCTTGTCGACCTGCTTTTCGCGGAGCGGAGCGGTCGGGGCAGCCGGAACAACACTGCCTTCGACGGCGCCGGCGAGATCCTTGAGATCGGTCATGGTCTGTTCGTCAGCCATTATGCACCCACCTTGTTCTTGCGGTTCATCGACGCGACGTCGATCACTTCGGGGTTCTGCCCTTCGTGCGGATGTTCGGTGCCCGCGAAGATGCGCAGGTTGCGCATCTGCTGGCGGCCGAGCGGACCGCGCGGGATCATGCGTTCGACGGCCTTTTCGAGCACGCGCTCGGGGAAACGGCCTTCCAGAACCTTCTGGGGGCTGGTTTCCTTGATGCCGCCGGCATAACCGGTGTGCTTGTAGTAGCGCTTGTCGGTCAGCTTGTTGCCGGTGAACGCCACCTTCTCGGCGTTGATGACGATGACATTGTCACCGCAATCGACGTGCGGGGTGAACGACGGCTTGTGCTTGCCGCGCAGGATGTTGGCGATGATCGTCGCGACGCGGCCCACGACGAGACCGTCGGCGTCGATCAGCACCCATTTCTTTTCGACCGTGGCGGCGTTCGCCGAAACGGTCGTCTTGGTCAGCGCCTTCATGGCACGCTCCTTGACAGATATGGACCGGAGCAAGAGCGCCCCGAAACAAACCGCGCCGCCTGTCCGACAAGGACGAAGCGGCGCTTCGGAGCGGGGCATTGGCGAAAGCGGTGCCGAAAGTCAAGCATTGCGCGGCTTTGCTGACAGGTATCATAATACCACGAGATTATTGCGCTGCCTCCAGCGCACGCACCCGCTCTTCGACGAGGGTCCGTCCGTCGCCCTTCGCCTCGACGATCCAGCTCTGCCTCTGTTCGCGCATGACCAGGCCCGTGGCGGTGTCGACGGTCCACAGATTGTCGATTTCGAGCGGCTGACCCTTCCCCTTGACCGGCGTCGATGCCCGCTCGACCCTGGCGATCGTCCGCAGGGCACCGTCGTGCGTCACCGACACGCTATCGCCCCCGTCCGGCCCGGCAAGAAGGATCGCATCGTTCGCCGGCGCGATCAGCGCCCGGATGTCGGCGGTCGCCAGCCGATCGCGTTCGGCGGCGGGAAGCGCCGCGATCAACGCCGCGAGCTGTTTCGCCTCGGGCCGCCCGGCTTCGGCCCCGGTCGCCTCGATGCGGGCAACCACCCGCTCCCACAATTGCCCCGGATCGACCATATCGATGCGGCTGCCGTCGGGCGCGACGAGATAGATCACCGCTTCGCCGACGAGCGGCCGGAGCAACAGGGACAGCGTACGCGTCACCTCGGGCGAGGCATCCGAATCGATCCGTTGCAACACTGCCTCGAGGCGATAACCGCGACCGACACGCTGCCACTGCAGCGCATAGACGAGGGCGAAATTGATCAGCGTTCCGTCGCGGCCGATGCGGCGCGTCGTCACGCGATAGGTGAGCGGCGTGTCAACGGGCGGTGCGAACGCAGATCGGGCCGCCGAGGCCGCCACGGGGATGTCGCCTGCCGCCGGCACCGGCAGGGGCTGGGCCGCCAGCGCCAGCAGCAGCAAGCCGCCGAGGCCGCCGGCCGTCGTCATGCCGCGCGGCTGCCCAACCGGTGCAGCGCCACGGCCACGACCGCAACGAGGATCGCGCCCGTCACCTGGTGCAGCACCGCGATCCACATCGAGACGCCCGACATCACGGTCGCGATGCCGAGAAGCATTTGCGCCGCGACGACCGCGACAAGCAGCCGCGCTTCGGTGCGCGCGCCACGGCGCGACAGCGTGCGCGCGAGCAGCAGCAAGGCGGCCGCAGCGACCCACGACCACCAGCGATGAAGAAAGTGGAGCAGGAAGGGATCGTTGGTGAGCGCGAGCCATGCTCCGCCGGTCCAGTCGATACCTTCGGGAACGAAATGATCGTTCATCATCGGCCAGCTGCTCGCGACCTGCCCGGCGTTGAGCCCCGCGACCCACGCGCCGAGCAGCAATTGAACAAGGAGGATCGCGATGAGCCCCATCGCCGGGCCCGTCAATCGCGCCGGCCGTGCCGAAGGATCGCGGGCCAGCGCGCCAAGGTCACGCGCGGTCCAGACAAGGCCGGCAAGCAGGAACAACGCCGTGAGCAAATGGGTTGCGAGGCGAAAATGACTGACGTCGGTGCGATATTCGAGGCCCGATGCGACCATCCACCAGCCGATCGCGCCCTGCAGCCCGACAAGCGCAGCGAGCGCGAGCAGCCTCCCGGCGTAGCCCGCCGGAATCGCGCGGCGCCAAGCGTACCAGATCAACGGCACCACCAGCGCCATGCCGACCAGCCGGCCGAGGATGCGGTGCAGCCATTCCCAGAAGAAGATCGCCTTGAAGCCGGCGAGCGTCATCCCGAGGTTGATCTCCCTATATTCGGGTATTCGCTTGTATTTTTCGAATTCCGCGATCCACCCGGCTTCGGTCAGCGGCGGAATCACGCCCGAGACCGGACGCCATTCGGTGATCGACAGGCCGGATTCGGTCAGGCGGGTGATACCGCCGACCCCGACCACGACAATCACGAGAAGTGCGACCGCCCATAGCCAGCGCACAAGCGCCGCCGGCCGGCCGGCGCCGACGAGGCGATCGGCGGCAGAATTGAGGGAAACTTCGGTCATCGCCGCCCTATCGGCGCTTGCCCGGCGATAGGCAAGGGGCGGCGACGGGCGGGGCAAAATTCGTGGCCGTCTTCCTCCGCGCCTGATAACGGCGCTCCATGCAAGAACCAGCTGCCCTCGTCGCCGCCATCGCGCTTGCGCTGTCATCGGTCCCGGCAGGTGCGGCGGGCGGCCCGGCGGATCCTTATGCCGCGCTCGCGCAGCAGGAAGCCCGCCTCGCCGCCATTGCCTATCGGCTGACCACGGCGAGCGCGCGCTGGTGTCCCGCGGTCACGCCGCAGCCGGGGTGGATCCTCGGCGATCTCCGCCGCTTCCCGGAAGGCGATCGCATGGCGGCGGGCGAGATATATGGCCGTGCCGACGGGCCTTTCATCGCCGCCGTCGCCCCGGGATCGCCGGCCGAGCGCGCGGGGCTGACCCGGGGAACCCGGATCGCGGCGATCAATGGCGACGCGATCTTGCCGGCCGGCGAGGGACCGACCATCCGGATCGATACGGCGATCGTGAAGCTCTATTCGCTCGACCCGGCTGGCGCCTGGACGATCACCGACACGCAAGGGCATCTCTTCCGGATGGCTCCGGCGCCCGGTTGCGCGAGCGCCTTTCGCATCGAGTTTCAGGGTGCGCAGGCCGCGGCGAACGGGATATTGGTGCGTGTGACGCTGGCGCTTGCACAGTCGATCGACGATGACGCCCAGCTTGCGGCGGTCGTCGCGCATGAACTCGCCCATAATATCCTGCGCCACCGCGACCGGCTGGGAAGCGACCGGTCCGCCGCCCGCGTCCGGCAAACCGAGTTCGAGGCCGATCGTCTTGCGGTATGGCTGATGGCCGATGCGGGCTATGATCCCGCTGCGGCAATCCGCTTCTGGGAACGTCACAAGCGTCCGCTGGTCCGCGCAACGTCGCACCCCCCGCGCAGCGAACGCATCGCCACGATCGAATCCGAGATAAAGGCGATGGCGGTGGCGCGGGCCGCCAGCAGCACCGCACGCCCCGCGCTGATCGACACACTGCCGCCCTTGGAATGACGGGGCACGCATCCTATTTTGCCGGCATCCCATTCTCCCCGAGCAAGGACCGACGCCATGACCCGTGAGACCGCCATTTTTGCCGGAGGCTGCTTCTGGTGCACCGAAGCCGTCTTCCAGTCGCTCGCCGGCGTCGAAGCTGTGGAGAGCGGCTATATCGGCGGCACGGTTCCTGATCCGACCTACAAGCAGGTATGCGGCGGCGACACCGGCCATGCCGAGGCGATCCGCATCACTTTCGACCCCTTGGTCATCGGCTATGATGACCTGCTCGACGTTCATTTTGCGACGCACGACCCGACGACGCTCAACCGGCAAGGCAATGACGTCGGCACCCAGTATCGCAGCGCGATCTTCCCGCTCGACGCCGCACAGGCCGATGCCGCACGCGCGGGGATCGAACGCGCGGCGACCGATTGGCCGGCGCCGATCGTCACCACGGTCGAAAACGCGTCCGAATGGTATCCCGCCGAAGACTATCATCAAGCCTATTGGGAAGGCGAAGGCCAGCGCAATCCCTATTGCATGGCGGTCATTCCGCCGAAGCTGGCCAAATTGCGCAAGGGATTCGGGGATCGTCTGCGTAGCGCGTAATCGTCCGGCCAGCCATGCGGCCGCTGTTGCAGAATGGCCGCATGACGTCACTTTTCATTGACTTTCCAATCGTTTTGACTAGCGGACGCGCCTTCGCTGGGGCAGGATGCCCCTGAAACGCAGTTGGGGGCGCTGCCAGGTGCTGGCATCACTGTTTCTGATTGGCACGTTGGTCACAACACCGCAGATGGCGGTTCAGGCCGCAAGCCAGACAATCGTCGAGGACAGCAGCGGCGGAATGACGCGTGCCGTCAACCGGATGGTCGGCGGTATCGTCAGCTATGCGCGCTGGCCCGACGCCGCGCCGCCGACCGGGCGCGTCATGTGCCTGGTCGGGACGCCGCGGCTGGCCGATCGTATGGCACCCGACGTTCCGGGCCCCGGCTCGGTCGCGGTTCGCCGGATCGCCGCCGCCGCGGTCAACCCCGACTGCGACATATTGTTCATCGGCCGGATGCCGGTCGCGGACCGCCGGCAACTCATTGCCTGGGTGCGCGGGCGCCCGGTCCTGACGATCACCGACGATGATGCCGCGTGTATCTATGGCGCGATGTTCTGTCTCAGCAACAAGACGGCCAGCCTCAGCTTCTCGGTCAACATCGATGCCATCGGCCGCGGTCCATTGCGGGTCGACCCGCGGGTGCTGCGCATCGGCGGAGGGGGCGGCGCGTCATGACCGGCCAGAGCTCCCCCAACCCGCCGCTCGAGCGGATCGGCGCACGCACGACACTGCAAAAGCTGTTGTCGCGCTTTCATTTCGGGATCACCCTCTTCGCCGTGGCGCTCTCCGGCCTCACCATCCTGCTGGCCGGGGTGACCGCGCTGCGCGGTTACGCCGATCGCAACATGGAACTTGCCGCGCAGCTTGGTGCCTATGGCGTCGAACCGGCTCTTGTGTTCAACGACGCCCAGGCGGCGCGCGAGGGGCTCGGGCCGCTGACCCGCATTCCGGGCATAGCGCGCCTCCGGGTGCTGAATGACGTCGGACGCCCACTCACCCAGTGGACCTCGCCGAAAGCCGACCCGGCGCCGCTGCTCACGCGCATCTTCTTTCCGCGTCCCTTTGCCGTAACGGTCCAGCGGAACGGATCCGCCATCGGCACGATCGAAGTGTGGGGCGATAGCTCGACGTTGATCGATTATGTCCGCATCGGCCTCCTCGCCGGCCTCGGCTGCCTCCTGATCACGGCGTTCGGCACGATCTTCCTCGCGCGACGGTTCGAATATGAACTGGTCAAGCCGCTCAACGAAATCGCGACCGTCGCGCATGACGTGCGCCTGCACCGCCGTTTCGACAAGCGCGTCCAGTCGCTCGGCATCGCCGAGCTCGACCGGCTGGGGGGCGACATCAACGCACTGCTCGACGAATTGCAGGGCTGGCAGGGCAATATGGAAAGCGAGCGCGCGTTGCTGGCCCACCGCGCGTCGCACGACACGCTGACTGCGATGCCGAACCGCGACGCCTTTGACGAACAGCTCGCGCTGCGTATCCGGTCAGCCGAGGACCGCAGTGGCCGCTTTGCCCTGCTCTTCATCGATGCCGACAATTTCAAGGCGGCGAACGACAATTTCGGCCACGCCGCGGGTGATGCCGTTCTTGTCGCCCTGTCGGCGCGGATCAAGGATACGCTGCGCAAGGGCGATTTCGCGGCGCGCATTGGCGGCGACGAGTTTATCGTCATCATCGATCCGCTCGACGGCGACGTGCGCGCCGAAGATCTGGCGAACCGGATTCGCGCCAGCGTTGTCGACCCCGTACTCCTGCCCGGCGGCGAAACCTACCGCGCCGCGGTCAGCGTCGGCGTCGCGCTCTTCCCCGACAGCGGCAGCGACGCGACCGCCCTGCTCACCGCTGCCGACGCCGCCATGTATGCCGACAAGATGACCAATCGTTCCAGATGACCAGCGGAGAGACGCCGTGACCTACGCCTTCCCCCACAAGTTCCGCCTGTTCCTGATCGCCGCATTTGCTGCCTTGCTCGCGGCATGCCAGAGCGCCCCGCCCCCGCCGGGCGGGTTCAGCGCGGCGCAGATCGCCCTTCTGAAATCGGAGGGATTCGTCGAAAGCGGGCTCGGCTGGGAATTGAGCATGCCCGAACGCCTGCTCTTCCCGTCGAACGGGAGCAGCCTGCCCACCGACCAGCAGCAGCGGATATCGGAAATTGCGACCAAGCTCGTGTCGGTCGGCATCGCGACGGCACGGATCGAGGGACACACGGATTCGACGGGGACATCCGCTTATAATCTGACCCTGTCGCAGGCGCGCGCGGAAGCCGTCGCCGCCCCGATGCAGGCGGGCGGCATGCGATTTACCGCGGATCAGGTCGTGGGACGCGGCGAGACGCTGCCCCTTTCGAGCAATGCAACCGCCGAGGGGCGCCAGGACAACCGGCGCGTCGTCGTGATCGTCACGCCGTGACGAGCGGCAGCGCTGTCGCCCTTTTCTTGTGCAGGGTTCGCGGCTAGGCCTTCGCCCATGAAACCGATCCGCAAAGCCGTCTTTCCCGTCGCCGGTCTCGGCACACGCTTCCTCCCCGCGACGAAGGCGATCCCCAAGGAGATGCTGCCCGTCGTCGACCGGCCGCTGATCCAATATGCAGTCGACGAGGCGCGCGAGGCGGGGATCGAGCAGATGATCTTCGTCACCGGGCGCGGCAAAAGCGCGATCGAGGATCATTTTGACGTCGCCTTCGAACTCGAAAAGACGATGTCCGAGCGCGGCAAGGATTTGTCGGTCCTCGGGCCGACACGGCTCGGGCCGGGCGCCTGCGCCTATGTCCGGCAACAGGAACCGCTGGGCCTCGGCCATGCCATTTGGTGCGCGCGCGATATCGTCGGCGACGAGCCCTTTGCCATCTTCCTGCCCGACGAGTTCATGCACGGCTCGCCCGGTTGCATGAAACAGATGGTCGACGCCTATGCCAAGGTCGGCGGCAATCTGATCTCGGTGCTCGAAGTGTCGCAGGAGCAGGTTTCATCCTATGGCGTGATCGCGCCCGGCGCACGCGATGGCGCGCTAACCGAGGTGAAGGGCCTGGTCGAAAAACCGCCGGTCGCAGAGGCACCGTCGAACCTGATCATCTCCGGCCGCTATATCCTGCAGCCCGAGGTCATGCGCGTGCTCGAAGGGCAGGAAAAAGGCGCGGGGGGCGAAATCCAGCTGACCGACGCGATGGCGACAATGATCGGCAACCAGCCCTTCCACGCCGTAACCTTCGACGGCGCGCGCTACGACTGCGGATCGAAGGCAGGCTATATCCAGGCCAATCTCGCGGTCGCACTCGGGCGCGCCGATATGGCCGACGAGGTCCGCGCCTTTGCGATCGATCTGCTGAAATAGGCCGGCGAGGGCGCTACGCCCCCGCCGGCCGGTCGATCACTCGCCCCTGATATCGGGTTTCGGGAAATTATCGGCGCCGAGCGTCTTGTAAAGCAGGCCGCCGACAGCCCCGCCGATCAGCGGCGCCAGCCAGAACAGCCACAATTGCTGAAGCGCAAGCCCGCCGACGACGAGCGCCGGCCCCGTGCTGCGCGCCGGGTTGACCGACGTGTTGGTGACCGGGATCGAGATGAGGTGAATCAGGGTCAGCGCGAGGCCGATCGCGATCGGCGCGAAGCCCGCGGGGGCGCGACCGTCGGTCGACCCCATGATGATCCACAGGAAGGCTGCGGTCAGCACGACCTCGATGATCAGGCCCGACCAGATATCATAGCCGCCGGGCGATCCTTCGCCGAACCCGTTTGCGGCAAGGCCATTGGTTGCGAGGTCATAGGCCGGACTGCCGCTCGCGATGTAGAAGAGCAGGAACGCCGCGACGATCGCGCCAAGGACCTGCGCAACGACATAGAGCGGGATATCGCGCGCTTCGAAGCGCCCGCCCGCCCACAGCCCGACGGTGACGGCCGGGTTGAGATGGCACCCCGAAATATGACCGATCGCATAGGCCATGGTCACGACGGTCAGGCCGAAAGCGAGCGATACGCCGAGCAATCCGATACCGACGTCGGGAAAGGCTGCAGCGAGAACCGCGCTGCCGCAACCGCCGAACACAAGCCAGAAAGTGCCGATAAATTCGGCCAAACCCTTTTGGATATTCGTCATGATGACCCTCCTCCCCGCCGATGGCCTCAGACGCCTCCGGCGCGGACGCCATCCTATCAGCGTTGCAGGATCGGGCAAGCCCTTGTCCTGACGCGAGGAATCAGGCCCCCGCGACGGCTTCGACGAAATGCCGTGCGCGGTGATGCAGCGACTGCGCGGCCTCGGTGAGCCCGGCCGACAACCGGCCGAGCGTCTGGGCGCCATCCCCCACTGCGGTCGCCCCATGCCCGATTTCGCGCACCCGCGCGTCGATCTCGCGCCCCGCGAACACCGCCTGTTCGACATAGCTTGCGATCGTCAGCGTCGTTGCGCTCTGTCCGTCGACCGCGCGATCGATCGCGTCGGAAAAGCCGTTGTTCGCATCGATCGCCCGTTCGACTTCGTCGAAGCCCGCCGCGACCTGACCGACGATGTCGCGGATCCGGTCGACATATCGGGTGATGTCGCCCGCCGCGATGCGTGTCTGGCCGGCCAGCGTCTTCACTTCCGACGCCACGACGGCAAAGCCGCGGCCGGCGTCGCCCGCCCGCGCGGCCTCGATTCCCGCGTTGAGCGCGAGCATGTTGGTGCGGCTGGCCATGTCGATGATCAGTGCCAGCATCTGTTCGATCGACTGGCTCGCGGCCTTCAGGGCGGTCGCCCGTTCGCCGGCCTGCTTGATCTTGACATAGGCATCGCCGCGAACGGCGCGCGCGCGCGACCCGTCCTCGACGATCTTCGTCATCGTCGCCGCCAGCGCATGACCGCGATCGCCGAGATCCTGCAGTCCGGCGAGCGTCTGCGCCGTCGCGCCCGCAACGGTCACCGCATCGCGGCCCGTTTGCTTCGCGCGTTCGGACAGCGTGCCGGCAACGGCCTCGACCTTCCTCGCCATTTCGGACAGCGCGCCGGTGAGCGCGGTGATGTCCTGCTGGAACTGCCGCCCGGCTTCATCGATATGCGTCGATCGCGCCGCGCGCTCCTGCGCCAGTTCGACCTCGCGCAGCATCGCAAGCCTCGCAAGCTGGCCACTGTCGAGCGTTTCCACGAACCGCCCCGCGCGCGTCAGGACAAGCTCCTGCTGCCCTGCCGACTGCGCCGCGATTCGCAACAGGTCCGTCGTCGATCGCGCAACGTCGGCGGTCGCGCACGGCTCGATCATCGAGGAGATCGAGCCGCCGATGGTCGGGTTCTGCATCAGCGAAAACCAGAATGGACAGAAGAGCAGCTCGCGCACGCGCTGCTCGCGGATGATGCCGACCGGCCGATCACCCTCGTCGACGACCGCAAGCGCACGCAATTGGGGATTGCCGCGGAACAGGTCGATGACTTCGGACATATGCGCGTCGGCGCCGATCGCGGACGCGTCGCCCGACGTCGGCGTAAAGGCATATCCCATCGCGTTCATCCGACTCTCTTCAAGCTGCTATCTTGTGCCCGCACGCCTACGGGCAGTTGGTAAATAGCAATTTAACCATTTATTTCAGTAATGTGACACATGGACCAGATGCGCGGTCGTCCCGTCGCAATATCCTGTTCAGATCGCGGCGATTATGCAATGGGGCGCCACGTCGGTGAGGAGAAGAAAATGCGCGCTTTGATCGTTGCGGTTATGGCCGCGCCCCTGCTCGCCGGCTGCGTCAGCGCGGTGAAGACCGTGGTGACCGCACCGGTGAAGGCCGTCGGCCAGGTCGCCGACTGGTCGACGACAAGCCAGGACGAGGCTGATCGCAACCGTGGCCGCGAGATGCGCCAGAGCGAGGAGCGCGTCGGCAAGCTGTCGCGCCAGCGCGACAAGGCGCTCGCGAAATGCCGCGACGGCAACGAGGAGCAATGCCAGCGCGCCGAAGTGATCGAGCACGAGATCGAAGCCGAAATGGCCGCGCCGCGCTAGACGCTATCGCACCCGGCGGCCGGTCCAGACGACACGGCCGACCAGCCGGACCGCGGCCATCGGCAGGTCATCCCAGCTGCGATAATGCGGATTGTCGCTGATCACCGAAATCCGCCCCTGCCCCGGCGCGCGCGCGACGCGTTTCACCATCAGCGCATCGTCCATGCGCAGCACATAGATACCATCGCGCAGGCGTGCCGCGGTGTCGCCGCCATCGACGAGGATGTCGTCACCATCGTCGAGCGTCGGCGCCATCGAATCGCCCTCGACGCGAATGATGCTGAGCGCACGCGGATCGGCGCCAAGATCGCGCAGCCATTTGGGATCGAAAGCGACCTCGCCCTCGACCGGTTCGCCGTCAACACTTGCCCCCGCACCGGCCGAGGCTCCGATCGCCAGTTTGGGCACCAGGATCATTCCGGGCCCGCGCATACGCACCGGGCGCGCCACGCGCTGCACCGGCCCGCCCAGCATCGCCTCGGACACCCCCAGATAGGCGGCGATCCGCGCGCGGTCCTGCTCGGCGAGCCGCCGCGGCGAGCCGCGTTTGATATATTGCTGGATATAGGCGGGGTTGCGTCCGATCACCTGCGACAGGCGCGCATAGTCGATCCCCCTGTCGGTCAGGAGCCGGTCGAGCGCGGCGCGCGGGTCGTGAGCAAGATCGGCCATGGGGTCGCTGGGGCTGGTCCTTCCTATTTCGTCTCTAGCAAACGGATTTTTCCTAGACAAGTAGGAAAATGGATCTCAAATAGGAAATATCCTATCGGGTGAGTCGCCCGGTTATTTGCGATCCGGGAGGAAAAAATGGAGCGTAGCCTGTTGCAGAGGATCGAGGCCTTCCTGAAGGAATCGGCGATGCCGCCGAGCGTGTTCGGCCGCGCCGCCGTGCGCGATCCGCGCCTCGTCAGCGACCTGCGCGGCGGCCGCGAACCGGGCCGCGAGCTGATATGTCGAGTAGAACATTTCATGAACAAATGGCGTGCCGATCGCCATTCGGGCCGCGTTGTGCCGCGAGGCGACCGGCGAACCAGAGCCATGCGCGCGCTCGGCGCCGGGGTGCGGCCATGATGCGCTGGTCCCCTGCCTTGCCCCCGCGCCCGGGCTGTCCGCATCGCCGGCTGCGCCATCTTCTGCTTCGCGAACTGCCCCTCGGCCTCGCGGCGGGCGCTTCGACCTTTCGTCCGTGGGCGAGTGCGAGTTTTGTGGGCGCGCGGCACATATTCCCGTGCACGCTCGCAACCGGGGAAAGCGAAGCGATGCGCCGTGCGCTGCACGACCGGCTGAACGCGACCGAGTGGACGCTCCCCGGCCATATCGTAGCCGATATCGTGGTCGAGTGCGGAGCCGGCGAGGACTCGATCCGGATCGAAATATTGACCGTCGAGGATTAGCCGACCGACTGGCGTGTCATCCGCTGCAGAGTCCCGAGCGCGGCTTCGAGCGCGAAATCGACTTCGGGCTCATCCTCGATCACCTCGGCCTGCACCACGGGAATCGCCGCCGTGGCGACCGACTCCTGCCGGCGCCGCGTCAACCCGGCTTCGAAACGCGCGACCATGGCGCCGAGCGACTTGTCGGCCGGGTCAGGCATCGGCGGGGGCGCGGTCATCTCGGCGGGCTGCAGCCAGGGCGCATCGCCGTCGAACTCCTCCTCGGGAGCGAGATCGGCAAGGATGAACTCTTCCTCGTCCGGCGCACCCGCTTCGCCGGGCCATTGAGCAAGCCCGGGTTCGTAACGTCCGCCCGTTTCGACCGGGCCCAACCCGCCCGCGGGCAGGTCGCGGCCCGCACGGATCGGCGGACGCGGCGGATCATCGGGATGCAGGTCGGCGCGGCGGCGCGTCAGAACGGGTTCGTCACCATCGTCGGCCGCGACCGAAGTGCGACGAAACGGATTGCGCAGCGACGCGAGGCCCGCCGCCTCGGGCTTTGTGATCAGCAACGCGACAAGGCCGGCGATGACCGCAGCGACGGCCGACATGCCGAGCGCCAGCGCCAACCGCCCGCCATTGCCCACGGGCGGCACGAACAGGTCCGACAGGCGATCGAGATAGAGATTCCAGCTGATCGCCGAGACCCACGAAAAGGGCATCACGGCGGCGAACAGAAAGGTCAGAGCCGCGGCCCCGATTACCGCCGGAATCGCAGGCCGAAGCGCGCGCAGCAACGCAATCGCCATCCCGTTGCCCCGGTTTTCGCTGGTCTCTTCCATATCGTCCCAAATCCACCGGCTTGCCAGGCCGCCAAGTCGTCTGTCGAACTGCGACGGTCAGGCTCCGCGCAGCAATTGCTGGTAAACCGGCTCGTAACGTAAAATGTTTGATGACCAGTTACGATGGGTTTCGACAAAAATACGTGCGACGCGCCGGCGTTCGGCCCACATATCCCGATTTTCCAGCAATTTGGCGAGGGCATCCGCGATCGCGCGGGGGTGGTCGGGCGCGAACAGCGTTCCCGTCACACCATCCTCGATCAGCTCGCGGTGACCGCCGACATCCGACGCCGCCACCAGCTTGCCCTGCGCCATCGCCTCGAGCGGCTTCAGCGGCGTGACAAGGTCGGTCAGCCGCATTTTCTTGCGCGGATAGGCAAGGATATCGATCAGCGAATAATAACGCTCGACCTCCTGATGCGGCACGCGGCCGACAAAATGGATATGCGCCGCGGCGGGTGATGCCGCAGCCTGCGCCTTCAGCGCCATCTCCATCGGCCCGCCGCCGACGAGCAGCAGCCGCGCCCTCGGCTGCGCCGCGACCAGCGCGGGTATTGCGGCGATCAGATCGTCGATCCCCTCATAATCGTAGAAACTGCCGATATAGCCGATTACCGCGTCGTCGGCGGCGAGGCCCAGCGTGTCGGCAAGCGCATCGTCGCGCGGGGTCGGATCGCCGAACAATTCGAGGTCGACGCCGTTAGGCGATACGGTGATTTTGTCCGCGTCGATGCCGCGCGCGATCAAATCGCCGCGCAATCCTTCGCAGATCACCGCGACCGCGTCGGCCGATTTCACCGCATGGGTTTCGAGCTGCTTGGTCAGCCAGTATCGCAAACTGCCCTCGCGCCCGGTGCCATTGCCCACCGACGCATCCTCCCAAAAGGCGCGGATTTCATAAATGACCGGGATGCCGAGTTTCTTGCCGACGCGCAGCGCCGCGAGCCCGTCGAGCACGGGCGAGTGTGCATGCAGCACATCGGGTTTCCATTCGCGCGCCAGCGCCTCGACGCGCTTGGCCAGCGCCCCGATCTCGCGCCATTCGCGGATCGGCGCGCGCGCTGGCGCGATCAGCGGCGTGCGGTAAAAGGTCAGCCCGTCGACGGTCTCGCCGTCAGGGCCGGGCTCGGGATGCCGCACGCCGGTGACGCCCGCGACCTCCCATCCCTTCGCCACCTGCGCCTTCATCAGCGCGCGCGTGCGAAAGGTGTAGCCGCTGTGCGCGGGCAGGCTATGATCGAGGACGTGCAGGATGCGTGTCATGGGCCAGTGCACTGACATACAAGCCTTAACGCGGCGTCAACCCCGATCGCGTAGCGGAGCGGACATGGTCGACAATTTTTCCATTGTCCTGACGCACGTCTTGATGGCGATTGCACTCTGGCGCCTGCTCCACCGCGACGATCTCGACCGCGAGGTCAGCCCGCGCATGCTGTGGCAGCAGCGCCGCGATGCCGAACATCCTGAAGAGCACGGCCGCGTCGATGCGTGACATCGCCTTTGTCGCCTTTCTCTTTGCCTTCATCGGGATCGGTTTCCGGAAACCGTTCCTGTTCGTGCTGTGCTTTTGCTACATCGACGTCGTCGCGCCGCAGCGGCTCAGCTATTTCCTGATCAATTCGATCCCGATCTCGCTGATCGTCTTCGGACTCGCGATCGCCGGCTGGCTCGCGGCCGACGACAAGAAGGACACGCGCTGGTCGGGACGGCAGACCCTGCTCGTCCTCCTGCTTGTCTATTGCTGGATGACGACCATCTATGCCGACTTTCCCGTCGAGGCAGCGGACAAGTGGAGCTGGGTGTGGAAGGCGCTGATCTGGGCCATCTTCCTGCCGCTGACGCTGCGGACCAAGCTGCGGATCGAGGCACTGGCGCTGATGCTGCTGCTCTCGGCGGCGGCGATCGCGATCGCGGGGGGTATCAAGACCGCGGCAGGCGGCGGGGGCTATGGTGCGCTTCAGTTGCTGCTCTCGGAAAATTACGGATTGTACGAGGGCAGCACCATGTCGTGCGTCGCCATATCGATCATCCCGCTGATCCTCTGGTATCGCCGTCACGGGACAATCTTCCCCCCCGACTGGATGGTCTCGCTCTTCTGCTTCGCGCTGGTCTTCGCTTGCGCGCTGCTGCCCGTTGGGACACAGGCGCGCACGGGGCTCGTCTGTCTCGTCGTGCTGGGCCTGCTGTCGCTGCGCGCGGTCAAGCATCGCCTGCTCTATATCGCCGGCGCCGGGCTGCTCGCCGCCGCGGCCATCCCCTTCCTGCCCCAAAGCTATACCGAACGCATGGAAACGATCCGCGGCTACAAGTCCGACCAGTCGGCCTCGACGCGCGTCGCGGTGTGGGCGTGGACGTGGGAATATGCCAAGGATCATCCGTTCGGCGGCGGCTTCAACGCCTATCTGCAGAACCGCGTCCGCGTCGAGAAGGAAGCGAGCAGCCCCGAAGAGACGGCGAGCGTCTATGAAGAGGAATCGCGCGCCTATCACTCGAGCTATTTCGAGATGCTGGGCGAGCAGGGCTACCCGGGCACGGCGATGTGGCTGCTTCTCCATTTCGCTGGGCTGTTCCGGATGGAGCGCGTCCGGCGACGCTATCTGAAAACGCGGCGCGGCGAAGAGCAATGGATCGCGCCGCTGGCGACCGCGCTGCAGCACGGGCATATCGTCTATCTGGTCGGGTCGCTGTTCGTCGCGATCGCCTTTCAGCCCTTCATCTATATGATGCTCGCGCTCGAGATCGGGCTGACGACCTATTGCCGCCGCCGCGAGCAGGAAGCGGGCTGGCGCCCCCTGACCGCCCGGACGATCGCCGCATGAGCGCCGCCGTCACGCCCGGGCGGATACTGCCGACGCTCACCGGCCTGCGCGGTTTCGCGGCGCTGATGGTATTATTCTACCATATCCGCGGCGGGATGACCGGTTTCCTGCCCGCACACGCGATCGCGGTGCTGGCGCAGGGCTATCTGGCGGTCGACCTGTTCTTCGTCCTGTCGGGCTTCGTCCTCTGGTGGACCTATGGCGGCGAATTTCGCGATCGGGGCGTGCGCGCCGCGCCGCATTTCATCGTCCGCCGCTTTGCCCGTATCTTCCCGCTTCACATGGCGATCCTGTCGGCGATGGTCCTGTTCGCGGCTGCGCTGATCGTCAGCGGGCGCGATCCGGGCGAGCATTACAGCTTTGCGGAACTTCCCGCCCACTATCTGCTCGTCCAGAACTGGGGGTTCGGCGACCGGCTGGCCTGGAACGACCCGGCGTGGTCGATCTCGACCGAATGGGCGGCCTATCTGCTGCTGGCGGGTACGGGCGGCTGGCTGGTGCGCCTGCCGCGCGGTGCGTGGAGCTTTCCGCTGCTGGTCATCGCGATGGCGGCGGGTCTCGGATGGTGGTTCGCGGCAACCGGCCGCGCCAGCATCGGCGACGATATTCCCGCGACCGGGCTGCTGCGCTGCCTCGTCGAATTCGGCATCGGCATCCTGCTTTGCCAATGGTGGACGGCGCAACGCGAAAAGCCGCGCAGCGCGATAATCATCCATGCCACCGCGCTCGGCCTCGCCGCAGTCGCAGCGCTGTTGTTCGGCGTAACAGGGTCGCAGCCCGCGGCCGTACCGCTGATCATGGCAAGTATCGTCATCCTAGCACTGCAGGCCTCGACGGCGCCACGGCCGCTGCTGTCGGGCCGGATCGCACAATGGCTGGGGGACATCAGCTATGCCGTCTATCTGTCGCACTTCTTCCTGTGGATCCTCTTCAAGCTTTTCTTCGTCAACGATCCGGCGATGGTCCACCCGGCGAAGATATTGGCCTTCATCCTGTTGACGCTGGCGGCATCGCATTTGCTTCATATCGCCCTCGAAGTGCCAGCCCGGCGTATCGCCCAGCGCGCCGGCGACCGCGTGCGCGCAGCACCGCGCACGCTTTTCGCTGCCGGCCGCAGCGAGACCTGACCCACCGACAGACATTACGGCCGGGAACCATCGACGGCGGCGAGGCGCTATGGCCTCATGCCCGCCCCGCACCTTGTCCATGTCGACGACAGCCTGCCCGGCATCGGCCGCGAACGCTCTGGCGCCGGCTGGCGCTACCGCGACGCCAAGGGCAGGATCATTCGCGATCGTGAGGAGATCGACCGGCTCAATGCGATCGCGCTGCCGCCCGCCTATCAGGATGCGTGGTTCTGCCCCGCAGCCAACGGTCATATCCTTGCCACCGGATACGACGCGCGCGGACGCAAGCAATATCGCTATCACCCCGATTTCCGGATAGCGCGCGACGCCGACAAATATGATCGCTGCGCTGCTTTTGGCCACGCGCTTCCGCTGCTCCGCGCGCGCCTCGCCGATGATCTTGCGCGGCGAACCCTGTGCGCCGATCGCGTCGTCGCGGCGGTCGTACGCCTGCTCGATCTCGCGGCACTGCGTATCGGAAACGAGCAATATGTCGCGGCGAACAGGAGCTTCGGCGCAACGACATTGCGCCAACGTCACGCAAAACTGTCGGGCAAGACACTCCGCCTCAGCTACGTCGCCAAGGGCGGTGCGAAGCGCGAGGTCACGATCAGCGACCGCAGCCTGACGACGCTGGTCCGGCGGCTGCAGGATCTGCCCGGCCAGAAACTCTTCCAATATGAGGACGACGGAAACCTGTACGCCGTCGCGTCCGACGATGTGAACGCCTATATCCGCGAGGCGATGGGCGACGAATTCAGCGCCAGGCATTTCCGGACATGGACCGCCAGCGTCGAGGCCTTTGCCTTTCTCTACGATACGCCCGATCCGCCGACGCTGAAGGCGATGCTCGAACATGTCGCCGATCGGCTCGGCAACACGCCCGCCATCGCGCGCAAGGCTTATGTACACCCCGCGATGCTCGCCGCGGTTCAGGAACGGGGCGACCTTGCCGCCGCATCCGGCCCCCTGCCCCGCGCAACGCGCTATCTTTCGCGTTACGAACGCGGATTTTTGGCCTATCTGGAACAGGCACCCGCGGCCGCGGACTTGCTTCAATCCGCCTGATCCGACCAGAGGACCCCCAAGGACTCCCGCATGACTTTCTCCCTGCTTGCCGCCGCCACATCCGCCGCCCCGAAAGCCGCGCCCGCAAGAGCCGCTGCGCCCAACCCGCTTGACGACCTGCAACGCTACTGGGATCTGAGCGTCGCATGGGTGAACAGCCACTGGCTGCAGATCGGCATCGCGATCGGTCTCGGCCTCGCCATCTATTTCCTGTTGTCGATGGTCCGCACCTTCGCACTCAAACATGCCCGGCGAGCCGAGGGCGAGATGACGCTGACGCATATCGCCGGGCAGGTGATCCACAAGACGCGGTCCGGCGTCCTCGCGATCATCGCGATCCGCATGGTCGCGGGCTATGCGCAGCCGCCCGCGGTGATCATGCAGATCATCCAGTTCGTCTTCACCGTCGCGGTCGTGCTGCAGGTCGCGATCTGGGCGCGCGAGATCGTGCTCGGATTGATCCAGCGCCGCGCCGCCGAAGGCAACAACGAGACGCTCAGCAATGCGATGGGCATCATTCGCCTGCTGATCAGCGTCGCGCTGTTCGCGATCGCCGCGATCGTCATCCTCGACAATATGGGGGTGAACGTCACCGGCCTGATCGCCGGTCTCGGCATTGGCGGCATCGCGATCGGCCTCGCCGCGCAGGGCATTTTCTCGGACCTCTTCGCCTCGCTGTCGATCATCTTCGACCGGCCGTTCCGCGTCGGCGAGACGATCAAATATGACACGAGCACCGCGACGGTCGAGCGCATCGGACTGAAAAGCACAAGATTGCGCTCGCTCAATGGCGAACTGCTCGTCATCTCGAACACCAATCTGCTGAGCAAGGAGATCACCAATTTCGCGCATCTCCACCGCCGCCGCATCACCTTCAGGATCGGCGTGATCTATCAGACGACCCCCGAAATGCTTCGCGACCTTCCCGCGCTGCTCGAGGAACAGGTTATCGCCGGCGGCCAGGAATTCATCCGCTCGAGCTTTCTGACCTTCGGGCCGTCGAGCCTCGATTTCGAACTGCTCTTCGACGTGTTCAGCGACGAATTCGACGTCGTCGCCGCGGCGCGCACCGATATCGGCATCCGTCTGTTCGAAGCGATGGCGAAGGCCGGGTACGGGTTCGCCTATCCGACCCAGACCACCTTTACCGCGGCGCCCGACGGGACGATGATCATGCCCTATTCCGAGTCTCCGAAGCCGGGAGCGGCGGCGGTGAAGACAGCGAAGCCCGGCTGACGCTACGGCGCCGCGGGCGCAGGGCTTGGCTCTTGTGCAACGCGGCAAGAGCGGCCTAGAACGCGCCCCGAACCAGCAATTGAGGGGATGAAACATGGCCACCATCACGCCGCAGGAACTGCAGACCAAGGTCGGGCAGAATATCGGCACCTCCGAATGGGTGCTCGTCGATCAGGACATGATCAACAAGTTCGCCGATGCAACCGGTGACCATCAGTTCATCCATATCGACGAGGAAAAGGCGAAGCTCACGCCCTTCGGCGGCACGATCGCGCACGGCTTTCTGACACTGTCGCTGATCCCGATGCTCGGCGCAAAGACCGACGGCCCCCGCATCGCGGGCGTCAAGATGGGCGTCAACTACGGCGGCAACAAGGTCCGCTTCCTCGCTCCCGTCCGCTCGGGCAAGCGCGTGCGCAGCCATGTAAAGCTGCTCGAACTCGACGAGAAGCGCCCCGGCCAGTGGCAGCAGACCAATGAAGTGACGATCGAGATCGAGGGCGAGGAAAAGCCTGCCCTGATTGCCGAATGGATCAGCCAGTTTTTCGTCTGAAGCATGGCTTTCCCGGCTGACCTCCCCCGTTAAGATAACCGGAACCAGAAAGAAGGACTCCTATCATGCGTGACGCCGTCATCGTTTCCACCGCCCGCACCCCGCTGACCAAGGCGGCGCGCGGCTCGTTCAACAACACCCTCGCCCCGACGCTCGGCGCCCATGCGGTCCGCGCCGCGGTCGAGCGCGCCGGTATCGAGGGCGGCGAGATCGACGACGTCGTCTTCGGTGCCGCGATGCAGCAGGGATCGCAGACGATGAACGTCGCGCGCCTGATCGCGCTGCGTTCGGGCCTGCCTGTCACCGTCCCCGGCATGTCGATCGACCGCCAGTGCTCGTCGGGCCTGATGACGATCGCGACCGCCGCGAAGCAGATCATCGTCGATCGTCAGGACATCGCGGTCGCCGGCGGCATCGAGTCGATCTCGAAGGTCAGCGGCAGCGGCAAGGTGTTCATCGAGACCGACGCCGAGCTGATCGCGATGCACAAGGACACCTATATGCCGATGATCGGCACCGCAGAGGTCGTCGCGAAGCGCTACAACATCAGCCGCGAATATCAGGACGAATATTCGTTCCAGTCGCAGCAGCGCACCGCCGCGGCACAGGCCGCCGGCAAATATGACGACGAGATCGTCGCGTGCCCGGCCACCATGGCTGTCGTGAACAAGGAAACCAAGGAGGTCACCTTCAAGGACGTCGTCGCCGACAAGGACGAGTGCAACCGTCCCGACACGACGCTCGAAGGGCTGTCGAGCCTGAAGCCGGTGATGGGCGAAGGCTTCTCGATCACCGCGGGCAACGCCAGCCAGCTCGCCGACGGTGCGTCGGCCGCGGTGCTGATGGAAGCCAAGGTCGCCGAAAAGAAGGGCCTCCAGCCGCTCGGCCGCTATGTCGGCATGGCGGTCGCGGGCACCGAGCCCGACGAAATGGGCATCGGTCCCGTCTTCGCGATCCCGAAGCTGCTCGAACGCTTCGACCTCAAGATGGACGACATCGGCCTCTGGGAACTCAACGAAGCCTTTGCCGTGCAGGTCCTCTATTGCCGCGATCAGCTCGGCATCCCGAACGAACTGCTCAACGTCAACGGCGGCTCGATCTCGATCGGCCACCCCTTCGGCATGACCGGCGCGCGCTGCGTCGGCCACGCGCTGATCGAAGGCAAGCGCCGCGGCGTCAAATATGCCGTCGTCACCATGTGCATCGGTGGCGGCCAGGGCGCAGCGGGCCTGTTCGAGGTCTTCTGATTTGCGCCTGAGCGTTCCGCGTATCGAGCCGGTCGATTTGGGCCGGCTCGATGCCGACCAGCGCGCCGCGCTCGAACCCTTCCTTGCTTCCGAAGGCGGCAAGGTCGGGGGCGGCAGGATCCTCAACATTTTCCGAACCCTCGCCCACGCACCCAAGGCGCTCACCGCCTTCCTCGGCTGGGGTAATTATATCCTCTCGAAGCGCAACGCGCTTTCCCCGCGCGACCGCGAACTCGTCATCCTGCGCACCGGCTACAACTGCCGCTCGGGTTATGAGTGGACCCAGCACAAGCGCATCGGCCTCGACTGCGGCCTTGCCGAAGACGAGATCGCGCGCATAAAGACCGGCCCCGACGCGGACGGCTGGAACGACCTCGACCGCGCGATGCTGCGCGCGACCGACGAGCTCACGACCAACCATTTCGTGACCGACGCCAGCTGGACCGCGCTCGCGCCGCTCGGCGACAAGGGCCGCATGGACCTCGTCATGACCGTCGGTCAGTACACGCAGGTTTCGATGATTTTGAACAGCTTCGGCATCCAGGTCGAGGACGGCTGGACCGTCGACCCCGACCTCAAGGCCTGAAACAAGGAGAGAGACATGAGTGCCATCGGTGTGATCGCTACGCTGCGCGTCCAGTCCGGCAAGGAAGCCGAATTCGAGGGCATCTTCGCCGAACTCGCCGCCGCCGTGAACGCGAACGAAGCGGGCAACAGCTATTACCGCCTGTTCAAGACGGGCGAGGCGGGCGCCTACAAGGTGCTCGAATGCTATGACGACCAGACTGCGCTCGACGCGCACCGCGCCTCGGACCATTTCCGGTCGATCGGCGCGCGCCTCGGCCCCTGCCTCGCCGGCGCGCCCGAGATCGAGACGCTCGGCGCGGTCTGACTGTCGGTTGGAGGCGGGACGGCTGCTAACTGCCGGAAGCGGCCACTCTCTTTTGTCGTCACCCCGGACTTGATCCGGGGTCCATGACTTCAGCGCTGCGATGGATCCCGGATCAAGTCCGGGATGACGAATGTCTGGAATCCACCCAAAGCCGACCTTCGCCAACCGCCCTCAACGCACGCGATTGAAATAATTCGTCCGCATCGCGGGCACGCCCTCCTGCGTGAAATAGACCACGGTCTCGGTCATCGTCTTGCCATCGGCGGACACGGTATAGGTCCGCATCGACCCCGGATTGCCGTGCAATGCGAGCGCGGTCACCATCACGCCCGGTTCGGGCAGCCGCGTCGCCGCCATGTCGGCTTCCAGATTGCCTTCGACCGGTGTCGCGGTTCCGTCCGGGACATAGGTCGATATCGCCTGGACCTTCTTGCTGTCGGGCAGCACGACTTCGACATTCGTCCGCCACTTGCCGCCGCCGACATCCTCATAGGAAATGGTGACGCTCTTCGGCCGCGCTTCGGGCGGCATCGTCAGGCGCGACGTATCGACCGCCCAGCTGCCGATCAGCGGGGATGCGGACGTCGGCGCGGCGAACGCTGGCGCGGCGTTCGTCGCGGCAACGGCAAGCAAGGCAGCATAGAGTGCTTTCATTCAGCCTCTCCAGACAGTTAGCACGATATGAAGTGATGCTACATATCATGCCAGAACCGGGCAAGCATTACCCGATCTCGGCAATCTGGCCTGCCCGGTCGCCGAGCAAATAGCGCGGCCCCGCGCCGCGCTGCGCCGCCTTGTCCTCGCGGTTGTACAGCCCGCATTTCTTCAGCGACAGGCACCCGCAGCCGATGCAGTTGCCGAGCAGTTTGCGCGTCCGTTCCAGTGCCGCGATCTGCGCATCGATCCGCGCGCCGAGCCCGGTGCTGATCCGCGTCCAGTCCGCGCCGTTGGGCGTCCGCCCGGCCGGAAGCCGTGCCAGCTCGGCAGCGATCTCCTCAAGGCTCAGCCCCAGTTGTTGCGCGATCAGGATGAAAGAGACGCGGCGAATGTCGGCGCGCAGGAAACGGCGCTGCCCGCCGGTCGTGCGCAGCGCCTCGACCAGGCCTTTCGCCTCATAAAAGCGGATCGCCGACACCGCGACGCCGGTGCGCGCCGCGAGCTCGCCGATCGCGATCAGGTCGGTCCGGTGCATGGCCCGCGCTCCTGCTTTTTGCTTGATCTAAACCTGACTTTAGCTTTCATAAGCCCCGCGTCAACGCGAATCAGGAGAAGACAGGTGACGCATCCCTTCATCGAGCACGTGAATCTGACGGTCAGCGATCCCGATCGTACCGCCGGCATCCTGTCGGCGATCTTCGGCTGGCACGAGCGCTGGCGCGGTCCCGCACGCGACGGCGGGCGGACGATTCACCTCGGCAGCGACGCCGCCTATATCGCGCTCTACACCGGCCCCGACGGCGAGGATCAGAGCATTCGTTATCCGAAGGGCGAACCGCTCAACCATATCGGCGTGCAGGTCGACGACCTCGATACGATCGAGATGCGCGTCAAGGCGGTCGGCCTCACGCCGTTCAACCACGGCGATTATGAACCCGGCCGCCGCTTCTATTTCTTCGACCCCGACGGCATCGAATATGAAGTCGTCAGCTATGCGGAGCCGCGGCTGCGATGAACCGGGCAACAACCGTCCGGCCGCTACGTTGATCGATTATCGAGGGGACGAAAGGAACCGTCCCATGAACGAGGATATCAGGAAGCAGTTCTGGAAGGCGCTGGCCGACAGCCCCCATGTCATGATCGGCGCGACCGGCGAGCGCGAGCATCATATCCCGATGCACGCCCAGCTCGACAAGGATGCGCACAGCGCCTTCTGGTTCTTCACCGCGACTGACAACCGGCTCGCGGGCGGCGGCCCCGCAATGGCGCAATTCGCTTCGAAGGGCCACGACCTCTTCGCCTGCATATCGGGAACGCTCCGCCGCGAGTCCGACCGCGCCGTGCTCGACAGACTGTGGAACAACAGCATCGCGGCCTGGTACGAGGGCGGAAAGGACGACCCCGGGCTCGTCCTCCTTCGCTTCGACCTCGACGATGCCGAAATCTGGACGGCGGATCCCGGGATCACGGGCCGGTTCAAGCTTGCGACCGGCATGACCATGAAGGCCGGCGATCTCGGCAAGCATGCCGAAGTGGCGCTCTAGGATCAGACGGCGGGCGGCCCGATGCGCCCTTCGCGAAATTCGAAGCCGGCCGCACGGTCGCGCGCCAGAAGCGCGGGACCGTCAAGATCGACCCATCGCGCGCGCTGCGCGAGCACGAAGGCCGGAGCGATCGCAAGGCTGGTCGAGAGCATGCATCCGACCATGATCGACAGGCCGGCCGCGTCGGCAGCATCAGCAATCTTCAGCGCCTCGGTGAGCCCGCCTGCCTTGTCGAGCTTGATATTGACGCCGTCGTAAAAGGGGCCGATCCGCGCGATATCGGCGGCGGTCTGGCAGCTTTCGTCGGCCACGAAGGGCAACGGAGCATAGACGGGATCGAGCAGCGCGTCGGCGCCCACCGGCACCGGCTGCTCGATCATTTCGACTCCCATGTCGGCCAGCGCCTCGGCCTCGCTCAGTATGTCGATTTCGCCCCAGCTTTCGTTTGCGTCGACGATCAGCCGCGCGTCCGGCGCCCCCTTGCGCACGCCGGCGACGCGCAACCGGTCGCCCTCGCCGGTCAGCTTGATCTTGAGCAGACGATAGCCGTCCGCGGCGGCCGTCGCCGCCTGTTCCGCCATCGCACCCGGCGTGCCGAGCGAGATGGTATAGGCCGTGACGCGCGCGGTGGGCGCGCCATCGCATCCCGCGAGCTGCCAGAGACGAAGCCCGCGCTGCCGCGCCTCCAGATCCCACAACGCACAGTCGAGCGCGTTGCGCGCCGCGCCCGGTGCCATGATTTCCTGCACCGCCGCGCGCGCGCCGACGGCATCCAGCCCGGTGATATGCGCCGCCGCAAGCAATAGCTGGTCGCGGCATCCCGCCGCATCCTCGCCCAGATAATAGACGGGCGTGCCTTCACCGCGCCCGAGCTCGCCTTCGCCCTCGATTTCCGCCACGACGACGTCGACATGCGTCCTGGCGCCGCGGCTGATGACGAACTCGCCGGCAACGGGCCAGCGTTCGACACGCGCGCTTTTCAGTTGGATAGCCATGCAGGAACAGTAATGAGGGATGCGATGAGCGGCAAATCCCTTTCCGAACACATCGGCGATCTTGGCCGCCGCCTCGCGGTCGAGGCGCACACCGCCTGGTTCGCCGCGCGCGATCCGCGCGTGCCGCTGCTCGCGCGCATCCTTGCGGTGGCGGTCGCGGCCTACGCGTTGTCGCCGATCGACCTGATCCCGGATTTCATTCCGGTGCTCGGATGGCTCGACGATCTGATCATCGTCCCGCTCGGATTGCTCGCCGTCCGGCGGCTCATCCCCCCGCCGCTCTGGGCCGAGCTCCATGCCGTCGCCGAGGCCGCGAGCGAACGCCCGTCGAGCCGTGCCGGCATGGTCTTCATCCTGCTCTTGTGGGCAGGTCTGCTTTACATTGCCTATTGGGGAGTACGGACCTCACCCTGGCATTGATCCGGCGCGCAGTCCCGTGAGCAGGGTCGACGTCCGATGACTCCCGACTATTCCGCGCCGTCGATCCGCAACAACTGCTTGCCCCGGCTGGCGCCGCTGAACAGACGCAGGAATGTTTGCGGGATGGTCTCGAAGCCATGCTGAATATCCGTACGATAGCGTATATGGCCATCGCGAACCCATTGCCTGAGCTGCTCCGTCGCCGTGGCCAGCCGATCCAGATGATCAAGCAGGATAAAGCCACGCATTTCCGCACGCTGCGAGATCAGGCGCATCAGATTGCGCGGGCCGGGCGCAGGGCGCTCGTCATTGTAGCCCGCGATTGCGCCGCACAGGACGATCCGGCCGAAACGCCCGATATGCGCAATTCCCGCTTCGAGGGTCGAGCCGCCAACATTGTCGAAGAACAGGTCGATCCCGGCCGGCGCAAGCGCCCTCAGCCGCGCCCGTATGTCCTCGTTGTGATAGTCGATTGCAGCGTCGGCGCCATAATCCTCGATCAGCCAGCGACATTTCTCGGGCCCGCCAGCGATCCCGATGACGCGCGCGCCATAGAGGCGTGCGATCTGCACTGCGACCGACCCGACAGCACCAGCTGCGCCCGAAACCAGCACGCAATCACCCGCACCGAGCCGCCCGACATCAAGCATCCCGACATAGGCGGTGATGCTTGCCGCCCCCAGCACGCCCAGCGCCTCTTCGGGTAGGATGTCGGGGGCTATTCGTACCGGATCGGCTTCGCCGGCCCGTCCCGCGACGGCATAGTCCTGCCAGCCGAACAGTCCGCGCACCATCGCCCCCTCGGGATAGGCGGGGTTGGCCGAAGCTACGACACGCGCGGCGGCGCTGCCGCGCACCGGCGCATCGATGGCCATGGGCGGCATATAACCCTGCACGTCGTCCATCCAGCCGCGCTGGGCAGGGTCGAAACCGAACATGAGGTTGCGGACGAGAATTTCACCCGCGGTCAGATCGGGGCGGGGAAGAGGCGCATCATATCGCCGGAAATCGTCAACAAGCACCTGCCCCTCGGGACGGCGTGCCAACAGCCATTGGCGATTGATGATCTGCGGGGGCATGGCGACACTCCGTTACCCGGAAGAGGGAGGGATCGTTATGGCTGCCGCTCGCCATCGTCGCCAGCCCGCCATTGTCCTGCGCAGCGCACATATTGTTTTCGGGAATGGCCAGCACACTTCGCAGGAAAAATGCCCGGTGCCGAGCGGCGTGCTCCCGATTGATCCGGTCGACGTGTGTAACGGCCGAAAATGCCTGCTTCGGCGAATTGCGGTCCTGAAACAGCTTGCCGGCTACCGGGCGAAAACAGCCGAACTTCACCCGCCGTTGGCGCGAATCCATTTCTCGACCACCGGCGCGATATCCTCGCGCCATTTTCGGCCGTTGAAGATACCGTAGTGGCCTACCCCCTTCGCCATCAGATATTTCTTCCTGTCGGCGGGGAGCGCCTTGGCGATCGTCAGCGCTGCCTTGGTCTGCCCGATCCCCGAAATATCGTCGCGCTCGCCCTCGATAGCGAGGATCGCGATATCCTCGATCACGCCGACATCGACCGGCTGCCCGCGATGCAGCATTTCACCCTTCGGCAACAGGTGGCGCTGGAACACCATGTCGACGGTCTGCAGATAGAATTCGGCAGTCATGTCGCACACCGCGCGATACTCGTCATAGAATTCCTTGGTCTTGTCGGCGCTCTCGCCGTCGCCCTCGACCAGATGCTTGAACATCTCCCAATGGCTCATCATGTGATTTCCGAGGTTCATCGACATGAAGCCCGCGAGCTGCAGGAAGCCCGGATAGACGCGGCGTCCCGCGCCCGGGTACCAGGCCGGAACGGTCGCGATCACATTTTCCTGAAACCAGGCATAGGGCCGCGTCGTGGCATGCTCGTTGACCGCGGTCGGCGCCTCGCGCGTGTCGATCGGGCCGCCCATCATCGTCAGCGTCTTGGGCCGGCACTTGTGCCTGTTCGCCGCCATGACCGCCGCGGCGGCAAGGCTCGGCACCGACGGCTGGCACACCGCGAGCATATGCGCGCCGGGCCCGATATGTTCGAGCCACGCGATGATATAATCGACATAATCGTCGAGATCGAACTTGCCGGCTGCGAGCGGCACGTTGCGGGCGTCGCGCCAGTCGGTGATCCACACGTCGTGGCCAGGCAGCATGCGTTCGACCGTGCCGCGCAGCAGCGTCGCATAATGGCCCGACATCGGCGCGACGATCAGCAGCTTGGGCGCGTCTTTCGTGCCCCTATGCCTGAAATGCTTGAGCTGGCCAAACGGCTTGCGCGCCTCGATCGCCTCGGTCACGCGCACCGTTTCGCCGTCGACGACGGTCTCATACAGCTCGAACCCCGGCTTGCCGCGCGGTGCCGCGGCATGTGCAAAGACTTCCAGCGCCGAGGCGAACATGGGGCTGCCACCGAAATAGCCGAGCGGATTCGCCGGGTGCTGCATCACCTGCGCGCCCGCTGTGGCGAGCGCGCTCGCCCCGGCCAGCCAGTTTTTCTGCATGTCAAACGCGTGATACAGCATATTCGGATCATTCCTTGCGTTGCCCGGCGGCGCTCTCCGGCGCCTGCTCATTGGTTAGCAGTCTAGGGGCTCCGTCCCATTGTGCAATGCATCAAAATCATTGCGGGGCGTATCGAAGTCGAATAATCTGCTTCGAGCGGTGCAAGATGCGCCCATGGAGTGAATATGTCCGAGATTGCGGGCAACCGCTAACATCCCGGCGCAATCGGGATGTGCGCTGCGTGCGAACCAGCAGGTTCGCGCGCCGTTGTCGCATATCAATCCGGACATATCGCATGAATATATCGAAAGCGGAGCAGCGGATGCTCCATGTGCTGGCGCAGGGCGGCATGATCCGCCATCGCCGCGGCGAAGACGGCCATATCATCGAGGCGCTCTGCTTCACCCGCGACGGTTTCGTCCTCGCGAACACAGGCCTGTCGCTCTTCAACCGGCTGCGGCGGCGCGGCTTCATCGGTTCGCACGGCGGCGGGCCGTATCGCATTACGCAGGCGGGGCTTCGCGCCGTGCGGGCGCAGCTCGACAATCGCTGACGGAGGGGAGCGCGGCCCAATCGCCGCGCTCCCTGCGGCTACGCTTCAAGGCGCTTGAAGCGCAGCCGCATTCTGTATCGTTGAGCACGGTCCCCGCCGCTGCTAGGGCCGTTGCCATGGCCAGCCAACCCGACCCTGCCGCTGCGAAAGCGTCCGCCGAACCTCGCCGCAAGCTCGGCAGCCTGCGCATGGTATGGCATTATGCCAGCCGCTATCCGCTGCAGCTCGTCATCGCGGCGATCGCACTTGGGATTGCTGCGCTCGCGACGCTCGCCATCCCTTATCAATTCAAGGCAATGATCGACAGCGGCTTCATCGCCGGCGGCGGCGATGTCGCGCCGCATTTCCGGCTCTTCTACGCGATCTGCGTCGCGCTCGCCCTTGCTACCGCACTGCGCTTCTATTTCGTGAGCTGGCTTGGCGAACGTACAGTCGCGGACATCCGCCAAGCCGTGCAGCAGAATCTGCTGCGCCTCGCCCCCGGCTTCTTCGAAGAGAATCGCCCCTCCGAGATCGCGTCGCGCATGACGTCCGATACCGCGATCATCGAACAGGTCGTCGGCACCACCGTTTCGGTCGCGCTTCGCAACACGGTGATGGGCATCGGCGGGATCATCTATCTGTTCAGCCTGTCGCCCAAACTGACCGCCGGCATATTGCTCGGTATTCCCGTCATCATCCTCCCGATTGTCCTCCTCGGCAGGCGCCTCCAGAAAGTCTCGCGGACGAGCCAGGACCGCGTCGCCGACATCGGCGCGACCACCGCCGAACAGATGGGTGCGATGAAGATCGTCCAGGCCTTCGGTCAGGAAGCGCGCGAGGCCGATCGCTTTTCGGTCGCGGTCGAGGCCAATTTCGCGACCGCAAAGCGCCGCATCCGCCTTCGTGCGATCATCACCGCGACGGTGATCGGCCTGCTATTCGGCGCGATCACGACCCTGCTCTGGTACGGCGCCGAAGGTGTCGCGCAAGGTACGATCACCGGCGGGACGATCGCGGCGTTCGTCCTGACCGGCGGCCTCGTCGCCGGAGCGTTCGGGGCGCTTACCGAAGTCTATGGCGATCTTCTCCGCGCCGCCGGCGCGGCGGAGCGGCTCAGCGAGCTGCTGAATGCCGAGGCCAGCATCGCGCCGCCGGCGAACCCGCAGCGCTTCCCCGAGCCAGCGCCGGGCACACTCGAATTCGCAAATGTGGAGTTTCACTATCCAACGCGTCCCGACGCGCCGGCGCTCCACAATTTCTCGCTTGCCATCAACCCGCGTGAAACGGTCGCCATCGTCGGCCCGTCGGGCGCGGGCAAGTCGACGCTCTTTCAGCTCGCCGAGCGCTTCTACGACCCCCAGGCTGGCCGGATCCTGCTCGACGGCGTGCCGCTTACCGACGCCGATCCCGCCGACATCCGCGCGCGCATCGCGATGGTCCCGCAGGAAACCGTGATCTTCGCGGCCTCGGCGCGCGACAACCTGCGCTACGGCAACTGGGCCGCCACGGACGAAGACCTATGGGACGCCGCGCGCGCTGCCAATGCCGAGGAGTTTCTCCGCAAGCTGCCGCAAGGCCTCGACACCTTCATGGGCGAAGGCGGCGCCCGCCTGTCGGGCGGCCAGCGCCAACGCGTTGCGATCGCCCGTGCGCTGCTCCGCCACGCACCGCTCCTCCTGCTCGACGAGGCAACATCGGCGCTCGACGCCGAGTCCGAAAAGCTCGTTCAGGATGCACTCGAAACGCTGATGACCGATCGCACGACGATCGTCATCGCTCACCGTCTCGCGACGGTGCGTGCCGCCGACCGCATCATCGTGATGGACGATGGACGTATCGTCGAAGAGGGCAGACATGACGCCCTCGTTGCCGCCGACGGCCTCTACGCCCGCCTCGCGCGGCTGCAATTCCAGGACAATCTGGCCGCCGCCTGACCCACTCGATCGACCGAAGGATATGACGATGCTCTACGATCTGACCGTGCCCGCGTACCAGAATGGCCTGGAGGCCCTGTCGGGAGAGTTGTCAAAGGCGAGCGCATGGGGCGCCGACAACGGCATCGGCGAATTGCAGTTCGCCGTTGCACGTCTGGCGCCCGACATGTTTCCGCTGGCATCGCAGGTCCGCTTCGCGTGTGTGCAGGCGCTTCAACCGCTGCGCCGCCTCGGCGAGATCGACGTTCCGGAATTTCCGGAGGATGCGACGGACTTCGCAGGCATGCAGGACCAGATTGCCGCAACGCTGGCGTTCCTCGAAACGGTTGGGCCCGCCGCGATAGACGGCGACATCGACCGGACGGTCAGCTTCGAACTGCCCAACGGCATGATCTTTGACATGAGCGCGTTCGACTATGTACGCGACTGGGCCGGCCCGCAGTTCGCCTTCCACCGCACCGCCGCCTATGCCATACTCCGCCATATGGGAGTCCCGCTCGGCAAGGCGGATTATGTCGCCTGTATGATGCGCCACCTCCGGCCGGGAACGGCGCCTGCCGCCTGAGGCGACGAACACCGCAAATCGTCAGATCAGCCCTGCGTAATTCCGGATACCGGGGAAGGCGAGCTTCGACCCGCCGTTGCGCCGTATCGTACCGATCGCCTGGTCAACGCGCAGGTAACGCGCCCGCGCTTCGGGCTCGAGCAGGATCGCCGCCGGTTCGGGCCGATCGGCCGCCTGTTTGACCAGCATCCCCAACTGGGCCAGATCGACGGCCTCGTCGTTCCACCGGATCACATCGGACGTGTCGATCGTCACGCGATTTTCTTCGAACACTTTGGCGTCCAGCGGCGGCTGACCGGGCAGCGTCACGTCGACACTATGCGTCGGCGGCGGGATGGTGATGATGAACATCACCAGCATCACCAGCATAACGTCGATCAGCGGTGTGGTGTTGATGTCGGGACCGCCGCTCGGGTCGGTCCGAAAAATGCTGCGATGAAACATGCTGCGGCGTCTTGCCATCATCTCTCTCCCCGCAAAGGGGTGCCCGCGATTGTCAGGCATCCGCCCCGGACAAGGGCGCAAGACCATCTCGCGCCCTCAACGTGATGGTATAACATAATGAATGGCGAGCAAGCAGAATCTGGAAATGACGGCGACCGGATATCGCCACACAGGACACGCACAAAGAAAGGGCGGCACCTTTCGGTACCGCCCCTCTTTTTCTTCCAGTCCCCGTCGGGGATGGAAACCGGTCTTACATGCCCGAGTTCGGACCGTAAGTGATTTCCACACGACGGTTCTGGTCGTTGCGGACGCCGTCGGCGGTCGCAACGGCCGGACGGGTTTCGCCGAACGCCTGCGCGCTGATCGAACCATCCGAGATGCCGCGAGCGGTCAGGTAACCACGAACCGCGGTGTTGCGACGTTCCGACAGGCCGACGTTGTACTTGGCCGAACCCGAACGGTCAGCGTGACCGGCGAGCATGACCTGCGTACCCGTGCAACCACGGTTGTAGGCGCTGATCGCGTTGTCGAGCGTCGAAGCCGCTTCCGGCGTGATGTCCGACTTATCCCAGTCGAAGTACACGATATACGGTCCCGGCGCGCATTCCACGACCGGCGGCGGCGGCGGAGGCGGCGGGGGAGGCGGCGGCGGAGGCGGCGGCGGAGGCGGAGCCGGTTCCACGGGAGCCGGTGCACCACCGAAGTTGAACGTCAGCGTGCCGAGGATCGAGTGCGAACGGAAGCGCGTCGAAACGTCGCGACCGAGCTGGTCGACCAGATCGATGCTGTCGGCGTTGAAGAAACGATACTTCAGGCCAACGTCGATGTTGTCGCTGAGCGGAGCGCGGACACCCGCGATCGCCTGCCAGGCAAAGCCCGTGTCCGAATCGTCGAGGAAATTACCGGCGTAGACCGGCTCGACCGAAACGCGAGCGACACCGACACCGCCGCCGACAAAGCCCTGGAGGCCGTCGTCGTCACCGAAGTCGAGCAGGCCGTTGACCATGAAGCTCAGCGCGTTCGTATCGCCGGCGAGATCAAGCGTACCTGTTCCGAGCGGGCCCGCGCCGTTGACGGTCTGCGGGATACCCGGAGCCGTGAAGCGACCCGACTTGATGTCGGCTTCGCGGAAACCGACTTCGACTTCCGCACGGAAACCACCGAAGTCATAGCCGACAGTGCCTTCGGCATCATAGCCAGCGCGATGATCGAGCGTCCCGGCATTGCTGGCGGTGCCGATATCGAGATCCAGATCCTCGACCAGCATTACACCGGCACCAACACCCACATACCAGGAGTTGTCGCGCGCCAGAGCAGGCGACGCCAGGGCGGTGGAGGCCAATGCCATAGCGACGGCAAGCTTCCTCATAGTAATTCCCCTTTCAAGTTGAGATATACGTCTCGGCAGACGTCCTACTCGCCGCTTTGGTTCCGTGCAAGCTAACAAATCGTCAATATGTTGCCAAAAAGTCGCACTCGGCTCGCCAAAGAACAGAAATTCAGCCTGAAATCAGAAGGCCCTGCGCCGCGAGGTGAAGAAGCAGCATGGAGATCGCGCTGCGCGCCTCGGAATCGATCACGGACCCGCCGGCGGGTGCAGCGACCAAGGCCGGCGCAACCCATGCGCCACCCTCGAAGCGCAGCCGTACCTTGTCGGTCAGCCGTACCACGGCCATGCCCTCTCGCGGTGCGGCGAATCGCCAGCCGCCCGAGGTGCAGATCGCGATCGCATGATCCTTCCCCGCCCACGCGCCCGTCGGTGCCGCACCGACGATCCAGCTTTGCCCCGCAGCGGGACCCGTTGGCGGCACGGCGATCGGTCCCGCTTCGACCGCCGCATGAACCAGCGCGTCCAGCAAGGTGAGCGCTTCGTTATGCGTAACCTCCTTTTGCGCCTGTGAAACGGCGAGTAACGGTAACGCGAAGCGCGGTGTCGTCGGCATGTCGGTCATGATTTCAATCCTTTATTCCAAAGGCAAGACAAGCGGCAGTGACGGCGCAAGATCGCCCGCCTGGCGGATTTCGATCACGCAGCCGGGCGGTAAAGCCGTCCGATCGCCGGCGTCGATGACCAGCGAAGGCGATGCACGCTCCCATGGCCCGATGCCCGGCACCGGCGGCGACAGCATGATATGCCATGCTTCGCGACTTTCGCCGAAGGGCTGGTCGACATGGTCGCGCCAGCCCGCATCGACACGACTGCGCCTTGTCCAGCCGATCGTCACGCCTCCCCCGCCGTCGGGGAGGATTTGCCCATGCACCGGAGCCAGTGGCCGCATGGCCCGACCGACCGCGGGGAAACCTGCCTCCGTCATATCCGTCCCGCCGCGCCCCACCCACTGGAGAACCGCTCCGCCGCCCTCGACCAGCCCGGCGATCGCGTCGGGCAACAACAACAGCGCCGGATCGTCGAGCAGGACGAAGGGTTCGCCCGTCGCATGGGTCATCCCCGCCTCGGTCCCGGCGCGCCCGCGAAGCAGCCGCGACAGCCGCCAGACGGCCGGCCCCACCGGATCGGCGACGCCGAATTGCAACAATTCGCCGCCGACCATCGCCTGGTTTGCGCCGCCAAGCAGCGCGGCGTCGCCGACCGATTCCAATGTCATCGCGGGATTTACCAGCTCGACCACGACGGCTCCCGACAGGTCGAACAGGCAGTTACTTCCCGGAGCCAGCGGCTCGGCAAGCCGGCCCAGCGCCATCGCGGGACGCACCGTTCCCACAGGAATGGGTTCCGCGCCAACGGCCGGAACAACCCAGCAATCGGCGCCGCGCCAGCCATTATTGCTCCCGGCTCCGGCGACCGCGATCCGCGGCGCCGACGCCGCCGGACTGCCCATATTGGGAAGATCGAACAGGCAAACCATAGCCGTGGCGTCGGGCCAGTCGGGCGCGCGGACAGGAACCCCGGGCTCGGCCGGGATTTCGACGGCGGGCAGCGGTTGGTGGCGCACGAGTTCGAGCCATATTTCGTTCCCGCGGACCGTTCTCCCGGCCAGCCGCCAGCGGCTGCCGTCGGCGAGGCTCAGCAATTGGCCGACCGTCAGCGCCAACGCCGCGATGTCGCCTTGCCAAAGCAATGTCTCGCGCCCGTCGGCTGCGGCGGCGGCGAGCCGCTGGGCCAGTGCGCGCGCCGACGTCGCCGGCAGCACTGCGGGCAAATCGATCCGCTCGTCGCGCACGCCGCCGCCCGCGACCTGGCTCGTCTGCTGGCCAAGCTGATAATCGCGTTCGGGCTCATAATGCCGCAGCCGGATCGTGCCCGGCAGCGACGACAGCGGCGCACGGCGATGCTCGACCGGGTCGCCTGAAGCATCGGCCCGCCGCGCTTCGCGAAATCCGGCGAGCGCCTGCTGCCCCGCAGCTGGCAGGATCGAGCCGAGATGCCAGCCGTCCGGTCCGCTCGCCAGACGGACGCCGTCTACTTCGAACAACGGTGCGAGCGCGTCGCGCGCACGGTCGCCCGAAGCCGCATACCCCGCAAAGGGCCAGTCGCCTGCGCAGCGCCCCTCTTGTCCGAGCAGGCCATCGCCGACCAGTCCCGCATCGACGCTCCCGGCATCGGCCTCGACCTCGAAGGTCAGTGACGGAATCCGGTTACCGAATGCACCCAGCTCGAGCTCCTCGAACACCGCATAGGCGAGCCCGCGGAACGCACTGGCCGACGAAACGCCGACTGCCGACGCGATCAACGGATCGAGGGCCTGATCCTCGCCGCCGTCGTGCCAGCGAAAGGTGCAGCGCTCCTGGAACGCCCCGCTCGATCCGCGCAGCAGGTTGCCGTCGGCCCAGATACGGCCGATCGCGCGGATCGGACGCGACGACAGCGCGATCGCCAGCGACGCCGCATAGCTATATTCGGTCGTCGACGGCCGTCCCTTGCCGCCACCGCGCTTGTTGCGCCTTTCGATCAGGTCGGTCGCCCAGATCACGCTGCCGGCAACGCGCATCGTCCCGAACAGCTGCGGAATTTGCTGGCCATAGGTCGATGCCTGCACCTTCAGGTCCGCAAGCCGCGGTCCCTCGCGCCCCTTGGGCTTGAAAATCTCCGCGTCGATCTGTTGCCCCACTGCGGCGCCGATCGCGGCCCCCACCGGCCCGCCGACGATCCCGCCGACCACTGTCAGTACCAGAGTCGCCATCGCTGTTCCCTTATGAAAGCCGCCACCGGGGCGCCGACCGCGTCGCCGCGTCGAGCGGCGTTTCGACCACCCGGCGAAGCCCGGCATGCGCGTGGACAAGCGTCTCGTACCCGAGCAGCCCGAGATGAAATTGCCGCGCCGCCTGCGCGAACAGGGCGACGTCGCCGGCGCGCATTCTATCGGCGACCGGCACGAATCCCGCGAGCGCGAGCGCGGCCTCGATCCGGTCCCGCGACCAGCCCCGCAGCGGATAACCGGCGGGCCGTACAAGGCATCGTCCTGCCGCCGCATAGGCCGCGTGAACCAGCCCTGCGCAGTCCAGCCCCGTCGCGGGATCGCTGCCTTGCGGCCGGAACGTCGTGCCGACCATCGTCCGCGCCGCCGCGAAGGCGCGCGCGCCGGGCTCATCCACCGGGATAACGCGTCAGCAGGTCGTTCCCGGGCAGATGCGCCTCGCCACGGAAATTGACCGCGTTGGCAAAGCGGTCGCGACACGTCGCAAGCTGCTTGTCGCAGCCTTCGGTCAGGCGCACACGAACGGGGGCGCCCGGCGCGAAAGGCGGCGCCTCCGCGAGATGCAGCACCGCCCCTTCGACCAGAATCACCGGGCTCGCCAATCCGCAATTGGCACCCTCCATCCACACCAGCTCGCCGAAGGCCAGGCCGCCCGCCGCGGCGTCGAGCGTCACCACGCGGCCGTCGACCGCAACCACATGGCGCATATGCGTCCGCGGCCCCAGATCGACGCGGCACGCCCGATCGCCCAGCGCCGCGCGGCACGAAGGCGACGTTGCCGGGCATACCGGCCGGTCAAGCCAGCGCGTTACACCCTGCAGTTCGGCGGCAAAGGCCGGTCCGCGACGTTCGATCGCGCCCAGCGATCCCTGCGCGACGATCACCGGAGCCAGCCCGGGCGCACGCCAGTCGGTCACGAACAGCTCCAGCTCCGCGCCGTCCCAGCGTCCCGCGTCGAGATCGCGCGCCGCGATCGCATCGCTCGTCACCGCGCCTTCCAAATCCATCGTCGCGGCGTCGAGGCTGTCGCTCGTCTCGAGCGCCGAAGGCTTCATCCCCGGCGCCGCGCGATACACAATTCCGCCGACCGTCAGGTCGCGGTCGTGCGAGGTCAGGCCGATCACCACGCCGTCGCGGCGCGACAGCCGCCAGCACCAGGCGAGCGTCACAAGCTCCTCCCGCATCCAGTCGGGCGCCCGCTCCATCACCATGGCGCCCGCACCTCGATCAGCGGCACGCTCGCCATCTCGCCCGCCAGAAAGGTGGCGCGGCTCACCTCCAGCCGGTCTTCGGCAAAGCGGACGGGCACGTCGAACAGATAGCCCGCGCGCACCGCGACGCCCGCCGCCGGCGCCGCGTCGAGCAGGATCTCGCCGTCGTCGGTCAACAGAAAGGCTGCCGTCTCCAGCCCGTCGACCGACACGCGCACACTATCCGCCACCGGCAGGCGAATCCGGCGCAGCTGCCCGGCGTCGCCGCTCCCGTACCCCTTCACCAGCGCGAACTGCCGCCGCGCCCCGTCGCCCAGCCCGAGCAGCTGGTCGTCCGCTGCCGGCAACCCGCCATCGCCCGCCGAGCTGCTGTCGAACGGATCGCGAAAGCGGAACGCCCGCGCCGCGCCCCTTCGCGCCCGGAAAAATTCGGCGAGCGTGCGCACATCGGCCTCGGCACCGATCCCCGGCCCCGCATCGTAACGCATCCGCGCATCGGCCCATTCGCTCGCCCGCTGCTCGTGCCCGGCCGGCGAGCTCACGATCTGCGTCGAAAATTCGGTCACGGCCACCGCCTCGCGCCCGATCGCAAGCGGGAAATCCACGGCATCGAAAGCCTGCACATCATCCTCCCCGTCAAAGGTCACGAAGCCGTCGCGCGCCACCTGCGGCAGCGCCCAGACGAAGGTCCGCGCGACGCCCGTCCGCCGCGCGTCGCGGGCGGCGTCCGCGATCGCCGCCCACCCGGCGCGATCATCCGGCCGCAACACGAAACCCGAAAAATAATGCTGCTCTTCAACGGCGTAGCCCAATCGCAATACCATCGCTGCGCGCGCGCCTGGCGTCTCGCCCCTTCGTCCACCGGTCACCCAGTCATAATCCTCGAGCTGCAGCACATCGAAGGCCGGCGCCGCCCAGCCGAGCGGCACATTGGCGCGTCGCACCGCCGGCGCCGCGGGGTCGAGCACCGTCGGCAAATAGACGAGCAGGTGGCTGACCAGCTCGCCCGCCGCCTCATCGCGCGCCGCCGCGACGAGCGCGGCGGTCGATGCCGAAAGCAAGGCGCCGAGCGCATCGAGCATCGCAAGCTGCGGCGCCGTCAGCGCGCCGCCGACGTCCGCGATCGGCACACTGGCCGCGCCGAGTGCCGCCGTCGTCGCCGCGTCATAGGCGCAGATCCGCCCGCCGCCCGCGATCCACCACCAGGGCTCGCCGACCTGAAACTTCGGCGCCAGGCCCGCCGCCGCGCCGATCGCGACGAACGCGCGCGCGACGAGCTGCAGATATCCCATCGCGGCAGCATTCGCCGGCGACAGCAGCGTCGACGGCGGCGTCCACCCGGTCAGCGCCGACGATCCGTCGCGCCCGCGCTGCTTCCAGTCGTTCCAGCAATAGGCGTCGAACAATTCGTAGGAGAGCGACCATATCAGCCCCAGCCCCGCCGCGCGGCACGCCGCGGCAAGATCCGCATGCCACGCCGCGCAGGGTGCGTTCAGCACCCCGCCCGCGAGGCTGATGTAAAATCCGCCGCCCTGGGCCTCGAGCCGCATATAATGGCTCATCCCGACATAATGGACGACGTCGCCGCGATAGCCCAGTTGCACGATCTGCCGCACAACACGCGCCGGGGTCAGATGATAGCAATCGTCATAGCCGTTGGTCATGCCCAGCCCGTGCTCGGGCATCACGACATCGCCGACTGCCAGCACCGATCCCGACCCCGAGCACAGGATCTCGCTCATCTCGGCCCACCCGGCGACGGGCGCCGGAAGCACGCCCGCGCCGCCGTCATAGGTCGGCGGAACCAGCGAAATGAACATCCGGTCGATGTCGCCCGCCCACAACCGGTCGGCCTCTCCCGGCAACAGGAAGCCACCGTCGAGCGCATCGAAGTCGATGCGGACGACCGCGTCCTCGCCCGTTCCCTCGGCATAGTTCCACAAACGGACATACCAGGCGCGCGGATTTCCGGCCGCGTCGCGCCCCTCGATCGTCAGCGTCGGCCCGTGCAGCGCATCGAGCGGCTTCAACCCGCCCGACCGCCAGCGGAAACGGAGCTGCGTATGCCGGAAATCGCGACTGGTCTCATAAGCGAGCAGCGGATGATCCCACCGGTCCTCGGCCTCCCAGATCAGCCCCGCCAGATCCTCCTTCCGGTAGAACACCGCCTCGACGCGCAGCGCCCCCGGCGTATCGCTCGTCACGCCCGCCATCATCGGCCGCGCGAAATCGACCGTCCAGAACCGCGGGTCGAACCGCTTGAACCAGCCCTTGCGATGATGCGGCTCGGCCGCGGCTACCAGCGCCCAGCCCATCAATCCTCTCCGCTCGCGACGGCACGCCGCACCGCGCGCGCCAGTTGCCGCCCGGTCTGCGCCAGCCTTTGCGGTTCGCTCCCCGCGTCACCGCGCACATTCACCGTGATCGCGATGTTGCGCACGGTCCCGACGGCCGCCTCGACCCGCCCGCTCGCGGTCGGCACAAACAGCTCGGGCCCGCGCTCGCCGACACGATAGGCGCGCCCGGCACTCACCGGCCCGCCGGTCGCGCGGCCCGGCGCGCCGAACAGCGCCATCGCGATCGAGGTGCCGAGCGACAGCAAATTGCCCCCGCCACCGCCCGCCCCGTTGCCGGCCGCCGCGCTGATCCCGTTCGAAATCGCTGCGCGCGCGATGTCGGCCATTACCGACAGCGCGAGCCGCTTCAGGTCCTCGAACCCCATCTTGCCGCTGACGATCGCGCGCGTCAGCGCCCGCTCGATCGCGCGCCCGGCATCCTCCGCGCCGGCAACCAGCGGTCCGCCAAGTTCGGCACGCATCGCTGCGATATCGCGCCGGAACGCACCCGAATCGGCGCGCACCGCAACGACCATTTCGTCGATCTCGTCACCCATCGGGAAATCTCTCCATCATCGCCGCCAACGCCGCCCCGTCGACCCCCGCATCGCCACCGGCTTCGGCCCAGCCCGCCAACGCCGCGCGCACATCCGCAGGCGTCGCCGCCCAGAATTCGTCCGGGCGCCAGCCCGCAACACGAGCCATCACGCCCGCGAGCGTGATCGCCGCAGGTCCCAGCCGATCGTCCGCCACCTCATCGCCCTTGCAGGATTTGTCCCAGCAGGATGCGCAGCGCCGGCGTCACCGCCGCCAGCCCCTGCCCCACCACCGCTTCGCCCACCGCCTCGCGCGAGAGCTGTTCCGGCCGCTCCTTCATACAGTGCCAGAACAGGCCGACGAGTTCGCCCAGCCCCAGCTTTCCGTCCGCCGCACGCTCGACCAGCGCGAACAGCGGCCCCAGCTCGGCTTCTGCCGCCACAAGCGCGGCAAAGCTCGGGCGCAACACATAGGCCCGCTCGCCGACCCGCAGCTCCGCCTCGCCGCGCAATATGTTTGCACCGCTCACAGGCTCACCACCGCGCCGCTCGACTCGAGGTTCAGCGTGTAGTTGCGCTCGCCATTATAATCGCCGGCATAGTCGAGCCGCGTGACGAGGAAGCGCCCGCGCATCCGCTCGCCGCTCTCGAAACTCAGCTCATAATCGTCGATGATGCCCGACAGCGCATGGCCGCGCAGCCGCACCTCGGCGTCCGAACCGGTAAAGATGCCCGCCGCGCTGACCGAAACCGACCGCACGCCGGCGCCCGACAGCAGTTCGCGCCAGCCGCCCGAATCCTTGGTCGTGACGTTCACCGCCTCGCCGTTCACCGACAATTGCGTCGTACGCAGACCTGCGACGGTCCGATAGGTGGGCGGCGCTTCGCCGTCGCCGATCTTGAGCAGAAAATCGCTCCCATTTTCAATCGCCATCGTCTAATCTCCTCGGGGAAAAAATACTGCTAACGGGGAGTCGCAGGATGCTGATCATGACATTGAGTCTGGCCTTGATGGTGCAGTCGCCTTCGGCGGCGGTCGACACGACGCGCGCCGCTTTCACCAAATGCCTGCGCACCGACATGAAGAAGGCGCTCGAGGCCAAGATGGAAGAGGCCGAATATGAGATGCAGGTGAAATCGAACTGCGCGACCGAACGCGATGCGTTCCGCAAGGCGGTGATCGCGCTCGGCAAGTCGGGCGGCGATTCCGAAAAGGTCGCTTCCGAAGACGCCGACATGCAGATCGACGACTATCACGCCAATTTCACCGACAAATTCAAGGACTACAAGTCGACCAACACGATGCCTGGCGACTGAACGAACGATCTGATCCTCCCTGTGGCGAAGCCATGGGGAGGGGGATCGTCCGCGTAGCGGATGGTGGAGGGGCGGCGCTATAGCCCCTCCGTCAGCGCTTCGCGTTGCCGCCTCCCCACCGCTACGCGGCAGGGAGGATTATTGAGCTAAACACCGACACCGCACGACGACCTCATGCCGCCAACCGCCATCGCGCGCGAAGGTGAAACGCGTCCGTATCGTCCGCACACCGACCACGGCCCAGCCGTCCGCCGCTCCGCGTAGCGTGGCTACGACCGCCTCGACGCGCGCCGCGGCCCGATCATCGATCGCGCTGCCCACGCCGACCAATGTCAGCGTCAGGCGGACTTCGCGCCCGGCCCGGTCCTTGGTCCCCCAATCAACGCCGTCCGCCGTACCGACCGCGACATAGGGCGCGCTCGCCCGCGGCGGCGTGCCATCGAATATTCCGTGGACCATCAACGCCAGCGCGTCATCGCGCGCCAGCAGGTCGATCGCCCGCGCGCGCACCGCACCTTCCGCGCTCGTCATTGACCGCTCCCCAGCGTCAGCCGCCGCCACGGCTGCCACAGCGCCGCGATTACCGCCGGCGGGGCCGTGCCCGCACCGTCGCGTGCCTCGTGCAGATGCTGCGTCATGCGGACGATGCCCTGCCGGATCGCTTCGGGCACCCCCCTTGCTTCGTTCGCCATGCCGGCGCGATAGGCGACGCGCACCTGCTGCGCTTCGCCGCGCGCGATGATCGCCAGCCGCGCATAGCCGTCGGCCGCAATCGTCACGCGATAATCGTCCGCCTCCAGCGCCGTCTCCCCGCCGCCGTCCGCCAGCAATGTCACCGCGTCGACCGCGACAACAGGACGCGCGCGAAGCCGCACCGGCGCATCGCCGATCGGCCATATGTCCTCCGCCCCGCGAACGATCAGCCGTCCGCCGATATAGGCTTCGCAAATATTGGTCGCGGCATCGATCAACCGTTCGATCACCGCATCGTCGGCCCCGGCGCCCAGTCGCAGCCAGCTGCGCGCTTCCTCAAGGCTCACCGGGGCATCCCCCGGAAACAGGCTCTCCGCCATCGCCGCTCCTCCACCGCCCTCGCGGTTTGTCTATTCGGTCGGAAATTGGCGCCCGGCCCGCCCGAAAGGGGAGAGCATGACCGGGCACCGCATCGCGCGCCAGCCGCGTCTAGCTGGCGGCGAATTTCATCAGTTTGATGGCCTGTGAATCGATGATCGCGCCGCCGACCCTCTTGGTTGCATAGAAATGCACGAAGGGCTTGTTGCTGAACGGATCGCGCAGGATGCGCGTTTCGCCGCGGTCGGCGACCAGATAGCCCGCGCGGAAATTGCCGAAGGCGATCGACAGGCTGTTCGCCGCGACGTCAGGCATATCCTCGGCCTCGATCACCGGATAACCGAGCAGCGTCGCCGCCTGCCCCTCGACCATCCCCGGCTGCCAGATGAAGGCGCCGTCGCTGGTCTTGAACTTGCGGATGCGGCCCAGCGTGTCGCTGTTCATCACCCAGCACGCGCCCTGCCGGTACGGCGCCTTCAGCGAATGGACCAGCTCGACCAGCCTGTCCTGCGGGTTCGACGCGGGAAAGGCGCCCGCCGTCCCCGTCGCGAGATGCTGCAGCGTCCCGAACGCGCGCACGCCGTCGAGCTCGTTCGTCGTCGCATAGGTCAGAAAGCCCTTGGGCCGGTTCGTGCCATTGCCGTTCACGAAGGCCGCGCCCTCGGCCACCGCGAACTCGCGCCCCAACTGCTCGGCCAGCCAGTCCTCGACGTCGAACATCGCATCGTCGAGCATCGCCTGACTCGCCGCCGGATTGGCATAGAGCTCGCCCGACGGCGGCGCGATCTCGGCAAAGCTGCGCGTCGCCGTCTCGGGCCGCGCCGCGGTCTCGCCGACCCAGCCTGCACCCATCGATCCCGTCGCGACCAGCTTGCGATAGCCGCTCGTCCCCGTCTGCACGACGGTCGCGATACTGCGGATCGGCGACAACGCTTTCAGCGTCGCCGCGATGCTCCCGTCGATCTCGCGCGGCACCGCATAGCCGCCCTCGCCGCCCGACGCGCCCGACAGGCTCTTCATCTCGACCCCCGCGTCGATTCCGCGCCGCAGATAGCGTTCGACAAAGACACCCAGCGCCGGATCGGCAGCCTTCGCGCCATCGAGCGGCAGCCGCGACGCCGCCACCGCCTGGCGCTCGACCTCGCGCTGCAGCGCCGCGACCGACGCCTTCAGCTCATCGACCGCCTCGGCCGCCAGCACCGCGTCGAACGCCCCCTCGAGCGCATCGGCCTTCACTTCCATATCCATATCCATGCCCGTCACTCCTTCTGAAAATCCCCCGCGGCGCCATTCGGTGCCGCACACACATCAAGCGCCACGATCCGCGCCAGGGGCTGCATCGGCGCCGCGACCAGACTCACCTCCGCCAGATCGAGCCCCAGCAATTCGCGCGGGCCAGTCCCGCGCGAAGCCGTCACCCGATATCCAAAGCTCAATCCCGTCAGCGCCCCGCGCGCGACCAGCGCCGCTGCCGTCGGGTGCGTCACTCGCGCCACCACGCGTAAGCCCCGCGCATCCTCGGCCAATGCCTCGATCACGCCGATGCTGACCCCCGGCCGATGCTGCCACAGCAAGGGCACCGCGCGCGCCGTCTTCAAACTCGCGGCAAAAGCCCCCGCCCGCACCACATCGCCCCCGCGGTCGACCCGGTCGAACACCGAAGCATAGCCCGCGAACCGCACCTCCCCCTCCCGCTTGCGGGAGGGGGCCGGGGGGTGGGCAGCGGCACTCGCCACCCTCACTTCAAAAGCCCCGGCAACCCCAGCTTCATCGCCAGGCCGACGACGAGCAGCGCCAGCCCGCACCGCACCGCCCAGTCGACCGCCGCCTTCCAAGCGCTCTTCTTCGCATCGCGCCACGCACCGAGCAGCTGCCGCAAATCGCTCACATCGTCGCGCGCCGCCTCGTCGGCGAGCCCGAGCCGCGCCAGCGCCCGCCGCGCCCCCAGCTCACTCGCTTCCTCCACGACTGCACGCAGCAGCGCCGCATCGGGCGCACTCGTCCCCGCCAGCGCGATCAACCGCGCCAGCGCCTCTTCCTCGTCCATGTCGATGTCCCTCAAATCATCGTCCCGGCGAAAGCCGGGATCGCTATCGTCGTGGCACGCCGCGGGCGATCCCGGCGTTCGCCGGGACGGCGGGAGCTAATCCACCCCCAGCAGCGCCTTCTTCTCGTCCGCCGTCAGCCAGTCCGCCGCCGACACCTCGCGCCACAGCGCCATCCGGTCCTCCGCGAGCGCCGGCACCCGATCGAGATCGACGCGCAAATCCGCACCCTCGAACCACCCCGAGAGCCCCTGCGCCACCGCCCCCAGGATCTTCGCGCACAAAGGCAACACCGTCAGCCGCCAGAGCGCGCGATTCGCCTCGCGGTAATTGGCATAGGTCGCATCCCCCGGCAGTCCGAGCAGCATCGGCGGCACCCCGAACGCCATCGCAATCTCGCGCGCGCTGCTGTCTTTCAGCGCCAGAAAATCCATCTCCGCCGGCGACAGCGACAGCGCCTGCCATTTGAGCCCGCCCTCGAGCAGCAACGGCCGCCCCGCGTTCGCCCCGCCCGCAAAACCCTCGGCCAGCTCCTCACGCAGCCGGTCGACCTGTTCCGCCGACAACGGCATGCCCTTGTCGCCCGGATCGTGCACCAGCGCGCCCGAAGGCCGCGCCGCATTCTCCAGCAAAGCCGCATTCCATCCGGCCGCCGCATTATGCGCCGCGATCGCGCGCGCCGCCGCACCCAGGCATCCCGCGCCATAATGATCGTCGAGCGGATGCAGCGCCTTCACATGCACCACCTGGGTGCGCCCCGCGCCATCCTCGGCGGGCAGCACTGCCGCCGACCCGCCCGCCTTGTAGCGATAGGCGACCGGCCACCCGCGCGCGTCGGCCTCCACGGTCACCCGCTCGGGCCGCAGTGCGAACAGCTCCGCCAGCGCCCCCGCGCCATCGGTCAGGATCTGCACATAGCCATTGCCGTGCAGCAGCAACTGCGATGCCAGCGTCTCGACCAACCCCTGCCCGCCCGATGTCGCGGCAACGAGCGCCGCCAGCGCCGGATCGCTCGCCACCACCGGCGCCGACCCCGCCGCCTCGGCAACCAGCCGTACCGCGCGCTGCACGATCGCATTGGCGAGATACCCTTCTCGCACCTGCGCCTCCCACGAGAGCGGCGCCGGCGCGCCCCAGCTTCCATACACACGCGACAAAGCGGGCCGCGCAGGCACCTGCACGGCCTTGCGGCCAAACCAGTTCATGATGATCTCCTGTTATCGTGCCCGCGACACCGCGATCCAGGCCAACGTCACCCCCGGGCTTGACCCGGGGTCCCGCTGTCGGCCGAGCGAATCAACGCTGCAAATGCGCTTCCCTCTCAAACCACCCGCACCCCCGGCGCCTTTCCCTTCCTTATCCCCTCCAGCAAAGCCGCCAGCGCCCACACGCACGCATCGGCCCTATCCGGCGAGCGCCCCGGCCCTGCATAGCCGCCACCGATCTGCAACCCGCAAAGCTGGTCTTCCAGCGTGGCGAAACTCCCCGCATGCACCACCTGCCCGCGCTCATACGCAATCGCGACAGGCTCCGCCCTTCGCGCCTTGCCGACGCTCGCATGCACCGGCACCACCGGCAGCGTGCAATCGGCCTGGCGCAGCGTCGCCTCGACCATGTCGCCCCCCATATTGCTTTCGGCGACGATCCGGTCGGCGCCCCAGCGCGCCGCGGCCGCCGCGACCGCCTGCGCCCACACCCCCGGCGGCGGATTTTCGACGCTCGCATCCTCGACCACCGCGAGCCGTCCGTCGCGCAGCAATGCCGCGACGACGATCCCGCACGCATCGCCGGTCGCCGTCGCCGGCGGATCCGCGCCGATCACCACGCGCACCGGCTTGCCGATTCCGTCCGCAGCAATCCGGCACCGCTCGACCAGCGCACGCGTCCACAGCGCCCCCTCGGCATCCTCGAGCAACTCGCCGTCGAGCTCCTGCCGCCCCAGCCGCGTCCCGCCGTAACTCGCAACCATCGCCTCGACGAAATTCGACGGCAGATAGGGATTGTCGTTCGTCCCGCCACGCGTTTCCGCAAACCCCGGCAGCGCCATGATCCGCCGCATCAGCGTGGTGGGGCGCGGCGTCGTCGTCACCAGTGCGCGCGGGTTATCGCCCAACCGCAACCCCATCATCAGATTGTCCCACGCCGCATCGCCTCGCGGCCATTTCGCCAGCTCGTCGCACCAGGCGACATGATGCTCGGGGCCGCGCAAATTTTCCGCCGCCGCCGCCGAATACAGCGTCGCGACCGCGCCGCTGTCGAAATACAGTTCGCGCCGCCCGCCCATCCAGTGCGGCCCCTCTTCCGATCGCGCGACCGCGAGCAATCCGCTCGGTCCCTCGATCATCACACGCTGCCCGTCGGCATCGTTCGCGGCGACGAGCGCGATCCGCGCGCCCGGCACCATGCGCGCCCATTCGCTGATCCACTCCGCCCCGGCGCGCGTCTTGCCGAACCCGCGCCCGGCGCGGATCATCCAGATGCGCCAGTCGCCCGGCGGTTCGCATTGCCCGTCCTGCGCCCAGCCCTGCCAACGCTCGATCAGTTCGCGCCGGTGCCGTGCCGGCAGGTCGCGCATCAGCCGCCGGAGCTGCCCCGGGCTCAGCCCCGACATGATTTTCAGAACGTCGCCGACGACGTCGCGCACTGCCTGCGCCATCGGTCACAGCTGGTCCCAGCCGCGCTGGCGGCGCAGTATCGCCAGCCGCTTCAGGATCGCCGCGTCGGTCTCTTCCGACGTCGGCATCGGCCCTTTCCCTCCCCGGTTGGGCCTCGATCGTCCGCTGCGAACGGCCTCCTCGTGCCGCCCCAGCAGGCGGAGCGCCTGCTCCATGGTCATCGGCTCGATGACCGGCCGCGCTTCCCCTTCGTCCGCGCCGGCGCGCCGGCCCTCGACCACCGCCAGCGCCGCCTGCACCAGCCCCATTTCAAGCCGGTGATAGCCGTCCTCGAGCGCACCCTGCCATGCCGCGGCAAAGACGGCGTCGCGGCGGCGGATCCGGTAGAATGTCGTGATCGCGACCCCGGTACGTTCGGCCGACAGCGTCACGTTGCAAGTCTCGCTCAGATGCCGGATGAAATCGTCGCGCTTGCCCTGCGAAATCTCGCGCGACGACCGCCGCCTCCTTGCCAGCAACTGATTCTTGATACCGCCAACTGCCTCATCCATCGCCCACCTCCAACGCGATCGGGCCGGAACACCCTTCCGCATCGGAAAGGCGCCGGCCCGAATCGCAATTCTTCATGATGCGACTTTTGTGCCATAACAGCGTCACGATGTCAATAAAAATAACCTATATGGTGAATTTCGAAGTCCGAGGCCAATCGGATTATGCTGGCTGGAAATTTCCGGCACTCAGCCCTGTTCGCCCATGTCCGGCTCTGCCCCCAGAAATCCTTGCCTGCACACGGGACTGTCGTCACCGGCCAGACAGTCCGACCAGCGATAAAGTTTCTCGATGCTGATGGCGGGGCCATCGGATCCGCCGCCGCCCATTCCGATATATCGCTTGCCGGTGATGCGGCCGATGATCGTCACATTGCTGTAGGGGTGGACGAGTTCGGGGTCATAGGTTCCGGGACCGCAGGCGACAAAGCTCTGATAGGTGGGCTCCGGCGTCCAGCGCGGTTCGCCATGATCGCCGCTCCGCGCATAGTTGATCGTCAGGCAGCCGCCATCGATGGCATAAACGCCGCCGGCCCATCGGACCCGCTCGCCGATATGCCGCGCATCGAGCGCCTCGTCGGGCGTCAGCGGGGCGGCCTCGGTCATCCTCAGGGTCTCCGCCTCGGGCACATCCGGCTGCTCCGCCGCGGCACGCGAATCCGGAGGCGCACTCGATGCGGGCACCGGGCCCAGTGCGACGGACGCACCGGCGAGCAACGCCGCTGCCCCGCTCCGGTACCGGCCGACCGGGTTCGCAGTCAGGCTGGACACGTCCGGCGCCCCGTTATTTGCCCGCCTTGTCGCTCACCGCCTTGATCACCAGCGCCTTGCCGTCGACCAGATAGCGCTTCGCGAGCGCCTGCAGTTCAGCCGGCGTCGCCGCCTCGACCTCGCCGATCCCCTTGCGGCTGCGGTCGAGGCGATCGGCGTGGCTCGTCGCCTCGGCGACATAGTTCAGCCAATAGCCGTTCTCGCGCCGCGACTTCACCATCGCTTCGAGCAGCGGCCTCCGCGCGCGGTCGAGCAGGTCGGCATCGACGGGCTTGTCGCGCAACTCCTTCGCGATCGCGAAGATCGCGGCGCGCGTCGTCGCGAGATCCTTGTAGTCGACGTTGCTCGCGGCAAAGAGGTGACCATAGCCCGGAAACTCGTCCGACAGGCTTGCCGCCGCGCCGGGGCTGTAGCTTTCGCCCAGCTTCTCGCGCAATTCCTCGGTCAGCATCAGCTGCATCACGCGCGACAACAGGGTGAGCTGCATCGCCTCGGCAAGGTCGCTGTCGTCGCGCGCCGGCCAATAGACGCGCAGCTCGGCCTGTTCGGCGGGGCCCTTGTGGATCAGCGTGCGCTCGCTGCGGTCGGTCGCGAACTGGCGGATCCGCGCCTCGGCGCGTGGATCGAACGCCGCGCGCCGCTCGGGCAGCGCGCCGAAGGTCACCGCGATCGCGTCGATCGCCGACTGCTCGCCGATGTCGCCGACGACGCCGATCTCGATCGCGCCATGCGCGAAGCTGTCGGCGATCACGGGCTTGAGCTGCGCCCAGTCGAGCGCCATCACCTTTTCGAGCGGCGGGGTCTGCGAACGCGGATCGTCATTGGCGAGGATGCCGCCGACGTCGCGCCCGAGCACCGCCGCCGGCGTCGCGTCGTTCGCGGCATATTGCTGCGGCAGCACGCGGCGGATCAGCGCGAGCCCGTCGGCACGATAACCCGGATGCGTCAGATAGGCCGCCATCAGCTTCGCCTGCAGCGCGAAATCCTCGGGCGAGGTCACCGCCGAGCCGCCGAACGCGTCGGTGGAGTTGCCGAACACCGGGCTGATCGTCTTCCCCGCAAGGATCGAGCGCAGTTCGTCGAGGCTATGCGCCTCGAGCCCGCCCAGCATCAGCGAACCCGCGAGCGACACCTTCGTCGGATCGTCGCGCGTCGCGAGCAGATTGCCGCCGTCGACGCGCAGCGACAGATAGACCGTTTCCTTCTGGAAATCGGTCGTCTTGATGTTGAGCATCACATTGTTGGCGAAACGGATACGCCGGATGCCCAGATCGTCGACGCGTTCGTCGCTGACGATCTTGCCGGGCGTACCGAAACTGTCATAGGCGAAGGCCGCGTTCGCCGCCGCGGCGGGCGCCGCGACCGCAACCTTCGCCGACGCCTGCAGATCGGCGAGGATCGCCGCCGTGCCACCCGCGACGGGCTTTTTGGTCGTGACGCGCACCAGCGGCGGGCTCAGCCCGTCCATGCGCGCGCGGAACGCCGCGGTGACCGTTGCGGCGCTCAATCCCGGCGCGGTCGCCTCGAACAGCGCCTGCGAGGTTTCGGGGCGCGCAAAGACGAAATCGCCCTCGGCCGCCGACACCAGCGCGTCGGCAAGGCCGTCGCTGCGCCGCGTCGTCACGCCCGCGACGGCATTTTTGAAAGCGGTGCGGCGGTTCGCGATCTGCTCGTCGACCTCGGCCTGCGTGAAACCATGTTCGAGCGCGCGGCGCTGTTCCTGCTCGACGAGCGCGAGCGCCTCTTTCCACGCGCCCTCCTTGGCGACCGCACCGATCGTGACCTGGTCGAACTTCTTCCACCCCTCGGCGTCGCTGAAATAGCCGGTCAGGATCGGCGAATCCTCGTTCAGCGCGATTTTCGCCAGCCGGCGGCTGATGATGGCCTCGCCGATATCCTCGGCCAGCTTGCGCGCGCGCGTCGCCTTCGTATCGGGCTCGTCGACCCATGGCCTGAAACTCGCGATCGTCACCGAATCCTGGATCGCGGGATCGACGAAATCGTCGGCGGCGGCCGCACGCCTGTAATCGACATTGCCGATTTCGGGGTCCGCACCCGCAGGGCCGCGCCCCTTCCAGTCGGCAAAACGCGCCCTGATCTTCGCCTCGACCGCCGCGGGGTCGAAATCGCCGACCATCACCAAGGTCGCGCGTTCGGGACGGTAATAGCGATCGTAGAGGTCGCGCAGCCGCGCAGCCGGCGCGGTCTTGATCACCTCTTCGGTGCCGACCGGGATACGGTTCGCGACATTCATCCCCTTCATCTGGAAGTCGAGCTGGTCGATCAGGCTGCGCAGCTGATAGGTGTCACGCGCGCGCCGTTCGGACAGGATGATCCCGCGCTCGCGGTCGACCGCGGCGGGATCGATCGTCAGCTCGCTCCCCGTCTCGCGCATCAGCATCAGCCCGGTGTCGATCAGGTCGTCCGACGCATTGGGCAGGTCGAGCTTGTACACCGTCTCGTCGAACCCGGTCGACGCATTGGTATCGGCGCCGAACGCCAGCCCCTTGCGTTCGAGCAGCTTGATCATCTCGCCCTCGGGAACGCCCTTCGAGCCATTGAACGCCATATGCTCGAGGAAGTGGGCCAGACCGCGCTGGTCCTCGGCCTCGGCAAAGCTGCCGACCGCAAAGCGCATGCGCAGCACGACGCTGTCCTTCGGCGTGCTGTTCTTCAGCAGCGCATATTTCATCCCGTTGGGCAGCACGCCGAAGACGATGTTCGGATCGACCGGCACGTCGCTGGTAGCGAAGTTCCACGCCTTCGCCGCCTCGCCCTGCGGATTGACCGCGGTGACGGTCGTGGCCTTCGCGGGCGCCTCCTTCGCATGGGTCGGGGCGGTGCTGGCAACGAGGAAAACGAGGGGCGACAGCGCGGTCGATGCGCGCCGGACAAGGGATTTGGTCATGGACGAGATGTGGCGGCCGCCCCGCGGGCGGTCAAGCCATCGTCATGCGACGCGGTCGACGCTTTCGACGGGCGACGTCCGGGGGCGACCGGCGGCCTTGGCGGCATAGAGCGCACGGTCGGCGATCTCGAGCAATTTGCGCGCGCTGTCGCCATGTTCGGGCCAGCTCGCAGTGCCGATCCCGGCGCCGACGGCGATCGAAAGGCTGCCGATGCGATAGGGCGCGGCGAGTGCGGCGAGGAGATGGTCGGCGAGCGAGGTCCCCAGCAGGATCGATCCGGCGGGCACGAGAATCGCGAACTCGTCGCCGCCCTGCCGCGCGACCACCGCATGGTCGCCGCATGCGCGGCGCAGCCGCTCGGCGAGCTCGCACAGGACGCCGTCGCCGATCGCATGGCCGTGCCGGTCGTTGATCGGCTTGAAGCCGTTGAGGTCGAGCAGCGCGATCGCGAACGGGCGCGCCGCGTCGCCCTTCGCGATTTCCTCGTCGAGCCGCATGTCGAACTCGCGGCGGTTGGCGAGGCCGGTCAGCGGATCGGTATGCGCGAGGTCGCGCATCTGGTGCTGGAGCTGCAGCAGGTCGATCAGCTGGTCGTGCTGCTGCAGGATCATGCGGAGGAGGAAGAGCGTCGCGACGACGAGGCTGGTCCCCGCGGCGATTTCCGCCGCGATGCCCGACGTCAGCATCAGGAACGAGATCGGAACGAGGCCGATGAGCAGGTTGATGAAGGTCGCGAGGCGGATCGACGACAGGCAATAGGCGGTCGCGAGCGAGCCCATCGCCATGATCATCGCGTAATAGCTGTGCGTCGCAGGCGGTGCCGCGAGCCAGTTGATCACGGTCCAGCTGCTGCACATGGCGCCCGTCGTGCCGGACAGCCACATCGATTCGCTGATCATCCGCCGCGCGCGGCGCAGGCTCATCCGCCGGCCGCGATTGTGCATCAGGAAAACGAAGCCGAGCAAGCCGATGATCGCGAGTATCACCGGGAAGCCGACGCGGACGATCGGATGAACCGTCTCGACCCCGGCATAGATGGCGGTCGGCGTCGTCGCCGCCAGCATCAGGAAGAGCATCGGGGTCAGCGTTTCGACGCGATTGGCGCGCAGCAAGGCGACGTCGTCCCGGATCGCATCCGGAATCGGCGGAAAAAAGCGCGTGCGCAGCCAGTGATAGACCCCCGTCATGGGGGCGGGATAGCAAGGCCGGGTAAAGCAGGAGTTAAGGAACGAAAGCCCGTCTTATCACGGCTCTAAGCCCTTCGCCGAAACGCATGACTTGCGAAATATTAACCATGTTATCCGACAAGCGCACCACTTGTCTCGCGCCCCGAAGGAGCCACGCCATGTCCTACCCGATGCCGCAGGTTGCCGGAGACGCGATCGCACCGACCGTACCGATGCCGTCGGCCGATCCGACGCTACCACAGAATGACAGTCCCGCGCAGCAAGCCGCCCGCGCGGCGCAGCTTGCTGCGACGCAGGCCATCTATACCTGGACGACCGATGTCCCGACGCTCCCCGGGGTGCCACTCGCGACGAGCGTGCCGAAGAATGACGAACCGACGATTGCCTGGTTCCTCATCCTGATCGGGGTCGGTCTCGATATCGTCCGCAACGCGCTGACAGTGAAGCTCGGCGGCGTCGACAGGGGCGAACTCGACAGCCCGCCCGCCAGCTATGACGCCGCGCTGGCCGAGTGCGACGCGATCGAGGCATCGACGGAGAAGATCGCGGCCGAACATGGCGTCCACACCGGCGGCAATATCTTCGAACGGATGATCGGCGATGTCGAAAATACCATTGCCGCCGCCGAGCGCGACGCGCACGTCGCGCTGCTCAAGGGGTATAAGGATCGCCTCGAAGACCTGATGAAGGTCGAGGACGCCGACGGGCTCGGCGGCAAGACCCCGCGCAGCATCGAAGCCTATCGTGCGCTCTTCGCGACGCTCCCGGTCCCCGGCATTTCCTGGATGTTCCAGGCCGACGCCGAATTCGCCCGCCTGCGCGTGCAGGGGCCGAACAACATGCTGATCACTGCGGTCGGCGATGCGCTGCCCGACAACTTCCCGCTGAGCGCCGCCCAATATGCCGCCGTCGTGAACGGCGACACGCTCGCCGCCGCGCTTGCGGACGAGCGCCTCTTCCTGCTCGACTACAAGCCGCTCGACGTGCTCGACCCGGGCACATACGGATCTTTCGCCAAATATGCCTGGCAACCGATGGCGCTGTTTGCTGTGCCGCCGGGCGGGTCGTCGCTGGTCTCCGTCGCGATCCAGTGCGGGCAGGATCCGATCGACTGGCCGATCTTCACGCCCTCGCCCGTCGCCGACAAGGGCTGGGGCTGGGAGATGGCGAAATTCGTCGTGCAGGTCGCCGATGGCAATTATCATGAACTCTTCACGCATCTCGCGCGCACGCACCTCGTGATCGAGGCTTTCGCGGTCGCGACGCACCGCCACCTCGCCGAGGCCCACCCGGTCTGGGCGCTGCTCGTCCCGCATTTCGAGGGCACGCTCTTCATCAACGAGCAGGCGGCAATCTCGCTGATCGCCGCCGGCGGCCCGATCGACCATATTTTCGCCGGCACGATCGCGTCGAGCCAGCTCGCCACCGTCGACGCCCGGCTCGCGTTCGATTTCCACGGCAAGATGCCACGTGCGGACTTTGCCGCGCGCGGTGTCGGGGTGGACTCGGCGCTCGTCGATTATCCGTACCGCGACGACGCGCTGCTCGTGTGGGACGCGATCCACGAATGGGCCCGGCAATATGTCGATCTCTACTACGCGAATGATGCCGACGCCGCCGCCGACACCGAGCTCGCCGCGTGGGCGGCGTGCCTTGCGGGCGAGGCGAAGATCACGGGCTTCGGGCCCGTGACGACGCGCGCGCAGCTCGCCGAAATCTGCACAATGGTGATGTTCACCGCGAGCGCGCAGCACGCCGCGGTCAACTTCCCGCAAAAGGATATCATGGCCTTCGCGCCCGCGGTCACCGGCGCGGGCTGGCAGGCGGCGCCGAACGGCCAGCGCGGGCACGACAAGGCCGGCTGGCTCGCGATGATGCCGCCGATGGCGCTCGCGCTCGAACAATTGAACGTGCTCGAGCTGCTGGGCTCGGTGCATTACCGCCCGCTCGGCGACTATCGCAGCAACGCCTTCCCCTATCCGCTGTGGTTTCAGGACCCGCGCGTGACCGGAGCCCAAGGCCCGCTGGCGTGGTTTCAGGCGGCGCTGCGGGGCGTCGAGGCGGAAATCGTCGCACGCAATGCCGGGCGGACGCAGCCCTATCCCTATCTGCAGCCGAGCCTGATCCCGACGAGCATCAATATCTGACGCACAAATGAGAACCCCGGCAAAGCCGGGGTTTCTGTATCCTTCGGGCTGGTCCGGCGTACGCCGGGATCAGTTGCCCTTTTTCTTCCGGTGGCTCTCGAGGTCCAGCACGGCATTCTCGCTGCCCTCGGGCATCAGGCCGAGCCGGCGCGCGACTTCCTGATAGGCCTCGACCTCGCCGCCGAGATCGCGGCGGAAACGGTCCTTGTCGAGCTTTTCGTTCGTCGTCATGTCCCACAGGCGGCAGCCGTCGGGGCTGATCTCGTCGGCGAGGATGATGCGGCTGAAATCGCCTTCATAGAGGCGCCCGAATTCGAGCTTGAAGTCGACGAGGCGGATGCCGACCGCGGCGAACATCCCGCTCATGAAGTCGTTGATGCGGATCGCCATGTCCTGGATGTCGTGAAGCTCATCCTGGCTGCACCAGTTGAAGCAGGCGATATGCTCCTCGGCGACGAGCGGATCGCCGAGCGCGTCGTCCTTGTAGCAATATTCGATCAGCGTGCGGGGAAGCTGTGTTCCCTCCTCAATGCCGAGGCGCTTCGACAACGTGCCCGCGGCGACATTGCGCACGATGACTTCGATCGGCACGATCTCGACCTGGCGGATCAGCTGCTCGCGCATGTTGAGGCGGCGAATGAAGTGGGTGGGCACACCGATATTGCCGAGCAGCGTGAAGACATGCTCCGAAATCCGGTTGTTGAGCACACCCTTGCCGTTGATCGTCCCGCGCTTCTGCGCGTTGAACGCGGTCGCGTCGTCCTTGAAATACTGGATCAGCGTGCCCGGTTCGGGGCCTTCGTAAAGGATCTTTGCTTTGCCTTCGTAGATCTGGCGGCGACGGGCCATGGCGGTCAACTTTCTGTCGGAACCAAATGATTGGCCCCGGCAAGGCGACTCATGAGCGAGCGCAGCACCGGGGCAGTCGGGCGGCCTATAGCGACAAAGGTTGCGCACGTCATCCCCGGCATGACACCCCTTCCCTTACGTTTACGTAAAGTGCTTGCGCTCGGCGCCATCGCTTGCAACGCTGCGCCGGAAACCAAGGAGAGAGATGGATGAGCTTCGACCAGATTCGCCTCGACCGCCACGAGGGCATCGCGCTGCTGACGCTGCACCGGCCCGACCGGATGAACGCCTTCACCACCGAAATGATGCTCGAAATCGTCGCCGCGCTTGACGAATGCGATGCCGACGATGGCGTGCGCGCGGTGATCTTCACCGGAGCGGGCGACCGCGCCTATTGCGCCGGCGCAGATCTCGGCCAGGGCGCCGCGACCTTCGATTATGACAAGCGCACCGACAAGCAGGCGACCCTGCCCGACGGCATGTCGGCGAGCCCCGTCGCCGCGGATGGCACGATCGACTGGTCGCATCCGCTGATCCGCGATTCGGGCGGGCGCGTCTCGATGCGCATCTTCGACTGCAAGAAGCCCGTGCTCGGCGCTATCAACGGCGCGGCGGTCGGCATCGGCGCGACGATGACGCTGTCGATGGATGCACGGCTCGCGAGCGATACCGCGCGCTACGGCTTCGTCTTCGCGCGCCGCGGCATCGTGCCCGAAGCGGCGTCGAGCTGGTTCCTGCCGCGCCTCGTCGGTATCCAGAATGCGGTCGACTGGTGCTATTCGGGACGGCTGATCGACGCCGCCGAGGCGCATGAAAAGGGTCTCGTCCAGTCGGTCCACGCCCCCGGCGACCTCATCGACGCCGCGATCGCCAAGGCGCGCGAACTCACCGAGCATAGCGCGCCGGTATCGGTCGCGCTCACCCGCCACATGCTCTGGCGGATGCTCGGCGCGCCGCACCCGATGAGCGCACATCGCTGGGACAGCCGCGCAATCTTCGCACGCGGGCGCAGCGCCGATGCCGCCGAGGGCGTGTCGAGCTTCCTCGAAAAGCGCCCCGCGAACTTCACCGTCAGCGTCGCGAACGACTATCCGTGGTTCGCCGAGTTCGAGGACACGCCGCCCTATAGCTGAGGGCTCAGCCCGCCGCGCCGCCGCGCTTCCTGAAATAGGGCCGGAAGAACATGTAGAGGCCCGAGAATATCAGCAGGAACAGCGGCGGCAGCGGCAGATAATAGACCCACTGGGCGGGCTCCTGCCCCGCGCCGAGCATCACGAAAATGGCGAGCACGATCGCCGAAAAGAGGATCGATACCCAGCGGTGAAATTGCCGGATCCAAACGCTCCAGTTCATATTCTTCTCCCTGTCTGAAGGTCAGTCGAGACCCGCAACGACCTTCTCGAGATTTTCGAGGTGGATCTTCCAGCCGCCCTTGGCGCCGCCGAACGCCTGCTTCTGGTCGGGGCGGAAGCCGACCTGTTCCATGCGCAGCAGCGTGCCGGCTGCGGTGGGCTCGAGCGTGAAGGTGACCGTGCTGTCGAGCCGGTAGGCAGGGTCGTCGTGCGCGTAATTCCACGTATAGGAAAGGCTCCGCCCGGGCTCGACATCGAGAATCTCGCAATCGACATGGCCCCAATCGCCGCGCAGCTGGAAGCGGTGGCCGAGATCGAGACCGAAGTCATTCTTCATCAGCCATTCCCCGATCAGATGCTGCGTCGTCAGCGCACGCCAGATCTTTTCGGGCGGGTGCGGAATCTCGCGCTCCACGGTCACGCTACGCACGTCGGTATCGGTCATTGGTCCATCCTTTTGAGCAAATCTTCGAGATCGTCGAACCGCGCTTCCCAGAAGCGGTTCATGCGCCCCGTCCAGTCGACGAGCGGCGCGAGCGCGCGTTGCTGCGCGCTGTAATGCGTCTGCCGGCCTTCGTGCCGGTCGAGCACCAGCCCCGCCTGCTTCAGCACGCCGAGATGCTTCGACACCGCAGGTTGCGAAATACCCGCACCTGCGGTGAGCGCCCCGACCGTCGCCTCGCCGTCGAGGCACAGCCGCTCGAAAAGCGCCCGCCGGGTCGGGTCGGCGAGCGCCTTGAACAGAAGGTCGGTTGACGACTCCATTTAATCCATAACTCCTCAGTTATGGATTTCTCATAACCATCCAGTTATGAATATGTCAAGCCGGTTCAAATCTCCGCTTGCCGCGCAGCGCGGTCATACTGTGCGTCGACTTGAGGGTGGGGTTGTGGGCACGGATCGTCTCGACGCTGTGCCAGTTCGCGGTCACGCGCTCACGCGCCAGCTGCACCGTCACATAACCGCGGTCCTCGGTATTCGCCCATTTGAGTTCGGGCGACGAGCGCCGCAGCGCCGACACGCGCGCCGCGTCCGAAATACCCTTGGTATAGCTTTCATAGCCGGGCGAGGTGACGCTCTGCCCCGCGATCTCGATCCCCGCGGGCCGGCCGTCTTCGGCAAGGTCGAACGCCCAGGCATTGTGCGTGTCGCCGGTCAGCGTGACGAGGTCGGCGCCGGCACGCTGCGCCGCGGCGAGCAGGCGCGAGCGCGCCGCGGGATAGCCGTCCCACGCGTCGAGGTTGAACGGCAGCCCCGCCTGCGCGGCGAGTTGCCCCGTCTCGACCCGGCGGCGGACATAGTCGGGCTGATCGCCACCGAACCAGTCCTTCGTCTCGGGCGGGGTGAACAGGCTGCCCATCACCACCTGTTGCGCGCACACCTGCCAGCGCGTCCCCGCTTTCGTCGATCTGGCGAAGCCGTCGAACAGCCATTTCTCCTGTTCCGCCCCCATCATCTGGCGCGCGGGATCGCGATACGCCCCTTCGGCGAACCGCCTGAGCTTCGCCGCGGGATCGCCTTCGCCCGCGATGATCTCGTCAACCTCGAACTGGCGGTCGCGCGCGGTGACGCGCGTTTCGGGAAGGAAGATCGTCGCGAGGTCGCCGACCTGATAGCCGCGCCAGCGCGTGTCGGCGACGGGCATCCATTCCTGATAGGCGCGCTCGGCCGCGACCGCGCGCGCGGTCCATTCGCCCTCGCCTTCGTTATGATTTTCGGCGCCGCCCTTCCATACATCGTTGGCGAACTCATGATCGTCCCACTGCGCGATCATCGGGAACAGCGCGTGGAGGCGCTGGAGGTCCGGATCGGCGCGATAGGAGGCGTAACGCAGCCGATAGTCGGCGAGGCTGACCATCTCGTGCGTTGGCTGGATATCGCGGCCGGGCAAGGCCTGCTTGAGCGACGGATAGTCGCCGACCTTATATTCGTAGAGATAGTCGCCCACATGCGCGACGAGGTCGATATCGTTCCGCGCCGCCGCATGGGCATAGGCATTGAACCAGCCGAACGGCAGGTTCGCGCAGGAAAAGAGCGCGAGGGTGAAGGCGCTCGTCGGCCCGGCGGGCAAGGTCCGCGTGCGGCCGGTGATCGACCTTGTCCCGTCGGGCGCGACGAAGCGGTAGAAATACCAGCGGCCGGGATCGAGCCCGTCGACGGTGATTTTCGCGGTGTGATCGCGATCGCCCTTCGCGGTGACGCTGCCCCCCGCGACGACGCGCGCGAAATCGGCGCTTCCGGAGAGCTCGACGGTCAACGTCGCATCGCTCGCCGCGGCGTAGCGCGTCCAGAGCAGCACCGAATTCGCTCCCGGCTCGCCACTCGCGACGCCGTGCGTAAAGCCCTGCGCCATCGCCGCCGCCGCGGCGCCGGGCAGCGACAGCGCGGCGAGCCCGGCCGTGCCGAGCTTGATCAGCAAGCGGCGATCGATTTCGTTCCACGACTGATGCATCGCATATTCTCCTGCGTTGCCGGGTCTGTGGCCGGTCTTTGTTACAGCTTCGCGCGCCGCCCCTGCCCTATCCGCTGATTCCGAGCGCGAGTAGCAGCAGCATGAACCAGATCACCGCGAACAGGCTGAAAAATAGGAGCAGCGCCGCGCGCACGAGCGCCGCGAAACGCGACGAGCGATAGGCGCCGCGCAACTGCCGGTACATATGGAACGGGACAAAAAGCATCGCGAAGAAGGTCGCGAGGTCGCCGAAGATTGTGAGATTCAGGAGCCGCACCACGATGAACAGCAGCAGCATGAACGAAATCGAATAAGTGACGAAGACGAAATGATCGTAGGTGTGGAAACGGCGGCTGAACGGAAAGAGCAGCCACATGAACGGCAGCGACAGCGGGATCAGCGCCCATGCGAATTTATAGGCATTCGCCTGCAATTTATAGAGGACGAGCTGCGGGTTCGCGAACGCCTTTTTCAACCCATGGTCGATGAAGGGCACACCCGTGTCGATCTTGTTCTGCGAGATGAAGTCGGCGCTCGTCGTCACCTGCTTCACCGGATCGTCGAGCACCGGCGGTCCCGCGGCGCGATCGGCGGCGCGCTCGCCCTTGCTGCGGCTGCGCGCGACGCCGAGATAGTCGGCGCTCTTCTGGAGCACATCGCGCTCGGTCTCGAGCTCGCGCCGGTCGGTCGGGGACAAGCCCTTCTTTGCCAGTTCGTCGTCGATCCGGTCGACCTCCGCCTGCATGCTGTCCTTGATCGCCGTCGTGCGCGTCTGCTCGGCCGCCGCCTTGTTCAGCCCCTCGCCAAACCCCCCGCCGCTGCCGACCATCGCGAGCACCGCATAGGTCAGGAATACCGCGAACAGGAACAGCGCGAGCGGCGAGACGAAACGCGCGCGCTCGCCGTGAATATAGCGGCGCGTCAGGTCGCCCGGCCGCCACGTCAGCAGCGGCAGCGTATTCCAGATCTTGCCCTCGAAATGGAAGATCGCATGAACGAGATCGTGCCCGATCGCACCGAAACTGCGGTGCACATCGGCACGCTGCCCGCAATGATGGCAGTGTGAACCGGCGAGCCCGGTACCGCAGTTCAGGCAGCGCCCACCGCCACGCGCCGCGCCGGCGCCCCCATGGCGCGGCTCGACCGCACGCGCCGTCAAGCCTGCCGTCACCGCCGCTCCGATGCCCTCGATATCCCCTGTCATGGTGCCCTGCCTAAAGACGCGCGTGGCATGGCGCAACGGGACTTTCGCGCCCCGCGCAAAGCATGATAGGGCGGCGCCATGAACGCCGAAGCCCTCTCCGCCCCGCCGCTGCCCGGCGATGCCGCCGCGCTGATCGCCGGCATGGGCGCGCGCGCGCGCGCCGCCGCGAAACGGCTCGCACTCACCCCGTCGGCGGACAAGGCGGCGGCGCTTGTTGCGGCGGCAACGCAAATCCGGGCCCGTTCGGCCATGATCCTTGCCGCGAACGCGGAGGATATGGCGGCCGGGCAAAAGAACGGCCTGTCGGGCGCGATGCTCGACCGGCTGCGGCTCGACGCAGGACGGCTCGCCGGGATAGCCGACGCGATCGATGCGGTCGCCGCGCTCCCCGATCCGTCGGGCGCCGAGATCGATCGCGTGACGCGGCCCAACGGGCTGGTGCTGAGCCGCGTTCGCGTGCCGCTGGGCGTCGTCGGCATCATCTATGAAAGCCGCCCCAATGTGACCGCCGATGCGGCCGCGCTGGGCTTCATGTCCGGCAATGCCGTGATCCTGCGCGGCGGCAGCGAAGCGGCGCATTCGAACCGCGCGATCCATGCAGCATTCGTGGCGGGGCTCGCCGAAGCGGGTCTGCCTGCCGACGCGGTGCAGCTTGTGCCGACGCAGGACCGCGCGGCGGTCGGCGCGATGCTGCGCGCGCAGGGGCTGATCGACATCATCATCCCGCGCGGTGGCAAGGGCCTCGTCGCGCGCGTACAGGACGAGGCGCGCGTGCCCGTGCTCGCGCATCTCGACGGCATCAACCACCTCTATATCGACGGCGCCGCCGACCCCGCAAAGGCGGTCGAACTCGCGGTCAACGCCAAGATGCGCCGTACCGGCGTCTGCGGTGCGACCGAGACGATCCTGATCGACCGCGCCTATCCGGCGCCGCTCGCGATTATCGACGCGCTGGTCAAGGCGGGCTGCGAAGTGCGCGGCGACAAGGGCGTCGCCGCGTTGAGCCCGCATGTCGACCCCGCATCGGCGAGCGACTGGGACACCGAATATCTCGACGCGATCGTCTCGGTCGCGCTGGTCGACGGTCTTCCCGGCGCGCTTGCGCATATCGACGCGCATTCGAGCAGGCACACCGACGCGATCGTGACCGAAGATGCGGGGATCGCCGAACGCTTCCTGACGGGCGTCGACAGCGCGATCGTGATGCACAACGCCTCGACGCAGTTCGCCGACGGCGGCGAATTCGGTCTCGGCGCCGAAATCGGCATCGCGACGGGCCGCCTCCACGCACGCGGCCCGGTCGCGCTCGAAGGACTCACCACCTATAAGTGGCTGGTGCGCGGGACGGGGCAGGTCCGGCCTTGACCGATACAATCCGCCTCTGGCGGCCGGTGGGGCCGAACGAACTGGCGCTCATCACCAAAAGCGCCATGAGCGAATTCCCGCCGCGCTTGCCTGAGCAGCCCATTTTCTATCCCGTCACGACGTACGAATATGCCGTGAAGATCGCGCGCGACTGGAATGTTCGGGCGTCGGGGTCCGGGTTCGTCACCGAATTTGATGTAAGCGCCGACTATCTCGCGAACTACAAGGTCGAACAGGCCGGGGGCCGCGAGCATGAGGAATATTGGATCCCGGCAGAGGACCTGCCGAATTTCAACCGGGCCGTCGTCGGGCATATCAGGGTGGTGAAGTCATTCCCCGAATGATCCCCACCGGTCTCCTCGGCGGCAGCTTCAATCCCGCGCATGGCGGGCACCGCGCGATCAGCCTCAATGCGATCGAGGCGCTGGGGCTCGATGAATTGTGGTGGCTGGTGTCGCCAGGCAATCCGCTGAAGCCCAAGGCGGGGATGGCGTCGCTCCCCGCGCGGCTCGGATCGGCGCAGCGCTTGGCGCGCCGCTCGCCGATCCGCGCGACGGCGATCGAGGCCGAACTCGGCACGCGCTACACCATCGACACGCTCAAAAAGCTCGTCCGGCGTTACCCGAACCGGCGCTTCATCTGGATCATGGGCGCCGACAATCTGGCCCAGTTGCCCCAATGGCGCGACTGGCGGGCGATCGCGCGATTGATGCCGATTGCGGTTATCGCGCGTCCGGGCTATAATGGCCGGGCCCATGCCGCACAGGCGATGGGTTGGCTTCGGCGCTTCGTCCGGCCCGCGGACCAGAAACTTCACTGGACGGACTGGAGACCGCCTGCCCTCGTGTTCCTGCGATTTTCGCCCGATGTGCGATCCGCAACTGCAATACGGCAGGCCAACCCCCGCTGGTTCGAACGCTATTCCGGCCGCGCGTTGCGCGACCCGATCACGCGTTCGCGGCTTGCGGATTCGACAAGGAAAGGACGCATTTGATCTCCGCCACCCAGGATGCCGGCACTGCCGCATCCGCCAACGACCACGTGGACGCGCTCCACGCGCTGATCCTCCACCAGCTGGACGAGGACCAGGCTCAGGAAACCATCTCCATCCCGCTTGCCGGCAAGAGCAGCATCGCCGATCATATGGTGATCGCGAGCGGCCGCTCGACGCGCCATGTCTCGGCGATCGCCGAGAAACTGGCGCAGCGGATCAAGCAGGAAGCGGGCCGCAGCGTTCGCGTCGAAGGGCTTCCCAATGCCGATTGGGTGCTGCTCGATGCGGGCGACGTCATCGTTCATCTGTTCCGCCCCGAGGTGCGCAGCTTCTACAATCTCGAGCGCATGTGGTCGTTCGGCGACGCGCCGCCGGTTGCTGCCGCAAATTGACGTGGTTGTTCGGTTCGGACTAACGTCCGAACAGAAGCGGCACCAGCCCGCTCCCCCACCCGGCCGCCCACAGGGTAAACTGGACTGGGAGGCCGGGTGGGGGAGCGGGCTGGTGCCGCTTCTGCCGAGAACGAACGAGGCGTCATGTTGCTGCACATCATCGCGCGCGGACGCATCGGGCGCGGGCCCGAGGCCGAACTGGTCGAGCGCTATATGAAGCGCGTGACCTGGGCGCAGAAGATTTCGGAGCTTCCCGACACCGGCGGGCGGATGCCCGCCGCGGCCGACAACAGCCGCACTGTGCTGCTCGACGAGGGCGGCGACCAGATGTCATCGCTCGAATTCGCAAAATTGCTCGAAAAATGGCGTGACGGCGGAGTGCGCGAGGCGCGTTTCTGCCTCGGCGCTGCCGACGGTTTCACACCCCGGGAGCGCGAGGGCGCCGACAAGGTCATCGCCTTTGGCCGCGCGACCTGGCCGCATCTGATGGCGCGCGCCATGCTCGCCGAACAATTGTGGCGCGCGACAAGTATCGTCGCCGGTCACCCCTATCACCGCGAGGGTCGCCAGTGAGACGCGCGCTTTTCGCCCTCGCCGCCACCTTTGCGGGCGGAACTCTCGCGCTGGCGCAGAGCGACATTTTCGATCCGCAGGCCATTGCGGCCCGTGAACGCGCCCAGCTTCTCGACGCGAAACAGCAATCGGCGACAGCAATGGCGCGCAGCACGCTGCTTGAAAAACAGGCGGCGGCCGCGAGCAGCGAAGCCGACCGGCTCAAAAAGCGCAGCGCGGCACTCGCCGCGCGCATCCAGTCAGCCGAAGCCGACATCAGCGCAGGCGAAGCGCGTGTCGCGCTCGTCACCCGCCGGCTTTCGGCACAGCGCGCGCGGCTGGCCGAGCAGCAGCAACCCCTGCTCGAGCTCGCCGCCTCGCTTCAGCAATTGAGCCGCCAGCCACCGGTCAGCGTGCTCGCACAGCCGGGGTCGCTGACCGACATGGTCCACGCACGCGCGGTGATCGACGCCGCGATGCCGGTGATCGAACGCCGCACGGCCGGCGTCAGGCGCGAACTCACCACGCTCGACTCGATTCGGCACCAGCAGGCGATTGCATTGAAGGCGCTCTCGACCAGCAAGGCGCAGCTCGCGCAGCGCCGCGATGCGCTGACGCGGCTCGAGAATGAAGGCCGGCTGCGCTCGCGCGAACTGATGAGCAGCGCGCAGCTCGAGGCCGACCGCGCGCTGGGCCTTGGCGAAAAGGCGCGCGACATCGTCGACCTGATGGACTCGCTCGAAGCCGATAGCGCCGTGCGCGCCGAACTCGTCCAGCTTGCGGGCCCGCTCCCGCGCCCGCGCAATCCCGAGAGCAGCATAACCGGCGCCGGGCCGTCGGTGGCAGCCGAAGCCGAACTGGCCCCGGGCGCCTATCGCCTTCCCGTCGTCGGGCGCATCGTCGCGGGGCTGGGCGAGGTCAACGAGAGCGGCGTGCGTTCGCGCGGCGTGACGATCGCTGCGCGCCCCGGCGGACAGGTCGTCGCCCCCGCCCCCGGCCGCGTCAGCTTCGCGGGCGACTATCGCGGCTACGGCAAGATCGTAATCATCGACCATGGCGGCGGCTGGGTGTCGCTCCTCACCGGCATGATCGCGCTGTCGGCAGGCGTTGGGGACACGCTCGACGCCGGGGCGCCGGTCGGCCGGGCGGGTTCGGACGACAGCCGTATAACCGTCGAACTGCGCCGCGCCGGACGTCCCGTCGATATCATCGCGATGATCGGTTAATCGTCCGTTCGCCCCTCGTTGCGCATAGGGATGCATCGCTTGACGCCCGCACAAATGCGTAGGAGGATGGCGCGCCGGGGACTATAAGGCGCGCTTGCTCTCGCCTGAGTGAAAGACTGAGATGACCGACTCGACCCAGACCCAGAACACCCCCAAGCGCCGCTTTGCCTTGTGGCAGGGCGCCGCCGCGCTCTCGACGCTGGCGCTGATCCCGCTTGCGACCGGCGCGATGGCGACCGTCGATTCGAAGACGCAGGAAGAAATCTCGCGCTTCATGGACGTGTATCTCGAGGTCAAATCCAACTATGTCGAACCCGTCGATGATTCGAAGCTGATCGAGGGCGCGATCAACGGCATGCTCGCCAGCCTCGACCCGCATTCGGGCTATCTCGACGCACGCGGCTTCTCGAACCTCAGGACCCAGACCGACGGGGAATATGGCGGGCTCGGCCTGTCGGTGACGATGGAAGACGGCGTCGTGAAGGTGATCGCGCCGACCGCCGACACCCCGGCTGCCAAGGCCGGAATCAAGGCCGGCGATTATATCACGCACATCAACAAGGAACTGATCTTCGGCCTGACGCTCGACGAGGCGGTCGAACAGATGCGCGGGCGTCCGGGCACCAAGATCGACATCACGGTCGTGCGCGAGGGGCAGGACAAGCCGATGGAACTGACGCTCACCCGCGAGATCATCGACCTCAAGCCCGTCAAATGGGAAGTCAGCGGTGACGTCGGCGTGCTCACCGTCTCCAGCTTCTCGGCCGATGCGACCACCGACCTCAAGGCCGCAATGCTCGCGGTCGAAAAATCGCTCGGCAAGAAACCGCGCGGCTGGATCCTTGACCTGCGCTCGAACCCCGGCGGGCTGCTCGACGAGGCCGTCGGGATCAGCGACCTTTTCCTCGATCGCGGCGAGATCGTCTCGCAGCGCGGCCGCAAGAAAGGCGATATCGAACGCTATTTCGCCGAACCCGGCGATATGGCTGGCGGCGCGCCGGTCGTCGTGCTGATCGACTCGGGCTCGGCCTCGGCATCCGAAATCGTCGCCGGCGCGCTGCAGGATCAGCATCGCGCGGTCGTGATGGGCGAACGCAGCTTCGGCAAGGGATCGGTGCAGACCGTGCTTCCGCTGACCGACACAACCGCGCTCCGCCTGACCACCGCGCGCTACTACACACCGTCGGGCCGCAGCGTGCAGGAAGGCGGGATCGAGCCGGATATCCGCGTGCCCCAGATCTCCGACCCCGATTATGCATCGCGCCCGAAATTCCGCGAAAGCGATCTGCGCCGCCATCTCGTCAACGAGAAGAAGGTCGACAACGGCCTGCTCGAAAAGGACGAAAAGGCCGATCCGCGTTTTACCGCGACGGCCGCCGAGCTCAAGGAAAAGGGCATCGAGGACTTCCAGCTCCACTATGCGTTGCAGACGATCGGACGGATCAACCCGACGGCGGCTCGCATGGCGCAAGGCGGCAAGCTACCGGTCAAGCCCGCCGCCAAGCCGACCGCCCGCAACTAAGGGGCTGGCGGACATGCTGAAATCGCGCCTTGCTGCGCCCGTCGTTGCGTTCCTCGCGCCTTTGCTGCTCTATGGCGGCGCGCTCGTCTCGCAATATGGCTTCGGCCTGCACCCGTGCGAAATGTGCTACTGGCAGCGCTGGCCGCATCAGGCGGCAATCCTGCTCGCGCTGCTCGCGCTGCTGCTCCGCCGCAATGACGGGGCGATGCGCGCACTGACCCTGCTCGCCGCCATCGCGATCGCGGTGAGCGGCGCGATCGGCATCTTCCATGCCGGGGTCGAATATGGTTTCTGGGAAGGCATTACGACCTGTGCAACGGGCAGCAACGGCCCGGTCACGCTCGATTCGATCATGAACGCACCGCTGATCCGCTGCGACGCGGTGCAGTGGTCGCTGTTCGGAATCTCGCTCGCGGGTTTCAACGCGATCTTCTCGCTCGGTGCCGCCGCGTTCGTCTTGACCTTGCTGCGCCGGAAGACCACATCGGCGGCATGAGGAACAAGCGCACCGCATCGATGATCCGCGTCGACCAAGCGGGCGAATATGGCGCGACGCGCATCTACGCCGGCCAGCTCGCGGTGATGGGCGATCGCCACCCGATGGCGCGCGAGATCGCGCATATGGCCGAACAGGAAGAGCGGCACCGCAAATTCTTCGACGCGATGGTCGCCCGTCGCGGCGTGCGTCCGACCGCGCTCCAGCCTTTCTGGAACGTTGCGGGCTTCGCGCTGGGCGCCGTCACCGCCGCGATGGGCCCGCGCGCTGCGATGGCCTGCACCGCAGCGGTCGAGACCGAGATCGACCGTCACTATCAGCATCAGCTCGACGAGCTCGGCGACAGCGACCCCGAACTCAGCGCCGCGGTCGAGGATTTCCGGGCCGAAGAGCTCGAGCACAAGGAAGCCGCGCTCGCGGCCGGCGCCGAAAGCGCACCCGGCTATCCCGTCCTGAGCTTCGCCATCCGCGCCGGCTGCCGCGCAGCCATCGCGCTGTCCAAACGTATCTGATACAAAGCCCTGCCCCCGTTCATGACGGGTGCAGGGTGGCGATGCCAAGCCGCATCAGACAGACAAAGGAAGACCCGATGACCCGCCTCCCCCTGTTCGCGCTGATCCTCGCCGGCAGCGTCGCCGCCACGCCCGCTGCGGCGCAGCAGCAGACGGTCGACGCCGAAAAGATCAACCAGGTCATCGTTTACGGCAACGACAAGTGCGAGCAGTCGAGCCCCGACGAAATCGTCGTCTGTAACCGGCTGCCCGAAACCGAACGCTATCGCGTGCCCGAAATGCTGCGCGGCAATCCGCTCGACGTGCGCAACGAAGCGTGGGCGAACAAGGTCGTCGCGCTCGAACGCGTCGGCCGCTTCGGCACTGACAGCTGCTCGCCGACCGGGCTCGGCGGCTTCACCGGCTGCACGCAGGCGCTGGTCGCGGGCGCGAAGGCCGAACGCCAGGCCGCGAACAAGACCGACTGGCAGGCGATGATCGCCGACGAACGCGCCAAGCGGATAGCCGGGATCGACGCAGCGGCGGATGAGGTCGAAGCCGCCGTCGTCGCCGAGGAACGCGCGCTCGCCGAGCGACAAAAGGCGGCCGAGGAACTCGAACGCCAGGCCAGCGGTCAACACCCCGCGCCAACCGCACCCGATGATGCCGACGCCGTGCCGCTGCCGACCCCGCCGAAGCCCTAGGGGCGAGCCTAGCGCTCGCGCGGGTTCCAGACCCTGGCGCCGCGCCGCTTCCGCCAGCGCAGGATGAAACCGAGCGCCACGCCGACACCGATCGCGATCGTCAGGTCGGTGAATACCGTCAGCAGCAGGGTCACGAACAGCAGCAGCCGCTCGTCCCGCGGCAGCGCCGCATGCTCGCGCCATTTCTCGGGCTCCGCCATATTGCAGGCGGTGACCAGCAACACCGCCGCCAGCGCGGGCAGCGCGAGCGCGCCGGCAAGCCGCCCGGCGGCGAGCACGACGATCAGGATCACAGCCGCATGGACCATACCCGCGACCGGCGTGCGCCCGCCCGCGCGGACGTTGGTCGCCGTGCGCGCGATCGCGCCGGTGACCGGCAGCCCGCCGAACAGCGGAGTCACGACATTGGCATAGCCCTGCGCAAGCAGTTCGGCGCTGGGACGGTGCCGACCGTCGAACATGCGGTCGGCGACGATCGCCGACAACAGCGATTCGACGCCCGCCAGAAAGGCGATCGTGATCGCCGACGGGAGCAACGCGACGATCCGGCCCGGCGGCATATCGGGCCAGTGCGGCACCGGAAATCCGGTCGGCAGCGCGCCGAAACGCGAACCCACCGTATCGACCGGCAGATCGAACAGGAACACCGCAAGCGACGCCGCGCCGACGGCGATCACCAGCACCGGCCAGTGCGGACGCCAGCGGCGCAGCAGCAGGATGGCGGCCACCGTCGTCGCGGTCACGCCCAGGGCTGCGAGGCTCAGCGTGGCACGCGCCGCCCACAGCGCTTCCAGCTTCGGGATCATGTCGGCGGGAACCTTGCCCGCCGACAGGCCGAGTGCATCCCGGAACTGGCTGGCGGCGATGATCACCGCGATGCCGATAGTGAAGCCGTCGATCACCGGTTCGGGGACCAGCGCGATCAGCCGTCCGGCGCGAAGGAAGCCGGCCACGATCAACAGGATGCCGGCCATGATCGTCGCGACGATCAGCCCGTCCATGCCATGATCCTGAATAACGCCATAGACGACGACGATGAAGGCGCCGGTCGGGCCGCCGATCTGCACCCGGCTGCCGCTCGTCGCCGAGATGATGAAGCCACCGACGATCGCGGTGACCAGCCCGACGAAAGGCGTGCTGCCCGATGCGATGGCAATCGCGATGCAGAGCGGCAAGGCGACGAGCGCGACGCTGATCCCCGCCAGCGCATCGGCGCGGAAGAGCGGCCAGCTATAGTTGCGTGTCGTATCGAACAATTTGGGCCGACGCATCAGGTCTCCATCCACGGCACGAAATGGCGCTACGCCCCGGCCCGAGGCGCGGTCAAGACCGCTGTTTCAATTCGGCTGATGCCGTTTTCAGCTCTTTCGGTCACGCCCGGCCGGGCAAATTATGTCAGATTCGGCGGCCTGCCGCGATTATGTTCCGAATCTGCGCCCAATCGAGTGCAAAAATTAACGAATCGCTGGCAGCGTGTCTTGACTTGGGAATTTTTGGGGCAAAACGTGCGGTTCTGGGAATCGCCAGCCTAAGGGGGCTGTAACATGGCATCAGCATTCGGACCGCGCCTGTGGAGGCGCACGGCAGTCAGCGTGCCGCCGGCGCGGAGTCTGGGTCGCCGAATGACATGGCACGCCGCCGCCGCCCTCCTCGCCTTTGCCGCATTGCAGATCTGGGTCGTCATGGGCGCGGTCGCTGCGGGAGCTCCCTCGGCCCTCATCGTCGTCGCGCTGGTCATGCTGCTCGCACTCGCCCTGCCGGTCGCGCGTTCGACCGAACGGCGCTGGTATCGTCTCAGCCGTCAGGCGCTCGCCAGCTGGGGCCTCCATGCCCGCTTCCGCCGCGACGTGCGCCGCCTGTGGATCGCCGCTCTGTCATTGCCCTTTCTGTGGGTCAGCGGCACGATGGCCGCCACCGACGCGATCGCCGCGATCATTCGCTGATCCGACTTAGATTTTGACGCTTCGCCCGGCGCCGGTTAGGGCGCGGACATGCTCACCGTTTCCGAAGCCCTCGACCGCGCGCAAATGCTGTGCGACGCCGCTACCAAGGCCGGCGCCGACGCTGCCGACGCGCTCTATTACTGCAACGCCGCGACCTCGGTCTCGATGCGGCTCGGCGCGCTCGAGGATGTCGAGCGGTCGGAGGGGCAGGATATTTCGCTGCGCGTTTTCGTCGGTCAGCGCAGCGCGAGCGTCTCGACCGCCGACATGGACGCAGGCGAACTCGCCAAGCTGGTCGAACGCTGCGTCGCGATGGCGCGCGAGGCCCCCGAGGATCCCTATGCCGGCCTTGCCCCCGAAGAATTGCTCTTCAAGGGCCCGGTTCCCGACTTCGATCTCGACGACGGCAGCGAAGCCGATCCACAGGCCCTGCGGGAAGCCGCGCTCGCCGTCGAGGAAGCGGCTCGCGCCGTCACGGGCGTCACGAACAGCGAAGGCGGCTCGGCGAGCCACAGCCGCACGCGCTTCGCGCTCGCGACCAGCCACGGTTTTGCCGGCGGCTACGGGTCAAGCGGTCACAGCCTGTCGGCAAGCGTCATCGCGGGCGAAGGCGCCTCGATGCAGCGCGACTATGGCTGGCACAGCGCGCACCATCTCGCCGATCTCGAAGGCGCGGCCGACATCGGTACGCGCGCCGGCACCCGGGCGGTCGCGCGGCTGGCTCCGGGCAAGGCGCCGAACGGCAAGCTTCCCGTCCTTCTCGACCCGCGAGTCAGCGGCGGCATCGTCGGCCACCTGCTCGGCGCAATCGCCGGCCCCGCGATCGCGCGCGGCACCAGCTTTCTTCTCGGCAAGGAAGACGAGATGCTGTTCGACAGCGGTATCGTCATCCGCGACGAGCCGCATCGTCCGCGCGGACTGCGCAGCCGCGCCTTCGATGGCGAAGGCCTGCCGACCGCGGCGCGCGATATCGTGACCGGCGGCAAGATCACGGGCTGGCTGCTCGACAATGCATCGGCCAGACAGCTCGGCCTGACCCCGACCGGCCATGCGAGCCGCGGCGGCGGCGCGTCGGGTGTCGGTGCGAGCAACCTCCACCTCGCGGCGGGCAGCGTCACACCGGCGGCACTGATGGAAGGCGTCGCCGAGGGTGTCTATATCACCGAGTTGATCGGCCAGGGCGTCAATCCCGTGACCGGCGATTACAGCCGCGGCGCCTCGGGCTTCCTGATCAGGGATGGCGCGATCGCCGGACCGATCGCCGAGTTCACGATCGCCGGCAATCTGATCGACATGTTCGCTGCGCTGACCCCCGCAAACGACCTTGAATTCCGCCACGCCACCAACGCGCCGACGCTGCGTATCGACGGCATGACCGTCGCGTCGAGCTGAATCCTTGCCCGCCCGCAACCTCGAAGCCGTGATCGCCGCCACCCGCGAGGTCGGCGACATGGCGATGGCGCGCTGGCGCGGCGAGGGGCGGCCGGTCGATGTGTGGCACAAGTCACACGACAATCCGGTCAGCGACGTCGACCTCGCAGTCGACGCGCGGCTGAAGGCGGTGCTCGGCGCCATGGTGCCCGAGGCCGGATGGCTGTCCGAGGAGACCGCCGACAACGAGGACCGGCTGTCCTGCCGCGCGATGTGGTGCGTCGACCCGATCGACGGCACGCGCGATTTCATCCGCGGGAGACCGGGCTGGTGCGTGTCGGTCGCGCTTGTGATCGACGGGGCCCCCGAACTCGGCGTCCTTTACGCGCCTGCATTCGACGAGCTGTGGGTCGCGCAAAAGGGCAAGGGGGCGACACTCAATGGCGAAACGCTGCGCGCGAGCCGCCGGATGATCTTCGACGGCGCGCGCGTCCCCGCGGACAGCCTGCCCAGGATCGACCGCGACCTGATCATGGTGACCAAGCCGAACAGCATCGCGCTGCGGATGGCGCTCGTCGCCGACGACCGCGCCGACCTCGTCGCAACCTTGCGCTGGGGTTTCGAATGGGACGTCGCCGCCGCAGCGCTGATCGCGACCGAGGCGGGCGCAATCGTCACCGACGCCTTCGGCGAACCGTTGAAGTTCAATACGCCGCGTGCGCAGGCCTTCGGCGTGATCGCCTGCGCGCCCGGAATCCATCGCGCCGTCGTCGCCCGCTTGCACGATCGTGCCGTCGCCCTTACATCGCATTCGTGACCACCCGTTCCGGCAAGCCATTCACCGCAGTTCGCTTGACTTTCGGCACGACTCACCCTAACTGCGCGGACATTCCGACAGCCTGACCGGACGGCGAAGCGTCTTCGTGCGCATCGTGGTCCGTTTTTTGCGTTGGAAATTCAGACGCTTTGAGATGGGGCCGATTGCCAGCGCGCCCTGTGGAGCAGGAGAAAGTTACCAATGGCACGTATCGCGGGCGTCAACCTGCCCACCAACAAGCGCGTGATCATCGCGCTCACCTACATCCACGGCATCGGTCGCAAGACCGCCGTCGACATCGCCGACAAGCTCGGTATCGACCACGCGCGTCGTGTCCAGGACCTGAGCGACGCCGAAGTGTTGCAGATCCGTGAAACGCTCGACGCCGACCACACGGTCGAGGGTGACCTTCGCCGCAACACGGCGATGAACATCAAGCGCCTGATGGACCTCGCCTGCTACCGCGGCCTGCGTCATCGCAAGGGCC
>JAGHZY010000141.1 GCA_017745175.1 Sphingopyxis sp. | reverse complement strand
GCCCGCGGCCGCGCCGAGATTGGCGTCGGCGGCGATCTGGACGGTGCCTCCGGTCACCAAGGTCCCGCCCGTATAGCTGTTGGCGCCGCCGAGGACGAGCGTGCCCGAATCGGTCTTCACCAGCTGGCTCGCGCCGCTGAGCGTGCTACCGATCGTCGCGACATAGCCCGCGCCCGCCGCGCTGCCGTCACCAACCCGGATTACAGCCTGCGCGCCGGTGAGCGTCACCGCGTCGCCGGTGAGCGTGTAGCCATTGGTGGCGAATTGCATGCCCGAGGCAGTTACCGCGCCCAGGCTGTTGTCCACCGCCACGGTGCCGGCATTGCCGCCGAAGATCGCCACTGCGCCATCGCTGAAGCCCGCGTTGAGCGCGCCGTTCAGATCGGTCCAGTTGTCGTTGCCGACATGCGACTGCCAGACGCCGTCGCCACCGCCGATCGCGCCATCGAACTTCGGTCCCGCGGCGCCGTCCCAGAAATTGAGCGTCAGCCCGCCGATATTGACC
>JAGHZY010000140.1 GCA_017745175.1 Sphingopyxis sp. | reverse complement strand
TCGAGCGCGACCGACAGCAGGTGCAGGTCGTCGACGCTCTGCGGCCCGCCCGACAGGTCGATTTCGGGAAACAGCCCGTTCAACTGGTCGGCCAGCCACACCAGGCCGCGCGCCTTGACCTCCTCGGCGGCGCCCTTGGGGATCAGAAACGCGCACTGCCAATACGTCCGCCGGTCGATCAGCACCGCCATGCGCCCGGTCTGGACCGCGCCGAGCAGCCGCTCGCCGGCGTTGTCGGCTTTGGCCACGCGAAACCACAGCACGTCCATCGGCGCGCCGAGCGTGGTCACCGGCAGCAGGCTGAGCCGGCGCACGAGCGAGGCGCGACCGTCGGTCATCAGCACCAGCTTGCCTGCGCGCAGCTCGCGGCCATCCGCGAGCCGGACGCCGGCGACCCTGCCGCCGTCCTCGACCAGCCCGGTGACTTCGGCCTCCATCTCGAGCGCAAAGCCGGGATAGGCGGCCGCCTCGTCGCGCAGGAAGTCGAGGAAATCCCACTGCGGAA
>JAGHZY010000013.1 GCA_017745175.1 Sphingopyxis sp. | reverse complement strand
GAGACAGCCTCGGGGGTGCTATCCTTGATCGGGTCGGCGACCGCGATCACCGCCGCGAGCCGGCCGTCGATCGCGGCATAGAGCGGCGACCGGCCCAGTGCGCCGAGTTCGGCCGCCTTGCCTGCGAAGGCCGACACGTCATGGCCCAGTTTCGTCATGAAGCGGTCGGCACCGATATCGACATCATGATCGCCCACCTTTGCCGACACGCCATAGCCCGGCGTGGCTTCGAACGCCGTCGGCGATGTCACGACGAGCCCGCGGGCCTTCGCGGCGGCGACGATCGCCTCGGCGATCGGATGTTCGGACCGTGTCTCGACGCTCGCGACCAGCGCCAGCACCTCGTCATGTTCGAAGCCTGCTGCGGGTTCGAGGTCGGTCAGTTCGGGGCGGCCCTTGGTCAGCGTGCCGGTCTTGTCGAGCGCGACGATGCCGACGTCGCGCAGCGTCTGCAGCGCTTCGCCCTTGCGGAACAGTATGCCGAGCTCGGCGGCGCGGCCGGTTCCGACCATGATCGAGGTCGGGGTGGCGAGCCCCATCGCGCACGGGCAGGCGATGATCAGCACCGCGACCGCGTTGACCAGCGCAAAGGTCAGCGCGGGGTCGGGGCCGAAGATGAGCCAGATCAGGAAGGTCAGCGCCGCGATCCCCATCACGGCGGGGACGAACCATGCGGTCACCTTGTCGACCATCGCCTGGATCGGCAGCTTCGACCCCTGCGCCTGTTCGACCATGCGGATGATCTGGGCGAGAACGGTGTCGGCGCCGACCTTGGTCGCGCGGAAGGTAAAGGCCCCGGTGGTGTTGATCGTGCCGCCGACGACTTCGGCGCCCGCGGCCTTGGCGACCGGGACCGGTTCGCCGGTGATCATCGATTCATCGACCCAGGAATTTCCGTCGACGACTTCGCCATCGACGGGCACGCGCTCGCCCGGACGCACCTCGACGATGTCGCCGCTGACGACATCGGCGAGCGCGACGTCGACAACCGCTCCGTCGCGGACGACGCGCGCCGTCTTGGCCTGCAGTCCGACGAGGCGCTTGATCGCCTCCGACGTACGGCCCTTGGCCTTGGCCTCGAGATAGCGGCCGAGCAGGATCAGCGCGACGATCACCGCAGCCGCCTCGTAATAGACGTTGGCGGTGCCCGGCGGCAGCACGCCGGGGGCGAAGGTCGCGACGAGCGAATAGCCCCAGGCGGCGCTGGTGCCGAGCGCGACGAGCGAGTTCATGTCGGGCGTGCCGCGCAGGATCGCGGGAATGCCCTTCCGGAAAAAGCGCAAGCCGGGGCCGAAGAGCACCAGCGTGGTGAGCGCGAACTGGATCAGCCAGCTCGTCTGCATGCCGATCGTGGTCATCACGAACTCATGGACGGCGGGAATGAGGTGCGAGCCCATTTCGAGCAGGAACACCGGCAGCGCCAGCACCGCGGCGAGCAGCAGCGAGCGGCGAAGCCCCGACAGTTCGGCCTCGCGCGCGGCCGCCTCGCGGTCGGGCGCCGCGGCATCGTTTTCGAGCCGGCGCGGCGTGTAGCCCGCGCGGCGGATCGCGGCTTCGAGATCGTCGGGCGCGGCGATCCCGCTCCGATAGCGGATGCTCGCGCGACCGGTCGCGAGATTGACGCTGGCGGAGGTGACGCCGGGAACGCCCGCCAGTGCCTTTTCGACATGGCCGACGCACGAGGCGCAGGTCATCCCCTCGACCCCGAGTTCGACATCGATTTCCGGCACATGGTAGCCGGCCTGCTCGATCGCCGTCACCACGGCCTGCGGATCGGGCGGGCCCGCAAAGGTCACGTCGGCGCGTTCGGTCGCAAGGTTGACGCCGACGCCGGCGACGCCGGGCAGCTTGCCGATCGCCTTTTCGATATGACCGACGCACGAGGCGCAGGTCATGCCGGCAACCGCGACGCTCATCTGCGCCAAATCCCTTGCGGGCGCGCTTCTTGCCCGTTCGCGTTCCATCACATTGGACATTCATCTGACTCCGGTTTCATGCTCCGGACCGGAATGTGGTGCTTCCAACGATTGGAAGGTCAAGGGGCAAAAAAAAGCTTTTCGAGCCGTTGACCTTGCCACGATGGCAAGCCCCATATCGGCATCTCCATCAAGATCTGGAGGTTTCAGCATGATCCGTTTCGATATTCCCGGCATGACCTGCGGCGGCTGTGTTCGCTCGATAGTCTCGGCCATTCACGGCGTCGACGCGCAGGCCGCGGTCGAAACCGACGTCGAGACGCGGAGCGTCCGCGTGAAGAGCGGCGCGAGCCGCGCCGCGCTTGTCGAGGCGATCCGCGAGGCCGGCTACGAAGCGCAGGCGGCCGCCTAGCAAATGGGGCGAAGCGAACCGGGCAGGCCGCCCCGGCAAGGCGGCGGGCGCCCGGTTGGCGGCGGGCCGTCAGTGCGCGCACCGGGGCCGCTTGCCGGACGGGAGGGTCCATGAGGGCTCCGGGCACCAGGACCACGACCCCGGGGGGCTGCCGTTCGATCGCCTTCCCGATGGCCCGGCGAACGGCGGTTCATCGGGATCAGTGTCCGGCCATCCCCGCTGCCGGGGCTGCGAGCATCCAGACCGCCATTGCGACCATCATCAGATTCTCGGTCAGCGACACAAGGCCGAGCGGCACATTGCTGTCGCCGCCGACGCAGGCGCATTTGAGCTCGCGCTTGTCGATATAGACTGCCTTGACGACCGATACGGCGCCGATGCCGCCGATGAAAAGAGCGACCGGGATCGATATCCAGTCGAACGCCCCGGCGATCATCAATATGCCCGCAAGCGCCTCGGCAAAAGGATAGATCGTCGCATAGGGCACCCAGCGCCGCGCAAGCAGATCATAGTTCAGGAACATCGTCGAGAAGCTCTCGACGTCGCGCAGCTTGAGATAGGCAAGCAGCGTCATGCTGAAGCCGATGAACCACTCGGCGGCCCGGATCGTGAAGGGGGTTCCGCTGGCGGCCTCGCTCGCGGCCAGTGCCATCAGCGCGGCGATCGAGAAAAGCGCGATGACGGGTGTGTAGGTCAGCGCCCCGGGATCGCGGACCGTCAGGCCGAGATGGCGGCGAAGCTCGTCGTAACCGCCGATCCGCTTGCCGTCGATGAAGGTCTGCGGGGTCGTCGCGACGTCATGCTCTGCCTTGAAGGCGTCGGTTTCCTCGCGGCTTCGCAACCAGATATCGTCGACCTCGAAGCCCTTGCGGCGAAGAAGGTGCAGCGCCTTCAGGCCGTAGGGGCAGATATGATGCTCCATGACCATCCGGTAGATCGTCGCGTGCGGCGGGCCGGCCGCCCGGGTCCGTGCCGGTCCGGAAGAGGTCGCGCTGTTCATGTTCATGTCCCTGCCTTCCCTGATTTTCCGTTTCACCCCTGCTGCCGGTTCATCGCGCGCGGCCGCCTCCGGCGCCGTCCGGTCAGATCTTCGCGAAACGCAGCCGGAGCGAGTTGCCGATGACGCTGACCGAGGAGAGCGCCATCGCGGCGGCGGCGATGATCGGCGACAGGAGCAGGCCGAAGCTCGGGTAGAGAATGCCCGCCGCAACCGGGATGCCCGCCACATTATAGGCGAAGGCAAAGAAGAGATTCTGCCGGATGTTCTGCATCGTCGCGTGACTGAGATGGCGTGCCCGCACGATGCCCATGAGGTCGCCGCGCAGCAGCGTGACCCCGGCGCTTTCGATCGCGACGTCGGTACCCGAGCCCATCGCGATCCCGACGTCGGCGGCGGCAAGCGCGGGCGCGTCGTTGACGCCGTCGCCCGCCATGGCGACGATACGTCCCTCCGCGCGCAGCCGCTCGACGACCGCGCTTTTCTGGTCGGGCAGGACCTCGGCCTCGATCTCGGCGATCGCGAGGCGCCGCGCGATCGCCTCGGCGGTCTTGCGGTTGTCGCCGGTCAGCATGATCACCCGGACACCGGCCTGCCCGAGCGCGCGCAGCGCCTCGGGCGTACTGTCCTTGATCGGGTCGGCGATCGCGATGACCCCCGCGGCGACGCCGTTCACCGCGACGAAGATCGCGCTCGCGCCATCGCCGCGCAGGCGGTCGGCGGTATCGGCGACGCCGGAAAGATCGACGTCGTGCTCGGCAAGGAAGCCGGCGTTGCCGGCGAGGACGACCTCGCCCTTGACCACACCGATGATGCCCTTGCCGACCGGCTGGTCGACCGCCGACGGCTCGTGAGGGACGAGGCCGCGATCCTCGGCCGCCTTGACGATCGCCCGGGCAAGCGGATGCTCGCTCGTGCGCTCGAGGCTGGCGGCGACGCGCAGCACCTCATCCCGGGCGAAGCCATCGGCGACCTCGATCGCGACCACCGATGGCCGCCCTTCGGTCAGCGTGCCCGTCTTGTCGACGACGAGCGTATCGACCTTCTCCATCCGCTCGAGCGCTTCGGCGTTCTTGATGAGGACACCGGCTTCGGCGCCGCGGCCGACGCCGACCATGATCGACATCGGGGTCGCGAGGCCGAGCGCGCACGGACAGGCGATGATGAGGACCGCGACCGCGGCGATGAGGCCGTAGGCCATCGCCGGCGCCGGCCCGACGAGCGACCAGACGACAAAGGCGATGATCGCGACCAGGATGACGCCGGGCACGAACCAGGCCGATACCGAGTCCGCCAGCCTCTGGATCGGGGCCCGGCTTCGCTGCGCGTCGGCGACCATCTGGACGATGCGCGCGAGCATCGTGTCGTGGCCGACCTTTTCGCCGCGCATGACGAGCGCGCCGGTCTGGTTGATCGTGCCGCCGATCAGGACCGCTCCCTTCTCCTTGGTGACCGGCATCGATTCGCCCGTCACCATCGATTCGTCGACTGTCCCGCGTCCCTCGACGACGACGCCGTCGACCGGGACCTTTTCGCCCGGACGAACGCGCAGCATGTCGCCGACGGCGACATCCTCGAGCGGAATCTCCTCGTCGCTTCCATCGGCGCGGACGCGCCGCGCGCGTTTCGGGGCGAGATCGAGCAATGCGCGGATCGCGCCGCTCGTCGTCTCGCGGGCGCGAAGCTCGAGCACTTGACCGAGCAGGACGAGCACCGTGATGACCGATGCGGCCTCGAAATAGACCGCGACCGATCCGCCGGGCGCGCGGAAGGCATCGGGGAATATGCCCGGCGCGAGCGCGGCGACCATGCTGTAGGCCCAGGCGACGCCGGTCCCCATCGCGATCAGCGTGAACATGTTGAGACTGCGGTTGCGGAGCGACTGCCAGGCGCGTTCGAAGAAGGGCCAGCCGGCCCAGAGGACGACCGGCGTCGCGAGCAGCATCTGGATCCAGTTGTTCGTCTGCCGTGCGATCATCATGTGAAGCCCGGTCAGATGCCCACCCATTTCGAGGGCGAACACCGGGAGGGTGAGCGCGAGGCCGATCCAGAAGCGCCGCCGCATGTCGCGATATTCGGCGCTGGGCCCGTCCTCGTCCGAAGGCATGACGGGCTCCAGCGCCATTCCGCAGATCGGGCAGCTGCCGGGGCCCGGGCGCCGGATTTCGGGATGCATCGGGCAGGTCCACACGGCACCCCCGGGCGCGGCGGCCGCACCGGATCGGCCGGCGCCCCGATAGCGGGCGGGATCGGCTTCGAACTTGTCGCGGCAGCCGCTGCTGCAGAAATGGTGGCGAACCCCGGCGTGGGTGGAAACATGGTCGGTGGCCGCGGGGTCGACCGCCATTCCGCAGACCGGATCCGTGACGGACGTCGCGCCGTTTGTATCGTGATGATCATGATCCATGCTCAGAAGCCCATCCTGTCTGCCGGTCGCCGGCCGTTCCCGACCGGCGCATCGATCCCGTCCGCCTTGCGATCGCGCGTCCGGACTCCCCTCTCAGGAATACGCAAAAGTCGGGGCTTCCCCTCGTCAGACGGGACGCGGCGCCCCCGCCTTGTGCGCCGCGATGATCGAGATCGACCCGGTGATGGTGCGGAACCGTTCGATTTCGCGCACGTTCCGGAATCCGGCTTCCCTGACGAGGACGGGCACAAGGCCGTCGGCATTGGGCTGCGTGTCGGTTCTTCCGTCCAGCAGCTGGATCGTGAGACGGAAAAGCAGGCGCATCAGGCCGGTTTGCTCGCCATAGTCGGCCACATATAATTCTCCTCCGTCCGGGAGGCACTTCCAGCATTCGCGCAGGAGGCGAGCCTTTTCCTCGAGGCCGACCTGGTGAAGGACGAGGCATAGCGCGACCTTGTTCGGGACCGGCCAGTCGCGCACGCTTTCGGCGGTGAAATGCCCGGTGCGGAACTCGGTCTTCGATGGAGACTCATATGTTTTCGCACGGGCGATTGCCAGGGCGGCCCCGTCGGGATCGACGCCGAGATATCGCGCGCCGCTGCCTTGCCGATCGACCAGCACGGCGAGGTTCCCGGTGCCCGCGCCGACGTCGAGCAGGATATCCGCCCCGGTCAGCGCCATATGACGGACAAGCTGCTCGCGCCAGCGTCGCTCGCGCGTGGTCCACGCGACGCCCCGGTCGTAGAAGGGCGTGAGGAAATGATAGCCCGCGGGCGGCGTGTAGGTCGGTTCGGGTCGCGTCATTCGGTAGGCCTTTGCGATGGGGTCGGACTTGCCGCGGGTCGCGGCGTCGTCGCGCGGGGCTCCGGGGAGGCGGCACCCGGGCGAAGCCACGATGCCGCGGCGAAGCCGCGCGGTCTTGAACATATCGCCGGAGCCTCGCGTCCCGGCCGCGCGCGAAGCCTAGGCGCCGGGCACCGGATGAAGCGACGCGAGGCCCGACGAGGGCGTCACGCCGAGCCATTGGACGCAGCGCCGGGTAAAATGCGATTGATCGGCGAATCCGCCCGCGGCTGCGGCCTCCGCCAGTCCGCAGCCCTCGCCGACAGCGGCGACGGCGCGTACTATTTGCCGCCATTGCAGCAATTTCGAGGGCGAAACGCCGTAATCGCGGATTGCGAGTTCGCGAAGATGCGAGGGGGAGAGACCCGACGCCCGCGCGAGCGCGAGCGGCGAGGCATCCGGCCCGGCCCGCGACAGGGCGGCGGCTAGGCGGGCGTCGGGCGAGGAGGGCAGGGCGTTGCCGGTGAGCTCCCGTGCGAAGGCCCGCCCGGTATCGGCATCGCGGATCGCTCCGAGCGACTTCGCTTCGCGGGACGGCCGCAGAGAGAGCCGGTTCGCGGGCCGTGCACGGCCCCGCCGCCAGAATGTGGCGTCGATGTAGAAGGACCGCGTTGCCGCGCCGGCAGGCCCGATCCGGTGGGACAGGCCTGCCGGGATGAAGGCCGCCCGGCCTCGCGGGACGAGAAGGGGCTCTTCCCCCGCGATGTCGATGTCGGCTTCGGTGGCGAGGCAGAGCTGGTGCGCCAGATGGGAATGCGGCCGGCTTGCGCCGACGCGGGCGTCGACGAGTGCCCATCCATCACCGAGGATGATCGAACCGGCCCAGGCGCGCGCGTCGCTCAAGCCGCACCCGGCGCCGGGATAGGCTCGAGCAGTCCGAACCAGGCGACGAGCGCCAGGATCGCGGCGCCGGCGGCAGCCTCCAGAAACAGGCTCCTGCGAATGGCCGCGGCCGCGCGACTGGCATCCGCTTCGGGATCGGCCAGCGAGACGGCGAGCGCGGGGGTCAGGCGCCAGCGGTTTGCGGCGGCGAGCGCGAGCATCAGGACAAACAGCGCGAGCTTGGCGAGGAGGAGCTGACCATAGGGCGTGCCGGTCAGGCGCCCGAAATTTTCCACGCCCACGATCAGATGGCCGTTGAGCAGGCCCGTCGCCGCAATGACGATCACGCAGATCGTCCCGACGCGCGCAAACTGGTCGAGCGTTCGCACCGCGATTTCGAGCCGGGCCGCGCCGGCCTCGCGTTCGGGCGACTGCAGCAGGAGCAGGAATGCCGCGATCCCTCCCAGCCACACCGCGGCGGCGATCATGTGGAGAGCATCGCTCGCGCGGTGGAGCGTTCCCGCCGCGCCTTCGGTCGCGCCGGCATGGCCCGACCACACGAGCGTCGCGAGCGCGATCGAGCCCGCCGCCAGGATCACGGCAGCCGATGGCGCAGCGCGCTGCGCCAGTCCCCAGGATGCAGCGAGCGCGATCAGGAGCGCGGCCGTGCGGTAAAGCCAGGCGGTCCCGGCGCCGGTCTCGCCGATCATGGCGAACAGCATCGGCGGGTCGATCTCGAGGAGGCCGACGCCGTTCATGCTGGCGGTCAGGACGCCCAATCCCGCCGCCGATATCAGCAGCCCCGACCAGCAAAGCCGGCGCTCGGCCGTCCGGAAGCCGGCGGTAACATTCGGGTCGGCGCGTTCGTCCGCGTTGAACGCGTAGAGCAGGAAGGCGGCGAGACCGGCGACGAGCATCAGGTTCGCGAACAGCGCGAACCTGATGCCGATCAGGACGAAGTCCGCCATCGCCTTACTTCACCTTGAAGCTGAACTCGCTTCCCATGCGATGCGTATCCGATCCGGCGGCCGACCATTTGACCTGGTAGGTGCCCGGGGCGAGTGCACGCCTGGCCTTGAGGGTCATCGACTTGCCGTCCTTGGCGATCGCCGGGGTGGTCGGGATCTTCATCGGTGCATGGCCGGCCATGCCGGGCATGGCTGTCATGACGAGTTCGGCCTTCACTGTCGAGGCAATGACCTTCTCGTTGAACCGAAGGTTGACCGATGTCACTTTCGATACGGTCGAGTTGGCGGCGGGGGTCGAGTTCACCAGCTTGGTGTGCGCCGCGGCGAATGCGGGCGTCAGGGCCATCGCGAGAGCGGCCGCGATCGAGGGAAGAAGTGTTTTACGCATAGGTACCTCCGGGGGGATTGTCTGTCCCTCTAATACGCAGTGCGCGGCCCGTTCCCTCGCAACGCGACCGGATCCGGGCCGGGTGCGGTTGCGAGGGATGGCATGGCGCCGCGCGTATCCGCATTGAGTGAGCAGGCGAGAGAAGCCGATGGACGACGACCTTCGAATCCTGAAACGGAGCGCGCTGCCCGCGGCGCTCGAGACGCTCGACGACCGCGTCCTTGCATTGCTCGCCCGGCGGTTGCGCGAAAATTCCGCAGCGCGCCGGATGATGGCGCTTGCGGTCTTTTTGTCGCTCGGCAGCGGTATCGTCGCGGGCAGCGCGATCGCGCCGCCAGCCGCCGTCAGCCCGATCACGCCGCTCGTTCCGGCGGGTCCGCTTCTTCCTTCCGGCTTCGGGGACAGCTCTTGACGATGATATTGCGCCGCTCGCTCCTGATCGGCCTGCTCGCCTTTGCGGCCGGACTCGCCGGCGTATTCGTCGGCCGCCTCGCGGCCGGTCTGCCGGACGCGAGCGAAACCGGGCTCCACCCCCTGTTGCACCGCAAGCTCGACCTTTCGGCGGCGCAGAAACGGAAGATCGACCCGATCGAGGCGCGGTTCGCCATTCGCCGCGCGGCGCTCGATCTCGAGATGCGCGCCGCGAACGCCAGGCTCGCCGAGGCGATCGGGACGGAGCGCGGCTATGGTCCCCGCGTCACCGGCACCATCGACGACGCCCACAGGGTGATGGGGGAGCACCAGAAGGAAACGCTGCGTCACTTCTTCGCCATGCGCGGGGTTCTGGGTCCGGATCAATTGGCGGCGTTCGACAGGAGCCTGGCCCGGGCGCTGACCGCCGACGCACGGTGAGCCCCGATGTTGCATGGCGTGGCGACCTCGCCGCACGCGTCGCGCCTGCGCAAGGCTCGCCGCGTTTCTGACCGCGCGCGGCAGCCCCCGACGCCGCGGAACACGGGCCGCTACCGGCGGCCGCGCGAGGGAAGTCGCCGTGCCGTGCGTATTCATTGCAGGCACTCAGCAACTCGGGAACCCTTATGCATATCGAGAGGCGTCGTTTCGTAAGCGGGGCATTGGGCGGCGGGACCGCCGCTGCGCTCGCGGCGTGGTTTCCGGCATGGGCGCAGCCCGTCTCGCCCGGCATCGTCGCTCCGCTTCCGACCGTGTCGGGGAGCGACATTACCCTGCGCATCGCGCGCCAGACGATGCGGATCGACGGCAAGGTCAGCCGCGCGATCGGAATCAACGGCACCGTGCCCGCGCCGCTCGTCCGCCTGAAAGAGGGGCAGACCGCGCGGATCACCGTGGTCAACGATCTCGACGAGGACAGCTCGATCCACTGGCACGGGCTGATCCTGCCGTTCCAGATGGACGGCGTGCCGGGGGTGAGTTTCCCGGGTATCAAGCCGAAGTCGACCTTTGTTTATGAATTTCCGGTCGTGCAGTCGGGGACCTACTGGTATCACAGCCATTCGGGGCTGCAGGAGCAGCTCGGCCATTACGGGCCGATCGTCATCGATCCCGCGGGCGCCGATCCGATCGGCTATGACCGCGAACATGTCGTCGTCCTCTCGGATCACAGCCGGATTTCGCCCGAGGCCATCTTCCGCAAGCTCAAGGTCAATCCCGGCCATTTCAACATGCAGCGCCAGACGCTTTCGGGCCTCCTCGCCGGCAGGGATCAGCCGCTGAAGGAGCGCATCGCGTGGGGCGCGATGCGGATGGATCCCACCGATATCGCCGACGTCAGCGGGTCGACCTACAGCTTCCTCGTCAACGGTCACGGGCCGCGCGACAACTGGACCGCGCTCTTCGCCCCCGGCGAGCGCGTGCGGCTGCGCATCGTCAATGCCTCGGCGATGACGATCTTCAACGTCCGCATTCCGGGCCTGAGGATGACCGTCGTCCAGGCCGATGGCCTGAATGTCGTGCCGACCGAAATCGACGAGTTCCAGATCGCCGTTGCCGAAACCTATGACGTGATCGTCACCCCGGACGAGGACCGCGCCTATACGCTCGTCGCCGAAGCCAATGACCGCTCGGGCATGGGTCGCGCGACGCTCGCGCCGCGGGCCGGCATGGCCGCCGAAGTCCCGCCGCTGCGCGAACGCCCGCTCTCGACGATGAAGGACATGGGCATGGGCGACATGGACATGTCCGGCGGCTCCAAAGACGGCATGTCCGGCGGTTCCATGGAGGGAATGGATCATTCGGCGATGGCGCCGGGCCCGGCTGCGGCTGCGGCTGCGGCTGCGGCTTCGCCGGCGGCGGACCCCGCCTGTGCTCCCGAGCATGCCCGCATGGGGCATTGCACCCCGGCCGCCGGTGCGGCGGGCGCCGATCCTGCCACGGCGGGGCCCGGCGCGGGTGGCGGTATGCAGCACAGCATGCGCGACTTCAGCGTCGCGCCGCAGGTCAAGCGCGATCCCGGCGTCCAGACCATTTCGCCGATGCCCGTCGACCGCATGGGCGAACCGGGGCAGGGGCTCGAGGATGTCGGCCACAAGGTGCTGACCTATCGCGATTTGCGGGCGCTCGACCGCAACCCCGATGTCCGGGCGCCCGGGCGGTCGCTCGACATCCACCTCACCGGCAACATGGAACGCTTCATGTGGTCGTTCGACGGCATCAAGATGTCGGATTATCATGAGCCGATCCCCTTCACCGAGGGCGAGCGCGTCCGGATCAACCTGATCAACGATTCGATGATGAGCCACCCCATCCACCTCCACGGCCATTTCTTCGAGCTGGTGACCGGGAAAGGCGATCATGCCCCGAGGAAACATACGGTGCTTGTCCAGCCGGGCGGGATCGCGACCTTCGACTTCACCGCCGACGCGCTCGGCGACTGGGCCTTCCACTGCCATCTGCTCTACCATATGCACGCGGGCATGATGCGCGTCGTCAGCGTACGGCCGCGGGGAGACGCGGCATGAAGTCGGCCCTTCTCGCCGGGCTGGCGGCAGCCACCCTCGCAAACCCGGCCGCCGCCTGGTCGATGCAGGGAATGGATCACGGCTCGATGCCGGGCATGCGGCCCGCGCCCGCCCCGGCTCCGGCTCCCGCTCCCGCTCCCGCTCCCGCGCCGGCCCCGGCGCCCGAACCCCGGCCGGGCGAAACCGCTCCTGGAAAGAAGCCGGCGGAGCATGGCGGCATGGCCGGTCCGGGGAAGATGAACATGGCGCCCGGCGACCGCACGGCCGATCCGGATTGCGCGCCCGAACATGCGGCGATGGGCCATTGCACCCCTGCACCGGAGAAGGGGGCCGCCGACAATCCTCCCGCCCCCGCCGGGCCGGCCTGTCCGCCCGAACATGCGGCAATGGGCCATTGCACCGCTCCGGCGCCCGCAAATGGAGCGTCCCGGGAAGCGACCCGCGGCGCGGCGGGGACCGATCTGCCGGCGGGCGATGTCGCCGCACCGGCGCCTCCGGGCGACTGGTACGCCGATCGCATCTATCCCGCCGCCGACATGGACCGGGCGCGCGACGACATGATGAAGGAAAATGGCGGGCAGACCATTGCCTTCGTCAGCTTCAATCTCGCGGAGTATCAGGCACGCAAGGGGCGTGACGGATTTCGCTGGGACGGCGAGGGCTGGTATGGCGGCGATATCAACCGGCTGACGGTCAAGAGCGAGGGCGAAGGGGCGTTTGGCGAAGGGGTCGAGAGCGCCGAACTGCAGCTCCTCTACAGCCGTGCTATCGGACCCTATTTCAATGCGCAGGCCGGCATCCGGCAGGATCTCGGCCCGGGGCCCGACCGCACCTATGCGGTGATCGGCTTCGAAGGACTGGCGCCTTACTGGTTCGAAGTCGAAGGCGCGGTGTTCGTGTCGGACAAGGGTGACATTCTCGGCCGCTTCGGGGGCTATTATGATCAGCGTATCACCCAGAAGCTGATCCTTCAGCCGCTCGCCGAGGTCAATTTCGCCCTCCAGGACGTTCCGGAAAGCGGCGTCGGTTCGGGCCTCTCGGACGTCGAGCTCGGGCTGCGTCTCCGATACGAGATCGTCAGGGAGTTCGCGCCCTATGTCGGCGTCGAATGGGCCCGCAAGTTCGGCGACACCGCCCGCTTCGCCCGCGCGGCGGGCGAAGACCCGGGCGGCGTCAGCTTCGTCGCCGGGGTGAGGGCCTGGTTCTAGTTCGGGGGTGGACAACGCGTAGGAGAAGTGCCGTGAAGCCTGCCTATAAGAGCCTGACCTGGCAAACGATCGCCGGCGGCGTCGTCATGTATCTGGTGATGTTCGTGATGATCGACCGCTTGTCGAGCTTCTACAACAATCTCAACATGCTCTACATGACGCTGATGATGGTGGCGCCCATGGTGGTGCTGATGGTCGTCGCGATGCCCGACATGTTCCCGTCGAGGCGCCTCAACACGGCCTTGCTGCTCGGCGCCGCGATCGCCTTCTTCGGCAGTTTCGCGCTGATCCGCACGCAGACGACGATCGGCGACAGCGCCTTTTTGCGGTCGATGATACCCCATCATTCGGGGGCCATTCTCATGTGCGAACAGGCGCGGCTTTCCGATCCCGAGGTTCGCGGGCTCTGCGTGGAAATCATCCGCAGCCAGAAAGCCGAGATCGAGCAGATGAAGACAATATTGGAGCGCATGTGATCCGCGGCCGGCAGTGCGGCGGGGACCGAGTCGCCGGTCTTCCGGCCGCGCGCGTCGACCCGCCTCGCTGGCGCGCAGCGGCGGCTGACCGCTGTGGAGCCGCGCGGTGAATCCGGCGCGGCGCGCTCCTTGTCGCAGCAGCCCGCCGCGCACGCCGCGCGGCTCTCCCGACAGGGAAATGCCGGACGCCCGCGCGGGCGCCTGTGCGGTGCGTGCGTTCGATGCCGCGGGAAGGTCCGCCGCCTTTCGCGCCTGATCGAAGGTGCGCGGCGGACTGCGGCGTCGCAATTGCTGCGAACATGGCGATCGCGCGCGAGCGGTCCGCTCCGCGGCGATGGTCCGCTTGTGCGAAGCCAGCTGCGCTTCGCGCGGCGGACGCGCTGGCGTCTGGCTCCCCCCCGCAGGGGGCGCCCCCGCAGGAAGGCCCGCGGTTCCCGGCGGGGGTTCGCCCGGTGCCGGGTGATCGAGGTTCGCTCCAACATATAACGAAATGGAATAACCATCTCGCTATTATCGATAAGCGGTAATTATTTCTGGCCAGGCCACGCGCCGGCGGGATAGCGAATGGCGCAAGAGGACGGCGGTATCGCCGACCGGACAAGGGGAGGTCAAAATGTCCAGGCTGCTTCATTCAGGTACGTCGATCGTCGCGCTGCTGCTCGCCTCGGTCCCGGTTTCGCTGCCGGCGATGGCCCAGGAGGCCCCGGACGCCGAGGCCGGTAGCGGGCAGGGCGACATCGTCGTCACCGGCACGCGTCGCAACGATCTCAAGGCTGCCGATTCGGCGCAGCCGATCGATATCATCACCGGCGAGGAACTGCTCGACAAGGGTACGGCCGACATGAACGATCTCCTGCGCACCGAGGTGCCTTCGCTCAACGTGCAGCGTCTCGTCAGCAACGATGGCGCCGTGTTCACCCGTCCCTTTTCGCTGCGCGGCCTGCCGCCCGACCAGACGCTCGTGCTCGTCAACGGCAAGCGGCGGCACCGCGGAGCGACGGTGCAGTTTACCAACATTCCCTATATCCGCGGCTCGCAGGGCCCCGACCTCTCAGCGATCCCGTCGATCGCGATCGGTCAGCTCGAAGTGCTGCGCGACGGGGCTTCGGCGCTCTACGGTTCGGACGCGATCGCCGGCGTGCTCAATTTCGGCCTCCGGCGCGATCGCGAGGGCGGGGTTCTGATCGCGCGCTACGGCCAATATTATGAGGGCGACGGGCAGGATTTTCTCGTCCAGGGCAATGTCGGTATTCCCTTCACCGCCGACGGTTTCGTCAATATCAGCGGCGAATATGTGAACAGCAACACGACGTCGCGCGGCATCCAGCGTCCCGATGCGCAGGCGCTGATCGATGCCGGCGTCGAGGGCGTGCCCGTCCCCGCGCAGCGCTGGGGCAATCCCGAAACCGAAGCGGCGCGCCTCTTCGTCAACGCGGGCGTCGATCTCTCCGACGAGATGCAATTCTATACCTTCGGCAACTATAGCTGGAGCCGGGGCACGACGGCCTTTTTCTACCGCCATCCCGACACGAGCTTCATCGGCACCTCGATTCCGCTTACGAACGCGCCCGGCGGTCAGCGTTTCAGCTTCCGGTCGCTTTTCCCCGGCGGCTTCACGCCCGAATTCGGCGCGACGGTGACCGATGCGGCGCTGGCTGCCGGCCTCAAGGGCGAACTATCCTCGGGCCTCACCTACGACCTCAGCGCGTCCTACGGGCAGAACCACGCCGCGTACCGGATCGACAACACGGTCAATCCCTCGCTCGGCCTCGCGTCGCCGACGCGCTTCAGACCGGGCGAACTCGAACAGCGGGAACTCGCCTTCAATCTCGATCTCACCTATCCGGTGAACATCGGGGCGGGCGATCCGCTGACCCTCGCCGGGGGGCTCGAATACCGGCGCGAAATCTACGAGATTACGGCGGGTGACGTCGCATCCTGGCAGGTCGGAGCATTCGCCTCGGTGATCGATCCCGACACGGGAAGGCGGACAGGGCTTCCGGTCGGATCGAACGGCTTCCCGGGCTTCAGCCCGGTCCAGGCGGGCGAATTCGCACGCCGCAACTGGGCCGCCTACAGCTCCATCGAGGGCAATATTTCCGAAGCGCTCCAGTTCGGGCTCGCCGGCCGCTATGAGGATTATTCGGATTTCGGCTCGAAATTCACCTGGAAGGTCAACGCGCGCTACGATTTCTCGGACCTGTTCGCGGTGCGCGGCTCGGTGAACACCGGGTTCCGGGCTCCCACGCCGGGCCAGTCCAATGCCTCGCAGGTCCAGACCAACATCGATTCGGTGACCGGTGCGCCGCTGACCGCGGGCATTATCGCCCCGAACAATCCGGTCGCGCGTTTCTTCGGCGCGACCCCGCTGCGTCCCGAAACATCCTTCAATGTCGCGGGCGGCATCGTCGTCAAGCCGTCGAACCGCATCACGCTCACGCTCGACTATTTCAATATCAAGGTCGAGGACCGCATCGCGGTGTCCGGCAATTTCAATCTCACGCCCGCGCAGCGCGCCGAGCTTGCCGCGCTCGGGATCCCGGGCGGCGATTCCTTCCAGCAGGTCAGCTTCTTCACCAACAGCTTCGACAGCCGCACCCAGGGCGTCGATGCGGTGCTGACGATGGGCTTCGACCTCGCGGGCGGCAAGGCGACGCTGGGCCTCAACGGCAACTACACGAAAACCGACGTCATCCGGGCATCGCCCGTGATCACCGCCGACCGCGAGCGGTTGCTCGAGCTCGAGGGCTTCGTGCCGAAATGGAAAGGCAATGCGAGCTTCACATATGAAGGCGACCGCTTCGGTCTCGTCGCGCGCGCGAACTATTACGGAAAATGGACCGACTATGGCGCCGTGCCTTCGGCCGACCAGACGGGCGGCGCCGAGCTGCTCGTCGATCTCGAGCTTTCCTACCGCGTCAGCGACATGCTCAAGCTCGCGGTCGGCGGCGAGAATATCTTCGACAATTATCCCGATGTCGAAGCGCGCCAGTCGCAGATCAACAACGGCATCCGTTATCTTCGCTTCGCCCCGACCGGCTTCAACGGCGGATTCTGGTATCTGCGCGCGACCGCGACCTTTTGACCGGGCGCGGGCGGGGGGGCGTGCCCGCCGCGCCGCGGCGGCGTCAGCTCGCCGCGCTGCCGAACAGGCGTTCGCGATGGTCTTCGAGCATCGCGACGAAGGCCACCGCCACCTGCGAGACCGGCCGGAGGCGGGGGGTGAAGATCATATATTCGAAGAACACCTCGGGCACGAACGGGCGCACGACGAGGCCGCGCCCGGCAAAATCGGCCGCCGTGACCGGATTGAGAATGGAGCAACCCACACCTTGCATTACCAGCGCGCAGATTGTCATCGCATATTGGGTTTCGATGACCATGTTCCGGTTGACGCCGGCATCCTCGAAGATGCGGTCGATCCGGTGCCGCGCGCCATCCTCGAGCGCGAGCGAAATAAAGGCTTCGCCCTCGAGATCGCGCGGCCGGACGACCTCTTTCGCCGCGAGCCGGTGATCCGGCGGCATGACGCATGCACCCGCGCAGCGCAGAAAGCGCTCCATGCGGATCCCCGGCAGTTCGCGCGCCGGCGTCGCGAGTCCGATATCGAACTGCTGGTTGGCCATCCACTGCCGCACGGTCGACGAGCTGCGGGTCTGGAGCTGGATGGTGACCCCGGGATGCTTCGCGCGAAAGGCGCCGATGACCTGCGGGAGAAAGCTCACCGCAAGCGCGGGAAGCGCCGCGATCCGCAGCGTCCCCGTCGCCATGTTGCGGATATCCTCGGCGACGCGCTTCAGCGCCGCGATCCCGGAGAAGCTGCGTTCGACTTCGTAGAAGAAGGCGTCTGCCTCGGGCGTGATCGTGAGCGCGCTGCCGCGCGAACGCAGGAAAAGGCGAAATCCGAGCTGATGCTCGAGATCCGAGAGCATCTTGCTGACCGCCGGCTGCGACAGATTGAGCGATTGCGCCGCCTGGGTCACCGAACCCGAAAGCATGACGGCGCGGAAGGCCTCGAGTTGGCGAAGGTTCATATGGCACGCGCCCCTATAAGCAATTGCGATGACCTTAAGCTGGAAGCCGCTGAATATGAATAGGCTGCGTGCCCTGCGCGCGCTCGCGCTGGCAATTCCTCTTTGCCTTGTCGCGGCGTGCGGCGGCGGCGATGGTGCCGCGTCGCAGGCGACGGGCGTCGCCGCCGAAAAAGGATCGACGCTGGCGCGCATCCGTGCGCGCGGCACCGTCAATTGCGCCATCCACACCGGGCAGCTCGGCATGTCCTATCTCGACCGATCGGGGCGCTGGCAGGGCTTCTTCGTCGATTATTGCCGCGCGCTGGCGGCGGCGGTTCTTGGCGATCCCGGCAAGGTCAAGTTCATGCCGGTCGCCTCGAACAAGCGTTTCACCATCGTCCAGACCGGCGAGGCCGATGTGCTGTCGCGGACCACGACCTGGACGCTGACGCGCGATACCGATCTCGGGGTCAATTTCGCGGGCATCCTCTATTATGACGGGCAGAGCTTCCTCGTGCCGCGGCGATCGGGGGTCGCCGCTGCCGCCGATCTCGACGGCGCGTCGATCTGCATCACCAAGGGCACGACGTCGGAGCTCAACACCGCCGAATTTTTCGAGCGCAAGGGCATGACCTTCCAGTCGGTGGTGTTCGAAAATCCCGAGGAAGCGAAGCTCGCCTTCTTCGCCGGCCGCTGCGATGCGATGACCACCGACGCCTTCACGCTGACCGTCATCCGCCTCGCCGACGCCGCGCACCCGGACGATTATGTCGTCCTGCCCGAGCGGCTGACCAAGGAGCCGGTGGGTCCCGTGGTGCGCAGCGACGACGAGCAATGGTATGAAATCAACAAATGGGTGCTCAACGCGCTCGTCGCCGCCGAGGAAATGGGCATCACCCGGGAGAATGCGGCGAATCTGCGCCTGCGCTCGCCCGATCCCGAGGTCCGCAAGCTGCTCGGCGGGCTCCCCGGCTTCGGGCGGTCGCTCGGGCTCGATGATGACTGGGCCTATCGCGCCATTCGGGCAACCGGCCATTATGGCGAGATCTTCGACCGGCACATCGCGCCGCTCGGCGTCGAGCGCGGACAGAACCGGCTCTACCGGGACGGCGGGTTGATCTACCCGCTGCCGATGCGATGACGCGGGCGGGGAAGGGGCGCGCTGCCGCGGCGCTGCCATGGCTGATCGCCGCGCTGGGGCTTTTCGCCATCTACGGCCTGTCCGGCACGCTGGCGGCCAATCTCGCCGACCGGAACATCCGGACCGGCTTCGGCTTCCTCTCGGAACGGGCGGGGTTCGCGATCGGCGAAACGCTGATCGATTATGCGCCGGGCAGCAGCTATGCGGCGGCGCTGCTCGCCGGGCTGCTCAACACATTGCTCGTCGCCGCGATCGCCATCATCCTCTCGACGCTGGCGGGCTTCGCGGTCTGCATCGCGCGCCTGTCGTCGAACTGGCTCCTCGTCCGGCTTTCGGGACTCTATGTCGAGCTCGTACGCAACATCCCGCTGCTGCTCCAGATCTTCGTCTGGTACGCGGCGCTGTTGTTCGGCTTGCCGTCGCCGGGCAGCGCTTCGGGGGGCGGGGCGGCGCTCGACAATCGCGGCCTCCACCTGCCGATGCCCGTTCCGGGCGATCCCTTGCTGTTCGCACTGCTGCTCGCCGCGGCCTTCGCCGGCGCGATCGCCCTGCGGCGCGGATCGCCGTTCACGCGCCGCCGGATGCAGCTGCCCGGCGCTGTGCTGTTCGTCCTCCTCGTCGTGCTCGCCGCGCGGAGCCATCTCGACATACCGCGCGCCGGACGCTTCGGCTCCGACGGCGGGCTGTCGCTTTCGACCGAATTTCTGACCCTCGTGATCGGCCTGTCGGTCTATGCCTCGGCCTATCTTGCCGAAATCTTCCGCGCCGCGATCGGCGCGGTCCCCGCGGGCCAGCGCGAGGCAGCGGCGGTGCTCGGGCTTTCGCCCGCGCAGACGATGACGCGCATCGTCATTCCCCAGGCGCTGCGCATCGCGCTGCCGCCGATGACGAGCTGGCATCTCAACACGCTCAAGAACAGTTCGCTCGGCGTCGCGATCGGCTATCCCGAATTTGTCTCGGTCGTCGACACGGTGATCAGCCAGACCGGACAGGCGCTCGAAGGCGTCGGGCTGATGGTGTCGACCTTCCTCGCGCTGTCGCTGCTCCTCTCCCTCGCGACGGGCCTCTATGCGCGGCGCTTCGGCTGGAGCGTGCCGGGGCAGGCGGGGCGCCCGGGCGGCGGGCGGAGCGCCGAGGCCTTCCCGGCCTTCGCGCCGGCGCGCTGGGCCGCCTGGGCGCGGCGCAACCTGTTCGGGAGCCCGCGGCAGGCGTTGCTCTCGATCGGCGCTGCGCTGCTCGTCGCGGCCGCGGCGGCGCACGCGATCTCCTGGCTCCTTCTCGATGCGACCTTCGCGGGCGGCGCGGCGGCGTGCCGCCTCAACGGCGGCGCGTGCTGGCCGTTCCTGCGCGACAATGCCCGGCTCATCCTCTTCGGCACCTATCCCGAAACCGAGCAATGGCGCGCGGCGCTTGCGGTATCGGTGCTGCTGGCGTGCCTCGGCGCTTCCTTCGCGGTGCGTTTCTGGCGGCGCGGCCTCGCCTTCCTCTGGATCGCCGCGATCTGCCTCGCCATCCTGCTCCTCCACGGCGGCTTCGCCGGCCTCGTACCGGTGCCGATGGGCAAGTGGAGCGGGCTCCCGGTGACGCTGCTGCTCGCCAGCATCGCGGTCGTCGCGGCCTTTCCGCTCGCGATCCTGCTCGCCTTCGGCCGCCGCTCGCGGCGGCGTCCGCTGCGCTGGGCGAGCACGGCCTTCATCGAAATGCTGCGCGGGACGCCGCTGATCGGCGTGCTGTTCCTCGCCGCGGTGATGTTCCCGCTGTTCGTCCCGCCGCAAATCTCGATCGACAGCCTGCCGCGCGTCCAGCTGGCGCTGACGCTCTTCACCGCCGCCTATATGGCCGAAGTGATACGCGGCGGCCTGCTCGCGGTGCCGCCCGGGCAGGCCGAGGCGGCGCAGGCGCTCGGCCTGTCCAAATGGCAGGCGCGCCGGCGCGTCATCCTGCCGCAGGCGCTGCGGGTCAGCGTCCCGGGGCTCGTCAACACCTCGATCAGCGAAGTGAAGAATACGACCCTGGTCCTCATCGTCGGGGTGTTCGACCTCCTCCAGACCACCCGCCTGTCCTATGTCGAGGCGCAATGGCGGCCCTATTTCGCCGAAGCCTATCTCTTCACCGGGACGCTCTTCTTTCTCCTCTGCTTTACGCTCTCGCGGCTCAGCCTCAAAATCGAACGGAAACTATATCATGCAGGATAATCGCGATCGCGACGCATCGGCCATGCGGCGCGATGCCGGCCCACGCTGGCAGGAGGCAACCCGCGCCGTGCACGCCGGGCCGCGCCCCGCCGGGCAGGGCGGGCTCGTCAATCCGCCGGTCGATCGGGCCTCGACGATCATCTATGCGACGGTCGAGGCCTATATGGACCGCCACAAGGGCCTGTATGACGAGGTCATCTACGGCCTCTACGGCACGCGCACCAGCTTCGCGCTCGCCGAGGCGGTGAGCGCGCTCGAGGGCGGCTTCGCCGCGGTCGTCACCGCGTCGGGAACGAGCGCGATCGCGCTGACGCTCGCGGCCTTCGCCGGGCAGGGCGACCATCTGCTCGTCGCCGACTGCGTCTACGGACCGACGCGCCGCTTCGTCACCGAGGTCCTCGCGCGCTTCGGGGTCGAGGTCGAATTTTTCGGCGCCGGCATCGGCGCGGATATCGCCGCGCTCTGCCGGCCGAACACCCGGATGATCTATATGGAGACCCCGGGATCGCATACCTTCGACATGATCGACGTGCCCGCGATCGCGCAGGTCGCGCGCAGCCGCGGCATTTTGACCGCGGTCGACAACAGCTGGGCGACCCCGCTCTTCTTCAGGCCGCTCGCGCACGGCGTCGATATCTCGATCGCCTCGGCGACCAAATATCTGTCGGGGCATTCGGATTGCCTGCTCGGGACGATGACCGCCGCGAGCGAGACGGTCTATCGGCAGCTCAAGGATGCCGCCGCGCGCTGGGGCAATTGCGCGAGCCCCGACGATTGCTATCTCGTGCACCGGGGCATCCGCACGCTCGACGCGCGGCTCGAGCGCCACCAGCGCACCGCGGCGACGCTCGTCGACTGGTTCGCACGGCAGCCCGAGGTGACGGCGATCCGCTACCCGGCGCATCCGGACGATCCCGGCCATGCGATCTGGAAGCGCGATTTTACCGGCGCCACCGGCCTGTTCGGGGTCTGGCTCGACGGGTTGAACGACGAGGAGACGCGCGCCTTCTTCAATCCCATGACGCTCTTTCAGCTCGGGTCGAGCTGGGGCGGCTTCGAGAGCCTCGCGGTCCCCGCCTGGCCGGCGCCGGTGCGCGATTGTCCCGGCGACGAGCCGCAGGGCGCGCTGATCCGCATCCATGCCGGTCTCGAGGCGCCCGCCGATCTGGTCGCCGACCTCGAAGCCGCCTTCGCGCGCGTCCGCGCGCTGCGCGGGGCACGGCCATGACGACGCCCGGAAGCGCGGCCGCGGCGGCGATCCGCCTCGAGCGCGTCGACAAATATTATGGCGCCTTTCATGCGCTGCGCGCCATCGACCTCGCGATCAGGCCGGGCGAGCGCGTCGTCCTGTGCGGACCCTCGGGGTCGGGCAAGTCGACGCTGATCCGCTGCATGAACCTCCTCGAGCGGCCCGAGGCGGGCGCGGTGCGGATCGAGGGGGTCGACATACTGGCGCCGACGCGCGCCGCGGCGGCGGCGCTGCGCCGCGTCGGCATGGTGTTCCAGCAGTTCAATCTCTTTCCGCACATGACCGTGCTCGAGAATTGCACGCTCGCCCCGATGCTCGTCGGAGGGAGGTCGGCGCCCGACGCCGAAGCGCTCGCGATGGCCTATCTCGAGAAGGTCCGCATCGCCGAACAGGCCGCCAAATATCCCGGCCAGCTATCGGGCGGGCAGCAGCAGCGCGCCGCGATCGCGCGCGCGCTGACGCTCGAACCCGACATATTGCTGTTCGACGAGCCGACCTCGGCGCTCGATCCCGAGATGATCAAGGAGGTGCTCGACGTCATGACCGCGCTCGCGCGCGAGGGGCGCACCATGGTCTGCGTCACCCATGAAATGGGATTTGCGCGCGAAGCGGCGGACCGCATCCTGTTCATGGACGCGGGCGCGATCGTCGAGGATCTGAGCCCCGCGGCCTTTTTCACCGCGCCGGGGACCGAGCGCGCCCGCGCCTTTCTGCAGCAGATCCTCGCGCACTGATGCCGGCTCCGCGCCGACGCCGACGCCGACCGCGGGACATCGGGCGGTCCTTTTCCCTTCGTCAGCCGTCGTCGAGCAGCGCCGCAAGCTTCTTGCGCGCCCGGTAGAGGCGCGATTCCACCGCCTTCTCGCTGATCGACAGGACCGCGGCGACCTCGGCGTGCGAGAGGCCCTCCATCGCGGACAGCAGCAAGGGTTCCTTCATGGTGGGCGACAGCGTCGCGATCGCCGCCCAGAGCCGCCGCGCCTCCTCGCGGCCCGCGACGTCGCGGTGCGGACCCGGGGCCGGATCCTCGATCGTCTCCGCGATGCTTTCGCTGAGCGGCGCCGCGAAGGCGAAGAAACGCCGCACCATCCTGCGCCGGCTCCAGTCGCGGCACTTGTTGATCGCGATGCGCGCCAGCCAGCCGCGCAGCGAGCGATCGACCTCGAATTGCGCGAGCGCGCGATAGGCGGTCGCGAAACATTCCTGCGTCAGGTCGAGCGCCTCGTCGGGATCGCCGACATGGCCGCGCACCAGCCGGTAGACCGCGTTGCGATGCCGGCGCATGATCTCGACAAAGGCGCGGTCGCGGCCCGCGCGGGCGAGCACGACCAGCTCCCCGTCGGCGAGTTCGCTGAAGCGGGAGCTCACCTCGGCTCTGCAGTGAGCGCCCGTACGACCACCCGATCGAACTTCGCCGCCTGATCGGGGCGAAGGACCTCCCGCATGGCGAAAATATGGACGAGGGTCTCCATCTGGAGTTCGCCCATCACCCGGTGCGAACCCTCGACCGCCGCCTGGACGCGCGGCCCGTTGCCATGTTCGGCCTCGATCGCTTCGGCAAGCAGTGCATTGCGCGCGCGCAGGTCGTATTCGAGCGCCCGGCGGCGCAGCGCGAAGCTCTGCTCGGCCGCGGCAAGCCGGGCCTCCTGCGCCGCATCGAGGTCGAACTCCTCGTGAAGGAGGCGGTGGAGCTCGGTCTCGCGGGGCGATTGGACGGCGGCATACCAGGCACGTTCGATCGCGGCCCCGGCGAACGCGCCCACCAGCGCGATCGCGAAGATGAGCAGGATACGGCGAAATCCCATGGCGGCCTATTCCGCGAGCAGCGTCGAGGGCGCGAGCGGCGCTTCGATGCTGAAGGCGGTCAGGATCGCATCGTCGGCCGGTTCGGGCGATGCGCCGGGCAGCCATCGCTCGGGCTGGGCGCCGACAAAGCCGATGCCGATCGCCATCGCAAGCACCGCCGTGCCGCTCCGCGCGAAGCCCGTCGGCGCGCGCCGCGTGCCCGCCGCCGCGAATGCCTCCATCCACCGCGCCTCATGCTCGGCAAGCCTCGCATCGTTCAGCGACAGCGCATGCCGCCTGATCTTCTCGTCCATATTGTCCATCGTCGAACCCTCGTCGAACCCTCGTCCTTCTCCTGTCCCTACGCACGCGGACGCCCGCTCCCTCGGTCGCAACCGCCCGCAGCGACCGCGCGCGGGGGGACGCGGCAGCCGGTTCCGCACCAAATTTGCGGGGAAGCGAGGGAGAAGCCCGCGCTATCCGTTGTAACGGGTATCAGGGGCCGAAATGCCGGATCGCCGATCGCCGGAGCGCAAAAGCCGCGCTTTCCGGAACGATGAGCCGTGCCTGCAGCGCTCCTGGAAACCATGCGGGACCCGGCCGTGCCGGAAACCCGCGATTGACGGGAGAGAAGCATGACCGCGTACCCGATATCGAAAACCCGCTGCAGCCTCGCCGCGCTGACGCTGGCGCTGCTGGCGGCGCCTCCGGCGCATGCCCAGGAGGTCGAGCGCAGCGAAGGCGCGCTCGACGAGATTGTCGTCACCGCCGAGAAGCGCGAGGAGAATCTGCAGAATGTCCCCATCGCGGTGACCGCGATGACCGGCGAGACGCTGACCGCGACGGGCATCTCGAATGTCGAGGATCTGCAGTTCTTCGTCCCCGGCGTGTCGATCACCAATGACTCGATGGCGATCATCAATATCCGCGGCATCGGCACCTCGGCCTTCGGCGTCGCGACCGATCCGAGCACCACCGTCCATTATGACGGCGTCTATATCGCGCGGCCGACGACCAGCTATCAGGACATGTTCGACGTCGAGCGCATCGAGGTGCTGCGGGGGCCGCAGGGGGTGCTCTTCGGCCGCAACTCGGCGGGCGGCACGCTCAATATCGTCTCGAAGATGCCGAGCCGCGAATTGAGCGGGACGCTCGGCGTCACCGTCGGCAATTACGACAAGCGGACCCTCAGCGGCACGATCTCGGGTCCGTTGAGCGACACGGCACGCGCCCGGCTCACCCTCGTCAAGAACGACCGCGCGGGGATTTACCGCGACGTGGTGACGGGCCGGCGCTACCAGAATGAGGATAATTTCGCCGGCCGCCTGACGGTCGCGATCGAGCCCGCCGACAATCTCGAAATCGTGCTGCGCGCCGACGCCAGCAAGGATCGCGAGACGGGCTATCCGTCGATCCGCGACACTTACCCCGCGTCCTTCGCCGCCGCGGGCGCGACGATCCCGACGCGCCGCAACGAGGTCGCGTTCGATACCCCGCCGCGCTACGACGTCGATGCCTGGGGCGTCTCCTCGACGATCGGCTATGACGCGGGCGCGGTCGCGCTCAAGTCGATCACCGCCTGGCGCGACAGCGAGGTGGTACAGGTCCTCGACGTCGATGCCACCGACCTGTTCCTGCGCAATATCGAATTCTTCGAGCGGTCGAGGACCTTCACCCAGGAACTCCAGCTGCTGAGCAACGACGACGGCGCGCTTCGCTGGATTCTCGGCGCCTTCTACCTCAACGAGAAGGGCCGCGACGAAATCCGTATCCTCGAGCCCGGCCGCGCGCTCGCCATCCCCGAGAGCAACACGACCAACGCCGTCGCGCTGTTCGGTCAGGCGACGTACGAGATCGTGCCGCGCGCGCGGCTGACCGCGGGGCTGCGCTACAGCTACGAGAAGAAGGATTTCGCCTTTCGCGTGCTGATGAACGGCGCGCAGGCCGATAGCGGGCGGACATCCGCTTCCTGGACCGCCTGGACGCCCAAGTTCGGGATCGACTATGATCTGACCGATGATGTCATGGCCTATGCCTCGGCGACCCGCGGTTTCAAATCGGGGGGCTTCCAGCTCGGCGACGGCAAGCCCTTCCTTCCCGAATATCTGTGGAGCTACGAGGTCGGGATCAAGTCGACCCTGCTCGACCGGCGCCTGCGCGCCAATCTCTCGGCCTTCTATTACGATTACACCAATCTTCAGGTGGTCCAGTATATCAACGGGGTGGCGAGTACGACCAATGCCGGCCAGGCGACGATCAAGGGGCTCGAGCTCGAGCTGATGGCGAAACCCGCGGAGCGGCTGTCGCTGAGCTCGACGCTGGCCTATCTCGACGCGCGCTACGACGTCTATTTCGACCAGGGCACCAGTCTCGAGGGTAACCGGCTTCCCAATGCGCCGAGGTGGAACCTGACCTTCGGCGCCGAATATAGCGCGCCGCTGGGCGATCTCGGCGACCTCGTGCTGCGCGCCGATGTCGCCTGGCGCGACGGGGTCTTCTTCAAACCCAACAACGACCCGCGCTATGCCGGTACGGGGAACACTTTGCTCAACGGCCGGATCGCCTGGCAGCCGGCCGACAAGAAATGGGAAGTCGCGCTCTACGGACGCAATCTCACCAACGAGCGCTACGCGAGCTACAAGGCAGTCGGCACCGACGTCACCGGCGTGTCCAATCCCGACCTGCCGCAGACGGTCTTTGGCGAGCCGCGCCAATATGGCATCCAGCTGCGCCATTTCTTCTGACCGGGGCCGGCCGGTCGACCGGCCCCGGCCGCGCGGCAGCGCAGCCGGGGCACGGTTCAGGGTTTCGGTTTGCGCGACGAGCTGTGCATCGAGACGATCTGCCAGCTCTCGCCGACGCGCCTCAGCACGCTCGTGGTGACGCCCTCGCGTTCGGCCGCGTCGCCGGATTTCGGTTCGATGCGGAAGCGATAACGTTCGCTCGCGAGCGCGACGGGGCCTTCGATGCGCACGTCGACGGCATAGCCGCTGAAGCGGAACAAGCGGAAGGCGGCGAGCTCGGGTCCGAGATGATGCGCGAGATAATCGCCGAAACTGCCCTCGAGCTTGCCATTTTCGACGATCTCGGAATCGGGTGCGAACAGGCCCGGCATCTTCGAGCCGTCGAGCGTTTCGATCGCCGTCTTGTAGCGCGCGAGCACCGCCTCGACCGCGGCCTTGTCGCCCCGCGGATCCTGGCCGGGCTGGGCCAGGAGGGGCATTGTCTGGAGCCCGGCCCCGAGCACCAATATCGTCATCATCCTGCGCATCATTCTCTCCTTGCTGTGATAGGGGGCGCGGCGTTTCGCGCCGGTTCGTGCTTTGGCGCGCCGCGCCGGAATCGGTGCAGCCCGATCGCCGGCGCCAGTCGCCTCATTTGCCGTCGACCGCTGCGATCAGCGGCAGGGGCGCCGCGCTGCCGAGCGGGTTGAGCGCGGCGCGCGCGTCATATCCGCGGGGTCCCGCGGCGCTCGCGACCCCGATGACCACCGCGAAGGTCGCGACGAGGAAGCCGACCCCGCCGAGGCGCGCCGACCGCCGGCGTTCGCGCCTCGCGACGATCAGCCAGGCGTCCGTCAAGGCCGCAAGGCGCGGATCGACGGGCGCCGACGCCAGGCGGTGCAAAAGATCATCGAGATCGGTCGGCATCGTTCATCGGCTCCCCCTTTTGACTACGCAGAAACGCGCCGCCTCCCTCGGTGAGTGCGATCCTTCGCCGCTATCGCGGGGCCGGCGTGCCGCCGGGCAGGGCCTGCCTGCGGCAAACCATCTTCCGGCGCGGGGAAAAGAGCGGCCCGGGGGGCCGGCGCAGGCACGTGGGGCAGAGGGGTACCGCCCCGGCGTGCGTTATCGAAGAAGAGCATGGATTGGCCCCGGAAGGCCTGTCCGCGCGCGCCCGGAGCGACGAACAGGAGAAACGGGACGAGACATCCAGGCCGCCAGCGCGCTCTTCCGTCGCCGGCCGGGCGCCGGATTCGCCGCCCGGGGCAGAACGGCGCGGCGATATCGCGCGGCCGGGCGGGCAAGGCGATCGAAACCGGGAGATTGGCCCTATTCTGCCGGCGCATATGGGGCATGAGCGCCGGACATGATCCGCGAACGGCGAACCGGCCGGGTGGCCGAGGCGTATGTCCAGGCGTCAGCTAAAGGCCCCGGCGCATGTCTCAAGCATGTCCCTCAACGCCCGGTCGGGCAAGCGGATCGGGGTGCGGGCGCGCAGCGCGCATTCCGGCCGAAAGGCGCGGCGACCGGGGTGCGGAACCGCCGGATCGGGCTGGCCGCGCGGCCGCGGCCGGTCCTCATGCGAACCAGGGGCCCGAGAGCGGCGCGCGAAGATTGCGCCGCGCCGCGCGGACGAGGCGCTGCACGCGGAGGCGATAGGAGCCGTTCTCGATGCGCCAGCGGCTTCCGGCTATCGCATGTCCGAACAGCGCGCGTGCGATATCCTGCTGGTTCGCGCCGGCCGCCATCGCATCGGCGGTCTGCAACTCCATGATCCAGCGCGGTGCCCGCGTCTCTTTCGGGCGAAGGCCTGCGGGAAGCCGGCCGTGCCGCGACAGGGCGACGAGCCGCCGCAGCGCGTGGAGCTTGGGCTCGGCCGCCGCCATCCCGCGCAAATGATGTTCGAGGAGCAGCGGGCCTCCGAGGAGCGTGCCGTCGTGAACGGCAAGCCTGATGACCCATCTGCCGTTGCTGAGCAGCCAATGTTCGGTATTATCATCCTCGCCGATATCGACCGACACGAAGCGGGCGAGGTCCCTGATATCGAACCCGTCGCCGGGGGTTGCGGCATGGCCGGCGACGATGCTGTCGAGTACCGAGGGATCGATCGCCGATGCCCACATCGGCCGCGCCTCGGCCACTGCGAGCGCGGGGTCGGCGAAGGAAACCAGGCCGAATTCCCCGGGATCGCCGACGCCCTGCGCCCAGGCGCGGCGATAGGCGGGACTGCGGCGCATCCATTCCCAGGCGAAGGCGCGCCGGTCGCAGCCGAGAAGGACTGCGTAGCTGTCGGAGCGCGACCAGTCTGCGACCGCAGCCGGTCCGCCGGGGGGAGGCGTCCGTTCCATCGAAAATATATACAGAATGTCGTTGAAATATTTTCAACGCCTTATGATAAATGACGGGACCATTTTGGATGGCCGCGTGGGGTGCGGTTTGGACTTTCATTTCCGGCGGCGCGGCATTTGAGGTCAAGGCTCTTCCGGACTGTTTGAAAGGGCGATTGCGGCGGCGGCTTGAGAGCGTGCGCCGCGTCGCGGTTTGCATATGTCCATGCTCGACGCGGCGCAGGCTATCGCCGTGCAGCTGATGCGGGTCGAAAATAGCGAAGAGCTCGAAGCGGCCTTGCAGCAGGCCTGCGAACGGATCGGTTGCCGCTTCTTCGCGCTCAGCCATCATGTCGACTTCCTGTCCTCGCCCGGAAAGGGTCTGAGGATCCACAATTATCCCGAGGCGTGGGCAGACTGGTTCGACAGCCGCCGGCTCGGCGTCAGCGATCCGGTGCACCGCGCGAGCCAGCGCACCGCCGCGGGCTTCGTGTGGCGCGATGTCCCGAGGTTCATCCGGCTCCGGCCTGCGGACAAGGCCGTCTTTGTCCATGCGGGGCGCCACGGCATCGGCGATGGCCTGACGATCCCGGCGCATGTCCCCGGCGACGCGCACGGTTCTTGTTCCTTCGCCTGGCCGCGTGGGGAAGAGCTGCCTTATGAAGCGCTCGCCTTCGCGCAGTCGGTAGGGAGCTTCGCTTTCGAGGCCGCCAGGCGGCTGCACGGTCCCGTGCCGCGCGAGCGGCCGAAGCTGACCGAGAGGCAACGCGAGTGCGTCCTCTGGGTCGCGCGCGGCAAGACCGACTGGGAGATTTCCCGGATCATGGGCCTCAGGCACTTCACCGTCGTCGAGCATCTCAAAAATGCCCGCGACCGCTACGAAGCGGCAACGCGGGTCACGCTCACCGTGCGCGCCCTGTTCGACGGCACGTTGCACTTCGCAGATATCGCCGGAAGCTGAAAACACCCCCATTCCTTGGTATGGCGAGAAGGTGATTTTCCCTTCAATTGGAGCGCCTCTTCCATCGCAAGGGGATCGTTCCAATGCTTCATATCGTCGGAACCGACAATCGGGCCTGTGCACACAAGCTGCTCAGGTCGATGTTCGAAGCCCGCAAACATGTGTTCGTCGACCTGCTCAAATGGGACCTGCCGGTTCTCGCGAACAGGTTCGAGGTCGACCAGTTCGACGATGGTCACGCGACCTATCTGATCGTCACCGACGCCGATGGCCATCATCTGGCGTCGGCGCGGCTCCTGACGACGACGCGCCCCGCCTTGCTCGACAGTCTCTACCCCGATCTCGTCGACGGCGATGTTCCGGCCGGACCCGGCGTCGTTGAAATCACCCGCTTCTGCCTTTCGCGTGGCATCGGAGCCCGGCTTCGGCGCGAGGCGCGCGACAGGCTCCTGGTCGGGCTCGTCGATCATGCGCGCGCAAACGATATCCAGCGCTACACCGGCGTGGCCGAGGTCGCCTGGTTCGAGCAGATCCGGACGTTCGGCTGGGACTGCGCAGCGCTCGGCTCGCCCCGCCTCCATGACGGGCGCCGCCTGGTCTCGCTCTCGATCGCGATCGACGCGACGAGCCGGGCGAAGCTCGAACGTGCGGGCATCGACGCGAGCGGGCGCTTCGCGCTTCCCGCCGCGCGAGCGGCCTGAGGAGGCGAGCGATGCGCGAGAATCCCGACGCGGCCGCCGATATCGGCCATCTCGCGGCGCTGTTCGCGGACGGATATGCGATCGTGCGCGGGGCGGCCGATCCCGCGACCGTCGCGGCGATCGATGCGGATCTTTCCGAACGCTACGAGGCCACGCCATTTTGCGAAGGCGGTTTCTATGGCGAACGCACGAAGAGGTTCGGCCGCCTCCTGATCCGGTCGCCGCACATGGCCGGGCTCGTTCTCGATCCGGCGATCCTCGCGATCGCCGAGGCCGTCCTCGCGCCGTGGTGCGACCGGATCCAGCTCAACCTCGCGCAGGCCGTCGAGATTCATCCCGGCGCCTTGCCGCAGCTCCCGCACCGTGATGAAAATATGTGGCAGGCCGAGCATGGGCGCATCGAATATCTCGTCAACACTATCTGGCCATTGACGCCTTTCACCGCCGAAAATGGCGCGACGCTGATCTGGCCGGGAAGCCATGGCGCGCGCGCGCTGACCGACGCGGGCGAGGGGCCGGCGATCGTCGCCGAAGCCGCCCCGGGCGATGCGATTATCTTTCTCGGCTCGACGCTCCACGGCGCCGGCGGAAACCGGAGCATGGCCGTGCGCCGCGGCCTCATCATCAGCTATTGTCTGGGCTGGCTCAAACCCTATGAAAATCAATGGCTGGCCTATCCGCCCGCGATCGCACGCAGCTTTTCGCGGCCGCTCTCCGAGCTTGTCGGCTATGTCCAGCACCGTCCCAATCTCGGCAATTTCGAGGGGCAATGCCCGTCGGTCCTGTTCGGCGGCTATCCCGAGGGACCGCTCGCGGCCATCGATGCCTTGCGGCCCGATCAGGGGGAGATGCTCGCCGGGCATGTCGCGTCACAGCGGCGCGAGGGCGGGCCGCTCGCGCCATGAGCCCCGGCGCCACCATGGAGCGCGTCTACTTCGAATTGAAGACGAAGGTGATGCGCGGTGCGTTCGCGCCCGGCGAGCGGCTCGATCCGGCGCAGCTCGCCCGCAATCTCGGGGTGAGCCCGACCCCGGTGCGCGACGCGCTTCACCGTTTGTCCGGCGAGCGGCTGATCGAGACCTGGCATCAGGAGGGTTTCCGGCAGCCCATCCTTGCCGAGGCCGATCTCCACGATCTTTATGTCTGGACGGGCTGGCTGCTGACGCTCGCGCTCGACGGCAAATTGCCCGATCCGGGCATCCCCGGCGGGCCGTTCGGCGACTCGATGCCGGGCACCTATCGCGAGGAGGTCGCTTTTCTGTTTCGCGCGATCGCCTGGATGAGCGAAAATCGCGAACTGCGTCAGGCGGTCGCGAGTCTGATCGACCGCTCGGAGGTTTTTCGCCTCGCCGAAGCGCGCGTCGATCGCCAGTGCCGTGATGCGCTGAAGGCCATGGACGCGGATTTCCGCTATGGGCGCTGGAGCGCTTTACGCAGCAAAATCACGCGCTTCCATCGCCGCCGGACCTGGCACGCGGGCCGCGTCGTCGCCGAGCTCAGGCCCCGCGAACCTCCGCTCGGATAATATTCGAATGATATGAGTCGTATAAAATTCCTATCTGGAACGGTGGTCCTAGCTTCGTCGATGCCGCAATTCCGCGGCATCATGGAGGTAGCGATCATGGAACGCGAAACCACTGAACTGATCGAACTCGGCAGTGTCACGACCGACACCGCCGGCGACGTGCCGCTCGGCATCGAGCAGGGCGGCAAGTTCGAGGTGACCGGTCTCCGCCAGGACTGACCGCAAGCCCCGGGAGCCGGACCTTTCGGCTCCCGGTATGCGCGCCATGGGCTACGGAAAGGAAAGACGATGGAACGCGAAGCGAATGACCTCATCGAACTCGGAACCGTGACGGCCGACACCGCCGGTGACATCGGGCTCCCCATTGAAATGGGCGGCCGCGAAATCTGGGCGGGGCTTCGGCAGGACTGAGCCTTGCTGCGCGGGAGCCGCCTGCGCTGCGGCTCCCGCATCCGGAGACGATCCATGGCGTGGAAACTCGGGCCGGGTATCGGCTTCTGCGAAACGGGCGGCGACCTTGTCTTCCTTGACCTCGCGCGCGACAAATATCTGGCCATGCGCGGGGAGGACCGCGCGGCGTTCGAGCGGCTCTGCCGCGGCGAGGCGAATGACGGCGAGGCCATGACCCGCCTCGTGCAGACCGGGCTCCTTGTGCGAAGCGACAGCCCGGTCCTCATCGAGCCGACCCGCATAGAGGTGCCCCCGCGTGACCTGTCGAGCGCAGCCGAGCAAGGCTTCAGCATCGGAGCGGCATTATCCGCCGCGGTGTCGCTTCGCTGGGCGCGCCGCGCGATGCGACCCGACCGGATCGCGGCGACGATCGCCGGCTTTTCGCGGTGCGAACGGGGAGAGACGGTCGAAGCCCCGGAGGAGAGAGTGGAAGCGATCGCGGCGCGCTACGCGGCGTCGCGCTGGATCGATCCCATCTCGCAACGCTGTCTCATCGACGCGCTCGCGCTCGGCCGGATCATCCGTGCGCAAGGCGGTCGCGCGGCGCTGGTGTTTGGCGTTCGGCTGGCCCCCTTCGCCGCGCATTGCTGGCTCCAGACGCCCCGCGTCGTTCTCACCGGCACGGCGGCCGATGCGCGTAACTACGCGCCCATATTGGCGGTGGAATGAAGCGCGCGGTCCTTGCCATATTCGGCGATGATGCCGCGTCTCCGCGCACTGCGGCTGTCGCTGCGGGCTTCGGGCTTCGCGATATCGCCCACACGCCGGGCTTGCGGCTCTTCGTCGGTGACGCGCTGCCCGTCCAGCGGCTTGGCAACGGCACCATCATGGTCGGCGATCATTTTCCCGGTACGGAGGCTGGCAACGGATGCGGGTGGGGAAATTATCTCGCCTTCCGCGAGGAGGGCCGCGAGGCCGTGGTCGCGCGCGCACCGCTGACGGGCCTGCCGCTGTACTGGACGCAGCAAGGGGCGCGCCTGATCTGCTCGACCCATCTTCCGCCTTTCTCCGCCTTCGCAGGCCCTGCGGGGCTCGACTGGGACTTTGTTGCCCATGCATTGAGCTTCGTGAACCTGCGGACCGAACGGTCGGGGCTTCGCGAGCGATTCGAATTGCTGGCGGGATCGGAGCTCCGATTTGACGGGCGTGCCGTGTCCGTCCGCTCCTTCTGGTCGCCCTGGGACCATGTCGACCGGGCGCGCCCGCAATCGGCCGCCGATCTCGCGCCGATGCTCCGGGATCGGATCGTCTCATGCACGGCGGCCTGGGGCGGGCGGCGCCGCGACATTCTGCTCGAGCTTTCCGGCGGCCTCGATTCCTCGATCGTGGCGGCCGCTCTCGCCGCCGCGAAGCTGGACTATCGCGCGTTGACGCTAGCGACATCGGGCGCTGACGGCGACGAGCGCGAATTCGCGCGGGCCGTCGCTCAGCGGTGCGGGGTCGAGCTCATCGAGAAGATCCATGGCGATGGCGATGTCGATCTTGTCTCGCCGCTCCCGTCGCCGGGCTTCCGCCCGGGCGCCTACAGCGTTCTCGGCGGCATCGACCGCGCGTTCGAGGAGGTTCTGCCGGGGCAGGACATATCGATATTCGGCGGCATCGGCGGCGACAATATCTTCGCGTTCGACGGCAGCGTTGCGCCGATTATCGATGCCTTCGAGCATTTCGGGCCGGGTCGGAGGGCCTTTGGGGTCCTTCGCGACCGCGCCCGCGCCAGCGGAGCCACGGTCTGGGAGGCCGCGCGCCTCGCATGGCGTGCGCGCAGACGGGGGCCCCGCTGCGGCTGGCGGCGCGACGTCCAGTTTCTGAACGACACCCATCTGCCCGCGCATCCCTTCGCTCACCCCTGGGATGACGGGGCGGCGCGTGTCTCGCAGGCCAAACGCAACCATGTCGAATCGCTGCGCCGTATCCTCGACTTCCTCGATCGCCCCGCGCGATGGCAGGGACGCGATGCCGTTGCTCCCTTGTTGTCGCAGCCGATTGTCGAATTTTGCCTGTCGGTCCCGAGCTGGACCTGGTTCGAGGGCGGGCGCGACCGGATGGTCGCGCGAAAAGCCTTTGCTGCGCAGCTTCCGCCCGAGATCGTCTGGCGGCGCGGCAAGGGCAGGCTGGAATCCCTCTGTGCGGCGGCCTATCTCCGGCAGCGCCACGCGCTCGGCGAGTTGCTGCTCGAAGGGAGGCTCACCGCGCACGGCCTGCTCGATCGCGCCGCGATCGAGACCTATCTCGGCCGCGATCTCATAGACGGGAACTTCGACTATTTCCGGTTGATCGAGATTGCGGACGTCGAGCGCTGGGTGAGGGCGGTCGAAGATGCATCGCCATGACCGAGCCGGCGCCAGCGAAGATACTGCGCCGCCTTTGCCGGATCGGGGTCGATCTCGCCCTTCAGCCAGAAGCGAAACCAGTCGAGATTGCGCTCATAGGCGGCGAGTTTCTGCCGCGGTTCGACCTTGATGTGCGGCGCAAAGGGAAAAATATGCATTTCCCCCCGGCGCGCGGTTGCGAGGCGGCTCTGGAGCTCGATCGAGAGGCGCGCTTCCTGTTCGGGGAGCTGCATCAGTACGGGCGCGCGGATGCGGTCGACATTCAGCGCGGGCGACACTGCCTTCCACGTGTCGGGGGTTTGGTCGGGCGCGCCGACGCCCCACGTCTTTCGGATATTGTCCGCGAAACTCTCGCGGCCCGGTCTCGCGTTGAACCAGTAATAGCCGGGCTCCATCTGCACCGAGGCGATCGAAACCGCCCTCAGGAGATTACTGTGCGTCGCGGCCCGCATCGCGACCTCGCTGCCGAAGCTCAGTCCGCCCATCCCGACCCGGCCGGGGTCGACGATCCCGCGGCGCGACAGCATGTCGACCGCCGCTTTCACGGCGTCGACGCCGAGATCATAGCGCGCGGCTCCCGGGTCGGACGACGGCAGGCTGTTGATGCAGAGCGCGGCGATGCCATGCGCAGCGAGCGCGCGCAGCGGCCATTCGTCGCCGACGCCGCCGCGCAGGAAACCGTTGCAGCGATAATAGGTGACGAAGAGCGGCAGCCGCCCGGGGATCTTCGGGCGGATCAGGACGCCCGACGCACGGCTGCCGCTCACCTGCCACGCGACGGTTTCGGCAAGGAGCCCGTCGCGGTCAGGATCGGGATTGGGAGAATCGATGACCTGTTTGCGCCCGTCCCCATCGATGCGGACGAGGCGCGGCGGGAGGGCGGCGCCGGCTTCGACGCAGAAAAGCGCCCTTCCGGAAGCGGCACAGGGTTCGAAATAATAGCGGCCGCCGGAAAGCTGGCCCGGCGACTTGGTCAGCAGGACCAGGCTCCGCTTTTGCGGCGACCAGCGGTAGATGGTCTGGCGGAAGGCGGCATCGCGCACGGCGACGCTGTCGCGGCCCTCCGGCCCCGCGGTCCACCAGGACAGCCGCGCCTGGCCTTCGCCGCAGCCGGTTCGCGTGTGACACGCATCCAGCGCTTCGAGTCCGAAACGGATCGGCGGCGGCAGGTCGCCGGCGGCGAGCAGGGCAGGGTGTATCCCCGGGGTCAGGAGCGCTTGCTCTTCGTCGCTTGCCGGTCGATCGGACCCGTCGCCGGCCCGGACCCGGAAGCTGCGAGGCTCGTCGGCGAGCAGCGGCACGCGATCGAACCAGTCGTTCGCGAAGCGCTGCGTCGCCGGACGGCCGTTGATGAGCGCGCCCCGGAACAGAGGCTGCGCGAGATCGGTGTTGCCGTCGACCAATATGCCCGTCTCGCGCTCCGCCTCCTCGGCCCGCGCGATCCGGTCGCGGCCCGGACCCTCGCGAAAGACGATTTCGCCGCCGGGGAGATAAGCGAAGGCTTCGATATCGCCTTCGCCGGCCGCGGCGAGACGAAAGCCTGATCCGCCCGGCGCCGCGCTCCACAGCGCGACCCGCCCGTCGATCAGCGCGCGCACGGTCACATGACCCCCGTCGGGAGACCATTTCGCTTCGCCCGGGACGATAACCCCGGCGTCGTCCCAGAGCGCAGTGCCGGCGCGCCCGAATGGATGCGGCGGCGATTTGCCGTCGGCCGCGACGATATACCAGTCGACGTCGATCCGGTTGGTGGCCGTCGCGGGACGCTCGATCCGATATGCCAGCCACCGGCCGTCGGGCGAGGCGGACAGTCCCGAGATGTCGGCCGTCTCGGCGATTTCGCGCGAAGTCGTCTGACCGGCCGCGCCCGAAGACGCGGCCAGGAGCAGAAGCATGAGCGCGCTGCGCCTTACCATCGGATCTTGGCCTGCACCGAGACCATCCGCCCGATCGCATTGGCTTTCTCGGGGTCATAGCCGAGCGCCGATGTATTGCCCCGGTTGTTCACATAGGGCGGATCGCGATCGAAGAGGTTCTGGATGCTGAGGCCGAACTGCAGGGCGCGGCCGGTCTCGCCACCGTCATCGCCGCCGATCCGCTGCGACAGGGTGAGATCGACCGTCGTCCATGACGGGACCCGCTCGACCGGCGTGACGACCTGGTTGGTATAGCCGTCGATATAGTTGACGAAGGCATTGGCCGAAAAGCCGTCTCTCGCCCAGCCGAGCCGGCCGCGCAGGCGCCATTTGACGGGGCTGGCGAACAGCCCGACAAAGTCGCTGCTCACCGACCCCGGCGTCAACTGACGCTTTATCGAAAAGATATGCGTGCCGCTGACACCCAGATCGAGCGTGCCGCCGGCGAAGGCGGGGGCATAGCCGACATCGAAGTCGATGCCGCGCTGGCGTTCGCGCGCGAGGTTGCGCGTCCGGCCGTCGAGAATGGCGGTGACCTGGTCTGGCGTTATGCCGATCAGATTGCTGAAACTCGGCTTGGCGAAGTAGAATTGAACGAGATCGAGCGGCGGATTGTCGGTGATCACCCCGCCGAAGACGTCGCGGTTCGCGAGGAAGCGGAGATAATCTTCGGTCACCGTCCCGATGCGGTCGCGATAGTCGACGTCATAATAGGTGAGCGATGCTCGGAGGCCTGGGAGCGAGGGTGGCGCTATGTCCACGCCCGCGGTCCAGGTCGTCGCCTTCTCGGGCTGGATGTCGGGCGCATAGCCGAAGAGCGCCAGCACGTTCGACGAGCCGGTCGGCGATGCGGGATTGGGCACCGAGGTCGTCGTGAACAGCGAGAGATTTTCGCCGAGCAGCTCATCGAACAGCGGCGCGCGGAACGAGGTGCCGTAGGATCCGCGAAGCGCGATGCCGGGGGTCGGCTCCCAGCGTACGCCGACCTTCGGATTCTCGGTGCGGCCGAACTGGTTATAGTCCTCGATCCGTCCCGCGAGTGTCAGGTCGAGGCGGTGGAAGCCCGGCGCTTCATTGTCGGCGCCGAAGACCGGGACGAGCAGCTCGGCATAGAGCGACTTGACGTGGCGCGGTCCGGGCAGCCCGGGGTAGGGGGCGGCATTCGGCGTCAGCGTGCTCAGATCATTGTCGACGAAATAGTCATAGGCCTCGCGTCGATACTCTGCGCCCGCCGCCAGCCGGACATCTCCGCCGGGCAGGCGGAAGAGCGGCCCGTCGGCGCGGAGCGCCGCCGACCAGGTCCGGAAATCGTCGATCGTATTATAATGGCCGCGGATGCGTGCGATGGTTTCCGGATTATTGGCGCTGCCGTCGCCGAAGACGTTGAAGGCGGTGGCGGGGTTGGTGTCGGCGAGCGCGACATTGAGCCGGGCGCTATTGAACACATTGTCGGTGAAGGCCTTGCCCTTCTGCGTCCCGTAGGCGCCGCCGATCGACACGCGCCATGCGCCGACCGCCTGCTCGAGGCTGCCGGAGAGCGACAGCGCGCGCACCCGGCCCGAATTGATCTGCGGTCCGAGGTCACCCACGAAACTATATTGCACCGTGACCGGCTGGTTGGTGCCGATCGGATCGACGTAGAAGGGGTTGGTGACCGGCACGCGCACGGTGCGCAGGAAATTGCTGTTGTTGATCTTGCGGTAACGCCGCTCGGCGGCAAGCGCGCTGGTGCGGAGCGTCAGATCGCCGGTGATCGCGAACTCGCCCGCGGCATAGAGGCTGTGCACGCGCTGGCGCGGCAGGATATCGCTCGGCGCCCGCTGGTCGCGCCGGTTCTGGACGCCGGGAAGGAGCTCGGCAGGCGTGAGATTGCGGCCGTCCTGTCCGCCCGGAATCCCGAAAATCTGCCCGTTCGTGGCGCGGATCGTCCCCGGCACCCCGTAAAGCGAACGATAGTCGGGGCCGCCGAAAGGGCGCAAATCTTCGCGCGCGAAAACGCGGTCGGCCGCGGCAAGCGCGCCGCGCTCGGAAAATTGATAGGCGAGGACGATGCGGCCGCCGCCCCAGGCCTTGCCCAGGAGCTGGCTGAACTGAACCTCGGTCATGTCGCCGTCGGCGGTGCCGGCGCGCAGCGTGGTTTCCGCGCCCTCGAACCGGTTGCGCAGCCGCACGTTGACGACGCCCGCGACGGCATCGGCCCCATAGATCGCCGAGGCGCCGTCGGTCAGTATCTCGAGCCGTTCGACCGCGCTCATCGGAATCAGCGAGATATCGGTGAACAGGCCGCCCACCCCGCCGAGGGCGGGACGCGAACCATCGATCAGGACGAGCGTCGACGAGGTGCCGAGCCCGCGCAGGTTTATGCTCGATCCGAGCGTCGCATCGTTGCCCGTGCCGTTGCGCGTCGTCGCGCCCGTCGTCGCCTCGTTCGAACCGCCGCCGAAATTCTGCGGCAGGGACTGGAGGATTTGCTGGACGGACGAATATCCGCTCTTCTCGATCGCATCGCGGTCCATCGTTACGACCGGCGAGCCGATCGGCCCCGCGCCGCGGATGCGCGAGCCGGTGACGACAATCGCTGCATCGGTGTCGGCCCCCGGGGAATTGTCAATCGAGGCCGCCTCGCCGGCATCGCCGTTTCCCGCGCGGACCACCCAGACGCCGTCGATCAGCCCGGCCTCGAGGCCGGTCCCGGCGAGCAGGCGCGAAAGCGCGGCGTCGGGTTCGTAGCGCCCGTGCACCGCGCTGCTCCGCTTGCCCGCGACAAGATCGGCCGCGGCGATCACCGGCTCTCCCGAGAGCTGCGAATAGAGGCGGATCGCCGCTCCCAGGTCCTGCGACGGGATATCGTAGCTCGTCTGGCTCTGCTGCGCGGCGGCGGCGGGCGCAATGAGCGCGGTGGCCGAGGTGGTGGCCGCGAGCAGTGCGGCGATGGTTCGTAAAGTCATTCATCCCTCCCAGAGTGCGGCCGTGATGGCCGTCTGGGTGCGGGGAATGTCGGGGGCGGATCAGTCCCCCCGTTTTTCTCGGGGACGCTTCAGGACGATTTCGCCGGGGTGCGTCTCGACGTCGAGGCCGAGCGCGGCGGCGAGCTTGCGCGCGAGCGAGGCGCTGTCGGCAACGTCGAAACGCCCGGTCAGTTCGAGCGCGGCGAGCGCGGGATCGGCGAGGCGGATGGGGACCGGATTGGCGCGGTTCGCGCGTTCGATCACCGCGCCGAGCGGCAGCCGGTCGGCGTCGATCGCGGTATCGCGAACGGGGCTCGTCATCGCCGGAAGGCGGCGCGGGCCGGGCGTTGCGACCTCGGCACTTTCGCCGGGCGACAGCCGTATCGCCTTTCCGGTGCCCGCAATCCGGACCTCGACCGAGCCCTCGATCAGCGTGATGCGCGGCGCGGCCGCGCGGGTGTCGACCTCGAAAACAGTGCCGAGCGCTTTCGTCTCGCTGTTGCCGGCGACGACGATGAAGGGGCGCGCGGCATCGTGCGCGACCTTGAAGCGCGCGCGGCCGCCGTGGAGCCGGAGCCGCCGCTCGCTGTCCGAAAATTGCGGCTCGGCCCAGGCGCCGTCCATCAGCGTGACCGTGCTTCCGTCGGCGAGGCGGAGCTGGCCGGGGAGCATCGGACCGCTCGCGATCTGGGGCGTATCGCTCTGCCGGGTGCTGTTCCAGGCGAAGAGGAGGGCCAGCACCACCGCCGCGGCGGTCGCCATCGCCCAGCGCCGTCCGCCGGGCGCGAAGCGCGCCGACTGGCGCTCGGCGCGCGTTCGCGCGCGCGGTGCCGGAGAAAGCGCGCCGGTGAGTGCCCAGTCGCGCTCATAGGCGGCGTAGGCCGCGGCATTGGCGGGGTCGCGCCTCCACGCGTCGAACGCAGCCCGGCTGGAATCGGCGTCGGGCCCGTGCATCCGGGCGTACCAATGTCCCGCCTCGGTCTCGCGGCTCACCGGCGCCCCGAGCGCGCGCGGCGGATCGCGATAAAGGCCTTCGCCATCTGCTTTTCCACGCCCTTTGCCGTCATGCCCATCTCCGCGCCGATTTCCTCATAGCTCAGTCCCTCGAACCTGTGCATCAGGAATATGTCGCGCGTCCTGGGTTTCAGCTTCGAAATGGCGCTTTCGATGCGGCGCAGCTCGTCGCGCATCTCGAGCCGCTCGTGCGGGCACCGGTCGGCGGTCTCGCGGTCGTCATATTCGACATGCGCGGCCGTGCGGCGGCGGTCGTCGCGCCGCGCCCGCTCGGCGAGCAGGTTGCGCGCGCTGTCGAACAGATAAGGTCTGGTCTCGTCGGCAGGGAGGGGGGCGGAGAAGCGGCCCGAGACGAAGCGGCGGAACAGCTCCTGCACGAGATCGCCGACGTCCTGGCTCGCGGCCCGGCGGCGGAAGAAGCGCGCAAGCTCGGGGCCATGGGTCGCATAGGCGGCCTCGGCGCGCGCGGTGCGGCCGTGTCCGTGCCAGTCGTCGGGCGGCAGGGGATCGGCGGCGGGGATGCCGCGCCGGCCTTCGGTGTCGCTGTCGTCATAGTCCATCGTCTCGCGCCTGCGCCAATTCCCTTGGGGGGCGGCGAGGCGGGAAAGCCGGGCGTTGAGAACAGGTCGAGAAACCCGCGCCGCCGCCTTTGGCCCGAGGGCTTGGACATGCGCAGACGGCCACCCGGCGGGATGGCATTTCAGGGACATTCACTCTCGAACGGAGTTCTCACGCTCCGGCATCCGGCGCTTCGCTGCCCGATGCACTCCAAGCATAGCTTGACGTTACGGCAAGGCAAGCGTCTGCCGGGGGACTGGTCTGAAATGGAGGGGATTTTGGGGGAGGGTGAATATCCGGGGCGGCGGGCGCCCGGAGTCGGGGGAGGGGGCGAGATGGTTCTACGAGGCCGGTCGGGGGATAACATGATACGGCTGGTCCGGCGGTCCGTGACCATGTGAGCCCGCAGTGTCCACGTTGTCCCGGTCATCAGGTGGCTGGTATGGCGGGTGCGCTGCATCTCACATTTTCTAATATTTTGACCCTCTTGGCGAAGCCGGTTAGGCGGCCGTCCTGAGAAGACTGCCTAAAAGGCATATATATATGGGGATGGTGGTGGGGCGAGCGAAGACGAAAGCCGGCAATATCGAGGTCATCGTCGCGAGGAGCGACAAGCTTGCGCGCGCTTTGAAACAGCGTCCGCTGCTGGCGATCATTCCGGACCGGGATAACTGGAACGACTATAGCTATCGGCATTTTGCCGATCTGATCCTCTTCGGCGCGGATGGTGAAGAGACACCGTTTCAGCTTCGCCTGATGTTCGAGAACGAGAAAAATACGTTCGACTTTCTGAGTGGGCAATTCGGGGAGCGGGGAGAGACATTTCCACTCGATACGGTGGAAACGCGCTACTGCGCCTTGTTGGGCGAGGTCACCGGATATCGCGACCTCGTTGCCTTGCTGGGTTTCGACGACGCTATCGGCGGCCTGCGCAAATTGCACGATGTGGTCCTCGCCAATATTGAGGGGGAAGATCAGGATATTCTCACCCTCATGACGGGCGATCCCTTCCACTTGGGGATGATCCGCAACGCGCCGCGCTATACCGCTTACCGGCGAGGCGGCCGGTTCCTTCGCCGGACGCCGGTCCCGACGGTCAACGATGCAGCGTCGAGCTTCTCGATCGAGGCCCGGCTTCCGGCCTATGAGCAGCCTATCGAGGTTGATCTCGACTTTTCGCCGGATGAGATTTTCGATGATCGCTGCTGTGTGCTGATCGGTCGAAACGGCGTAGGCAAGACGCAGCTTCTCCATGCCATGATCGAGGCGATCGAGCGTCAGGAGACCGAGACCGCCGATGACGTGGTCGCGGCGAGCTTTACGCTCGGGTCACCTGCTTTCAGCAGGGTTCTTGTCTTCTCTTCGGTGCAGAGCGACCCATATCCCAAGGCAATTCCTCCCTGGGCCGGCATTGACTATGAATATTTCGCGGTTGCTGCCGACGTCGAACCGCTCGGGCGTTCGTTCATCCAGTGTGTCGTCGATTGTCTGCGCGATGACAGTTCGTCCTTTGGCAGCGATGCGATGCGCTCCGAGCGATATCAACTTCTCCAGGCGATGCTCGAAAAACTGGGGTTTCTCGATGATCTCTATTTGCCGATCGCGGAGGATTCGGAGGATGGGTTTCATGACCTCCACTCGATCGGCGACGATCTGTTCGTGGGTTTCGCCCAACGTTTCATCGAGCGTGACCAGAATCGCCTTGCAGCACTGATAGATCTGGGACGGCCGGCAATCATCCTGTCCGACGACAGGACGCCGCGCCGGCTGAGCAGCGGTGAGCTCGCGATGGCTCAATTCGTGGCGCAGGCCGTTGCTTCCGTCGAGAATGGCAGCCTGCTTCTCCTCGACGAGCCGGAGACTCATCTCCATCCCAACTATATTTCGACCTTCATGGATATTCTCCAGGATTTGCTCGACCGGACGAAGTCGATTGCCATCATCGCAACCCACTCGGCCTATGTTGTGCGCGAGGTTCCCCGCCAGCGCGTCAATGTCCTCAGCCGCGACGCGGACGGCCTGCTGACTTCTGACCGCCCCCGGATGCAGACCTTCGGCGCGAACATCGACGAATTGTCGCAATTCGTCTTCGACGACTGGGCGATGCCGGCGCGATATCGGCGGCGCCTTGCCGAATGGGGGCGCGCGAAAGTAAGCGAGATCGGTATAGAAGGGGTCCTCGGCGAATATGGCGACCAGCTCAGTCCGGTGACTCTCACCCTTATCGCGCGCGCGGCGCGCGGCGACGAGATCGCCTGACATGGGACCGCTCAAACGACCAATGAGCAACGCCGATGAGGACAAGAAGCTCGCTTCTATTCTGACGAAGCCGGATTTCGTGCCGCACACCGTGCCGTGGACGCAGGCCTATGCTGACTATCGGAATGTTTGCGGCGACCCTTGGCAAATCAGTCCGGCGGTGTTTCAGCCGCCGATCCGCAAGGCCCAGCTCAAGCTTTACATCAGTCGGCAGGGCGGGGGGCCGCTGAAACGCATCCGCTACACGCCGGGCCTGCTATGCTGTCCGATGTGCGGATCGCCAAGCAGGGGGTCACTCGATCATTATCTCCCGCGCGAAGATTTCCCTGAATTCGCGGTCCTGCCGGCGAATCTGCTGCCGGCCTGCTCGCTGTGCAACAGCGGTGCCAAGGGGCGGACTTTCAAAGGCGCGATATCCGGTGAGCGCTTTCTCCATCCCTATTTCGATACCTGCGCAAAGGACAAGATCTGGCGGATTCGCATTGATGGACATCCCGCTGCGCCGCTGTTTGCGGCCGTCCCCGAACCCGGCCTTGCAAAAAGCCTGAGGCTGATGATCGTTTTCCATCTGGACAATATTCTCGGCACTGCATTTGAAACCGCGATCGCGACCATCTGGTCGAACCTCCCCGAGGCGCTCGCTGACGATATTCAGAATGTCGGTTTGAACGGCAAGCAGGCGTTGGACCGCCATTATCGGGATACGGTTGTCACGCAGGGCTTGAATAGCTGGCGCGCGGCATTGCTTCGCGGCGTCAACGCCAATGACGCGGCGCTCGACCATGTGGCTGCCGCAGCGGCGAAAGTGACGCTTCCCGACATCAAATTTTGACGACGGTCGAAATGCGCTCGACCACGGACGCAAATCTGAATTGCGCGCGGCCCTGCAAGGTGCGCGCACTGGCGGCGGCAGGCGCCGCCAGAGGTCGCGCGCTTCACGGTTGGCCGCGCAGCGCTCTCGGCTCGCTTTCTTGGCGCGGCGGCGGCTAAGCCCATGTCCGCGCGCACGCCGCCGCGCCGGCGGCTTGCCGAGGGCGCGTTTTCCTGGGCCCTTCGGGCCCGCCCTTCTTCGTCACGATCTGCCATATCCTCGTCCCGCTGCGATCAAGTGCGGCGATGCAAAGGAGATGAACGATGCAGGAAGCAATGGTTATGGAACGCACGGATGAGGCGACGGCACGCTGGGCCGAATTGCTTGCGAGGCGCGCGGCGGCGAAGACGGCGCTCGAAGCGCATACCGAAATGGTGTTGAAACCGATGACCGATGCGATCGAGCGCACGGCTCCGCGTCCCGATCTCTGGTTCGATATGGAAGCCAAAAGCGGCCAGGTCGCGCGCTTTTTCTTCGATACGAACCGCCTCGACGCATGGGACAATCATGTCTCGCCGTGCTTCCGCGAAGCCGCCGCGTCGATACGTACGGCCTGGCTCGACTATGCGGCAGCGCGTGCTGCGCATGATAGCGATGCCGTCGAAGCGAAAAATGAGGAGCTTTGCGCGGCACAGGGCGATGCAGAGGAGAATCTCCTCATGGCTCCCGCGCCGGATGTCGCGGCATTGCTCTGGAAGCTTCATTATCTGTTTGGCGCCGATGTCTGCCGGCCGGGCGGACCCGGACCGACGCTGAACGCGGAATGGGCGATTGCGCTCATGGCGGATGTCGAAGCGTTGCTCGGCGAGCCGACGGTTCATCCCTGACTTTGGCTGCGCGCCCGCGGTTTCGTCCCGGGCGCGCAGCCCTGCGCGCATATCCGCGCTGCTTTCCGGCAGGAAGGTTTCCAGGAGGCCTATGGACAGGGAACCGAACTAGCTGCTCTCGGATTTTCGCCAAGGCGGAATAAAGATGTGGTCGGCTTCGATTGCAGACAGGATCGTTTCGAGTCCAAGCGGCGTCAGTTGGGCGATTTGTTCGGGCGGATCGGTCTTGAGTTCGGTGAAAATGCCAAGCCGGATCAGGGCCGAGGCCGAGGTCGTCGCCCATTGATGCGGTTCGTGCCGTTCCTCACAGCGACGAAGTATCCGACCATGTTCATCCTCTTCGGCCACCCAGAAGCTGAAAACAGCCTTCTTGCCCTTGCGGCCGGTTGCTGCGGCGCCTTCGAGCATGGCAAGCAGCGTTCCCTCACGCAATTCTTCGCGGCGTTCATAGACCGAGATGCCGAGATACTCGAGCATGACGCGGGCGCGCGATGGGATGGCGTCCCAGCGCAGGCTGCCATCAACCACCATTTCTTCGACTGGCTGTCCGACCTGTGCCGCGCCCGCCGCATAAGCATGTTCCATCGCTCTCGCGAGACTGCCCACTGGGTCGGCGGGCCCCCATGGTTCGCGTGCCCGTTTCAATATGTCGCGAGCGGTTGCGCGAAACTGGTTCCAGCGGATCTGCTTGTTCGATGAAAATGCTGTCACTGCCAATCAAAACTCTCTCTTGGGTCGGACGTCCATGCGTCGGCCTTCAATTCCCCGATCGATGAGGTAGGCGCTTCCTCCGGGCTATTCGGCATTGGGGCGTTCCAGCGCAACGCCGTCCGGGAAAAGGACGAGATCGAAGGGTGGTATGAGATTGCTGCCCGCGGGGAGATGTTCGTTGGTGCGACCGGCAACCAGCCTCACGCGCGCCCTGACATGGTCTCCGGCTCCGCGTATGCGATTCCAGTTCAACTGAACGGCGTTCCCGAGTTCCGGGCCGTGCAGGGCATCATGGAGCGCGCCGTCGCCCTCGAACCCGACATGTCCCAGCCGATAGGCATGATTGAGGAGAAGCGCGGCGAAGTGCGTTCGCGCGCGATGCAGCTGCCCGCTTGCAAGGCGGCGGAACTGTCCTGCGAAAATCGACATTATACCCGCTTCGCCGTTCGAAGCGCACAGGTCACGCATGTTGATCGCAAGCTCGCGCCGTTGCTCCAGGCCTGCGAGTATGGATGCCGGACCGGCATCGCCGGTCAGGGTGACTGCGTCAAGTTCGCGAAGATCGAAGTCGAGGAGTGCTTGTATGTTCCAGCGCGGGGCCAACTTGGGTTCGGGGCGAATGCGAAGATAGCGCAGGCGAAGCGGTATATCGACTTCGTAGACGCCATCCTCTCCGCCTTTGGGCATGCCGGCGCGCCAACCGCGGGCAAAGAGGACTTGATCGATTGCGCGTCGATGCTCCTCCCAGTCCGCTTCGTCGCGCTGCCGAACCGGCAACAGCATCAGGACATCCGATTTCGCATCGATCATCGTCGCGACCGTCCGGCGATCGTGGAGCAATATTCCGCCGGGAAACAGCATATCGAGCGGCCTCTCGCCAACCTCCGGCGCGCGCGCGCCGCGCTCCTTGCCGAGCATGAAAAATATCTGCCTGCTGGAGAGGTCGTTCGCGATCAGGCGATCGTAGAGCGTCGCGAAAGCGTCGGTCCGGGGAGAGGATCCGGTCCCGTTGGCACGGTAAAAGACCCAGCGTCCTTCGAGCCTCTCCGAACCGATTCTGTCGCCCGCACCGAGCGCGGCGGCGATCACCTGGCGCACGATCGTCGACGTCGTCCGCGTAGGTCTCGTTGCCCCGGGGAGGCCCGTCGCCGGAACGCAGATATGCATATCGGACGCGTCGAACAAATCATTGTTGCCATGCAGCGGGAAGCGGGAACTGGTTCCGGTAAGGATCGGAGTTATCCTCGGCCCTCCCATCTCGGCAACTTCGCGAATAATTCTCGGATTCTCGCCGCGGACGAGCGCAAAACCGGCCGCGCGCGTCTCGGTCAACGCGTTTCGGAAAATCGAGAGCTGGTTCAACGGATAAGCGTCGACCCGCCAACCGAAATCCATTTCGAGATAGTGACGGATTTCGCCGTCTCGTTCGTCGGGGATCAATACCACCGCTTCAGGGGCGGCGATCCGTGGTCCTTCATCGGGAAAGTGGATACGGATCGACCAGCCGGTCCGAGAGGGTGGGTAGAGCGGGGCAAGTTTTTCGAGGACCGTACGAGCGACCTCGGCGAGTTTAGCCTTTGTGCCGGCGGTCAGCAGGATCGGTGAACGGATTGACGCCAAATTCCCGTCGGTTTGCGCGATGAGGCGCTTTGCGATCGGGGCGAGGTCGCCGCCTGCCTGTCGGACGGCGCGGCGCAGATCGGGTGTCAATATGGAGAGATCTCGCCATGATCCGGCTGCAGCGTTCCCGAGCGTGCGCAGCCGCGTATAGGCTTTCACGGCCGCCGAGAGGCGCTGATCGGGTAGCCCGAGGAACTCGGCAATCTCTACCGAAAGAAGAGGGCGGTCCATGAGCGCCGGATCGTCGAGCCGGCTTTGGAGCGCCGCGCGAAATTCACGGTCGCGAGCCTCAATGACATCGCCGTTGGAAAAAGCGAACGACCAGATCGGTTCTTCGCCGATCGCCACGGCTTGAATATTGACAGGCGTCACGGGTGTCTGCGCCGGTTCGATGCCTACGAAGCCCGCTACCCGTCCATCCCTTGAAATGCGCTGGACGAGGAGCGCATTGCTGCTGCGGGTCCGGAAAAGCGGGACGAGGAAGCCGATCTTCTGCCCGCCCATGTCTGCGTGCCCGAACAGTTCGGCGACTTCGATCATGCGAAGGCTCCGCGCGATTCGAGAAAGATATCGATCCTCTCGTACAATGTATGCGCGAAGCTCAGCGGTTCGAAACGCCCATAGGTCTTGTAGGGAATGGGGACGGCATCGGGGCAAAGCGCCAGCGCGGCCAGCACTTCAGGATCGTCGAGCATTTGTGACGGAGCAACGATTGCTTTCAGGGCGTTTGCCAGCGGGATGGCTGTAGAGAATTGGAGTTCGATGGTGCTTGCGCGGTCGTCCACGTTGCGGATCGCCTTATCGGCGATAAGGCGGGCATAGGCGCGCGCGGTTCGCACCGAGATAGGAATGTCTTCCTCGCTCGTGGCGGGATCTTGGTCGAAATAGGATCTGTTGGACTGATAGAAGGCGCCGACGAGGCGCATCGGTGCGTCGGGATCGTTCGAAAGCTCAAAATCCGGTCGAGTGAGGCCAAGGCCGAGCAACGGGCCGTAGCGTGAAAATCCGCCGCTGTCGAAAGGCAGAACACGAACGACACTCGCGAGGAGCGAAGGATCGAGAACAAACGCTATAGGAGCGAGATCGAGAATCGCGCTCGCATCGATACCCGCTGCTGCCTTGTAGGCCGGACGGCCGTAGAAGAGATAGAGGAGGTCCGCGCCATATTCCGCGCAAGGCGTGGGAACGAGTTGACCTCGGTCAAAGACCTCAATCCCTTGTCCGACCGTTGTACAATGAATCAGATCAAGGTGCGCGGAGGTTGGCGTTGCCGCAAGCAAATATTCGGTCAGCCTCAAACAATCCTCCGTCCCAGGGCGCGATTATGTCTCTCCCGTTCGACGGTAGCAAGCGGCAGCTGAAAACGCGGCAGTATCGGCAACGTTATTCTATGCCCGCGCGGGCCGAAGTTTCCTGAAGTGCTGTTCGATAGACGCATGTCGAACGTGGAAAGGCGCACAGGTTCTTTGCGGCTGGTCCGTTCTCCGGCGGTAGTCCGGGCCTGTCTCTAATTCCCGATGGAATGACGCCGCGCGGGCGCGCGGCGGCGTTTTTGTGGCCGGCGCCTCGGACATCGGCGCGGGCGGCGCACGGGTTCTGGGACCGCCCGGCGCCCGCGCAAGCCCTCCTGCGTCGGGCTCCTCCGCTTCGCTGCGGCCCTTCGGGTGCGCGGCCGCCTCGATTGGCGGTCCCTGATCCCGCGACTTCGCTGCCCGCCCCGCTGTCCGGGGCCGGCTGCGGCGGATTTTGGTCAGGAGGAGACGCCCTATGTATCTGTTACCGCAAGCCCGGCTCGAGGCCGCCCCGCAGCGGGGCCGCGCGCCCGCGCGCGGCGCCGATACGGCGGGAGGAGGACAATGACCCTCATCCCCCCAAATCTTGTCGCCATATTGAAAGCCAATGGTGCGATGGGCCGCCGCCGCGCCGCGCACGCGGGTTTCGACCCGCGGCCGGTCGTCAAGCTCTTCAATCCGCTCGGTGCCGCGACATGGCTCGCGACCGAACTCGACGCCGATGGCGACACTTTGTTCGGTCTTGCCGACCTTGGTTTCGGCTGTCCCGAACTCGGCAGTTTCAGCCTCTCGGAAATCAACGCGATCAGGCTCCCGTTCGGCCTCAGGATCGAGCGCGACGAGCATTTCGAGGGCCGTGCGCCGCTCTCGGTCTGGGCGGACACAGCGCGGCGGACCGGGTTGATCATCGCCGCCGAGACGATCCTGCGCCGCCGCGACAAAGACGCGGGGGCGCCGGTTTCGCCGGACGCGAAGGACGAGCTTCCGCCCGACTAGGCGGCAAGGCGAGGCGGCGCGCCTTCGCCGTCCATCGAAGCCGGTCCCGTCCCCCCTTTTGACGAAAGACGGGACCGGCGCTCACTATGGAGCAGTCATATGAAACTCGATTTTATCGAACTCGACAAGCTGTCGGTCGCCAAGACCAATATGCGCGCCAAGGGGCGCGACCCCGAAGTCGGCGACATATTGCCGAGCATCCGCAAGCGCGGCGTGCTGATCCCGCTGCTGGTGCGCCCCAATTGTGCCGACGGCCATTTCGAAATCCTGGCAGGGCGTCGGCGCTTCACCGCAGTCAACACGGTGGTTCGCGAGGGCGGCGCGGCGCGCCCGCTGCCGTGCGCGATTCTCGACGATGGCGACGATGCCGACGCGATCGAGGTTTCGCTGCTCGAAAATCTCGCTCGCGTCGCCCCCGACGAGGTCAGCCAGTGGGAGGCTTTCGTCAAGCTCGCCAAGGCGGGCCGCAGTGAGGCCGAAATCGCCGCCGACTTCGCCTTCGAGCCGCAGACGGTGAAGCGCATCCTTGCGCTCGGCAATCTCCTGCCGCGCATTCGGAACCTCTATCGCGCGGGCGATATCGACCCGTCGACCGTCAAGCATCTCACTCTCGCATCGAAAGCGCAGCAGACCGCGTGGCTCGCGCTGTTCGACGATGCGGACGCCTATTGCCCGACGGGCAGCCAGCTCAAGGAGTGGCTGTTCGGCGGCGGCGCGATCAAGGCCGAACACGCGCTGTTCGACATCGAAACCTCGGGGCTGGCGATCATCGCCGACCTGTTCAGCGAGGATCGGCTCGTCCCCGACACCGATGCCTTCTGGGCGCTCCAGATGGCCGAGGTCGAGGCGCGCAAGGCCGCCTATCTGGAAGATGGCTGGAGCGATGTCGTCATCCTCGAACGCGGCACCCGCTTCATCACGTGGAACCATAGCCATACCGCCAAGCGCAAGGGCGGACGCGTCTATGTCGAGGTGCGTTCGAGCGGCGAGGTCGACTTCCACGAAGGTTATCTGACCGAGAAGGAAGCAGCGGCGCGGGCGCGAGCCAGCGCAATGGGGGGCGAGCAGGGCGCGCTCGCCAAGGTGCAGCGCCCCGAGATCACGAGCGCGATGAACAGCTATATCAATCTTCATCGTCATGCGGCGGTGCGCGCCGAACTCGCGAAACATGGCGGGGTCGCGCTTCGCGCGCTCGCCGCGCATGTCATCGCGGGCGCCGATCATTACCGCGTCGATCTTCAATCCTATGTCTGCGCAAAGGACGAGGTGCAGGAGAGCGTCGAGACGTGCGCGAGCGAGGTGGTGTTCGACGAACGGCGGCGCGCGGTGCTCGCGGTGCTCGGTTTCGATCCCGAGGATTTGACCGTCACCGCGCGCCACGGCGAACGGCAGTTCGCGCCGATCTTCGCGCGACTGCTCGAACTGCCCGACCCCGTCGTCCTCGAAATCGTCGCCATCGTGATGGGCGAAACGCTCGACGCGGGAAGCGAGGCGGTCGAGATGATCGGGCAGCATCTCGCCATCGATATGGCGCCGGTCTGGCAGGCCGATGCCGCCTTCTGGAGCCTTGTCCGCGACAAGGAGGTGCTCGGCAGGATCGTCACCGAGGTCGCGGGCGCCGATGTTGCCGCCGCCAATGCTGGGGCGAAGGCGAAGGTGCTGAAAACCATCGTCGCCGATCATCTCGAAGGCACGAACGGGCGCGCGAAGAGCGAACCGTGGGTGCCCCGATGGATGGCGTTCCCGCCCGCGCCCTATACACCGCGCGGCGGGATCGCCAGCGTGTCGGCGAACGACCGGCTGCTTCATATCCTCGCGCGCGCCGCCGAGGCCGGGAACGCCGAGGGCGACGGGATGGAGCCGGGTGCGGACGCCAATATGCCGGGCGAGGCGGAGGGGCCGAGCGAGCCGGAGGGAGACGCCGGGGCCGAGCCGCAGGCGGAACCCGGCGACGTGCCGCCATGGGAGGACGAAGAGGAGTCGCCGCTCGCGGCCTGATCGACGGACGGGGCGGCGATGCGCCGCCCCCGTCTTCCCTTGTCGCCGGTCCGTGCTGGATGGCCCGGCGCGCCGCCCCTTGCGGGGCGGCGCGGGGAGGGAGGAAAAGGCGCGCCCCGGAACCCGAAGCGCCGTTGGCCGGGTTCCGGGGCGCGCCTTTGTGCCGTTCGGGAAGGCCGCACGGCAGGCCTTCGGCGCCGTGCGATGTATGTGGCTGCGGGCTGCGCCCGCCTTGCGCCGGGAAAGGGGTTCAGGCGAGCAGGCGGCGCAGAAAATAGATACGGAACAGATCGAGCAGCGCCTCCGCACTTTCGTTGTCGTTGGCGTGCGCGGTGACCTCGATCCCGCCGTCGGGTGCCGGCGCATATTCGAACGGATGGAGCCCGCCGAGGCGGAGCGCGGCGGGGTCGAGACCGTCGCGGCGGAGCGCGGCGAGCGCGTCGTCGTCGAGTGCGAGCCCGATCCAGATGCCCGCGCTGCGCGCGGCGATCATGGCGAGATCGCGGCTGTCGGTCGCAATACAGAGCCGGGCCTGTCCGTCCATTTGGGTCCCCTGCCGGGCTCGCCCGAGCCCGCATCATAGCCGAAAAAACGCGCGCCGTTCTCCCGAATCCGGCGCAGCGCATGAGCTCCCCTGCCTCGAAATCACGCGCATGACCATCCTCTATTCGGCGATGCCGTCCCGGCTCGCCGCATCGCCGCATCGCTCGTCCTTTCCGTCTGCACGCGATCACCCCGGAGCCGGTCGCAGCGGCCTGGAACGGGTCGGCGGCGGCGCAACGCGCGCGCGCGGCCTTTTTCCCCGCCGGCTTTGCCGGCTCCTCGCGGGACCCGCGCGTTCCGCGCGCAAAAAGGCCGCGCGCGCCCGTCCTCCGCTGGCGCTCCGGCCCTTCGGGTGCGCCGCCGCCTGATGCCCGTTCCTTGTGTCCGCCACGCTCCGGGGATGGTCCCCGCGGGCGCAAGTCAAGGAGACGAACGATGGCAGCCATCGGCTTTGTGAACGGCAACATGACCGAAGGATATCGCGGTCAACTCAAGACGCTTTCGATCCGCGCGGACGTCGATATCCGCCCCAACCGGTCCAAGTCGGGCGACGTCCAGCCCGATTTCCGGGTCTTCTCGGACAATGTCGAGATCGGTGCCGCCTGGATCCGCAAGGGTCAGGTGTCGGGCGAGCCCTATGTCTCGCTGAGCCTCGCAGCCCCCGAATTCGGGCCGCGCCGGCTCTACGCGAACCTCGGGCGCGCGGCGGGTCAGGACGATGACGACACCTATGCGCTCATCTGGAATCCCGCCGACTGATCGCACCCCCAACTCGCCCTCGCGCCCCGACGGGCGCGGGGGCTCTTTTTGCGTGTCCATGTTTTTCGAGCCTCTCCGCGCAGCGATGTCCGGCGCATCGCGGGGTGCGCCGCCGCATCGGGCCGCGGCGGACCCGGCGAAACGGAGACGCAGGAAGATGGCAGATCAGGACGACGAAATCGCCCGCGCGCGCGCCGCGCGCCACGGCACCCCCTTTCTCAACACCGAGCAGGCGGCCGCCTATCTCGGGCTCGGCCCGCGCAAACTCCAATATATGCGCGCGGCGGGCGAGGGGCCGGCCTACCGCCGCCACAGCCGCTATGTCCGCTATCATGTCGACGATTTGATCGCATGGTCGCGCTCGACGTCGCCGGGCAGCGGCGCGGCCCTTGATGATCGCGGCGGCGGCGCATCGGCGCCGGTCGCGGGCGCGGCGCGAGGCGATCATGACGCGGCCTGAGCGCGGGCAGCAAAAGGCGCTGCCGCTCTTCGACTGGATGGTGCAACGCCGCGCCGACAGCGCGCGCCGGGCGTGGTTCTGGCGCCGCGTCCGCTTCGCCGCAACGGGCGCGTTCGCCGGTCTCCTGCTCGCTTCGGCGGCGCTGCCACCTGCGCCGCTGCTCGTCTGGAATATGAGCGCGAGCGCGCCGACCGGCCTCTATTTCGTGTCGCCCGGCGCGCCGGTCCATGCGGGCGATATGGTGATCGCGCGGACCCCGGCGCCGTGGCGCATGCTCGCCGCGCGGCGTCATTATCTTCCCGCCAATGTGCCGCTCGTGAAACGCGCGGTCGCCGCCGAAGGCGACATCGTCTGCGCGCATGATGAGGTGATCTCGATCAACGCGCTGCCTGCGGTGACGCGGCGCGCGCGCGATAGGGCAGGCCGGACCCTGCCATGGTGGGAGGGCTGCCACGCGCTTCGCGAAGGCGAGCTCTTCCTCCTCATGGCGGACGCGCCGGACTCATTCGACGGGCGATATTTCGGGGTGACCGGACCCGCCGATATCGTCGGAAAGGCGCGGCTGATATGGGCGTGCTGAAGGTGCTTGGCGCGGCGCTCGCGCTGCTCGCGTTCGGCGCCCCGTGCGGCGTGGAGGCACGCGAGATCGAGGCGTGGCGCCCGCTCGCGAGCGCGGCGGCGGCGCGTTTCGGGCTGCCCGAGGCGTGGGTGCTCGCGGTGATCGAGGCCGAGAGCGGCGGGCGAACCGAGATCGGCGGCAGGCCGACGACGAGCCATGCGGGCGCGATGGGGCTGATGCAGATCATGCCGCGAACCTGGGCTTCGCTGCGCGCCGCCTATCGTCTCGGCAGCAACCCGCACAACCCCGCCGACAATATCGTCGCGGGCACCGCCTATCTTCGCGCCATGTACGACCGCTTCGGTTATCCGGGGCTGTTCGCCGCCTATAATGCGGGGCCCGGGCGCTATGGCGACTATGTGGCGCGCGGGCGCCCGCTGCCGCGCGAGACGCGCGACTATGTTGCGAGGATTCTGGGGCGCGGCGATGCTTTCGCCCGCCCGCAGGCCGTCGCGTTGCCCGTTTCCGGCGTGTTGCCGGGCGCAGCGGCTGCGCCGGTCGCAACCGCCGGGCAGGGCGCGCCGCCCCTGTTCGCGCGGTCGGCGGGGGCGTCACCCCTTAACGCATCGAACGACCCGGCTCGGCCGGATGCGAACGCCGGCGCTACCGGCGCGATAAGCCCGCCCGTGCAGCCCGACGATCCGATCTTTCTCCTGCGCCGCGATGGGGCGGCGGGGCGCGAGTAGGTAGCGATGCGGCTGGCCGAAAGGGTGGGAGGGCTCGTCTCGGCAAGGCCGAGTATGACGGACGCCGGCGCGGCTGTGCAAGGCCGGCGGCCCCTCCAATTTGCTTCGCAAATCGGTTCCTCCGCCGCCGCTTCGCGGCGCCCGGGCTACGCCCGTGCGGCCCTGACAGCCGCGCCGGCGCCCGCCCGTGAGGGACTGTCCTCGACAGAGGAGGACGGTTCAACGCGGAGGCAATCATGGCGATTTCAGCGCAATCATTTTACGCCAACAGCATCTACGAACGGCTCGTTGCCGGGCTCGAAATCGAGTTCGGCAGCGATGCTGCAGCAGCGCTTGCGGAGCGCTTTATCGATGCCGAAGGCGCCGATTTTCATTGGGAGGCGCGCCTCCGCGAGCGGTGTCTCGGGGCTTATGAAAGCCTCGAGGAAGAGGCGGAATTGCTCGAGCGCGTCGCGGTGCTCGGGTGGCTCGGCGATCGCTGGTTCGTCGCGGTGCTCATCATCGATGACCGGCACGAAGCGCAGGCGATGCTGGGGCTTCGGCGCTTCGAGGAGCGGATCGATGCCGAGGGCGCTTTCGCAACACTGCATTGAGCAAAGCGCATCACCTCAAGGGAGCGGCGCCCCGCGGGCGCTGCTCCTTTTGCGCTGCCTGGCGGATGGCGAAGCACTGCCGGACTTCACAGCGGCGTCGCTTGCTCTAAGGTTCGCGCATGGCCGAAAGCGATTCCGAACCGACCGCGCAATCGATCGTCGATGCGCTCAACGACACGCAGCGCGACATCGTCGCTTGCGGTCCGACGAGCTTCGAGGAGGCGGATGCCATCCCCGAGGACCTGTTTACCTGCAGCGAAATCTGGGAGAGCGACAGCGGCGACGAATGGCTCGTCTGGGAGCCGACCGAGCTCGGTCTTGCGGTGCGGGCGCTGCTGGAAGACCGGATGTAGCGCCGGGATGGAAGAGTGCGGTCGGAAGCTGGGAGCTTGAAGGCAAGATAAAGACACAGCCTCGCGGGCGAGGCTATCTGGTTGTCTGCACATCCTTTTTTGCGAGACCGCACCGCGCCTTGCGAGACCGGCGCGGCGAAACCCTTGCAATCGCGGGGGTTTGCGCGAGACTCGGCGGAATTCCGCGATGAGCGGCGATGATGAGGATTTCGAGCCACGGCTCGGCCGGATGCGCGCTACCAAAGGCAGGAAGGCGCGCAAATATCTCGGGCGACTGCTCGCCGCGGCGACACTTATGGGGAGCAAATCGCGCGGCCGCGCCGCGCGCTTCGACGGCAGCCGGATCGGCCGCGGCGCCCCGGTCGGGCGTCTGCTCGCGAGCCGCGGTTCGCGCTCGCGCAGCGCGATGCGCCGCGTTATCATCAAGACGCGCCTCGTGCGGCTTGCAGGGAAGGGGCAGGCAGCGGCGTCCGCGCACCTCAAATATATCCAGCGCGACGGCGTCACGCGCGAAGGCAATCCGGGCGAGCTCTATGACGCGTGCGCAGATGTCGCCGACGGCAAATCCTTCCTCGAACGCAGCGCCGGCGACCGGCACCAGTTTCGCTTCATCGTCTCGCCCGAAGAGGGCGATCTTTACACCGACCTCAAGCCTTTCGTGCGGCGCCTGATGGCGCAGATGGAAGAGGATCTCGGAACCAAGCTCGACTGGGTTGCGGTCGATCATTTCAACACCGGCCATCCGCACAGCCACATCATGCTCTGCGGCGTCGACGAGCGCGGGCACAATCTCGTCATTGCCCGCGAATATATCGCGCGCGGGATGCGCGAGCGCGCGAGCGAGATTGTGACGCTCGATCTGGGGCCGAAGACGCAACTCGAAATCGAGACGCGCATGCGGCGCGACATCGGCGCCGAGCGGCTTACCGATATCGACCGGCAACTGCTCCGCGAGCAGGGCGCGTCGCCGCTCGTGCTTGCGGCCGATCGCGACCCCTTCCTCCAGTCGGTTCGCGCGGGCCGTCTCCAGACGCTTGGCCGTATGGGGCTCGCGCAGGAAATCGCGCCCGGCCAGTGGCGGCTTGCGAAGGATATGGAGGGCACGCTGAAACGCATGAGCGAGCGCGGCGACATTATCGCGGCGATGAACCATGAACTCGCCGCGCGTGGACGTGCGCTCGCGCCCGCTGATCGCGCTGTCCATGACGATAGGACGCCGCTCGATCGCCCGCTGGTTGGCCGCGTTGCGATGCGCGGGCTCGCCAACGAGCTTGCTGACCGCCATTATCTGATCGTCGACGGGGTCGACGGGCGCACCCATTATGTCGGTATCGGCAAGGGCGATGCAATCGAACCGCTCGCCGAGGGCGCGATCGTCCGGATCGTCCCGGCGGAGGCCGGTGCGCGCGATGTCGACCGGACCGTCGCGGCCGTTGCCGCTGCCAATGATGGTCACTACGATATCGCAGCGCATCTTCGCTACGATCCTGCCGCGAGCCCGGCCTTCGCCGAAACGCATGTCCGGCGGCTCGAGGCGATGCGGCGGCGCGGCGCAATCGCTCGGCGCGATACCGACGGACGCTGGACGATCGCGCCCGATCATGTCGCGCGTGCTGCCGCCTATGAACGCGACGCTGTACGCGACCGGCCCGTCGCGGTCGAAATCCTGTCCGCGACGCCGCTCGAAAGACTGCCGCGCGCGGACGCGGTGACCTGGCTCGATCGCGAAGCGCTCGCTACGTCAGCCGAGCCGCTCCGCGCGAAAGGATTTGGCGGCGAAGTGCGCGCGGCGCAGCGGCTTCGCCGCCAATGGCTCGTCGAGCAGGAACTCGCCGAACCGGAAGGCGAGGGGGGCACCTATCGGCCGGGCGCGCTCGCTACGCTCCAGCGCCGCGAATTGCTGCGGCTCGCGCGGCGCCTGTCGCGCGAGCTCGGGAGCGAATTTTCGGAGACGAGGAAGGGCGATATTGTCGAGGGCAGGGTGACGCGGCGGATCGAGGCTGAAGGCGGGCGATACGCGCTCGTCGAGAAGGCAAAGCAGTTCACCCTCGTGCCGTGGAAGCCCGTGCTCGAGCGGCACATCGGGAAAGAGGTCGCGGGACTGCTGCGCGAAAGCGGGGTGAACTGGACGATCGGGCGCGGTCGCAGCGGCCCCGAAATAAGCTGATCGGCAATTGCGCAAATGCGTTGCCGATCGACACGAAAGTTTCGCTTCGCCCGCGTCTCAAATCTCTTGTTTCCGTTGCGGCCTGCACCTTCCTATCGGATGCGCGCCGGCAAGGGGGCTCCGTGCCGGCCAAGGGGGAATTCCCGGACTTGAACCGATGTCGGCTGAGCGTGCGACCCGCTCGGCCGTCACTAGGCGGCATCGTGCGTGCCCGATCGTTGGGATGGATGCGCGCGGTGCCGCCGCTTTATTGGGGCCTGATGTCAGCGCGTCAGCGTAACGGCGACCGGGCAATGATCCGAATAATGCTTCTCGCCCGGAGCGTAGCGCGTTTCGGCGAAGCCGGTCATGTCGGCCGCAGCGCGCGCATCGAGCACGATATGATCGATGAAGCTGTCGTAGCGCGGATCGCAGCCCGGCGAGATTCCCTCGTCGGCGAGGTGAAGATCGGCGTTCGCGGGATCGCCGTCGTCGATCTCGCTCCAGACGCTGTCGCCGCGAAGCGCGAGACGGCGGTTCCAGTCGCCGAGCACCGCGAAACGAACGGGTCCGGTCGCGGCGGCGTCGATCCACGCTTCGAGCGCCGGGATTTGTTGCAGGAGGACCGGGCAGGCCTTCGCCTCCGCCCCCGAAAAACAGCCCGACTTCAGATGGACCGAGAGCAGCCGGATCGGACTGCCGCTGGCGGGGCGCAATGTGATGTCGACGCCCGAGCGAAGCTGGGGATTGCCGAGCATGAGCGAGCTGAGGTCGGGATGACGATCGAACGCGATGCCCTTGCGGATCGCGAAACCGACCGCTTGCCGGATTACGGTCCGCTCGTTGTGCTCGCCCCCGCAGGTGCCGCTCGGCGCGCCGGGTCGCTCCTCCATGACAAGCGTGTAGCGAGCGGGGTCGAAGACGCGGGCCGCTGCCTTGAGGTTCTCGGCTTCCTGGAATGCGATCACGTCGGCGTCGAGACCGTCGACGATCCGGCGCATCGCGGCATAGTCGGCTTCGCCGCGCGGTGCGCAGCCCATGCCGTCCTTCTCGGCGAGAAATTCGAAGTTCCAGCTCGCGAGCTTGAGCGGGCGCTGTGCGGTCGTAGCGATGGATAGCGGTGGGCTGCCCGGGATCGCTGAGCAGGCCGGAAGAGCGAGAAGCAGCAGGGGGAGGAGGCGTCGGAGCATCGCTTGCTTCTGCCCACACATGATCGACGCATCAATCGGGATATGCGACCGTTGCTCTCGATTTGAGAGCAGATGGCCTTGCCACGGCCTTTAATGTCGGCCAGATTCTCCCTGAAATGAAAATGGAAATCGATCACCTTCCGGCCAGACAGCAGGGCGAACTCGAACGCATCAAGACGGTGCTGATGGAGGAGTTCGCGCGGTCGATCGAGCGCGCGACCAAGGATGGCAAGCGCAACGGCAAGATTCTGAAGATTATCCTGTTCGGAAGCTATGCGCGAAGCGACTGGGTCGATGAGCCCGAGAACGGCTATCAGTCGGATTTCGATCTGCTCGTCATCGTCAGCCATGAGGATCTGACCGACGTCGCGGATCATTGGTATATCGCCGAGGACAAAATCCTTCACGATCCGTCCATCGGTCGGACGCTCAATATCATCGTTCACACGCTGTCGGAGGTGAACCGCGCGCTCAGCCGCGGCGAATATTTCTGGGTCGATATCCTGCGCGACGGCATCCTGCTTTACGACTTGCCCAATCATGCGCTGGCGGCGCCGAAGCCGCTGACGGCGGCCGATGCATATGAGATGGCGGCGGGCTACTTCTCGACGCACCTGAAGAAGGTGGATAGCGCACTGAAAATTGCGCGATTTGCCCTTGATGAAGACGAGAAGAATGATGCGGCATTTTTGTTACATCAGGCGGTCGAACGCGCTTATGCCTGCTACCTGCTGACGAATACCTTCTACTTTCCACGTTCGCACAACATCAAATTTCTGCGCTCGCTCGCCGAAGACCGGGAGCCGCGGCTGGTCGAGGCATGGCCCCGCGATAGCAAGCTCGACCGACGCCGGTTCGAATTGTTGAAGCGGGCCTATGTCGAGGCGCGCTACTCCCCCAACTACGAGATCAGCGCTGACGATCTGGAAGCGCTGGCAGCGTCGGCAACCGATCTGCGTAATATCGTCGAACGGCTCTGTCGGGAGCGGTTGGACCAGCTTCGATCGGATGCGGGCCTTTAGCCAATCCCGTTATTGGCGCGGCGTATAAGCTTTACCGTCACCCAAAAATCGCTTTCGGCGCTCCTTGGCTTCGACCGTTTGAACCGCGATGTCGGCATTGTCGCATTCGGCCCCGCGGACTGATCCATCGCGACATCCTTCGACGATCTGCCGCGCCTCATCGACATGCGCTTCGAAATATTGCGTGCTGCGTGGTTCGGACGGACTGCATCCGGCGATCGCGGTTCCAACGAGCATCGCTCCGACAAGATGGATTTTCATCACACACTCTCGCGGCTCGCGGGCAGTCTATCGCACGGACTTCGAACGACAATCTCAAATCGTGAGATACTCTCAGATCGAGAACTGTTGTTGGTGCGCCCACCTCGCTGAATCGGCAATCAAGTGATATGGCAGCTTCGCCGGGTGGCCGTCGCATATGTTCAGGCTTCGCCAAAAGCGGCGGCGCAAGTGCTCGAACTTGTTCTCAACACCCGGCAACTTTCACGTTAGCAAAGATGAAGTCTGCATAACGTCTCATGTCATTTGTTTAAGTGCATAGAAGCTGATCACAAAAGATACTATACTTCCATCGCGCGGATGAGTTGAAAATGGCAGCCGATAATAGTGACTACCATGGCTGCTTGATTGTACGCACTAGCTGCGATTTAAGCCAAGCCGGTCATGGATCTTAGCAAGTAGATCAACGTCATTTCTATTCAATCCTTTTTCTTTGGTGCCTTCGTGAGCCCAATTGTTACGAAGCGTGTTAAACAGGGAAATCCACTTTATCTTTTCAGCCTTACTACTCGAACCATGTCCGACATTGATTGAAAAATGCTGCTCGAATGTTTCTGCATCGGGCGCACCGTCAGGTCTTTTTGCCCAGTATTTTTCTATTATTGCCTTGTAGTCCTTGATAAAAAACTGCTCGGTCCAGTGAATTTCCTGCCGACCGAGCCCCTCTTTGTAATTCTTTTCTATCTGTTCTTTTGCGCGGCTTTCGCAATCTCGCTGGATCGAACCAATTTCGATATCCCAGTTTTCGCCGAACAACGCTTTGAGCTGATCGATAATGAAATGCTTCATATGGCGTTCGATCTGGGTCCCGAGTTCCCTGCCCTCTGTTTGCAGCGCCTTGTCCTGTCGCTCTCGCCAATCCCGCAATTCAGGCGGATTGTAGTCAGCGAACTTAGCATTTACATAGCTCTGCATAATCCTCAGCCATGTCGTCTCAGCGCCACTGCCAAGTTTGCCCGTTAGAGCCTCCGCATCTTCCGGTGAGATCGACTGCAGTGCTTTGAACAGTACCGTGAGATATTTGTCCAAGGTGGCGATGCGCTCGTCAGCCGAAGATTTGATTGAGACCGTGCGTTGAGCTGCTTCGAACGCGTGCAGGTCCCCGATTAGAGAGACAAAGGCGAAGCTGCCGCGGTTCGAGAGGATGTATGTATGAAACGCATCCTGATGTCCTTTGAACGACTCTTCGGCCAATTCGTAGCTGGCATTGATGAGACTAATTGCGCGATTGCGCGCCTTCACCATCTCGTCGGCGTGATCAACGTTGCCAGCATCGTAAACCGACGCTGCGGTGGTCCCGTCCACGAATTTGTTGCCCCTTGCTTCGGGCAGCAACTTGCACCGAAGGAGAGCGTCCGCGAAGGGCTTGGCTTGAAGGACAGCCTTATCCTCGCCGAGCGAAATTTTATTGTAGAGCGGCCCCGATGGGTCGCCGCCGAGGCCGCGGATCACCGACGAGCGTAGCGCCTTCAACCGGGAATCCAGACGACTGGAATTCCAGTAGAGATCCTCTTCAAGTGTAATACGCAAAGTAGGACTTACGGCCTTTTGGTTCTCGTTGATCTGCATAAACAGTTCGAGCTGGTCGCCCGGATCGAGATTTTTGAACGCCACGACAGGTATGGTGTTGCTCGCCTTGAACTTCGAATTGGCATAGCCGTAGATGCGATGCTGACCGTCGATAATGTAGGCAATGGCGAAAGCGTTGGGGATTTTCAGTACGCCGGTTCGCGACTCTGAATCCTTCGATCGGGCGTGTGGCTGAAAATCCAACTTCGCTTCGCGCTCGTTAAAATTCAAAATTGCTGAATTGGGGAAATACCCACCACCATCGATAAACTTGGTAATTCCCTTCAGTCGGGATGGTACAAGGAGGCGCTGGTAGGTTGGCATCTCAGCTTCGTTCGCGCGGGTCCGGTGCAGTACAAATCCGATCTTAAGCAAGGTCTCGGGTTCTAATGAAAACATGTAATATGTCTTGTCGCCCATCGTGCCCTCTATGGCCGGCACTTCTATCTTGCTCTTGTTGATCGCCTGGCCTTTCATGACCATGCCCATGAATTGATAGTGGGCAGCATCGCGATAGGATTTCAGCAGGCTGTCGACGTATTCGAACGTATTGTCATTATAGTAGAATCCACCCGCCTCGACGAGGCGAGCGACATCAGCTGAGTCGCGCGCCAGCCGCAGATTCCGCGTCGCGAAGATATATTTTATTCGGCGGCCCGCACCGAAAGTCTGATCAACAGCCTTGCGGAAGCCATCCAACCGCAGCCGGAGTGCGTCGAATTCGGTTTTGTAGGATGGCGCTTTCGCTGAAACATCGCTGGATTTGCACTCTACCAGCAAGACGGAATCATCATCGATTGCGACGATATCAATCTGCTTTTTGTCTGCGTCATTTTGGCCGAACGGCAGGCAGAAGGTCTCGTCAACGCTGAGTCTTCGATAGCCGAGCCGATAGAGCTGACACCAAATATCGTCCTCGAACTGCACATTATGTTTTTTTATTTTGCGAAGCCGGGTTTTGGTCTTGAGCGGCGTGCCAAACTCCTCCCAGCCTTCCGCCAACAATCCTTCGACCAAACTGTGATCGACATTGCGCGTTTGAAACTTCGATGATTTGGCAACGTAAATCTTGCCCAGCTGCGACTTGTCCGCGCTGATTTTGCTACGAAGCGTGGTCACTTCCGCAGGATCGATAAACGCCAAAGCTCCCCCCAGATATTAGTGTGACGCCCAAAATTAGAAAATGAACAGCGCCTCCGTGGTGCTGCGTCGCGAACTTGCCGACCCGGCGATAACAGAGGGGCGCGCAACCACCGTGGGTTCTCCAAGTTTTAGGTAGAGGTCATGAATGCTGGCGTGGTCGGCATTTGTCAGAACAACTTTTGCTCCACGCTGTTTCGCATTGCCAATTGCAGCCATTAGCCGTTTTTGATCGTCCCAGGTAAAAATCTTCTGATTATACTTGACGAAACCGTTGCAATTGTGGGCGGTCGTGTACGGCGGATCCAAGAAAACAAGATCATCCTTCCGCGCCTCAGCAACTACAGCCTCGAAATCGCCGCTCCGCAGGTCTGCGCGCGCCAGTAGCTGGCTAGCCTTTTCGAAATCATCGTCAGGGAGGGTGACTTGGGTCTTGGTGCCGATAGGCACGTTGAATTGTCCTTTGAGGTTTTCGCGATATAGGCCGTTGAAACAGGTGCGATTCAAATAGAGAAACTGGGCCGCACGAAGATGAGGAGCAGCATATTGCCGCGCTCTCTCCGCATAGTAGAATTCCTTCGAATGCTTCATCTGGAATTCCGCGAGGCTCGCCTGCACCAGCTGCCATTCGTCACGAATGGATCGGTACGTAGCAATGAGGCGCTCATTCACGTCTGACAGGATCGCCTGTGACGGCCCGAGGGCAAAGAAGATCGCACCACCCCCCAAGAAAGGCTCGATATAGCGTCCGGAAAATCTGGGCAAGCGGAAGCTCGGATCATTCAAAAGCCACCGCTTGCCGCCCGCCCACTTAATGAAAGGCTTCAATCGATGCCTCCTTCTGATCCGCCTGTGCTGAGGGGATAGCGGGTCTATCGGCTATGGCAACCAGCCGATTGGACAATATGAGCCATTCAGGCGCGGATACCTCCGCCAGCAGCCGTGGCAGCAAGATCCTCAAAGAAGGTTTGTTCAAGGAAAAGGCGCAGTCATCAGGTAGTCTCAACAGACGATCTTAAAAATACGCGGTAGCTATCCGCATATCGTTACCTAATGCTCCCACTCGCTCGTCTGCCTACTTGTGGTTTTTCGTGGCTCGGCGACTCGCGGGCGACCACCAGTTCTACCGACATATCCACTGCCTTACGCGTCCACGCCTTCGGCGCCGTGCTGGCCCGATCGCTGCTAGGACGATCTTGTGGGTCGGCGAGCGCGCTAAGCTGAACCATCGGACAGCGCCTCTGCTACGACGGACGCCACGGTCTCAACGTCCTCCGCCGTAGGTTGTTTGGTCAGGTCTCCGTGCACAACGGCGTTGCGTAGAAGGATCGCGGAACGCAGGCGATGTTCTGCTTCCGGCTCGATGCGACCCAGCATTGCCAATCCCTGGAGGACACTGGCCGGCGTCCGTGGACGTGCCTCCTCCTCGCCCTCCACATTAAGGAGCGTCGCTTCGAGCAACGACCAAGCGAGTAGGAAAGCGGCACGGCTTTGCCCTTGCGCTGTCAAGGTGCGGACGTCCTCAAGCTGTCGCTCGATCGCTGGCACTGCCGCAGGTTTGATCGTTAAAGTCTTCAACGGATCTGCCGCTGCGTAGGCAACGGCGAACGTCCAGTCTGAGTGACCGTCGAAACGGGACCGGATCTGCTGCAAGCTGAGCTCATTCGCGCGGCTTCGGTTCTTTCGGATCTCGATCGCAACGTTCTCGCCTGACTTCCGCGCAATCGCGTCGGGTACGTACGAGCCGAGGAAGTCGGGTAATCCCTGCGGGCCGGGCTCGATCTCGAACGAGAAGCCTCTCGCCTCGTATTGCCTGCGTAGTGAGGCGAGCAGATCGAGCTCCTCTTGGCTGTGTTGATTCCGAGCTGTGCTCATGGTTGTGTTCTCCAACTCAGATCGTCGTCGATCCGGATGTATACGACGGATTGCGCTTCATCGTCCGCCGAGATGGCGTCGAGCGCCGCCGTCAGCTGAGCGGACGGTGAGCTGAAAGACCAAGCGACGTCGGGTTCGAACTTCTGCGAGACGACGCGCTCGACCAGTCTGTCGTCTGTGTAGGCGTGGCCGTTCAATGCGTCGAGGATCGGCTTGACGATATTGTCGATGTCACCTGCCATGGGTGCCGAAGGAAAATAGAAGATCGTGACGGCGAGGGGAGTGTCGTCAAGCCAAATGAACTCGACCGTCTCATCCGATCGCTTTTTAGCTGCCTCGGCCACCGTGGTTTTCCACCGTTCCTTCGATGCGCCGCTCGCCTGAAGGGAGAGTGGAACCGCCATCAAATAAAATTCCAGCGGAAAAATGGACGCGCTTGTAGCTTCGACGGGTTTTGCGGCTCCTTCCATGGCACTATGGTTTGCCGTCGGCACGTGGCACATGCAACGGGTTGTCGTGTGCCATCATGCAAATGTTCGACCGGACGACCTGAACGATGATCGATGTCGGGCTGTGGGAACCGTAGGTGGATGGCGATTTCTGGATTTTTTTTGCAGTGTCTAGGTGTCGATGAACGAGTGTCCGCTTTCGACCGTCCGTCGCCTGAAAATTGTCAGGCCGCAAGACGGAGAAAGCCGAATTAAACGGCAATTCTTCGATGCGCAGGCATGGACAAGCGAAGCAATTCCCATCATGCGATTGCTGCCCAACAAGTGGGTGGGGAGAGGCTATGGTGGACGACTTGCAGTTTCTGTTTCGGTTTCGCGACCTCGTCGCGAAGACGATCGAAAGCCACCAGTCCGTGATCCAGCAGCATGGCGCTACCTGGTGGGGCTGGTGGAAGCGCCCCTCGGAAGACAATCGTGCCGAAGTTTGGGATGCGTTGGCCAAAGCGACCGAAGCCAAACCTATCGCGGTCGGCCTGTTCGATTCGGGAGCGGGCCGGGTCTATCGCGCGCTCGTCACCGGGATCATCCCGCCTGAGGAACATGGCGAACTGGTCAAGCTGCCCACCGACCGCGACCTGGTGCCATCCTATTATCGCGAAAGTCCGTTCAGCCGCGCCTGGATGCGGCTCAATCATATCGAGCCGATGAACGAGTTTTTTGGCTATTATTCTTTCCGCAAAGCGCCCGACCTTCCCAATTACCGCAAGGAGCTGTTGCAGCGCTTCGTTAACAAGAAGATCACCGAGTCCAGTGAGCTCCGCGGCATGGACCTGACGATCTGGGAGATCCGGCCCAGCGCTGCCTCCGACCCGTCCGACAAGATCCTGCTAACGACCCATGCGCTGCCGGAGGCTGTCACAGGTGAGGTGGTGCGGCTTAAATCGAACACAATCCTTCACATTACCGACCTCCACTTCGCGGTCGCCAAGTTCCGCGACCATCATGTCTGGCGATTGGAGAGCGAAGTTGAGGAAACCGCCAACACACTGACCAGCGCGCTCAAGGCCGGGATCGGCGCGAAACAGATCGGCGGCGTGATTGTCTCGGGCGACCTGACCTTTCTAGGCGCGACCGCGGAATTCGAGGAAGCGCTTAATTCGCTGAACAAGCTGCTTGGGCTGCTAGACCTTGCCCCCGACCACCTGATCGTCGTGCCCGGCAATCACGACATCCAATGGAGCACCGACGACACTTATGCACCCGGCGCGAAGGTAACGGCGGCGCCAGCGCAGGCGAAAAAAAACTATGAGGCATTCTACGAACGGCTGTTCCAGCATCCGCCAAGCAAGCATCTGGCAATGGGGCGGCGCTGGCTGCTACCCTCGGGGCTGACGCTCGAGATCGCGGCGCTCAACTCCTCATCGCTCCAGACCGGTAAGAATTTCCTCGCCGGCATGGGACGCATCGATGAGGCCTCGCTGGAAGAAGTACGGATCGGACTTGGCTGGCCCGCAGCCAGCGACCCGCAGTCAAGCGCGGCGCTACGCCTGCTCGCCATCCACCATCATCTTGCCGTCACCGAGGATATCGAGCCCGATAGCGGCTTTCCGCAAGGCTATGGCATGGCAGTCGATGCAGTGCGGATTCAGCGGATGGCAGCCAAGCACCGGGTTCAACTCGCGCTACATGGCCACAAGCACCGCGCCTTTCTGTGGCGCTCGTCGGTCTACGACCTTCCGGAGCATGCCAGCACCAACTACAAGCTCGGCGAGATATCGCTGGTCGGCGGCGGCAGCGCGGGATCGAAGGAAACCGAAGGTGCCAGCAATTATTTCAACCTCCTCGATTTCAGCCCGGCGGGTCTCGACGTGCTAATGTATCGAGCTCGCGCAAAAGGCAGCTTCGAGCGATTCAAGACCTTCCGCGCACCGTTCGGTCGGTTCGAAGATGGCGGTCTGAAGCTTGAGGACTGGAGCGTGGTCGAGTGACGCAGACCAAATCCGGGCCGATAGCGCTGCTGGTCACGGATCTCGACAATACGCTGTACGACTGGGTCAGCTCGTTCGTGCCGGCCTTTTACGCGATGGCGGAGAAAGCGGCAGCAATTCTCGATCTGGATATCGAGACGCTGCTCGACGATCTGCGCGCGGTGCATCAGCGCCATGGTAGCTCGGAACATCCGTTCGCGCTGCTCGAAGCGGCGAGCGTGACGGCGCGCCTGCCTGGCCTCGGTCGCGACGAACGGGCAAAGGTGCTGGATGCCGCGTTCCACCGGTTCAACAGCGTGCGAAAGGAACGGCTAGAGCTCTATGATGGGGTGACTGCCACCCTCAAAGCATTGGCCGAAAGGGGCGTCCCGATAGTTGCGTATACCGACGCCCGCATCCCCAACAGTCTGTACCGGGTCAACCGGCTGGGGCTCGATCATTTCATCGAGCATCTCTACGCTCCGGCGGCGCGCTTTCCCGACCGGGTTGACGCTCCGGCACGCGAAACCCTGCTCAGGGTGCTGCCCGAAGGCGACAAGAAGCCTAACCCGCGCACCCTGCTCGACATCTGCCGCGATCTCGGCGTGCGGCCCGAGCAGACGCTCTATATCGGTGACAGTCTCTCGCGTGACATCTTCATGGCGGCAAGCGCTGGCGTGCGTTCGGCCTGGGCGCGATATGGCACCGAGGTTGAGCCGGGTCTGTGGGAGAAGCTGGTCCGTGTCACACACTGGACCGAGGCCGATGTGGCCGACGAGGCCAGGCTCAAGGCGGAAGCCGCCGGCGCGCGCCCGGACGCGACACTTGACCATTTCGCCGACCTACTCAATCGTTTCGATTTCGCGCCGTAGCACTCCGCACGGTGATAAGCGCGAGCGGGCTAAATTGCGAGGTGCTCTAGTTTCCAGACGAAGACTTTGCTCGTCCTCCCACATTCCTAATTATATAGAGGTTGAGAGCTTCCAGCATGAGATTGCCGGCAAATGGGATGCTTCGCGACCAATATTCTTCATCCTCCCTTGGGAATCATCGGTAGTCGAAATTGCTAGGCAGACTTGGCCGCGCACCTGGCTCTGGTTCATCAAGATGCCCGTGATCGGGATTGTGGCATCAGCGCCCCAGGCGCGAACTGGCTGATAGCAAACGCACGGGGAAACACGGCGATTGGCCCGCGCTGAATCCGCCGTTATGAAACGGGCGGGGGTAGGGTGCCGTCGAGCTACGATCAGATCATTGCCGCATATGACGGTGCTGCGGGCGAGCTGGCCCAGCGCTACGATGCTTTGCCTGTGGGCGCTGTGTTCGGAGACGTGCGGCATCTCTTTCCGGATGGCGGAATGGCGCTCGATGTCGGCGCCGGCTCGGGGCGGGATGCGCGCTGGCTCTCTTCGCTCGGCTTCGAGGTCGTTGCGGTCGAGCCCGCATCGGGCTTTCGGACCCGGGGCGAAGGCGGCGGGAGCTCCGGCGTTCGCTGGCTTGATGACCGGCTTCCGGCGCTTAGCCAGGTTCACAGGCTCGCCCTGTCATTCGATCTCATCATCCTTTCGGCGGTCTGGCAGCATGTCGTGCCTGATGACCGAGGCCGTGCCTTCCGAAAACTTGCGACGCTCCTGAGGTCAGGCGGCATCCTTGCGATGACCCTGCGGTCGGGACCGGCACCCGCCGACCGGCCGATGTATCCGACGTCGATCGGCGAGGTCGAGAGCCTCGCACGCGCGCACGGCATGGAGATTCTCAAGGTCTCCGCGGCGAACGACCTTCAGCAGCGTGACGATGTGAGTTGGACGAGCATCGTTCTGCGCATGCCCGACGAAGGGACCGGCGCGCTGCCGCTCGTCAGGGGAATCATCCTTGGTGATGAGAAATCATCGACCTACAAGCTCGGCCTTCTGCGCGCCGTCGCGCGTGTTGCAGAGCAGGCGCCGGCCGCGGCGCTTCCGGCGACCGACCAGCCCGACGCGGTCGAAATCCCGCTGGGCCTTGTCGCGCTGTTCTGGGTCCGCATGTATCTGCCGCTGGTGCGGATGGGTCTTCCTCAAGCCCCTCGCAATCGGGGCGCCGATGGGCTCGGGTTCGCGAAAGCCGGGTTCCGCCGGCTTGTCGCGGACGAGTTTGATCCCTCCGAACTGCGTGTCGGCGCGGCGTTCGGCGCCGAGCGCGCCGAGGCGGTGCTCGCAGCCATCGGCGAGGCGGCATCGACGATCGCAACCATGCCGGCGAATTTCACGCGGTTTCCGGCATCGGATCGGCGCGTCTTCGAGGTTTCCCGGAAGAAACCGGGACGTGGGCTGGGAATTGGTCTGGATTTGACGCGGCTCGGCGCTTGGGGATCGATCGTCGTTCCCGGCCATCTCTGGCGGGCATTGTCCCGCTTCGGAGCCTGGATCGAGCCGATGCTGGTCGCCGAGTGGGCGCGCCTCTCCCGCAGCTACGCCGAGCGCATGGGAGTTCTCGTGGGCCCGGGCGCAGCGGAGGCCGCGCTCGAATGGCGTGAGCCGTTCCGGACGACAGGGCTCGCGCGGCTCGCCGCTGAGCGCATCAGCCGTTCCGGCGGCGATCTCGCCTGCGTCTGGACAGGGCGACGGCTTTCGCTCGCGCGGCTCGACATCGATCATTGCCTACCATGGTCGGCCTGGCCGTGCGGCGACCTCTGGAATCTTGCACCCTGCGATCGGCGCGTCAACCAGCATGAGAAGCGCGACCGATTGCCGTCCGCGGCGATCTTTGCGGAAAGCCGGGAACGGGTCGTCGATTGGTGGCAGGCGGCCTACTTCGCCGACCAGGCCCTCGCATCGCGGTTCGCACGCGAGGTGGCGGCTTCTTTGCCGGTAAATACCCTCGATGATCTCGACGAAGTTTATTCAGCCTTGGACTGGCGGCGCCTGCGGCTGCTCCAGGATCAGCAGGTGCCTCAGTGGTTCCGGGACATCAGCGTTACCGACTGAGAGCCCGTTGGGCATCGTCGGGTCGCAGGTGTCCGCTTCGGGTTTCTGCCGACGGAAATACCGAATGCCGTTATGCGCCGCGAGCGGCCGGGCCTTCATCACCCGAACTGTCGGAAAGTGCCGGCTGTGAAGAGGGAGGCGTCCGTTCGGCGCTGACGCACCGCCGGGCATGGGTGCCGTCTTTGGCGCGTGGTCAGCGAAACGGGAGGACGACGGGGGCGTTTGAAGGCATTGCCAAAAATATGATGTTCATGTTATGTTCTCATTAACCAACGGTTGCACGGAAGGGCCCGACATGACAGAAGGTGCGCCATGAGTTTCAAGCTGATCGATTTGTTCTGCGGTGCGGGCGGGATGTCCCTCGGCTTTGCCGATCCGCGCTTTTGCGGCGGTTTTGAAACGGTTCTGGCGGTGGACAATGATGCCGCCGCCCTCAAGACGCACAAGGCGAACTTCGGCGGCGAAGCGGTCTGCGGAAATATCGAGACATGGCTCGCCGACGCTCAGGTGCCCGCGGCCGACGTGGTCATCGGCGGCCCGCCCTGTCAGGGCTTCAGTCTCCTCAACAAGAAGCGCGACGGCGATGCGCGCCGCGCGCTTTGGGAGCCGTTCCTCGATGTGGCGGTGAGGTCGGGCGCCCGCGTCTTCATCATGGAAAATGTCGCCGAACTGCTGCGCTCGCCCGAGCTCGAGGCGATCCGTGCCCGTGCGGCCCGCGACGGCTTCCGTACCGAGGCCGCTATTTTGAACACGGCCGATTTCGGTGCGCCGCAGACGCGCCGCCGGACCATCGTGATCGGATGGAAACCGGGCTCCTGGCAGCCGCAGTTCCCGCCGCTCAGGACGCACTCGGAACCGGGGTCCGACAGCAATCTTCCCAACTGGCTGACGGTGCGCGACGTGATCGCTGACCTGCCCCGGCCCAAAGGGGTCGACATCAAGGGCAAGGCGCCGCTCAATCTCCATATCGGGCGCAATCCCACCGAAAAGAGCATCGCGCGGTACAAGGCCGTTCCACCGGGCGGCAATCGCTTCGACCTGCAGCGCAATGCGCCGGAAATCACGCCCGACTGCTGGATCCGTAAGACCTCGGGCGGCACCGATCTTTTCGGGCGCCTGTGGTGGGACCGCCCGTCGGTCACGATCCGCACCGAATTCTACAAGCCCGAGAAGGGGCGCTACCTTCATCCCGACCAGCACCGCCCGATCACGCATCGCGAGGCCGCGCGCCTGATGGGCTTCCCTGACGATTTCATCTTCTGCGGCAGCAAGGTCGAGATAGCGCGGCAGATCGGCAACGCCGTCCCGCCCGCGCTTGCCGGCGCGCTGGCACGGATGGTGGCCGACATGCTCGCTCCCATGGCGAAGACGGGCTGAGAATGGCGCGGCGCGCTGCGGCGCAGAGTCCCGCCGACGCCGTCGACCGGATCAAAAACCTCCTCGATAATTTTCTCGGTCGGCTGGAAGATGCCGATCTGCGCGATCAGGTGCGCAGTCTCGTTCCCGTCTTCCAATCGATGCGCGGGCTCGGCAGGAGCCTGATCACCCCCGATCTCGCTTCGTCCGCCCGTGAGAGAATTCTTGTCTATTTTCAGCGCTATCCGCTGCAGGTCATCGAAGGCGAAGAGCTGCACGTCGTGGCGGGCATCGGCGAGTGGGCGCGGCGCCTGCGCGAACTGCGCGTCCAGTTCGGCTGGTCGATCTGCAGCGGCGTCACCTTCAAGGATCTCGCCGACGATGAACCCGAGCTCGCCGCCGGTCTCGCTGCCGAGCTCGGCGCCGACCCGCGCAGCCTGCGGCCCGACCAATATGTGCTGGTGAATCTGGCGGAAGATCGCGAAGCGGCGCATCGCTGGAATCTGCTCAACTCCATCCGCAAGAAAAAGGGCCTGTCGGTCAAGGCGCGCCTGCTCGAATATATGCGCGCCAATGTGACGAGTGCGGTGTCGATCGAAGAGCTTCGTTATCTGGCGGGGGACCGGAACGAATGGGCGCGGCGCATGCGCGAGCTCAGGACCGAGGACGGCTGGCCGATCTACACCCGCATGCAGGGGCGCAGCGATCTTCCCGTCGGCACCTATATCCTCGACGAGGACAAGCAGGCACCCGAACATGACCGGCGCATCCCCGACGATGTGCGGATCGACGTTCTCACGCGCGACGGCTTCGCCTGCCGCGTATGCGGATGGACACGCGCGCAGGCCGACCCCGCCGACCCGCGCCGCTTTCTCGAACTCCATCATGTCACCGCGCATGCCGACAAAGGCGAAAACAGCGCCGCCAACCTGGTCACGCTCTGCAACGTCCATCACGACCAGGTCCACGCAGGCAGGCTGACGCTGGAGCTTTAGGTGGTCGACCATCTCGATCCCGAAGCGCGCAGCCGCAACATGGGACGGATAAAGGGCGGAAACACGGTGCCCGAACTCCTGGTGCGCCGCGCGCTGCATGCGCGGGGGCGCCGTTTCCGCCTCCATCGCCGCGACCTGCCCGGGCGCCCGGACATCGTCCTTCCGCGTGATCGGATCGCGCTCTTTGTCCACGGCTGCTTCTGGCATCGCCACGCGGGCTGCCCGCGAACGACCATGCCCTCGACGCGCCGCGAATTCTGGGAGGCGAAGTTTCGCCGCACGATTGCACGCGACGCCGAGCAGGCTGCAGCGCTCGCCGCGGCGGGATGGCGCGTCGAGATCATCTGGGAATGTGAAGCGCGGAAACCCTCTGTCCTCGATACGGCGCTCGACCGCATCCTTATGGTGCGCTGACGGCCTCGATCGCAGCGGCCGTCCGACCCCAGTCCTCAAGCGCCGTCTCGCTTCCCGTCACGACAAGCAGGCTCTTGGCGCGGGTCAGCCCCACATAGGCGGCTTCTTCGGCGCAGCCTTCGATCTCGCAGAGGATGACAACGGGACGGTCCAGTCCCTTGAACCGCATGATGCTGTCGACGACGATTGCCCCGTCGACGCATTCGTCGGCCCCGGTCCAGGGACGCCCGGCGAGCATGGGCTCGCGTCTCATGATCGATGCCTCGGCCGCACAGCCGCACAGCACAGCGATGTCGTCGGGCGAGACCGCCTCGGTTGTCAGGAGGCGGCTGACCTCGCGTTCCACGCTGCGCGCCGTCCGCCCGGGCGCGCTCGCGACCCAGCGGATATCGGCCCCTTCAGGACCGAGGCAGCGATCGGCGCAGTCGGACCGGAACCGATTGCCCGCCCTGAAGATTTTCTGTGTGTTGCGGACATTCTCGGTCAGGCGCATCGGCGCAACCTTGACCGCGGCTGCAGCATCGTCGCCGCGATAGAGATTCTGGAAATCGTCGCGAAAGATGAACAGCGAGCCTTCGTCTTCCAGGAACAGCCGAACCGCTTCGATCCACGCGGCGCGAAAATCCTGGCCTTCATCGACGATGATATCGTCATAGCGCTCGGGCGGATCGCCGAGGCCGATGTCGGTGAGAAGCTCCGGCAGCTTTTCCTGCCAGAAGTGAGCGGGCTCGCAGGCACGGCGGACGGCGTCGAGATCGATCCCGGCTGCCAAGCACATGCGTCCGCAGAATTCATGAAAGGTCGCGACTGCCGCGCTGCTTCCGGCGAGTTCCCCGGCGAGCGCGGTCGCGAGCGGTCTGTTGAAGCACAGCAGGAGGACACGGCGGCCCTCGCGCGCGGCGCGGCGTGCGCGCTCGGCGGCGAGCACGGTCTTGCCGGTTCCCGCGCCGCCTTCGATCAACGCAATGCGCGTGCTCGCGAGAAAATCGAGATAGCGCAGCTGTGTCCCGGTCAGAGCGTCGATACGGGCCTCGCTGTCGCGCAGCACATGCTGAAGACGCGGTGAGAAATCGACGTCGCGCCCGTAGAAATCTTCAAGCAGCCCGATACCGACGGATCCCAGGCCGCCCATCTTCTCCCGCGCGCCGTCGGGGCTCCACACCATCATCTGCAGCACGCGTGCCGCCAGGCTCCCCATATCTTCCCTGAACGCGAATATCTCGATGGGAGTCGCGGCTCCGAGCTTCTTGGGATCGGCGGGCGAGCTGCTGTGCGGCAGGATCACGCCGTGACGTGCAGTGATCCACGGCGGCCGCCCCGGCCAGTTGCGCATCAGCGCATCGAGGATGACCTTTTTGGATTTCATCGCCTGACGGACGGGGTTTTCGATTGTCGAGATGTTGTCGTCGCGATCGATCGTCGTCCATTTGCCGTCGGCGACGCTGCGGCGGACGCGGCCGCCCTTTACCTCGAGGACGAGATAGCCGATGCCCGGATGCGCGACGACAAAATCGGCTTCGCCGTCGCGCAATATCCCGCCGTGCGCACCGAGCCATTCGCACGAATAGAATATGGTCGCGCCGGTCAGCAGCGGGCTTTCGGCCAGCCGGTCATATACGGCGACTTCGGCGCTGCGCCGCGGATCGGCCCGGATCGCGGGCGGCACCATCGGAGGAATCATGCGCGCCGTCACGGTGGATGTCAGTCGTCGAAAGCGTCGAGGCTGTCGAAAAAGCCCGCCGTGGTGTCGGCGCCGTCGCCGACCAGCATCCCGCGGTCGAGGAAGCGATTGCCGCGCTCGCAGCAGGTCTCGGGCAGCAGGAGGCAGCTGTGGCAGGCGGCAAGATTCATGCTTTCCGACAGGCTCGAGATGCCCGACCGGCACAGGGGATCGGACGAACACCAGACGCAGTCGCGCAGCGCTGCCAGCAATATCTGTTCGATGCGTTCAGCGCGCCCCTGCCGCTCGAGGCCGCCGAGCGTGCCGTCGGCATCGCTGGTCGAGGTGTAGATGAGAAAGCCCGCCATGCGCGGGTTCTCGTCGATATAGAGGCGTTCGCGCAGCGATGCGACATCATAGCCGCATTCGAACGACAGACGCTTGATCACCGCATGCGCGAGCGAATGCACGAGGAGGAAGGCCGGGGAAATCGCTTCGACTTCGCCGGCACCGTCGTGCAGCCGCTCATGCTCGGCAGCATGGGCCGCCTGGACGCGCGCTGCACGTTCGGCCGCTCCCGACCGTGCGATCCACTCGTCGAGTGTGTCGAGCCGCAGCGATACGAAAATTCCTTCGCCCCGAACTTCGACTGCGGGCAGCCAGGGGAGGGCCTTCAGCGACAGGTCGCCGAAACGCCCGCGCCCCGGCTCGCTCACCGATATATTCTGATAAATGCGTTTGAATCCCGTGAGTGCGCGCACCTCGCGCAGCCGCTCGACGCGGCCGATCCGGGCCACCAGCGGCTGCAGCGACGGCGGCACCGCCTCCTGGCGGACCTGAAAATCCCTGCCTTCGGCTCCGGCCTCAAGGCGAATGAACTCCTCGAAGCGCAAGGTCTCGAAGCTTGTCCCCTCGTCGAGTTTGAGCCGCTCGCGGATCACCGCGGCATATTCGTCGCGCTCCATATTATGCACCGACGCGTTGGTTTCGGCGAGGCCCGCGATAACCGTATCGCGCACCGCAGGTTCGAGCGTTCGCAGCGACGACCAATAGGCTTTGAGCTCTTCCTGGATGGCATCGGTCCAGGGCGGAATGCTCAACGTCGAATAGGTCACGGGAAAATAGAGGTTGGATGCACCGCGCTGCAGCGTCCGCGGCGTCATCGTGCAGCTCTCGCGATCGGACGTCAGCCACGGGCGGCGTCCGCCGCAGCGATGGCCGTCGAGCCCTTTCGACGAAAAAGCGCCCGCCATTGAGGCCGAGGCGCCGCAGCCTTCTGCCGAGCAGGAGACCCTGAGGCCTTCGATGCCGCTGCCGCCTGCGCTTTCGAGCCGCAGCCGGCAGCGATTGAAGGCCTCATGGCCGTCGTCATCGGCGGCCGACAGGCAGGGCAGGGACACGCCGCTCCGCATCGCGAGCCAGCGGATCCACGGAAATTCGTCGATGTGACCGTTTTCGCACGCGGTCACGAAACGCGAAGGCACAACGAAGACCCGGCGATCTTCCGACGAACAGCGCGCGCACCAGCGCGAGGGATCGCCCATATCGCGTGCCCAGCGCGAGGCGGGCTTCAGGCTCTTGCATCCGGGACATTGGAGCCAGGTCGGAAAGCGGTAGCCGTTGAGCCAGCGGTTGGGAAAGGCGGCATCGCGTCCGGCGTCGTCGACCGGCGGCAGGCGAAAATGGCTTTTGCCCAAAACCTTTTCGAGGCGGGCCTCGCGGATGACATGCGGATCATTCATCCCGCTCGACAGCTTCGCCGTCTCTTCCCAGCGATCGAGCGCCGCAGCGATCACCGACACGGGGCCGCCGCCTTTGGCACCGGCCCGAAAATCGATCACGGCGCCGGGGCCGTAACCCAGCACCTGGCCGCGCCGGACGGTACCCAAATGATTGTTGCGACTCATGCTCGTTCCTTGAGGAGGAAAACCACGCTCGGCTCGACGTTGCGGACGCTGTTCGGCGTCGGGACCGCCGGGGCGGCTTCCCTGCCGGTCGCACGGCGGGCGGCGGCTTCCTCTGCAGACATCAGCAGGCTGCTCTGGATCTGCCTGTCGTTCCAATAGGTCCTGATCCGGCCCTCGGCGACGCCGTCGATCCACGCATCGACGAAGGCGGTGAGCTCATCGCGGGCCTGCCGCGTCTCCGGCGGATCGATATCGGCGATGCGGTCGACGATGTCGTCGATCAACGCGAGCAGCTTCGGTCGATCGGCCGCGCCGATCGCGGGCTGGGGGCTGATGAGATGGCGAACGAGCGCAACGAACGGGGCGTGCAGCGCCTTGTCGCGTGCCCGCGGTGCGAACGGTGTGACGCTCGACGGCTCCACCGATCGATAAAGGGCACCGTGCCATGACGCGAAGGCTTCAAAATGGGCGCGGTCGCGGATCTTATTATTATTGTAGAGCGTGACGACCAGGCCCGGCTCGCGGCGACCCACGCGGCTCGTCGCCTGGATATATTCCGCCATGAATTTGGGCTGCCCGTTGACGAGCATCAGGCCGAGCCGCGGTATGTCGACGCCGACGCTGAGCATATTGCTCGCCAGAAGGATGTCGACGGCCTCGTCGTCGGTCGCAGACAGGTTGAGCTGCTCCAGAATCTCGGGGATTTCGGAAGACGGCTTGCGGCTCGTGAGCTCCTCCGGCGTGCCGAGCTGCCGCGCTGTCTCGCGCCGACGCCGCGCAAGCGCCTCGATGGTGATCCGAACGTCATCCTCCATCAGGACAAGCGCCCCGCCCAGAACCTTGAGCGAATTGAAATAGGCGACAAGCGTCGCATAGGCGTCGAACGCGGGATTGCCCGCAAGCTCGGCATCGCTGCCCGACTGGAGCAACGAGGCCGACGCTGCCTGCAGGGCAAATTTCTCCGAGCGGCCCGCCGTCGAGATACCGACATAGAGACGTCCGGCATCCTTTTCACGAACCTTGGCGAAACAGGAATTCGACCAGTCGAGCGCGGGCGGCGGGAACTGAAAGGCGCGCCGATTGAAGACGCTGCGCACCTGCTCATCGGCGCGGCGGATGGTCGCCGTGGATCCGATGATCTTGGGCGGCCCCGCATCGGTGCTGCACAGCCTGTCGATCGCCGTTTCATATAGACCGGTCAGTGATCCCAGCGGGCCGCCGATCAGATGCAGCTCGTCCTGGATGATGAGATCGGGCGGCTCGACGGCTCCGTTGATCCCGAACAGCGCGCCGCTTTCGTTTTTCCGGACAATCTGGGCAAATTTGTCGACCGTGCCGATCAGGATCGACGGCGGTTCGGCATAGAGATCGTCGTCGACCGTCATCACCGGCAGCGCGCCGTCGGGCCGTGCCGACAGGCAGCTTTCCGAAGTGCATCGACAGACGATGCGCCGTCGGCTTCGGTCGTTCGACCACTGCAGTTCCGCGCGGCACCGCGGGCATTTGGTGAGCTGCCGCGGTGTCGAGGCCGCGTCGAAGTTCCGGAGTGCTTCCACCGCGCCGTCGTAACGGTTCGGTGTACTGTCGCCGCCGACCCAGAGACCGATCGAGAATCGCTGCGCTCCATATTTTGTCCCCGCAGCGAGGCGCAGCTGTTCGCAGGCCGTGATCATCGCCGCGGCGCGCTGGAACTGCTGCACCGTCAGCGTACGCAATGTGTAGCGCATCAATATCGCGACACCGGCCCCGCGTGCGCCGTGCCTGAGGCGCCGGTAGAAAAGCGTGAAGGCGGCAAGGAGCAGATAGGCTTCGGTTTTACCTCCGCCGGTCGGGAACCAGATGAGATCGAAGATGTCGCGGTCGGGATGCCCGCGCGTCGCTGCCGACGGAAGGCACATGAGCGCGAAGGCGAGCTGAAACGGACGCCAATGGAATTTGAAGGCCGCAGGGTCGGTATCGCGCTCCGCCTCTGCGCGGCCCGCTGCCCAGGCCGCCTGAACATACATTGCGTGGTTGGCCCGGCGAAAGGCATCGAGCGCGTCGGCGTCCGCCGCCAGAAAGGCGATGCCGTCGCGGATACGCCTTGCTGCGTCGCGGCACCGATCAAGATTGCGCGCGGCCTGCTCCCGGAGCGCATCGGGAATTTTCCGGATATCGCCGTCGCGGGCTTCGATCCATCGATCATAGCCGTCGGCAACCGCATCGAGAGTGCCGATCAGGGCGGTGTCGGGTGCTGAAGCCGTTTCGAGGCCGTGCAGCCGGCCGAGCGGACTGGCCGCTACGGCCGCGCGCAGTTCGGCATCGCCCTCGGCGTCCATGTTCCGCACGGGAACGCCCGGCATCCAATCGAGCCTGACCCGGTCGGGCCTGTCGGCGGGGTCCCACGAGGCCGAGGCGGTATGGCCCACCGCATATTCGGCGCAGTCGCGGTAGATCAGATCGGCCACGCGCTCGTCTTCGTCATTCCCCTGGAAGGCCCGGCGCCGCGGAACGAAGCCGCATCCCGCAGGACAGCGGACTTCGGCCGTGAACTGAAAAAAACATGCTTCTTCGCCGCCGACCATGTCGCTGACACCGAGCGGATCGGCTTCGGGCTTCGCATGATCGTCAGGCCGAATTTCGTGATGCAGATTGACGAATTGGAGTGTCACCGTCGCACGCGCGCCGTCACGGCGGACACGGCGGTGGAGGCGGAGACCCTGTGCGATATCCCGTTCGTCGGCGCCCGCCGCGAGCGATATGCCGATATCCGGGAGCAAATGGTCGCTGCGCTGCCAGTCGAGCAGCCGCGTACCGTCGTCGCGCGCCTCCGCCCGATAACGGCCGTATCGAATCTTGAGCCGCGGTTCGGCGCCGTCCTCGGTGACCATCACCGAAAAGGACAGGCCGCATACCGCGGGCTTGAAGGAGCGAAGCAGCGACGTTGCTTCCTTCACCTCTTCGTCGCTGTCGGCGCCGCCCGCATTTTCGGCCGAAATGCTTTCATCCTCGTCTTCGCCGAACTCCGACTGCTGCGGGTAGAGGACGGCCGTCAGATAACGTGCCGAAGGGCGCTCATCGATCTTCTCGTCGGGGCCGCCTCCCGGTCCGATCAGATCGGCGTGCAGCCGTTCGAGAAGGCGCGCACGCGCTTCGGTGGATTTCTCGATCATATGAACACCAAGGGCAGGCCGACGATCTGCGGCACCAACCAGAAGCCCGATGCCTGTGCGTCGGGGCGGAGCCCCGAAATGCCGCTCTCGCCCGGCGGAAGAATCATTGTGCCGAAACCCATGATGAAGAGGTTGAGGATCCGGTCGGTCGTCCGCCGAAGGGGACGGGACTCCCTTTTGGCGATTTCGAACAGATCATTGTTGACCCTGTTCGTCAGGCTGCCGACCGGACGGCCGTCTTCGGTGCGGATGCGATAGACCCAGCTGCCTTCCTCGAGATGCGCGCTGCACCGGATCGGAAGAGGCCGCTTTGCAAGCTCGTCGAGCCCCGGCTTCAGCCGGCCTGCGGAAAGCGGGTCGAAGTCGCCCTTGAGGCCGAGCTGGAACTGGTAGCGGTTCTTATGCTGGAAACTCGGGCAATGGCGGTAGGAGCGACCTCCGTCGGTCTTGCAGGCCGAACTCATGGCAAAGCCGCCCTGAACCGCAAGACTCCGCCGTGCCCGGGTGGCGCCGACGAAAAGCACGCGTGCCTCTTCCGAAAAATCGGCCTTCCGATTACGTCCCTGGCTGCCCCAGCCGTCGTTGATCTGCAGGAATACATGATCCGCCTCGCGACCCTTCGAGGCATGGATCGTCCCCAGAATGGGGCCGCGATGGCCGAACTCGGGTGCCATGAACTCGTCGGGCGGGGCTCCCGCCAGACGATCGCGAAGTTTGAAGAGGTCGATGTCCTTTCCGGCGGGCGCAAGCCGGCGCAGCCGCTCCCACCGCGCCTCGGGGGCATTGCTTTCGATATCGTCGCCGTAAAGTTCTGCCGGAAAGGTATCGCGCGCCGAGATGCATCGATCGACGAATTCCGCTCTGGACAGGCTGCGCCCTTCGGTGCTCCCGAAGACCAGGGCCAGCCAGGGAAGCGGCATATGGGGGAGGCCGGACATGCGAAGCCGATGCGCAATGCCGCTGCTCGCCATGAAGGCCGACGCCTGCGACACTTCGATCCGCTTGCGAAAGAGCACCAGCGCATCGTCATAGCCCTTGAGGGCATCGCCGTCGAAATTGCCTTTCTGTACCGATTTCGCGGCATCCTTGACCATTGCGGCCTTTGCTTTGAACGCTTCGGATCCGGTATCCGAATTGCCCAATATGTCGAGCCGGAGATCTTCGTATAATTTGAGGAGGGACCGCTCTTCGGTGCGATAAATCCGCTTGAGAGACTCATCGTGCAGCGTCGATCCGAGGAGCGTGCGAAGCGCGTCGGTAAATCGAAACGGGGCTTCGTCGTCCGCCGCATAGTCGTAGATGGCCTGCGCGGGATCATGAAAAACGGTGATGCCGCAGCTTTTCGGCAGAAGCTCGATGAGGCGAAGCAGGAAACGGGCGCGCTCGCCGGTGATGTCCTGGGCTTCATCGATGATGATATGCTCCAAGGCGCCGAAGATGTCTTCGAAATCATCGCTGCGCGCATCGATCAGCGAGAGCGCCGCATCGATGCCGGTCTCAAATCCCCCGAACAGCCTCTCGACCTCTTCGGGAGAGAAGCCGTAGCGGATCTTCCATGCCTGTGAATCGATCGTGGAAATCTTGACCGCGAAGACATTGCCGGGATCTTCGGCAAAATCTCCTATTCTTCCCTTGAGCTCAGCGATCGCGGCGCGCGTGAAGCTCACCAACCAGATGTTGCCGTCCGAGACATCCTGCTTTTCAACGAGGTGCGCGACGCGCGAGCAGGCGACTGCGGTCTTGCCCATTCCCGGCCCTGCCGAAACCAGCATCCGCCGGCTGCCGGGCGCTTCGATGATCCGCTCCTGATCGGCGTCCCATTCAATAGGCTTGTTGAAGAAGGCAACGGCAACACCCCAATTGCGGCGCATGGCTTCCAGAAGCTGCGCTTCGCGGCGGTCGAGATTCTCGTCGACCGACGCGATCTCGAACAGAATCGAAGCAAGTCGCTCGCGGTCGGGAGGCGATTCAATGCGCAGCAGCGCCTTGGCGAAACTGCCCGGCGGATCGGCCGAAGCAATGCCGAGCATGCGATCGAAAATGTCACCTGGAATGCCGAATTCATCGCACGCCTTGCGCGCAAGCAGAACTTCATTCTCGTTCAGCGTTCCATCGGCCAGAATCAGCGAGGCGAGCAGAAGCCCGGCATTTTCCGCAAAGTCCCGTTCGGAAGCGGATCGAAGATCCTTTGCAGTTGCGTCCGCCCTCATTACCTCCCCCTTTGGAGTGCAGGCTGCGAAAGTCGCGCCGTCTTTGCAATGCAAAATTGATCTCATGTCGGATCGATAGTGTTTTGCCGCATATTATGCTCTGCGCTGTTCCGCGCTAAGATTGAATTAAGCGGGCGATTGTCACGGCCATGAATAATCGGGAGAGCGACTGCGATGATAGAGAAGGATACGCGGGTCATCTATTTCAACATCGGCTGGATGCGCGCCTATCGCGGGACGGCGAAAGACGATCCGACCATCGGCGGGCATTCCTTCTTCGACGAGGAGGAACATGAGCACGGCGCCGAGGCCTTCAACTTTCTTCCCGCAGCGGACGGCATGATGCGCGGCTACCGGCCGCCGGGTAACAAGAACAGGACCGATATTTCCCGCCTCGGCGCGTCGGCGCGTGATGAGAGTATCGACGGGGTGCTCGTCGTGTGGCTTGCGCGCGAACCGAAATCGAACCGGACGCTGATTGTCGGCTGGTACAAGGACGCTCGCGTTTACCGGCAAGCGGTAAAGGGAACGCACAAGCTTTACGGCGAATTCGAATTTTACTCGGCCGAAGCGAAAGCGGAGGACTGCAGGCTCCTCTCACCGCCGGCGCGGACGTTCGAAATCAGGAGCAGCCGCACGGCACCCGGCGAGGGTTTCGGGCAGAAGCCCACTTGGTACGGTTCGCCGAAGGTGGATGAGCGGGTGCGTTCCTATATCGCAGGCATCGATCGGAAGCGCGCTGCGAAGACCGGTCGGCCGGCTTCGCCCCCGCGCAACAACGATCCGGCGCTGCGCCGTGCGGTGGAAGAAGCCGCGGTCGATCACGCCGTCGCCTATTTTAAGGAACTCTACGGGCAGAGCTGCGATGTGAAGAGCGTCGAAACCGAAGCCGTGGGTTGGGATCTGGAAGTCTTCTGCGACGGCGGCCCCCTGCTTGTCGAAGTCAAGGGCCTGCTCGGCGACCGGCTGGTGTGCGAACTCACGCCGAATGAATATGCGAAGATGATGATGCGGGCCAACCGCAGCCGCTATATCGTCTTTGTCGTCAACAACGCACTTGCCGCATCCCCTGCTTCGCCGATCGCGTCGGTGTTCGAGCATGTAAAATGCCGCATCTGGCAGACGCGAGACGGACGCGAACTCGGCATTCGGGAAACCAAAGCGGCGATTTTGTCCGCAGGTCGGAGCGCGTCCTAGATTGCGAGATCGAGCGGCAGGTCGGAAATATCCTTGATCCGGTTCTGCGCGTACATCAGCTCCAGAAGGTCTGAAGACTTGGCGTGGGTCGCCGCGGCAGCGGCGCGAAGCTCGGGAAGCGCGATATGATAGACGCAGTCGATGTCGCCGGTGCCGAGCGCCAGCGATGAAATGCGGCTCGGCAAAGGCTCGGCGGTGACGACGACGATATGCGGTGCGCGGCCGCGGCGATTGCGGATGAGGTTGAGCGCCTCTGATCGCGCATTCTGTGCACGGTCGCTGCGCAGCGTCCATTTGCAGGAAATGCAGGCATGGAGCGTCGGCAGCGCGCCCGAGCGCTTGCGCAAAACGCTGTGCAGCGCAGAGACATCATCGACCATCGCTGCTTCGGCATTGATGATTTCGTCGTTCACCGGCCGCCGCGCGATCACCACGTCCGAGGCGATGTTGTAATTTTCGCCGAGCAGGACGCGGATTTCGGGCGAGGATTTTGCCGCTTTCTCCACGTCGCCGATATATCGATATTGCTCGAATTTCGCGATCGGCAGTCCGGTGCGGGCGGTCACGCGCTCGATGTCCCAGTCGCCGGGACGAAGGCCCGTAAACTTGAGAAAGGTCGACTGGATGAAATCCGCGACGGCGTTTTCGAACTGGGCGCCCGCAGACTGCGCCGGGAGAGTCGGGCCGGGCACGACCGAAAACTGCCCGGCCAGATGTTTCGCGATATCGGTGCTTGTATTGGTCGGGAGCGCGTCAGGCTGCTCCTCCGCCTTCTTTTTGCTCGGCTTGTCGGCGTTCGAGGGATAGCCGTATTTGTCGAGCCGCCAAAGCTTCGCCTTCAGCTGTTCGTGAAACTGCGCTCTCGCTTCCGATATCAGACTCAATTCATGCCCCCGCGAATCATGCTTGTCGTTGCGCGGTTCATCGCAGACGTGCGCCGTGCCGGAAAGCCTTCGCTCGTCCTGTGGGCGTCAAGGCAGACACAGCTGCTTCAGCCTCCCGGGCTCCGATGGTTGCTTCCATGCAGTTCGGGTTCGATAAGCACGGACGGGGTGTTCTCGCGGTTGTCGATGGAAGAAAGAGCACTTCAGGTCGATCGGGAGAGGGGGACATTTTGCCGGATTTTCTGCACCGCTTTGAAGATGCATCGGGACGGGTCTTTGAAGGGACGACCCATTTGACGGTTCGCGAGATCGAGGATGCGGGCGTCCGGGAAATTCTGCAGACGCCCGGTGCTGCGCTCGGAACCTGGAAGTTTCTCGATGCACTGCTCGACCCGCTCGCGCCGACATTCCGGTTTCAGGAGCCGCTTGGGCATGCGCGCGAGGTCAAGACGGCGGTGTCGGGACTCTTCGGCCGTTTTGTCGCGCGCGCCTATGCCGTTCGCCATCTCGGCCTCACGCATTTCGACCATGTTCGAAAGCCCCCGATGATCCTCAATCGACCGATGAACGGGATATTGGACCGCGTGCCGGGGATGACCGGCGATATGCCCGATTGGATTGCGTGGGGGCGGGGCACGGGATTGGCAATCGTCGAGGCAAAAGGCTGCCATGACAGCAAGGGGCCGCAGGCGGCGCTCGATCGCGCCGACGCGCAGGCCGCCCGCGCCGAAATCCGTGTGAACGGACATTTGGCGCCGTTCAAACGCTACGCCGTCGCCACGCGCTGGGGATTCAGCTCGCCGAAGATGCGCGAGCCGATGCTGTGGGTCAAAGACCCCGACGAAGACGGGACGCTGACGGACACAGAGCGCGAAGCGCTCGAACTCGCCGTCATTCGCCGCCAGGCTGCGGCGCTGTTGGCGCCGCTCGGGCACGGCCCGTTGGCTCGGGCTGTTCTGGACCTCGATCAGGTGCTGTTTCCCAACCTGATCGAAAACCGCCGCGAACGCGCCCGCGAGATACTGTATTCGAGCCCGCGCGTCCGCATATTCGGAGAGCATGCGGCGCCGGACGCGGAGCTGGTCGGCGGTTTTGTCACGCGGCTGGGACCGCTCGGGGATACGCCGCCGACCCGTGCGCAGCTTGCAGTCCTGCGCGATCTCGGTCTGCGACCGATGTTTGTCGGGATCGAGCGGAGCCGTCTCAAGCAGGCGGTGGAAGGCCTTTCCGAAGGTTCGGAAGGGAAAGCCGCGTCCCTCCCGGAGGAGGTCGGTCTTCCCGATATTGGGGCAGGGGCCGACGGTTCGGGCAGTTGGGTCGTCCACCTCGACGGCGAAGCGGACGTCGAGCCGCTCGGCGAATGACCCGATGGTCGAGGTATCGGCCTTGACCGGAAACCATGAAGAGCACGGCATGCGTCGGAGCGGTGCCGACGTGCGTCGGGCGCGCGCTGTAAAATCGCGGCGCTTGCAGAGAATTTGAGGGCTTGAAGCTCGCGGCGCATCCGCCCGGGCGGGAGCTCCGGCATGACCCCCACCAGATTGCTCATCGGCCAGATCCTGATCGTGTTCGCGATCATGATGCTCGGCGTCTGGGCGGCGACGCAGTGGGCGGCGGCAATGCTCGGCTATCAGGCGGCGCTGGGGGCGCCCTGGTTCGTCCTCTGGGGCGTGCCGGTCTATCGGCCGTGGGCGCTGTTCGGCTGGTGGTATCATTATGAGGCCTATGCGCCGCACGTCTTCGACCGGGCAGGGGCGCTCGCGGGCGCGAGCGGCTTTCTCGGCTGCGCGTCGGCGATCGGCGGTTCGCTCTGGCGCGCGCGGCAGCGCGGGATCGTCACGACCTATGGTTCGGCGCGCTGGGCGCGCGAGCGCGAGATCGCTTCGGCGGGTTTGCGCGGCGATGGCGGCGTCTTTCTTGGCCGGCTGCGCGGGCGCTATCTCCGTCACGCCGGTCCCGAGCATGTCATGGCCTTCGCGCCGACGCGCTCGGGCAAGGGCGTCGGGCTCGTCGTGCCGACCTTGCTGTCGTGGACCGGCTCGGCGGTGGTTCATGACATCAAGGGCGAGAATTGGGCGCTGACCGCCGGCTGGCGATCGCGTTTCTCGCACTGCCTCTATTTCAATCCGACCGACGCGCGCTCGGCGCGCTACAATCCTTTGCTCGAGGTGCGCCGCGGCATCCATGAAGTGCGCGACGTCCAGAATATCGCCGACATCCTCGTCGACCCCGAAGGCGCGCTCGAGAAGCGCAATCACTGGGAGAAGACGAGCCACGCCTTGCTCGTCGGGGCGATCCTCCACATTCTTTATGCCGAGGAGGAGAAGACGCTCGCGCGCGTCGCGACCTTCCTGTCGGACCCATCGCGCAGCTTCGTCTCGACGCTCGCGGCGATGATGCGCACCAACCATCTCGGCACCGACGAGGCGCCGCTGGTGCATCCGGTGGTGGCGTCGGCGGCGCGCGAGCTTTTGAACAAGAGCGAGAATGAGCGTTCGGGGGTGCTCTCGACCGCGATGTCGTTCTTGGGGCTCTACCGCGATCCGACCGTCGCCGCAGTGACGTCGGGGTGCGACTGGAGGATTTGCGACCTCGTTTCCGCTGCGCGGCCCTGTTCGCTCTATCTCGTTATCCCGCCGTCGGACATCTCGCGGACCAAACCGCTCGTTCGCCTGATCCTCAACCAGATCGGACGGAGGCTCACCGAGAAGCTCGACGACCGGGCGTCTTCGGTCCGCCGCCACGAACTGCTGCTGATGCTCGACGAGTTTCCGGCGCTGGGGCGGCTCGATTTCTTCGAGACCGCGCTCGCCTTCATGGCGGGTTACGGCATCCGCGCCTTCCTCATCGCCCAGTCGCTGAACCAGATTTCGAAGGCCTATGGCGAGAACAACGCCATCCTCGACAATTGCCATGTCCGTATCGCCTTTGCGACCAACGACGAGCGCACCGCGAAGCGCATTTCCGACGCTTTGGGGACTGCGACCGAACAGCGCGCGATGCGCAACTATGCCGGCCACCGCCTCGCGCCCTGGCTCGCGCATGTCATGGTCAGCCGGCAGGAGACGGCGCGCGCGCTGCTGACGCCGGGCGAGGTGATGCAGCTTCCCGCCGACGAGGAGCTCGTGCTCGTCTCGGGGCTCGCGCCGATCCGGGCGAAGAAGCTTCGCTATTATGAGGACGGCAATTTCAAGACCCGGCTCGATGCCGCGCCCGCGCTCCTCGAAGGCGGTTTCGCCGACTGCCCGCCGGCGCAGGAGCATGACTGGCAGGATGTGCCCGCGCCCGTCGATCCGCGGCTCGGCGAGGGCGAGGCGGAGGAGGGGGAGGCGACGGGCGGCGGCGTTCAGCAGGCGCGCGAACCCGAGCTTCCGGGTGCCGCGTGCGCCGAGCCGGTGGCAACTCATGCAAGCGACCCGCTCGGGCTCGACGAGGATGTCGACCCCGCCGCCGACAAAAGGCTGATCGATGCCGCGCGGCCCTTGGCGCCGGTGCTCGCGGGCCATGCGATCGACGAGGCGCTGCACCGCAGCGGCAGCCAATTGGATCTCGGGCTGTGAGCGGCGGTGCGACCGCGCAGCCGGGCACGCGCCTCGCCCCGCGCCCCGCCTCGCGTTCGGCGCTGCGGAGCGGGGCGGTCCGCCACCAGCTTTTCCTGCCCGCCGATCTCAGCGAGAAGCTCGAAGCGCTCGCGCGCCGGCCCGGCGTCACCAAATCGTCGATCCTCGCCGAAGCGCTTGCCGCCTGGTTCGACCGCGAGGCGGTAAGCGACCTCGATGCGCGTTTCGCGCCGCGGCTCGACCGGATGTCGCGCCAGCAGGCGCGGATCGAGCGCAACAGCCAGATCGGCATCGAGGTGCTCGCGCTCTTCGTCCGCTACATGCTCGCCGCGGTGCCGCCTGCCGCGGAGGGCGATGCCGCCGCGCGCGCCGAAGGCCGCGCGCGTTTTGATGCCTTTACGATGAAGGTCGCCGAAGCTTTTGCGCGCGGTGCGGGCAGCTTCGGGGTCGAGATAGCGCCATGAGCGCGCCGGTTTCTGGCGGCGCGGGCAGCGGTGCCCGGCCTGATGCCGATGCGCGTGTCGCCGCGGGCGCGGCTCGAAGCCCGGGTGCGGAGTCGAGCCCGGCCGCGCATTCGGATGCACGTCCGGGGGCGTGTTCGGGGGCGAGTTCGGGCGCGAGCGAAAGCGAATACCGCCGCCGCGCGATGCTGCGCTCGGCGATGGGGGCCGCGATCGAGCGCGCGCTCGCCGATCCTTCGGTCATCGAGGTGATGGTCAATCCCGACGGGGCGCTGCGGCTCGATATTCTCGGGCGAGGCCGCGTCGATACCGGCGAGCGGCTTGCGGCGGCACAGGTCGAGCGCATCGTCCGCCTCGTCGCGAGCCACGCACGGACCGAGGTGCATGGCTTGGCACCGATCGTCTCGGCCGAATTGCCGCCGCACGGGCAGGGCGCGGGCGAGCGCTTCGAGGGACTGCTGCCGCCGGTCGCGACCGCGCCTTGCTTCGCGATCCGCAAGCCCGCGGCGCGGGTCTTCACGCTCGCGGACTATGTCGCAGCGGGCATCTGCAGCGCCGAATGCGGGAGGGTGCTGGCGTTGGCGGTCGCCGAGCGGCGCAACATTCTCGTCGCGGGCGGCACCTCGTCGGGCAAGACGACGCTCGCCAATGCGCTGCTCGCCGAAATGGCATCGCTCGACGAGCGGGTGGTCCTGATCGAGGACACGCGCGAGCTGCAATGCCCCGCGCCGGATCGGGTAGAATTGCGTACCCGCGCCGGATTTGTGTCGATGGCCGATCTCGTGCGCTCGACGCTTCGCCTCCGCCCCGACCGCATCATCGTCGGCGAGGTGCGCGGACCCGAGGCGCTCGACATGCTGAAAGCATGGAACACCGGCCACCCCGGCGGGATCGCGACGATCCATGCGAACAGCGCGCCCGCCGCGCTCACCCGCGTCGAGCAGCTCGTCGAGGAGAGCGTCGTCACCGTGCCGCGGCGGCTGATCGCCGAGGCGATCGACATCATCGTCTTCATCGCCGGGCGCGGCCTCGCGCGCCGCATCGCCGCGGTCGCGCGCGTCGAGGGCGTCGCAGCGGACGGCAGCTATGCGCTCGCCGACCTTCCCATCCATCCGATCGATCCTGCCTGAAGGAGAAGAACCATGTCATCCGGTCGTCCATCTTTGTGTTCCGCCGCCAGCGAACGGCGTTTTGCGCGCGGCGAATTGCGCCTCGCGCTCGGCCTGTCCGCCGCGATCTGCTTTGCCGCGTCGGCGCTCGCGGCGGGGTCGGGCATGCCGTGGGAGGAGCCGCTCCAGCAGGTGCTCGAGTCTGTGCAGGGCCCGGTCGCCAAGATCGTCGCGGTGATCATCATCATCACCACGGGGCTGACGCTCGCCTTCGGCGAGACCGCGGGCGGCTTCCGGCGGCTGATCCAGATCGTCTTCGGCCTCTCGATCGCCTTTGCCGCCTCGAGTTTCTTCCTCTCCTTCTTCAGTTTCGGCGGCGGGGCGCTCGTCGCATGACGCCGCGGATCGAAGGCTTTGAGGTGCCCGTTCACCGCGCGCTCGTCGAGCCGATCCTGCTCGGCGGCGCCCCGCGCGGTCTCGCGATCGTCAATGGCACGCTCGCCGCCGCGATGGGGCTCGGGCTCCAGCTCTGGATCGCCGGGCTCCTGCTCTGGGCGCTCGGCCACACGGGCCTCGTCTTCGCGGCAAAGCGCGATCCCGATTTCGCGGCGGTGCTCGCGCGCCATTTGAGGCAGCGCGGCGAGCTTGGATGCTGAAGGATGTGCCATGCTGAATCTCGCCGAATATAAGCGCCGCGCCGACCGGCTCGCCGATCATCTTCCCTGGGCGGCGCTCGTCGCGCCGGGCGTCGTCCTCAACAAGGACGGGAGCTTCCAGCGCAGCTTCGCCTTCCGCGGCCCCGACCTCGACAGCGCAACCGAGGCCGAACTCGTCGGCGCCGCGGCGCGCGCGAACAATATGCTGCGCCGCTTCGGTTCGGGCTGGGCGCTCTTCTTCGAGGCGGCACGCACCCCTGCGCCCGGCTATCCCGCCTCGCGCTTTCCCGATGCGGCCTCCTGGCTCGTCGACGAGGAGCGCCGCGCGGCCTTCGAGGGCAGCGAGGCGGCGCATTTCGAGAGCCGCTTTCACCTGACCTTCGTCTGGATGCCGCCCGCCGACCAGTCCGACCGCGCGGGGCGGGCGCTCGTCGAGCGGCCCGAGGCCATAGAGGGCACGCGCGACTGGCGCGCCGCGCTCGCGGCTTTCGTGGCCGAGACCGACCGCGCGGCCGATCTGCTCGCGGCCTTCATGCCCGAGGTTCGCGCGCTCGACGACCGCGAGACGCTGAGCTTTCTCCACCGGACGGTCTCGACGAAGCGTCATGCGCTTCGCGTGCCCGATACGCCGGTCTATCTCGATGGCATAATGGCGGACACGCCGCTTGTCGGCGGGCTCGAGCCGATGCTCGGCGACGAGCATCTGCGCACATTGACGATCCTCGGCTTTCCCTCGCTCAGCCGCCCCGGCATCCTCGACGCGCTCAACCGGCAGGATTTCGCCTATCGCTGGGCAAGCCGCTTCATCGCGCTCGACAAGACCGAAGCGACATCGGCGCTCACGAAGCTCCGCCGCCAATGGTTCAACAAACGAAAGTCGGTGACTGCGCTGCTGCGCGAGGTCATGTACAATCAGCCAGCGCAATTGCTCGACAGCGACGCCGACAACAAGGTCGCCGACGCCGATGCCGCGCTCCAGGCGCTCGGCGCCGATCATGTTTCCTTCGGCTATTTCACCGCGACGGTGACCGTGTCCGATCCCGACCGCGCGCGCTGCGAGGAGAAATTGCGCATCGCCGAGCGCGTGATCCACGGGCTCGGCTTCACCGCCATTCGCGAGAGCGTCAACGCGGTCGAAGCCTGGCTCTCGAGCTTGCCCGGGCATCTCTATGCCAATGTCCGCCAGCCGCTCGTCCACAGCCTCAATCTCGCGCATCTCGTCCCGCTCTCGTCTGTGTGGGCGGGGCCCGCACGCAACGAGCATCTCGGCGGTCCGCCGCTGCTCCATGCCGAGACGAGCGGCTCGACCCCCTTTCGCCTTTCGACCCATGTCGGCGACGTCGGCCATATGATGATCGCGGGGCCGACCGGGGCGGGCAAATCGGTCCTGCTCGCGCTCATCGCGATGCAGTTTCGCCGCTATGAAGGCGCCCAAATCTACATCTTCGACAAGGGCTGGTCGGCGCGCGCTGCGGTGCTCGCTTGTGGTGGAAGGCATCATCCGCTCGGGCTTGGCGACGGCGCGCTCGCTTTCCAGCCGCTGCGCCGCATCGACGATCCGGCCGAGCGGGCCTGGGCGGCGGACTGGATCGCCGGGCTTCTCGCGCACGAGAAGGTCGCGGTCACCCCAGAGGTCAAGGATATGATCTGGTCGGCGCTCGGGAGTCTTGCGAGCGCCCCGGCGTCTGAGCGCACGCTCACCGGCCTTTCGCTGCTCCTCCAGTCGAACGCGCTCAAGACCGCCTTGCTCGCCTACACCCTGGAAGGCCCGCACGGCCGCCTGCTCGACGCCGCCGAGGACGGGCTTTCGCTTGGCGATATCGAATGTTTCGAGACCGAGGCGCTGATGGGGCAGGCGGGGCTCGTCGAGCCCGTGCTCGCCTATCTCTTTCACCGGCTCGACGCGCGCTTCGACGGGCGCCCGACCCTGCTCATCCTCGACGAGGCATGGGGGTTCCTCGACAACCCCCTGTTCGCGGCGCGCATCCGCGAATGGCTGAAGGTCCTGAGGAAGCGCAATGTCGCGGTGATCTTCGCGACGCAGAGCCTCGCCGATATCGCATCGAGCAGCATCGCGCCCGCGATCATCGAAAGCTGCCCGCAGCGCATCCTGCTTCCCAACGACCGCGCGGTCGAACCGCAGAGCGAAACGGCTTATGCCGCCTTCGGCCTGAACGTGGCGCAGATCGAGATCGTCGCGCGCGCGACCCCCAAGCGGCATTATTATCTCCAGTCGGCGCGCGGCAACCGCCTCTTCGAACTCGGGCTCGGCCCCGTCGCGCTCGCGCTTTGCGGCGCGTCGGGCGCCGCCACGCAGGCGCGCATCGATGCGCTGCTCGCGCGCGGCGATGTCGGTGAGGGCGCCGGCGATTTCGCGCGCGCCTTCCTCGCGGCGTCGGGGCTCGACTGGGCCGCCGACCTCCTCGCCGCCTTTCCGGTTTCTGACACCCCCCAAGAAGGAGAAGGATGATGACGAAGACGAAGGCGAAGATAAAGACGAAGGCGAAGATTGTGGCGACGCGGTTCCGCCTCGCGCTCGCGATCGGCCTTGCCGCGGCGAGTACCGCCTTGCCGGCGGTGCCGGCTGCCGCGGTGCCGGTGTTCGACAGCGCCAATTATTCGCAGAATCTGCTGACCGCGGCGCGCACCCTCCAGCAGATCAACCAGCAGGTCCAGTCGCTCCAGAATGAAGCGCAGATGCTGATGGCGATGGAGCGGAATCTGCAGCGGTTCGACTTTCCCGAACTCGAGACGCTCCGGGCTAATTTGCAAGAGGTCGAGGCGCTGATGAAGAAAGGCGACGGCATCGGCTTCGGCGTGGACGAAATGGAGGCGCGGTTCGCCGCGCTCTTCCCGCGCGATTTTGCGGCGGCCGACCGCGGGGGCCGGGTCGGGCAAGCCAGGGCGCGGCTCGAGGCGGCGATGGCGAGCTTTCGCCAGTCGATGGCGGTCCAGTCGAGCATCGCCGCCAATCTCGAGGATGACGCGCGGCTGCTCGCCGGGCTGTCGGCGCGCGCGACCGGTGCCGAGGGCAGCCTCCAGGCGCAGCAGGCGACGAACCAGTTGCTCGCGCTCGCCGCGAAGCAGCAGCTTCAGCTCCAGTCGATGATGGCCGCCGAATATCGCGCCGCGAGCCTCGAGCGCGCCCGCGCCGCGCAGATCGAAGCCGAATCGCGCGAAGCGACGCGGCGCTTCCTCGGCGACGGCAAGGCTTACACACCGCCGCGCTGAGATCTTGGCTTGCGACACGGACGGCGCGCGTTTGCCTCTCTCGCGTGCGCCGTTCGCCGCGGGGTCCCGCCCGCTCCCTCGGGGCCCCGCGGAATTTGCCTCTTTTTTTTGGCGTCCCGTTTTTGCCGCGTGCCGCTTTTCGCCGATCCACCTTTCGAACCGAGTGCTGCCCCATGGATGAACTCAACATCATCGACCGCTTCATGGATGTCTTCATCCGCTACATCGACAGCGGCTTCGGGCTGCTTGGCGGCGACATCGCCTTCCTGACCTCCATCCTCATCGGGATCGACATCACGCTCGCCGGCCTGTTCTGGGCGATGGGCGGCGAGAATGACGTGATCGCAAAGCTTCTGAAGAAAATCCTCTATGTCGGTGTTTTTGCGTTCATCATCGGCAATTTTTCCGCGCTCGCCGACATCATCTTCCGCTCCTTCGCCGGGCTCGGGCTGACCGCAGGCGGCGGCGGCATCAGCGCCGACGACCTGCTCCGGCCGGGGCGGCTTGCCGGCGCGGGGTTCGAGGCCGCGCATCCGCTCATCGAGCAGATCGAGACTCTCGTCGGCCCGGTCGGCTTCTTCACCAATTTCCTCCAGATCGTCGTGCTGCTGATCGCCTGGGTGATCATCATCCTCGCCTTCTTCATCCTCGCGGTGCAGCTCTTCATCACGATCATCGAATTCAAGCTGGTGAGCCTCGCGGGCTTCACGCTCGTGCCCTTCGCACTCTGGGGCCGCACCGCCTTTCTCGCCGAGCGGGTGCTCGGCAGCATCGTCACCTCGGGCATCAAGGTGATGGTGCTCGGTGTCATCGTCGGCATCGGCTCGGGACTCTTTTCGGAGATGCTTGGCGGGGCGGCGGCGGGCGACCTCGATGTCGAGCAGGCGATGGCGCTCGCGCTCGCGGCGCTGGCGCTGCTCGGGCTCGGCATTTTCGGCCCGGGCATCGCCTCGGGCCTCGTCGCCGGCGCGCCGCAGCTCGGTGCAGGGG
>JAGHZY010000139.1 GCA_017745175.1 Sphingopyxis sp. | reverse complement strand
GCGCGGCGCTGCCCGCGGGCACCGTGCGCATCTACATGCGCGACACCAAGGGCCAGGCGCAGTTCATCGGCGAGAGCGCGATCCCGCACACGCCGGGCGGCTCGGCGCTGGCGCTGCGCACCGGCGACGCGTTCGACGTCAAGGTCCAGCCGGTGATGGAGAAGCGCGATCAGATCACCAGCGACGAATGGGAACGCTATGACCGCTGGCGGGTCACCTATTCGGACGGCACGGTGAAGGAGGAAATCACCTGGGAGCGGCCCAAGACCTATTACCGCACCCAGATGCGCTACATCGTCACCAATGCGCGCCCGGTGCCGGTGACGGTCGACGTGATCCAGGCCGGGCTCGGCCAATGGTGGTGGTGGCGCGACCTGCGCGTGCCTGCGGAGAGCCTGCCCGGCACCCAGGACAATGTCGATGAGCGCCATTGGGAAGTGCCCGTGCCCGCCAACGGCAAGACCGAGCTGACCGTCACCTTCCTCACGCCCTGGTAATCCGCATGC
>JAGHZY010000138.1 GCA_017745175.1 Sphingopyxis sp. | reverse complement strand
CCGTCTCCTCGGTCGATCCATAGCGGCCCTTGGCGATGCGAAAGCGGCCGGCCGGGGTCATGCCCGGCAGGGCGAAGACCGCATAGGCATTGTCGCCCTGGCTGGACGCGACGAGCCAGCCGCCGCGGCGACCATTCGGCGCCAATGCCAGCCCTTCGACATCGGCAACGAGATGCACATTGTCGACGGCTGCGACGAGCTTGCCCTCGACAGGTGCATCCGGCCGTGCGTCGAACGCCCAGATGCCACGATCTTCCTCGCCCACGTAAAGCGTGGCGGAGCGCGGATCGGCAACGCAGCCCTCGGTTTGGGTCGCGAGCTTCATACTGCGCACGATCGCACCCGCGGGTTGAGCGCCTGAGAGATCGATACGGACCTGATGGATGTCCCCGGACTTGAGAACGGAGAAGGCGAAGAGGTCCTTGCCGCGCGCCATGAGGCAAATGCCATAGGCCTCGCCGGCGCCGCCCCCGACCTCGCCGAGCGTGGTCAGATGCGCCGTCCTGG
>JAGHZY010000137.1 GCA_017745175.1 Sphingopyxis sp. | reverse complement strand
CGTGCCGGCAAGACCGTGCGCTGGGGCGTCCTCTATCGCTCGGGCTCGATGCATTTCCTGACGCCGGCGGACTTCGACTATCTCGCCAAGCGCGGCATCCGCACCGTCTGCGATTTCCGCGCCACCAACGAGCGCAGCAACGAGCCGGTGGTGTGGCCGGTCGGCAAGGCACCTCGCGTGCTCGCCGACGATTACACGATGGACACCAGCGCGATCGCGCCTAAGCCCGGCCATGCGCCGACGGCAGCGGAAGCCAGGGCGACGATGACGGCGACCTATCCGGCCCTGCTCAAGCAGTTCAACGGCCAGTATCGCCGCATGTTCGGCGAGTTGCTCGCCGGCCGCGCACCGCTCGCGTTCAACTGCACTGCGGGCAAGGATCGCACCGGCGTCGCCGCCGCGCTGATCCTCACTGCGCTCGACGTGCCGCGCGAAACGGTGACCCAGGACTATCTGCTCACCAACAAATATTTCGATCCGCGCAAGGTCGTGCAGAGCGACGACCAGGCC
>JAGHZY010000136.1 GCA_017745175.1 Sphingopyxis sp. | reverse complement strand
GGACGCAGCCTTGCTGGGGGGGTGTCGAAATCAGGGGTGCCGGTTTTCGACACTCTTCGCCGGGTGCCTCGCCCGCCATCCCGGGTGCCGTTCGAAGCACCGAGGAGTTGCGGCATGGACGGCGACGATATCGACCGGGCAAGCAGCGCCAGGCGCGGCTCGCCCTTTCTCAACACCGAGCAGGCGGCCGCCTATCTGGGCGTGTCGAGCCGCTCGCTGAAGCGGCTGCGGGTGCGCGGCGACGGGCCGGTGTTCCGCCGGCATTGCCGCTTCGTCCAATATCATATCGACGACCTCGATGCCTGGAGCCGCGAGCATAGCGCACGAGGAATCAGGCCATGAGCCGCCGTCGCCCGCCCGGCGACGCGCCGCTGCTCGCCTGGGGTGATGCGCGTCACTCCCTTCGCCAGCGCGAGCTTCGCCGGCTGCGCCTCGCCATTCTCGGCGGCGCCGCGCTGGTCCTGCTCGCGGCGCCGCCGGTCTATAGCCCGGCGCCGCGACTGGTGTGGAACGCC
>JAGHZY010000135.1 GCA_017745175.1 Sphingopyxis sp. | reverse complement strand
ACATAGACCAGCGTTTCCCCGAACCATCGCGCACAAGGGCTGCTCAGTCAGGGAGCTTGCCAGATGTGTGATGTACCGACCGCCGCGCCGCCCGAAAGCGTGCACATCATCCGCGACGCGGCCAGCGGCCTCGATGGCGTGATCGTGCTGCATTCGACCCGGCGCGGGCCCGCGGCCGGCGGGTGCCGGCTGTGGCGCTATGCGAACGGCGCGGACATGGCCAAGGACGCGGCGCGGTTGGCCGAGGGCATGGCCTACAAGAACGCGCTCGCGGGCCTTCCGCTGGGTGGCGGCAAGGCGGTGCTCAACCTGCCCGCCGGTCCGTTCGACCGGCACCGCCTGTTCCGCGCGTTCGGCCGCGAGGTCGCCAGGCTCGACGGCGCCTATGTGACCGCCGAGGACGTCGGCACCACTGTCGCGGACATGCAGGCTGCGAGCGAGACCTGCCGCCATGTCGCAGGGCTGCAGGCCGTCGAAGGTCGCCCCGGCGGCGATCCGTCGCCGTGGACGGCGC
>JAGHZY010000134.1 GCA_017745175.1 Sphingopyxis sp. | reverse complement strand
ACGCGGCATGGCCGCCCTGTGACTCCCCCCAGACCGCGAAATCGGCGCCGGCGCGCACCTCGCGCAGCGAACGCGCGGCGCGCACCGCATCGAGCACCGAGCGCGCGGTATCGACGCCGACCAGATAGGGATGCGCCATCGGCGAGCCGAGGCCCGGATAATCGGGCGCGACGACGAGATAGCCGCGCGCCACCAGATCGGCGAGCGGCGCGGTGGCGTTCCAGAAATTGGCGCTGAGCGAAGGCGCGCAGCGCTCGACCACGCCCCAGGTGCCGTGCGTCCAGGCGATCACCCGGCGCGGGCCGGGCGCGCGCTCGCGCGGGGCGACGACCATGGCGGTAACGCGGATCGGCCGCCCCTTGGCGTCGCTGGTCCAATAGGCGATCCGCCAGCTCTGCATCGTATCGGGCCCGCCGGGCGCGGGATCGGCGGAGATCAGCGTGCCGGGGGTCTGGGCGAATGCGGTGCCGGGCAGCGCGATAAGCAGCAGCAGGGCGGACAAGAGGGTGCGCAGCATGGACG
>JAGHZY010000133.1 GCA_017745175.1 Sphingopyxis sp. | reverse complement strand
GTCCTGGATCGCGAGGTTGATGCCGATGCCGCCTATCGGGCTCATCGCGTGTGCCGCGTCGCCGATCGCGAGCAGGCCGGGCCGGTCCCACCGGTCGAGCCGGTCGAGCGCGACCGACAGCAGGTGCAGGTCGTCGGTGCTCTGCGGCCCGCCCGTGAGGTCGAGCTCGGGGAACAGGCCGGTCAGCTGATCGCCGAGCCAGACCACCCCGCGCGCCTTGACTTCCTCGGCGGCGCCCTTGGGGATCAGGAACGCGCACTGCCAGTAAGTCCGCCGGTCGATCAGCACCGCCATGCGGCCGGTCTGCACGGCGCCGAGCAGCTTCTCGCCGGCGTTGTCGGCCTTGGCCACGCGGAACCACAGCACGTCCATCGGCGCGCCGAGCGTGGTCACCGGCAGCAGGCTGAGTCGGCGGACGAGCGAGCCACGGCCGTCGGTCATCAGCACGAGCCTGTTGGCTCGCAGCTCGCGACCGTCGGCAAGCCGGACGCCGGCGATCCGGCCGCCGTCCTCGACCAGCCCGGTGG
>JAGHZY010000132.1 GCA_017745175.1 Sphingopyxis sp. | reverse complement strand
CATCTGATCCAGAGCGCGGTGACCAAGCTGATCCAGCTGTTCCCGTTCGGTCCCGACTGCGCCGCGCAGCGCGCGCGCTACAATGCGATGGCGCGCGACGAGATCGAGCAAGTGCGCGATTTCGTGATCCTCCACTACCACGTGACCGAGCGGGAAGACACGGAGTTCTGGCGCTATCTCAAGCACATGGAGGTGCCGGATACGCTGCAGGCGCGGATCGACAGCTTCGTCGAAGGGGCGCAGGCGTGGCAGGCTGCGGGCGAGGTGTTCCGTGTCGACAGCTGGGTCCAGTGCCTGCTTGGCCAGCGGCTCACGCCCAAGAGCTGGCACCGGATGGGGCAAGTGATGAGCGACGGACGGCTCGAGCAGACGCTCGCCGGTGTCGCCAAGGAGGTCGCGGGCCGGGTCGAGGCCATGCCGCGCCACCAGCAATTCCTCGATGGATACTGCCCGCAGTAGCGGCGCGTGGTGGGCGGTGACGGGCTCGAACCGCCGACCCTCTCGGTGTAAACGAGATGCTCTACCAACTGA
>JAGHZY010000131.1 GCA_017745175.1 Sphingopyxis sp. | reverse complement strand
GAACGGCACCCCCGCCGCCGCCGCCGCCCGCGCCGCCTGCACCTCGCCGCGCCGCGCGTTGAGCCCCGCCAGCCCCACCGGCCCGAGCGCCACCGGCATCGCCAGTTCCTGCCCGAACAGCCGCGTCGACAGGTCGATGTCCGAGATGTCGCGCAGCACCCGCTGGCGCAGCGCCACCGCCTCGAGATCGGCGACGTTCCGGCCGAGCGTCACCTCGGCATACGAACCGCCGTCGATATATTCGAACAGGAAGCGCGGCAGCCGCCGCCGCGCCAGTTCGCGATAATCCAGGATCGATGCCGCCTTCATGCCGCCTCGCTGCTGCCTGCCACCAGAGCGCGCCAGCGTGCGGCGTAGCCGGCCAGATCGCAATCGAGCGGCGCCACCCGGACCAGCTCGGAGGGCGGCGCCAGCGCCGGATCGATCAGCCGCAGCGCGCCATAGGAGACGTCATTATGCTGGTTCGAGACCAGCACCCGCAGGTCCGGCCGCAGCGTCGCCAGCGTGCGGACGAACGCCTGCGCCTCGCCGAACCGCCCCTCGACCAGCACCCGTTCGCGCACCCCGATCAGCCCGAGCATCGCGTCGGCGACCATCGCGGCATAGAGGCACACCGCCCCGC
>JAGHZY010000130.1 GCA_017745175.1 Sphingopyxis sp. | reverse complement strand
GGGCGGGTCATTTCCTTTATGACGGCAAGCAGGAGGCGACATGGCCGATTGGGTGAAATGCACGCGCAAAAGCAGCGGCGTCGACGTCTTCGTCAACCTGGACGCCGCGGTCACGATTCATGCACAGGACAGCGGCGGCAGCGTCATCGCGTTCATGGTCGCCGATTCCGCGGATGGCCGGCCCGTCGCGATGCGCCTCGGGGTCGAAGAAAGCCCCAAGCAGATCATGGGGGCATTCAGGGAGCGGCTCATCAGCTGAGAGTCCTAGCCCTTTCCCCGGGAGAGGGACGCCCTGCCGGGAAGCCATGCCCGCAACGCCACGCCCCCTCGCCTCCATCCCCCTCGTCACCCCGGACTTGATCCGGGGTCCGGCTTCTTGCCGGACGAGGACGGAAGGAGACAGCGGGATGCCGGATCAAGTCCGGCATGACGCGTGGGGCTGAACCCGTGAGACGACAAGGCACCGATGGCCCGCCCCTTGCCTTTCCACCGCTTTGCCGCTATGCGCGCGCCTCCCGTCATGGTCATCCCT
>JAGHZY010000012.1 GCA_017745175.1 Sphingopyxis sp. | reverse complement strand
GCGCTTGTGGGTGACTTCCGACAGCGGGTTGGTCTGGTCCATGAACTGCGACAGCTGCGAGCTGCCGAAGAATTCACGCACCGCGGCCACGGCGGGCTTCGCGTTGATCAGGTCGTTCGGCATCACGGTCGACACGTCGACCGAGCTCATGCGCTCCTTCACCGCGCGCTCCATGCGGAGCAGGCCGACGCGATACTGGTTTTCGAGCAATTCGCCGACCGAACGCACGCGGCGGTTGCCGAGGTTGTCGATGTCGTCGATTTCGCCCTTGCCGTCCTTCAAGTTCACCAGTTCCTTGACCACCGCGAGGATGTCCTCGCTGCGCAGCGTCGTCACCGTGTCCTCGGCATCGAGGCCAAGGCGCATGTTGAGCTTGACGCGGCCCACCGCCGACAGGTCGTAGCGCTCGGGGTCGAAGAACAGGCCGCCGAACAGCGCTTCGGCGGTTTCGCGCGTCGGCGGTTCGCCAGGGCGCATCACGCGGTAGATGTCCGACAGCGCCTGGTCGCGGTCCTCGGCCTTGTCGGCCTTCAGCGTGTTGCGGATCCACGGGCCGGTGTTGTTGTGGTCGATGTCGAGCAGCACGAGCTTGTCGAGGCCTGCGGCATCGATCTTCTCGAGATTGTCGGCGCTCACCTCGTCACCGGCTTCGATGTAGATCTCGCCGGTCGCTTCGTTGATGAGGTCATAGGCCGAATAACGGCCGAAGATTTCCTCGGTCGGGATCAGCAGCGTGTCGAGACCGTCCTTCGCGGCCTTGTTGGCAAGGCGCGGGCTGATCTTGTGGCCGGCGGCGAAGACAACTTCGCCGGTCTTGGCGTCGACGACGTCGAACGCGGGCTTCGCACCGCGCCAGTTTTCGACGACGAACGGAACCTTCCAGCCGTTTGCGGCGCGCTCGAAGACGAGGCGGTCATAGAAGTGGTTGAGGATTTCCTCGCCCGACATGCCCAGCGCGTACAGCAGGCTGGTGACCGGCAGCTTGCGCTTGCGGTCGATACGGACGTTGACGATGTCCTTGGCGTCGAATTCGAAGTCGAGCCACGAGCCGCGGTACGGGATCACGCGCGCGGCGAACAGGAACTTGCCCGACGAGTGGGTCTTGCCGCGATCGTGGTCGAACAGCACACCCGGCGAACGGTGCATCTGCGACACGATGACGCGCTCGGTGCCGTTGACGAAGAAGGTGCCATTCTCGGTCATGAGCGGCATGTCGCCCATGTAGACGTCCTGCTCCTTGATATCGAGCACCGAACGGGTGTCGGTTTCGCTGTCGACCTCGAAAACGATCAGGCGCAGCGTGACCTTCATCGGCGCCGCATAGGTGATGCCGCGCTGACGGCATTCCTCGACGTCATATTTCGGCTCTTCGAGTTCGTAGTGAACGAAGTCGAGCTCGGCGGTGCCGGCAAAGTCGCGGATCGGGAAAACGCTGCGCAGCGTCTTTTCGAGGCCCGAGACATAACCGATCGAGGGGTCCGAGCGCAGGAACTGCTCATAGGATTCGCGCTGCACCTCGATGAGGTTGGGCATCTCCACCGCTTCGTGGATGTTGCCGAACAGCTTGCGGATTCGCTTGCTTGCGGTTGCCTCGAGGGCCTTGCCCACCGACTTCGCCTTGGTCGCCATAAGTGATTGTCTCGCCTTGATAAAATAGCTCGCGAGCGCAGGAGAGACGCAAAAAGGCCGCGACGAACCGTTGCCGGTCTACCGCAGCTTTCCAACGCATCTCGAAATCCCGAACGCCCTATCCGTACAGCCTGCCGCGCAAAGTCAGGCTCTATCTCGGACGATCGGGTATGACAGCCATATAGGATCGGGGGCCGGCAGTGTCAACGGGACCACGGCGAAGTGAAGGGCGTGAGACCGCTTTGGGGTGGATAGCTGCCGTTGCCTTCACCCCACTTCGTCATCCCGGGCTTGACCCGGGATCCCGCTTTTTGACGCATCCGCAGGCGCCTGATTTCAAGCGGGACCCCGGATCAAGTCCGGGGTGACGGGGATGGGTAGGTCAGCCTTCGGTCGAAACCCGCCGCCTAGAACACCCCCTTCAGCAGCGCCGCCGGATTGCGCCGCAGCGCCGCCTCCTCGCCCGCCATATAATGGAAGATGCCCTTCAGCGCCTGATCGGTCACCGAGCGCGTCAGCCCGTCGCGTGTCAGGCCCGCGGAGGCCATCAGCTGGTTGCCCCTCGACAGCTCGTCGAGCTGGCGAAAGGCCCCGACATTGTCGAGCGCAGATCCGACGAGCGGTGACACCTTGCCGAACAGGACGTCGCCCGCGCTCCGCTGCAGATAGCGCGTCGCACCATCATTCTTCGACACCAGCCCCGGCGCGTCGGTCCAGCGCAGATTGTCGATCGCCGCGCGAAATACCGGCTTCGCCTCGCCCGCCGCCCTGCCGCCGGCATCGTTCAGGCTTTTGGTCAGATTTGTCGTGAGACCCAGCTTGTCGCCCATGCCGAACAGCTTCGACGCCAGTTTGCCATTCGCGCCAGGCAACAGGATGCGCACCGCAGTATCGCGATAGAAGGCGCCCGGCTCCGCGAGCTTGTCGAGTGCACCGTCGGACGCATTGCCGATCAGCCCCTTGACGCCGCCGGTGGACAATCTGGCGAAAGCCCACGGCGCATTGGCGAGCGCAACCATCCCGGCAGCACCCGCGAGCACCATCCGCCGCGCCATGATTTCATTCAACGCCATAGCCTGTCTCCGCTGCCCGCTTCCGATGGCGAAACCTTATCATCAAAGCCGTCAGAGCAAAGCCTCGATCGCCGCGGCGAGCTTCGCATCGCGCTCCGACAATCCGTCGGCGTCGTGCGTCGTCAGCAGGATGTCGACGCGGTTATAGACGTTCGACCATTCGGGATGATGGTCCATCTTCTCCGCGATGATCGCGACGCTCGCCATGAAGCCGAAGGCCCGCGCGAAATCGTCGAATGTGAACCGGCGGACGATCGCGTCGCGCGACGGTTCGTGCGTCCATTCGGGAAAGCGCGCGAGCAGCGCCCCGCGCTCGGCATCGTCGAGTTTCCGGACCATCTTGTTTCTCCCGCTGGTCAATGTCGTGCGCTCGCCATAAGGAAGGTCGCGATGAGCGACAAGACAAGCCTGTCCCCCGACCTGCCCGGCACATGGACCGGCATCGCCCCCGACGCCGACGCGCTGTTCGCCATGGCCGAGGTCGCACTGGCGACGATGCCCGACACGTTCAGGCCGCATATCGGGGACCTCGTCATTTCGATCGAGGAATTCGCCGACGACGAACTGCTCGCGTCGCTCGATATCGAACATCCCTATGACCTCACCGGGCTCTACGAGGGCCGCCCGCTGACCGAACGCAGCATCGGCGAGAGCGGCGGAATGCCCGACCGCGTCACCCTCTACCGCATCCCGATCCTCGTCGAATGGATCGAGACCGGCGAAAAGCTCGAATGGCTTGTGCGCCATGTGCTGATCCACGAGATCGGTCACCATTTCGGCTTCTCCGACGACGATATGCACGCGCTCGAGGATATGGTGTGAGCGAGTTGCTGCGGCTGGACAATGTGGCGTGCATCCGCGGCGACCGGCTGCTGTTCGAAGGCCTGTCGCTGGCGCTGGACCGCGGCGACGCGCTGTGGCTGCGCGGCCCCAATGGCGCAGGCAAATCGAGCCTGATCCGCCTCGCCGCCGGTCTGCTCCGCCCTGCCGCCGGCACGGTCGAACGCCGCGAGCGCGTCGCGCTGATCGACGAAGCATCGGCGCTCGACGCCGAGCTGCCGCTGCGCCGCGCGCTCGATTTCTGGGCGCGGGTCGATACGGTCGACGGCCACACGGTCGACCGTGCGATGGAGGAGATGGCGCTGGCCCCGCTCGCCGAAGTGCCCGTATCGATGCTCTCGACCGGTCAGCGCAAGCGCGCCGCGATGGTGCGCGTGATCGCGAGCGGTGCGCCGATCTGGCTGCTCGACGAGCCCGCGAACGGCATGGACGATGCGGCGCGGGCACAGCTGGTCGCGGCGATTGCAAAACATCGCGCTAACGGCGGCGCGGTGCTGCTGGCGTCGCATTTCGCGCTCGGCATCCCCGATCTGGCCGAACTCGACATGGGCGCGCTCGCTTGACCGCCCTCATTGCCCTTTTCTGGCGCGACCTCCGCCGCGCATGGGGCAGCGGGGCGCTGTGGCTGCCGGTGCTCTTCTTCCTGCTCGTCGCGACCGCCTTTCCCTTTGCCGTCGGTCCCGATGCGCCGCTGCTGCAGCGCGCCGGCGGCGGAATGGTCTGGGTCGCGGCGCTCCTCGCGGCGCTGCTCCCGATCGACCGGCTGGTCAGGCCCGACAAGGAGGCGGGGTTACTCGACCAGCTTGCCGTGCGCGGTTTTGCCGACGAGGTGATCGCAGCGGTGAAGATCGCCGCACACGCGATCGGGTTTGGACTCCCTCTTCTGATCGCCCTCTTCCCTGCGTCGGCGCTGCTCGCGCAAGATGGCGGGCGCGTCGAACAGCTGGCGACCGGCATCGCCATCGCGATCCCCGCCCTCGCCTCGCTCGCGGTGCTCAGCGCCGCACTGACCGCGAACCACAAGGGCGGCAGCGCGATCGGCGGGCTGCTGATCCTGCCGCTCGCGGTACCGATGCTGATCTTCGGCGCCGGAATGCTCGACCCGTCGGGCCGCGGCGCGGTCAAGCTGCTCGCGGCCGTCAGCCTGCTCCTCACCATGATCGGGCCGTTTGCGGCGGGCGCGGCGCTACGGGGCCTCCGCGAATGACGCGCCAGTCGCTCGCGCATGTCGCGCTCATAGTCCGCGATTATGACGAGGCGATCGACTTCTATGTCGAAACCCTGGGCTTCACGCTCGTTGCCGACGACTATCAGCCGGCGCAGAACAAGCGCTGGGTTCTCGTCGCTCCGCCGGGCAATCCGCCGGGCGGCGCAACGATCCTGCTCGCGCGCGCGGCGAACGAGGATCAGGCGAAGTTCGTCGGCGACCAGTCGGGCGGGCGCGTCTTCCTGTTCCTGCAGACCGACGATTTCGCGCGCGATTACCAGCGCCTGCTCGACCGGGGCGTGCGGATCGAGCGCGAGCCGCTGGAGGCCGACTATGGCACCGTCGCGGTCTTCCTCGACCTCTATGGCAACAAATGGGACCTGATCGAGTTTCGCAAACCCGAATGACCGCGAACGACCGGAAGTTGCCGATAGAGATGCGCACCCCGGCGAAAGCCGGGGCCCATTGCTGCCAAAGCTGACTTGCTGCTCCGGGCCCCGGCTTTCGCCGGGGATCACTCAAGGGCTGCTGGCGACGGGGGACTGGCCATATAGACCGTCGCCCCCGCGAAGGCGGGGTCCGTAATCGGCCTTGCGCTGCCCTTCCAGCGGCCCCCGCCTTCGCGGGGGCGACGGTTATGGGAACGGCAGCTTCCCACTCCAAGACAGGCACAAGAAAAGGGCCGGAGTTTCCCCCGGCCCTTCCCTGATTCAGTGCGTGCCTGTCAGGCGCCGGCGACGTCGGCCGTATCGACCTTCACGCCCGGGCCCATCGACGACGACAGCGCGATCTTGCGAACGTACTTGCCCTTCGCGCCGGCGGGCTTGGCCTTGACGATCGCGTCGACGAAGGCGTCGAAGTTCTGGCGGAGCTTTTCCTCGCCGAACGACAGCTTGCCGAGGCCGGCGTGAACGATACCGACCTTTTCGACGCGGAATTCGATCTGACCGCCCTTGGCGGCCTTCACGGCTTCGGCGACGTTCGGGGTCACGGTGCCCAGCTTCGGGTTCGGCATCAGGCCCTTCGGACCCAGCGTCTTGCCGAGGCGGCCGACGATGCCCATCATGTCCGGCGTCGCGATGACGCGGCCATAGTCGAGATTACCCGCGAGCATGTCTTCCATCAGGTCTTCGGCACCGACCTTGTCGGCACCGGCGGCCAGCGCCTTGTCGGCATTGTCGCCGCGCGCGAACACGGCAACCTTGACGTCCTTGCCGGTACCGGCGGGCAGCGTCACGACGCCGCGGACCATCTGGTCGGCGTGGCGCGGATCGACGCCGAGGTTCATCGCGATTTCGAGCGTTTCGTCGAACTTGGCCGAGGCCAGCTCGCGAACGGTCTTCAGCGCTTCGTCGACGGTGTGCAGCTTCAGCGCATCAACCTTGCCCTCGAGGGCCTTCTGCTTCTTGGTCAGCTTTGCCATGGGGTCAGCCCTCCGTCACTTCGAGGCCCATCGAGCGCGCGCTGCCCTCGATGATCTTCGTCGCCTGTTCGATGTCGTTCGCGTTGAGATCCTTCATCTTGATCTCGGCGATTTCGGCGAGCTTCGAACGGGCGATCTTGCCGCCGCTGATCTTGCCGGGCTCTTTCGAACCCGACTTGAGGTTCGCGGCCTTCTTGATCAGATAGGTTGCCGGCGGCGTCTTCGTGACGAACGAAAAGCTCTTGTCGGCAAAGACGGTGATGATGGTCGGGGTCGGGGTGCCCTTTTCCATGGAATCGGTCGCGGCGTTGAACGCCTTGCAGAATTCCATGATGTTCACACCGCGCTGACCGAGTGCCGGCCCGAGCGGCGGCGACGGGTTGGCGGTGCCGGCGGGCACCTGCAGCTTGATATAGCCGCTGATCTTCTTGGCCATGATGGCCTCCTTTCTTTCTGTCGCCCCGGACCTTGATCCGGGGCTCAAAATAAGCGGTCAAGCAGAAGGGCATCACCCCTTCCTCCCGCGCGGAATCGCGACCTTGTCTGACGCGAAGCGGCGCCCATAGAACCAAAGACGCCGGAAAACAAGCCTTATTGGGGCCGGTAGCGGATGAGGCCTTCCTGCGCGACCGTGGCCATCAGGGTTCCGTCGCGGCGATAGATCGAACCGCGGCAAAGCCCACGGTCACCCCCCGTCCACGGGCTGTCCATCACGAACACGAACCAGTCGTCGACGCGCACATCGCCGTGAAACCACATCGCATGGTCGAGGCTGGTCGACACCATGCCCGGGGTCCAGAAACCGACGCCGTGCGGCAGCATTGCCGACGACAGCAGCCCCATGTCCGACGCGAAGGCGAGGAAACCGCGGTGGAGCAGCGGATCGTCGCCGATCGGCGATGCGACGCGGAACCACTGATAATGCTGCGTCGCCTTTTCGGAAGCCGGTGGCCGGAAGCTGCGCACCTCGAACGGCCGGCTGCGCGCCATATGCCCGAGCTGCCGGTCCGAAATATGCGGGTCGGCCGCGATGAAATCGGTGAAATCCCAGCATTCCTCGGGCGGCAGCAGTTCGGGCATCGCGATCTGGTGCGACAGGCCCTCGGCAGGAAGCTGAAAGGACGCGGTCAGGTTGAAGATGACCTTGCCGTCCTGGCGCACGACGACCCGGCGGTTCGAGAAGCTGCGGCCGTCGAAGTCACGGTGAAGGCGGAAATGGAGCGGCTTCGTCTCGTCGCCGCCGCGCAGGAAATAGGCATGGAGCGAATGGACCTGCTTGTCGGGATCGACCGTGCGCGCCGCGGCGGTCATCGCCTGCGCGATCACCTGCCCGCCGAAAATCCGCTCGCGCGAGGTGGTCGGCCGTGCGGGGAAGGTGAATTCGTCGTCGACCCCCGGAACCGCATCGAGGTCGAACAGCCGCGCGACGGCGCCGACGACCTTGTCGGCGGGCGTGCTCGCATTGATTTCGCGCGCGAGATCGATGCGCGCCTGCATCTCTTCGGGAGTGAGGCTCATGCGCGATTCCATCCGGCTGGACATGGCCCGCGCCCGCAAGGGCGCGCGGCGCTGTTATTTGAAGCGTTCGACCTGTTCGAAGTCGAGTTCGACCGGCGTGGCGCGGCCGAAGATCGACACCGACACCTTGACGCGCGCCTTTTCGAAATCGAGTTCCTCGACCAGCCCGTTGAAGCTGGCGAAGGGGCCGTCGAGCACCTTGACCTGATCGCCGATTTCGTAATCGACGCGGATTTCGGTCTTCGGACGCGCCGCAGCCTCTTCCTTGCTGTTCAGGATGCGCGCGGCCTCGGCCTCGCTGATCGCCTGCGGCTTGCCCGACGAACCGAGGAAGCCGGTAACCTTCGGCGTGTTCTTGACGAGGTGGTAGACATCGTCGGTCATCGTCAGCTTGGCGAGAACGTAGCCTGGGAAGAATTTCCGCTCGGCCTGCACCTTCTTGCCGCGCTTCACCTCGGTGACGGTTTCAACCGGGACCTCGACGGCCTCGACAAAGTCGGTGAGGCCCATGCGTTCGGCTTCGGCGAGCACCGAATCGCGAACCTTGTTCTCGAAACCCGAATAGGCGTGAATGATGTACCAGCGCGCCATGTGTATCCGTATCCTGTCCCTGTAACCGCGGGCGATCAGCGCGCGAGCGACGTCAGCCAGCTGACGATCGCGTTGAAAACCGTGTCGACGCCAAAGAAGAACAGCGAAAGGATCGTCGTCATAATCAGCACCATGATCGTCGTCTGCACCGTTTCGCGGCTCGTCGGCCACACGATCTTGCGGGCTTCGGCGCGCACCTGATTGATGAACTCAGCCGGGCTGGTCTTCGCCATGTCGATCGTCCTGTCCTTCATGCGTCAATGATCCGGGCCAGATGGGTTGCCGCCCCCGGCGCGTCAAGCGCGCTTTGGGCAATAGTCCGCCCACCCTCCCCGAGCATGTCGGCGAAAGGCGGAAGGAAAAACGGCGCATCTGTCCGAATGAAAGCGGCCTTTACTTGGGCGGGGCAGCGATTGCAAGTGCGGGCGCACGGGCAAGTTCGCGCTGCATCGCAAGCAACAGGACCACCATGACCATCCAGCTCGCGGTCGGCTGCAAAGCAAAGATGAGGTGCAGGGCGCGCGCCGCCGCCTCGCCGTTTCGCGGATCGAAACCGACGAGGTCGAGAAGAAGATAGCTGACCGCGATCGCCACGGCGACGCCGAACTTTTGCATCAGGTTCAGGAGTGCAAAGAGAAACGCCGAACGGCTGCGCCCGCAGCGCTCGGCATCGCGCGGGATCAGGTCGGCGAGCATCGAATAGGTGAAAAGCAGTCCGACGAAGCCCGTGCCGAGCATGAGCGAGAAGCCGACCGCCTGCCCCAGCCCGTGCGGTTCCTGCGCCAGCGTGGCGACAAGCAGGCCCGAAATCAGCAGCCCCATCGCCATCATCATCGGCGGCTTGCCGAAACGGTGCGCGAGAAAGGTCCACACCGGCGAAGCGAGCGCGCCGCCGATGAAACTCGCAAAGAGCAGCACCGCGCTCTGCGCATCGAGATCGAGCACCGCGGCGGCGAAGAAGACGAAAAGCGCGGTCAGCGAGCCGAAGGCGAAGCTGTTTAGGAATTGCACGCCGAGCAGCAGCATCAACGGCGGGAAAGACAGCGACGCGCGTATCTCCTGCCGCCAGCCGATCCCCGGCTCGGCAACCACGGCGCGCGGCGGGACGCGGCGGATCGCGAACAGTGCGATCGGAACCATCAGCAGGAAGAGGCTGGCATAGGCCATGATCCGTCCCTGCAGGCTGATGCCGGGGACCAGCAATTGCGCCGCCGCGGGCGCGGCAAAGGCAAGGATCAGCGCGATCTTCGCGAACCAGTCGCGCATCCCGTAGAGCAGTGCGCTGTCGGCGGGCGTGCGGACGAGCGCGGCCCCCCAAGAAAGCTGCGCAACCTCGTAAAGGCTGTAGCTCGAATAAAAGAGCACCATCATCAGGAAGAGCGCCGCAAAAGGCATCCGGTCGCCAACGGTCACGAGCGCGAATAGCAGGACCGACAGCGGCACGAGCGCGGTCAGCATCCAGCGCCGGTGCGCGCCCGGGCCCGTGCGTATGCGATCAACCATCGTGCCGATCAGCGGATCGACGACACCGTCCCAGATGGTGGTAAGCGAGAAGAGCAGCCCGACCAGCGCCACCGGGATCACCCCGCCTTCGGCGATATAGGGCGGCAGATAGACGCTGAACGGCAGGCCGAGGATCACCGTCGGCCCCGCGGTCGCCGCGTAGACGGCGACCGTACGCGGGCGCAGCGCCGGTGTTTCGTCGGCCGATGCAGCCGAAGGCAGGGCGGTACTGGCCAAGACGCGACACTCCCGAAACAGGAGGCCGCAGGCTTTCAGTTATTTACATTCATGTCAACTGACGGAAACGACGACGAACGATGCCTATCGAATCTTGAAATGCGAAAGGAAAGGCTGGAGGCGCCAGTCGACCTGTTCGTTGTCGAGCCATTCTTCCTCGATGCCCGCGAGCGTGTTCAGCATCGAATCGCCGACGACGATATCAAAGAACAGCCGTGCCGCGGCTTCGGGCCGGTCCATGTCCGCCCTGCCCGTCGCCGCCCATTCCGCGAACAGCTCGGTCAGCTCTTCCAGTGCCGGCACGTGCAGGTCGTGGTAGATTTGCGTCGCGAACTCGCGGTCGCGCAAGCTTTCGGAGATCAGCATGCGCATCAACGCCACGGCGTGCGGCGATTCCATCATTTCGCGCTGACGGTGCGCATAACTCTTCAGGATTTCCACCGTCGACAGCCCGCCGATCGAATCCTCGTCCAGCGACCGCAACATCGCCTCGTCGCTCCAGCGGGTCGCGATCGCGCGAAGCAGGCCCTGCTTGTTGCCGAACAGCTCGTAAAGCGTCGCGAGCGAGCCACCCGAACGCCTCACGATTTCGGCGAGACTGGTGCGCTCATACCCCTGCTCGAGGAACAGCGCCTCCGCCGCGTCGAGAATCGCATTTTGCCGCCGTTCGCGCGGCGATGATCTATCCATTTGACATATGGCCATTTCCGACATGTCCAATTTGCGCGCCCCTCTTCCCTTGCTCTTTTCTGTAATTTAAATTACACGGCGTGCCAGCGCAAGCTTTTGCGTATAACCAAATCCCGCACAACTGCGATTTTTCAGGGGTCCTTATGAGTCGCGTCCGCCCTCTCAGCTGCGCCGCCGGCGCTGCGCTGGCCTTGCTGCTGGCATCCTGCTCGTCCGAGGCACCGCCGGCCCCGCCGCCGCCCGAGGTCGATATCGTGACGGTCCGCACGCAGGCCGTACCGAATGTCATCGAACTGCCCGGCCGCGTGCAGGCGTACCGCACCTCCGAGGTGCGCGCCCGCGTCAACGGCATCGTCGAGCGCCGGCTGTTCAACGAAGGCAGCTATGTTCCCGCGGGGACGCCCCTGTTCCGGATCGATCCGCGCGAACTGATCGCGACCGCCAATGCTGCGCGCGCGCAGCTTGCCCGTGCGCAAGCGACCGCCGCCAATGCGCGGCAGGTGGTCGGCCGATATCAACCGCTGCTTGCCGACCAGGCGATCGGCAAGCAGGAATATGACGCCGCGGTCGCCGCGCAGCGCACCGCCGAAGCCGACGTCGCGGCGGCCCAGGCCAACCTTGAGTCCGCGCGCCTTAACCTTGGCTATGCGTCGGTCACGGCGCCGATTTCGGGCCGCGCCCGCCGCGCCGAAGTCACCGAAGGCGCGCTGGTCAGCGCCGGGCAGGGTACCTTGCTCACGACGATCGAGCAGATCGACCGGGTCTATGTCAATTTCGGCCAGTCGAGTTCGGACCTGCTGGCGACGCGCCGCGACCTCGAGGCGGGCAAGGTACGGGCGCCGCAGCTCGACCGCGTCGAGGTCCAGCTGATCCTCGAGGACGGCACCGCCTATCCGATCACCGGCCACCTCGACTTCTTCGACCTGTCGATCGACGAGGCGACGGGCACCGCCGCGCTGCGCGCCGAATTCCCCAATGCGAACGCGGCGCTGCTGCCCGGCCAGTTCGTGCGCGCGCGCATCTTTGCCGGCAACCGCGCCGACGGGATGCTGATCCCCCAGCGCGCGGTCAAGCTGGCGGCCGGCAATGCGAGCGTCATGGTGCTCGATGCCAAGAATGTCGCGACGCCGCGCCCGGTAAAGCTCGGCACGATGGTCGCCGGCCAGTGGGCGATCCTCGACGGGCTGAAGCCGGGTGACCGGGTGATCGTCGACGGGTTGCAAAAGGTCCAGCCCGGCCAGCCGGTGCGCGTTGCCCAGCCCAAGGGAGCGGCGCCCGCCCCCGCGGCGAAGCGCTGACCTGACATGACCCCCCGCTTCTTCATCGACCGGCCCATCTTCTCCTGGGTCATCGCCATCGGCATCCTGCTTGCCGGGATCATCGCGCTGCGCGGACTTCCCGTCGAGCAATATCCGTCGGTCGCGCCGCCGTCGCTGACGATCGGCGTCACCTATCCGGGTGCCGACGCCAAGACGCTCGAACAGAATGTCACGCAGGTCATCGAGCAGGAACTGAACGGGGTCGAGGGCTTCCTCTACATGGCCTCGACCAGCGAATCGAACGGCACCGCATCGATCAACCTGACCTTCGAGGCCGGAACCGATATCGACAATGCCCAGATGGAGGTCCAGAACCGCCTGCGCCGCGTCGAACAGCGCCTGCCCGAGGACGTCCGCCGTCAGGGGATTTCGGTCACCGAAGCCAATTCGGGCTTCCTGCTGATCGTCGCGATCACCTCGAAGAGCGGCAACACCGACCCGATGGAGGTCAACAATTTCGCGAACACGCGCGTGCTCGACGAGCTCCGGCGCGTGAACGGCGTCGGCAACGTCCAGGCGTTCGCCCCCGAATATGCGATGCGCATCTGGCTCGATCCGCAAAAGCTCGCGTCGCACAATTTGTCGCCCGCCGAAGCGCTCGGCGCGGTGCAGGAACAGAACAGCCAGACCCCGGGCGGCCAGCTCGGCGATCAGCCGATCGCCAAGGGGGCCGAGCTCAACGCCGTGATCACCACGCAGGGCCGCTTCACCAAGCCCGAACAGTTCGAAAGCATCATCCTGCGCGCCAACCCCGACGGGTCGGCCGTCACGCTCGGCGACGTCGGCCGCGTCGAACTCGGTGCGGCGAGCTATCTCTTCTCGTCCGAACTCAACGGCAAGCCGATGGCGGGCCTCGCGGTCCAGCTCACCCCCGGTGCCAACGCCCTTGCGACCGCCGAAGGCATTCGCACGCGCATGGCCGAGCTGTCGAAGGGCTTCCCGCCCGACGTCACCTGGTCGATCCCCTACGACACCACACCCTTCATCAGCCTGTCGATCGAGGAAGTGGTGAAGACCCTCGCCGAAGCGATGGTGCTCGTCTTCCTCGTCATGTTCCTGTTTCTCCAGAACTGGCGTGCGACGGTGATTCCGACCGTGGTCGTTCCGATTGCGCTCGCGGGCGCCTGCCTCGGCCTCTGGATGTTCGGCTTTTCGATCAACGTGCTCACCCTGTTCGGCATGGTGCTCGCGATCGGCATCCTCGTCGACGACGCGATCGTCGTGATCGAGAATGTCGAGCGCATCATGAACGAGGAGCATATGTCGCCCTATGATGCGACCGTGAAGGCGATGGGCCAGATCACCTCGGCGATCATCGGCATCACGCTGGTGCTGATCGCGGTGTTCATCCCGATGGCCTTCTTCCCCGGCTCGACGGGCGGTATCTATCGCCAGTTCTCGATGACGCTGGCGATCTCGATCGCCTTCTCGGCGCTGCTCGCGCTGACGCTCACACCCGCGCTGTGCGCGACGCTGCTGAAGCCGCACGACCAGACGAAACGCGGCGGGCCCGTCGGGGAGTTCTTCGACCGTTTCTTCGGCCGCTTCAACGACTGGTTCGGCCGCACGACCGACCGCTATCAGGGCAGGGTCGGCAAGATACTGGCCGCGCCGCTGCGCTGGCTCGGTGTGTTCGTCGCAATGGTCGCGATCACCGCGTTGCTGTTTTTCCGCCTTCCCGGCTCCTTCCTGCCGCAGGAAGACCAGGGCTATCTGATCACCGTCATCCAGGCGCCTCCGGGCGCGACGACCCAGCGCACCAACGAGGCGACGAAGCAGGTGAAGCAATTCTTCGCCGAGCAGCCGCAGGTCGCCAATATCGTGCTGGTGAACGGGTTCAGCTTCTTCGGCCAGGGCCAGGCGAATGCGATCATGTTCACCCCGCTGAAACCTTGGGACGAACGCAAGGGCAAGGAAAATAGCGCCGACGCGATCGCTGGCAAGGCGATGGGCACCCTCATGGGAATCAAGGAGGCCTTCGCCTTCTCGCTGAGCCCGCCGTCGATCCCCGAACTCGGCACGTCGAGCGGCTTCACCTTCAAGCTGCAGGACCGCGGCGGCAATGGACGCGAGGCATTGATCGCTGCGCGCAACCAGATGCTCGGTGGTGCAATGCAGAGCAAGCTGCTCGCCAACGTCCGCCCCGAGGGGCAGGAGGACGCGCCGGTGCTCAAGGTCGATATCGACCGCATCCAGGCGCGCGCGCTCGGCCTGTCGATCGGCGACGTCAACGCGACGCTCGCGATCAGCTTCGGCAGCGCCTATGCCAACGACTTCACCCGCGAGGGCCGCGTGCTGCGCGTGCTGCTCCAGGCCGACGCGGCAAGCCGCATGACGCCGCAGGACGTGCTCGACCTCCGCGTGCGCAGCGCGAACGGCGGCATGGTGCCGTTCGGATCGTTCAGCACCGCCGAATGGTCGGCCGAGGCGCCGCAGCTCCAGCGCTACAACGGCTATCCCGCGATGACGATCTCGGGCGAGCCCGCCCCGGGCCAGTCAACCGGCGAGGCGATGGCCGAAATGGAGCGACTCGCGTCGCAGCTCCCTGCCGGTTTCTCCTACGAGTGGACGGGCATTTCCTATGAGGAGAAACAGTCGGCGGGACAGATCGGCATGCTGCTCGGCCTGTCGCTCGTCGTCGTCTTCCTGCTGCTCGCCGCGCTCTACGAAAGCTGGTCGGTGCCCGTTTCGGTGCTGCTCGTCGTACCGCTCGGCGTGCTCGGCGCGGTGCTCTTCTCGATGCTGCGCGGGCTTTCGGCCGACATCTATTTCAACGTCGGCCTGATAACGATCATCGGGCTCGCGGCGAAGAATGCGATCCTGATCGTCGAATTCGCAATCGAGCAGGAAGCCGAGGGCAAGTCGACGCTCGACGCGGTGATGGAGGCGGTCAAGCTGCGCCTGCGCCCGATCATCATGACCAGCCTTGCCTTCATCCTCGGCATGGTGCCGCTCGTGATCGCGAGCGGCGCGGGCGCCGCAAGCCGCATCGCGGTCGGATCGGGCGTGATGGGCGGGATGATCGCGGCGACCCTGCTCGGCATCTTCTTCATCCCGCTCTTCTATCTGTCGGTGCGCAAATGGCTCAGCCGCAAGCGGCCCCCTGCCCCCGCCGAGAAAGGCCATCATGAGGAAGCCGGCCATGCGTAACCTGATCGCGCTGCTCGCGGCGACGACGCTCGCCGGATGCGTCAACATGGCGCCGAAGCACGAGCGCCCGCCACTCTCGACCGCGGCCGACTATCCGGCCGAATTTGCGGGCGACGTGACGCTCGGCCAGCGGGCGACCGACGTCGCCTGGCGCGATTTCTTCGCCGATCCGCAGCTCGAGCTACTGATCGCGCAGGCGATCGAGCGCAACCGCGACCTTGCGGTCGCGATTGCGCAGATCGAGGAAGCGCGCGGCCTCTACCGCATCCAGGACGCCGATCGCCTGCCGACGGTGGGCGCGAGCGCCGAGGCGACCCGGACGCGCGGACCATCGCTGACCGGTCCGGGAACCGACACGACGAACCGCTATTCGGTCGGCGTCGGCGTCACCTCGTTCGAGCTCGATTTCTGGGGCCGTGTCAAGAACCTCTCCGAGGCCGCGCGCAGCCAGTATCTCGCGACCGAGGCCGCCGAGCGCGCCTTCCGCCTCGCGCTTGTCCGCGACGTCGCCTCGACCTATTTCGCCTCGCGCGGCGCCGACGAGCAGATCGCGCTCGCTGAAGCGACGGTGACGAGCCGCAAGGAAGGGCTGCGCATCGCGAAGCGCCGCCTCGACGCGGGCGTTACCTCGGCGCTCGACTATCGCCAGTCCGAAACGCTGCTGACGCAGGCCGAGACTCAGCTCGCCAGCCTGAAGCTCTCCAAGGCGCAGGCCGACAATTTTCTCGCCGTGCTCACCGGCGGTCCGGTCGCGGGGCCGCTGCCGGCGCCGCTGCCGCTTGTCCGGCAGGGCCAGTCGCCGACGTTGACCGCCGGCCTGCCGTCGGATCTGCTCGTCGCACGGCCCGACGTCGTCGCGGCCGAGGAGCGGCTGCGCGCGGCACGCGCCAATGTCGGCGCAGCACGCGCCGCCTTCTTCCCGTCGATTTCGCTCACCGGCAATCTCGGCTTCGCTTCGGGCTCGCTCGACAATCTGTTCAGCGACAACGGTTTCGGCTGGAGCTTCGGCCCGTCGATCAGCCTGCCGATCTTCGATTTCGGCCGCAACAAGGGCAATTTGACCGTCGCCGAGGCGCGCGAGAATATCGCGGTCGCGACCTATGAACGCACCGTGCAGGGCGCCTTTCGCGAAGTCGCCGACGCGCTCGCGGGGCGCCGCTACCTTGCCGAGCAGGTCGAGGCGCAGGAACGCGGGACGCTCGCGACACGGCGCATTGCCGACCTCGCACGCAAGCGGTATCGCGAGGGCGTGTCGACCTATCTCGAAGTGCTCGACGCCGAACGCAATCTGTTCGCATCCGAACAGACGCTGATCGAGCTTCGCCGCGCGCAGGTCGACAATCTGGTGACGCTCTATGTCGCACTCGGCGGCGGGCTGGTCGAACGGCAATAGCGGCCTGGCGCCATGACCGGTGAAACGCCCGCCCTGCTCAAGGATATTCTGGGCCCGGACGCGCTGGAGACGATCGCCGATGCCGGGGCCGCTGCGACGTCGCGATTTGACCGCGCCGTCTTCCTGTCCGTCGCATCAGACGGGCTCGACGCTCTCTCGATCATGGAGCGCGTCCGCCATATCGCCGACGCGCTTCGCCCGGCTCTTCCGGACGACTATCCGGCGGCGCTCGACATCATCCGCGCGATGGCGCCGCACTTGCGCCACGGCTTTCAGGCGATGGCGGTCACCGAATATATCGCACGCCAGGGGCTGGGCGACTTCGACCGGTCGATGGCTGCGCTCGCCGACATGACGGGCTTCGGAACGGCCGAATTCGCGATCCGTCCGTTTCTCGCGCAGGACGCGCCGCGCGCGCTCGCGACGATGCGGCAATGGACCGGCAGTGACGACGAGCATGTGCGCCGGCTCGCGAGCGAGGGAGCGCGGCCGCGACTGCCGTGGGCGGCACGCGTCCCTGCACTCAAAGCCGACCCGACGCTGGCCTCGCCGATACTGGAAGCATTGAAGGCCGATCCCAGCCTCTATGTGCGCAAATCGGTCGCGAACCACCTTAACGATATCGCCAGGGACCGCCCCGACTGGCTGCTCGCGCGCCTCGCCGGATGGCCGCAGGACGATGCACGCACCGTCTGGATCGTCCGCCACGCGCTGCGCACATTGATCAAGAAAGGCGACCCCGCCGCGCTAGCGCTGATCGGCGTCGGCCATGGCGCAGCGGTGACCGCGCGGGGCTTTGCGGTTTCTCCGGCGACGGTCCGCCTTGGCGACCGGATAACGATCGCCGCCGAGCTCGTCTCGGATGCCGCCGACGCGCAACGGCTGGTCGTCGACTACCGCATCCATTATGCCCGCGCGGGCGGCAAGAGCGCGCCCAAGGTGTTCAAGCTCAAGACCTTCGAACTTGCTGCGGGACAAGCCGTGCCGCTTGCCATCGGCCAGACCATCCGCGATTTCAGCACCCGGCGCCACCATCCGGGTCGGCATGAGGTCGAGCTGATCGTCAACGGAAAAACGATGGCGACCGCAGCGTTCGAGCTTCTGCCTCCGGACTGAGCCTCGCTCAGCCCGCCGGGGGCGGGGGCTGGGTCACGGTGACCGGTGGTGGGCGTCCTTCGGATACCGTCGGGCGCCCCTCTTGGATCGGCAGGCGCAGGTCGATGCGGCTGCCGTTGATCTCGGTCGAGATCACCGCGTCGCCGCCCTCGATCCCGACGCGCGTGCGGTCGCCCACGGGAATGTCGCCGATATCGGGAATATCGAGCGGTTCGACCGGGCCGGTGGGGTCGGCGGGTTTCGGCCGCGGCGCCGCGGACTTGCCCGACGCCTGCGTCATGAAATCGCGCCAGATACGCGCCGGCAGGCCGCCACCCGAAATCCCCTCGAGCGGCGTATTGTCGTCGTTTCCGATCCACACGCCGACGACGAGGCCGTTGGCATAACCGACGAAGAGCGCGTCGCGATTGTCCTGGCTGGTGCCCGTCTTGCCGAAATTCGCCTGCGGCAGGCGCGCCGCGCGCCCCGTCCCGCGGTTGACCGCCGCGCGCAGCATCTTCTCTATCGCTTCATGCTCGTCCGATCCGAAGCGGCTCGGACCCGAGATCAGATTTTCGAACCAGCCTTTTTCCTCCGCCTCGAACGCGTGCGGTTCGACCGGATAGCTGTTCGCCGCCACCGCCGCATAGGCCGCGGTCAGCTCGAGCAAGGTCATGCTCGACGTGCCGAGCGCAAGGCTGGGATCGCCCTTCGTCATCGGCGCAGTGACGCCAAGGTCGCGCGCCATGTCGATCACCTTGTCGTCGCCGATCTCGCGCAGCAGCCGGACCGCCGCGACATTGCTCGAGGTGGCGAAGGCGTCTTCGAGGCTGATGTCGTTCGAATAGGCGCCGCCCGAATTCTTGGGCTGATAGGCCCCCGTCTCGATCGCTTCGTTGCTGATCCTGTCGTCGGGGTCCCAGCCGGCCCGAAGCGCAGCAAGATAGACGAAGAGCTTGAAGGTCGAGCCCGGCTGGCGCTTGGCCTGCGTCGCGCGGTTGAAGGGCGAGGCGGCATAGTCCTTGCCGCCGATCATCGCGACGACCTCGCCGTTCGGGCGCATCGCGACGAGTGCGACCTGCGCCTTGCCGAGCCCGGCACGGCTCGTCACGCGGCGCGCGACCGATTGCAGCCGCGCATCGAGCGTCGTCGTGATCGTCTGGCGCGAATAGCCGACGTCGCTGAGCTTGCGCGCCTCGGGCAGCGCCCAGTCGGCGAAATAGGTGCCCGTCGGCAGTGTGTTGCGCGTGCGCACGTCGATGCGCGGGGTACGGATCGCCTTCGCCTCCGCCACGGTCAAATAGCCGGTGTCGACCATCGCGTTCAGCACCAGTTTCATGCGCTTTTCGGCGAGGTCGGGGTTGCGCGTCGGCGCGAGGCGCGACGGCGCCTGCACCAGCCCCGCGAGCATCGCCGCCTGCGCGGGCGTCAGCTTCTCGGGCTGGCGATAGAAATAATGGAGCGACGCGGCGCGCAGGCCATAGGTGTTGTCGCCGAAATAGGCGTTCGAGAGATAGCGTTCGAGAATCTCGTCCTTGGTCAGCCAGGCTTCGAGCCAGAAGGCGATCAGCGCCTCGCGCGCCTTGCGGCCGAGCGTGCGCTTCGGCGTCAGGAAGGTGAATTTGGCGAGCTGCTGGGTGATCGTGCTGCCGCCCTGCGTGCGCCCGCCGGTCAGGTTGCTCCAGACGGCGCGCGCGATGCTGCGCGGATCGACGCCCATATGCGTGTAGAAGCGGCGATCCTCGATCGCGAGAAAGGCGCCGGTCACATGCTTCGGCAGATCCTTCGTCTTCACCGGCGTGTCGACGATCGCGCCGATGCGCGCGATCGGCGTGCCGTCGGAGGCGAGCAGCGTGATCTGCGGCGGCGCGATCGGCTCGAGCGATTTCGACAGCGGCGCGGTGAGCGCCAGCCAGCCGACCAGCAGCAGGAAAATGACGCAGAAGATCGCGAAGCCGCGCGCGATGCGGCGCATCCACTTGCGACGCTGCGGCTCGGGAACGGGCGGCTGCGGCGGCGGGGCGATGTCGGCGAACGGTCCGCCCGGCGTCATGGCGAGGGTCGGATCGGGGCCTGCGGGTTTACGGAACCATTTCATGCGCGCCGCCCGTATTACATTTCCAACACAGCATAAGCAAATGGCTTGTGGATATTCCCGGCCGCACCTTGCCCGATGTGCCGGAATAGGCGAGACATCCGGGGCCCCTGTGCCCCCGGAGAGGAAGACATGAGCCAGACAGCCACCCGCTATTGCGACCTGGTCATGAAGGGCGGCATCACCAGCGGTGTCGTCTATCCGAATGCGGTGCTCGCGCTCGCGCGCGATTTCCGGTTCAAGAATATCGGCGGAACCTCGGCGGGCGCGATCGCCGCGGCGGCGACCGCCGCAGCGGCACTCGGCGACCGCAAGCATGTCGCGTCGGGTTCGGCCGCCCCCTGCCCGCCGACGCTTGGCTTTGCCGGTCTTGCGCGCGTCGCGGCGCAGCTCTCGTCGCAGGGTTTCATCTTCGGCCTCTTTCAGCCGGCCCGCGGCGCGAGAAACGCCTATCGCCTGATCGTGACGCTCGCGGGCAATGCAGGGCCGCTCCGCAAGCTGCTCGCCGCGGCAGCGGCGGTGGTGGCGATCGCGCCGCTCGAAGCGCTGCTTCTGCTCGGTCTCCTGCTCGGGTTCGGCTTCTGGCTTGGCGGGCTGCCCGGGCTCGCCGCAGCGCTGCTGCCGTCACTGATCTGCGCCTATCTCGGCGCGGCGATCTGCGCCGTCTTGCGCGTGGCGCGCGTCGCGCGGCGCAATCTGCTCGGCCTGTGTTCGGGCCTCGCCGCGCGCGAAGGCAGCGGCAAGCCCGCGCTCACCGAATGGCTCCACGAAGTCCTGCAGTCGCTGGCGGGCAAGTCGTTGGCGGATCCGCTGCTGTTCGACGACCTCTGGGCCGCACCGCGCTATCCGGGCGAGCCGGACACCGAAACGGCAATCTCGCTCCAGATGATCACGACCGGCGTATCGCATCACGAACCGCGCACCCTGCCCTTCACCGACGCGGGCTTCTGGTTCCGGCGCGAGGAATTCGACCTGCTGTTTCCCCGGAGCGTCGTCGATGCGATGGTCGCCGCGGCGGGCCCGCCCGACCGTGTCGACGGGAGCGATTATTATCGCCTGCCGGTCAGGGGCCGGATGCCGGTTCTCGTCGCGATGCGGATGAGCCTCAGCTTTCCGCTGCTCATCAGCGCGGTTCCACTCCACGAACCGGTCGCGCGGCGAACGCGCCGTGCCGCGATCGAAGACGAAGCGTTCGACGAGCAGGGCGACGAAAGGGAAAATACGCTGGGCCAGAGCACCGACGGGCTGACCACCGGCGGCGAGGCTCCGGTCTCGTCGATCGAGCGCTTCCGCGTCTGCTGGTTCTCGGACGGCGGCGTATCGAGCAATTTCCCGCTTCACCTGTTCGACGCGCCGCTGCCCCGCTGGCCGACCTTCGCGATCAACCTCGTCTATCCGCAGACCGGCGACGGCACGCCCCCCGCCGCGAACCCCGAACCGCCGAATTCGCACGACCGGGCGGAGGCCGCCGTGTGGCTTCCGCTCCACAACAATCGCGGCTGGCAACGCAGCTACAGTCCGATCGCCCGCCGCCTCGCGCTCGCCGAAATGTCGGGCTTTCTGTTCGCCATTATCGGCACGATGCAGAACTGGCGCGACCTGCTCCAGTCGCGGGCGCCGGGCCAGCGCGACCGGATCGTCCATATCGCGCTCGACGGGACCGAGGGCGGCATGAACCTCGACATGTCACAGGAAATACTCGACAGCATATCGCAAAAAGGCGCCGCCGCCGGCGAGCGGCTGTACCAATTCTCCTTTGCCAATCATTATTGGGTGCGGTGGCGCAACGTCGCCTCGGGACTGCAACGCTATTCGATCCGGATCGCGGCAAGCGCCAACACCGTCCCGCCGATCCCCGCCTATGAAACAGCTTTCGAGGCGGTACGAACCGGCGCGCCGCCACCGGTTTCCTACAGGTTCCGGTCGGCCGCAGCCGAAGCAGCGTCGCAAGCGCTGTACGCCGACCTCGTCGCGCGCGGCAGCGAATGGGCCGATCTCGGCCCCGATCTCAGCGACGGGACGCCGCGCCCGCTTCCGCAGATGCAGATCACGCCGATCTATTGACCGACGCCGCGTCCCGCTCCCGCCAAAGGCACTCTACGACAAGAAACAGGAGCTCGGGATCGGCCCCAGGAGCTTCCGTGCCTAGCGCGCCGCGGGTTTCCCCTGCGCCGCGAGTATGCGCAGGATGTTGCCGCTCCACATCTTCTCGATATCGGCGTCCGGATAGCCCGCGGCCTTCAGCCGCTCGGTGACCTTGGGCAGCGCCGAAATATCCTCGATACCCGGCAGGCCGCCGCCGCCGTCCCAGTCAGCGCCGAAGCAGATATGGTCGACGCCGCCGACCTCGATCGCGCGCAGCACCATCTTGATATAAGCGTCGAAATCGGCCGCCCACAGTTTCTCTGTCTTGTCGAGTTCGCGCCACTCACGGTTGAGGTCTGCCTGCTCCGCGGGCGGCAATGTGCCGATCCGCTCATATTTGCCGAACAGCGCGGCGCGCGCGGGCGACATGTTCATCTCCGACATGAAGATCGTCGAGATGCACATCGCACCGCCCTTCGCCGCAAGCGCCTTCAGCCGCCCTTCGTCGATGTTGCGCGGATGGTCATAGGCCGAGCGCAGGCTCGAGTGCGAGAGCAGGATCGGATATTTCGACAGCGCAAGAATCTGGTCGAACGCCGCGTCGGACGAATGGCTCGCATCGATCACGATGCCGAGGCGGTTCATCTCGGCCACCCATTGCTTGCCGAGCGGGCTCAGCCCCTTCCAGCGCCCCTCGCCCGTCGCGCTGTCGGCGAACTGGTTGTCCTTCGAATGCACCGGCCCCGCGAGGCGGAGCCCCTTGTCGTAGAATTCCTTGAGCAGCGACAGGTCTTCGCCGAGCGGATAGCTGTTCTCCATCGACTTGAAGGCGATGAGCTTGCCTTCGCGGTTCAGCCGCACCGCATCGGCGGCCGTGAGCGCCGGCGCGATCGAATCCGAATTGGCGGCGATGGTCTTGTCGATCAGGTCCGAGCGTTTGCGCGCGAAGGCGAGCGCATCGGCATAGCCCTTCGGCGTCAGCGGTCCCTGATCGGTATAGATGGCGAAAAAGCCGCCATCGAGATTGCCGTCCTTCATCCGCGGGATGTCGAGCTGCGCCATGTCTTCAGCCAGCGCGTGGCGGTCGGCGAAGCTCCAGCCCGCGCGCTCGAAATGGAGCGGCGTGTCGAGATGTGTGTCGAGCACGAGCATCCGGCTGTGGAGCGGCGCTTCTGCGACTTTGGGCTTGTCGCCAGAGGAACAGGCCGTGAGCGCCGTCGCGGTCAGCAGAATGGCGAAACGCTTCACTTCTTGTCCTCCACGGGCTTCAGATCGAGATCGTGATAGTCCCAGCTGAAGTCTGCGATCTTGCTTACCGCCTTCAACGTCACGCCGGTAATCTTGCCGTCGGCGTCGAGCGCGAAGGTGACATAGGCGGGCTCGATCGCCGGATCGTCGAAATCGGTGACGAAGCTGTCGTACTGCCAATGTTTGAGCCGCCCCGCCATCCGCGGCGTCGAGGTGAAGTCGATCGTCAGCCCGTTCGCGCCCGATCCGATCACGATGTCGCCGTACCACGGATCGCGGTAGCGCCCGGCATAGCCCGCGAGCGCGAGCGACGGGCCCGACTTCGCGGGCGACGCCTTCGATTGTTTCAGAAACTCGACCCCGCCCGCAAGCCGCGACTGATACCAATCCTCCCATTTCTGGATCCAGCCATAGTCGGGCTGGCCCAGATAATGATCGAGCAAATCGTAGGTGAGGCCGAGCAGCATGCCGCTGTCCTCGCTGTTCATCATGATCGCGAAGCCGACATTTTTGTCGGGGATCATCACGACGCGTGTGATCGAACCAAAGACGCCGCCGCCGTGCTGGATGATGCGATGGCCGCGATAATCCTGTACCTGCCAGCCGAGCGCATAGGCTTGCTGCGTCGGCTGCGCGGGCTTGAGCTGGTCGGGAAGCGGCGTGATCGGCATCGGCGTCACGGGCGCCCACATCTCGTCGGCCTGCTTCTCGCTGAACAGCCGCTTGCCGTCGGGCAGCGCGCCATGCGCGAGCTGGATTTTGAGCCACGCCGCCATATCGTCGGCGCTAAGTGCGAGCCCGCCCGCGGGCGCGCCGTTACGGCCGAGTTCGTCGCGCTCGTCGAGCGCCTGCTGCGGGCCGAGCCCGCGGAGAGCGCCCGACAGCCGCGCGTGCGGCCATGACCGGTTGGGAATACGGAACCGGTCCTCGCTGTCGCTCGTCGCATTCTTCATGCCCCCCGCGCGGAGCACGCGCGCACGGATGAAATCCTCCCAGGTCTGGCCGGTAACCTCTTCGATCAGCTGCCCGGCGACGGCATAGAGGATATTATCATAGGCATAGGCCGAGCGGAAACTCGTCTGCGGCTTCAGATAGGCGACACGTTCGACCGTCTGCTTGCGCGTAAGGTGCGTGCGCGGCACGAACATCAGATCGCCCTGCCCGAGCCCGAGCCCGCTCCTGTGGACGAGCAGGTCGCGGATCGTGATTTCGCGCGTGACCCATGCGTCGTACATGCGGAACCACGGCATATGCTTGATCACGGGATCGTCCCACGCGATCTTGCCCTCGTCGACGAGGATCGCGAGCGCGGCGGCGGTCATCGCCTTGCCGGTCGAGCCGGTCTGGAAGATCGTCTGTGCATCCACCGGCGCACGCTCGCCGATCTTGCGCACGCCCCAGCCGCGCGAGAGCGTCGTCCTGCCGTCCTCGACGATCGCGATCGACACGCCCGCGGCGCCGACTTGCTTGCGCAGCGCCTCGACGCTCTCGCCGATATCGGCGGGCGGTTCGGCCCATGCGGGCGCGGCGGCCGAAAGCATCAGCGACAGGGCAAGCAGGCGTTTCATGACAGGGCCTCCATATGGGGAGCGGTCGACGGGCGCAGCAGGCGCCACGTTCCGATGGTGAGAAGCGGCAGGACGAACACCGCGAGGAACAGCCACGCGAGGAAGCGATATCCGCTCGCGATCAGGTCGACGAGGCCGACTTCGCCCGCAACGAACATGCATCCCGTCAGGATCACCGCGCCGATGATCGCGCGTGCGCCGGTCGTGAGCGGCGGACGCCCGCGGCTTTCGACCGCACCCGAAATCCGCTCGTTGATCGCATGCACCGCGCCGGCGCCGCTTTCGAGCAGCGCGGCGAAGATCATCACCTGAAAGAGCACATGAAATCCGGGCACCGTCATCTGGCGCAGCAGGAAATCCGACGGCAGCGTCTCGGCGCCGATGGCCGGGTAAAAGGCCATCATCGCGACGAAAAAGAGGATCGCGGGCAGCATCGACAGCGGCCCCGCGATCAGCCCCGCGACGACCGCGTCGCGCTGGCTCGTGAGGTGGCGCAGCACGGGCAGGATCACCACCGCGCCGACGATGTTGTACGTCGCATAGGTCAGCCCGCCCGCCATCCAGTTCCCCGACGGCGGCGGCGCGCTCGCGAAGCCCTGCCCGATCAGCCCGCCGAAGCTCGCGAGCGCAAGGATCAGGAACAGGCCGTAGACGGTGTAGAGCAGGATCGAGACATATTTGAACATCTGTTCGACGACGCCCGTGCCCCGCGCGGTCACCGCGACGATCGCCACCGCGAGCAGCACCGTGCCCGCAAGCGCGGGCCAGCCGAAGGTCGCCGCGCCGATCGCCCCCGCCGCGGCGCCGAACACCGCGAGGATCAGCACCACGAAGATCAGATAGGCGACCTCGAAAGCGACCCAGCCGGGGCCGAGAAGTCCCTTGAAAAAGGCGCGATAATCATAGGCGCCGAGTTTGCGGGCGAGCGCGAAGGTCAGCGCCGCGACGACGCTCCAGATCAGCGTCGCGAGCAGCATCGCCGACAGTCCGCCCCATGGCCCCGACGGCACAAAATATTCGGCCAGCTCGCGTCCGGTCGCATAACCGCCGCCGATGATCACAGCCTTCAGCGCAAACCCGGGCAGCAGGAAGCGCTGGAACCAGCTCGCCCTGCCGCCCGTCTCGCCCACACTCATGCGAGAATATTTTCGACGAGCGCCTCGAACGCCGCGCCGCCGCGGATCGGATCGGCGACCGGAAGCCCGAGGCGTTCACGTTCGGCCGCCATCAATTTTTCGGCCGCTTCGGCATCGAAGGCCGAGGTGTTGAGGCTGATGCCGCCGCAACGGATCGCGGGATTGGTGCGGCTGCCGAGGCGGATCGTCAGGTCGATCACCTCCTCGACGCTCGGCAGCGCGAAGCTTTCCATCCCGAGGATCACCTTGCGCGTCGGATCGTGACAGACGACGAAGACGTCGGGCTGGCTGCCGTGAAGCAGGCCGAGCGAAACCGGGGCGTAGGCGGGATTGAAGATCGACCCCTGCCCTTCGATCACGTCCCAATGATCCGCGGGTGCGTCGGGGCTGAGCATTTCGGCCGCCCCCGCCTCGAAGTCCGAGATGACCGCGTCCATCGGCATGCCGCCGCCGGCGATCATGATGCCCGTCTGGCCCGTCGCGCGAAAATCGGCATCGAGACCGCGCTGGGCGAAGGCGCGGTGCACCGCAAGCGCGGTATATTTCTTGCCGAGCGCACAGTCGGTACCGACGGTGAGCACGCGCTTGCCCGTCCGCTTGCGCCCCGTCCCGACGCCGATCGATGGCGGCGGGGTGCGGATGTCGATGAGCCGCCGCCCCGTGCGCCGCGCCGCCTCGACGAGCGCGGGAACGCTGGTCAGCTTCGTGTGGAGGCCGCTGACGATGTCGAGCCCCGCCTCCATCGCCTCGACGAGCACCGCGACCCAAGCCTCGCCGATGATGCCGCCCTGGTTGGCGACGCCGATCACCAGCGAGCGCGCACCCGCCGCGCGCGCCTCGGCGGGCGACAGGCGCGGCAAGCCGGTCGATACGGTACAGCCCTCGATCGTCCATTCGCCGGTGCAGCGATCGCCCGCCCAGTCGGCAAGCCCCATGGCGGTCTTTGCATAGGCCGCGTTGGTCGTATCGCCGAGAAACAGCAGATAGGGGGACGGCAGGGTCAGGCTGTCGGCCAGCCTGCCGATAGGCGCGTTCATCTTGTCCAACTCCCGTTCGCTCAGAAGGCCATGTCGAGCGCAACGCCGATCGTCCGCGGCTGCAGCGGCGAGATCGCGAGGAAGCTCGGCCGGTTGAGCCCGTCGGCGAGCGTCGAGCGCGCCATCTCACCCTTGTTGTCGAGCAGGTTGCGCGCGTAGGCACGCAACGTCCAGTGATCATTGAAAGTGATCGAGGCGTTGAGGTCGACCGACGTGTACGGCTTGGCGCGCGCGACCAGCGGATCGCTCTCGACCAGCGACAGGCGGCTGCTCGCGTGGCGGACACCGGCCCCGAAGCTACCCTTGTTGCCGCCGCCGAGTTCGAATTCATAATCGGCGCGCAGCGCCCCGCTGAACTTCGGCACCGCGGGCAGGCGGTCGCCCTTGACGCCGCTGATGTCGGGCACATCCTCGCTGAGCGTCGCATCGGTATAGCTGCCCGTCGCGCTGATCGTCAGCCCCGGCGCGGGGCGCAGCGCGAGGCTGCCCTCGAAGCCCTTGCTCGTCGCCTTGCCGCCGTTCGCACCGCCCGACACGCCGCCGAATGCGCGCGTGACCTGGATATCGGTCCAGTCCATCCAGAAGAAGGCGGCATCGACCGACACCATCCGGTCGGCGAAATCGGCCTTCAGTCCGACCTCGTAATTGGTCATGCGGTCGGCATCGACGCTCGGCGGGACGTTGGGAACGATAACGTTCGGGCCGCCGGGACGATAGCCCGTCGCGACGCGCGCGTAGAGCATCGCATCCTCGTTGATGTGGAACTGCGGGCTGACCGAGAAGGTCCAGACGCTTTCGGCGGACTCGCCCGGATCGTTCGCGGTCGGGACGATCGCACCCGAACTGATCTGGGTGAAGGTCTGTTCGTTGCGCGCCCAGCGCAGGCCGCCGGTGATCTCGAACTGCTCGCTCAGCTTGAAGGTCGCGTTGCCGAAGATCGCATATTCCTTGTAGGTCGCGGGCAGGCCGACGATCGCCAGCGGATCGAGCGGCGCGATCGGGTTCCCGGCCATGTCATAGGAGCGGACGAGTTGCGCGTTGCTCGTTTTCTCGTCGGTGAAGAAACCCCCGATCATCCATTCGAAGCGCCCGCCGCTCGGCGAGGCGAGCCGGACTTCCTGCGTCCATTTTTTCAGGCCGAGGGCGAGCGAGAAGGGCGTGATGCCCGGCGGAATCGCGCCACCGGTGAGCAGCGGAAAGAGCACGCCGAACGCATAGCTCGCGTCCTGCACCTGCCGGCTCTGCGTCTTGCTGTAGGTCGTCGCCGAGGTCAGGGTCGCGGCGCCGAAATCATAGTCGATCGTCGCCGCATAATAATCGAGGTCGATATCGTAGGATTCAGGCACATAATTGTTGAACGAATGCCCGTTGCCGAGCCGCCGCCCTGTGAGGTCGGCAGCATAGGTGCCGTTGCCGTCGGAATCGAGCGACTGCCAGATGCCGGCGAGCCTGACGCTGAGCTCGGGCGTCGGCTGCCACAACAGCGCGGCGCGGCCGCCGCGCTGTTCATAGTCGTTCTGGTCCTTCAGCCCCGCGTTGTTGACGCTGTCGACCCAGCCCGGCGTCTTGCGCCACGCGAAGCTGCCCGAAATCGCGAGCTTGTCGGTAACGATCGGCGCGTTGGCATAGACCTGCCCGCCCCAGCCGAGCCCGCTCGCATCCTTGATCGTGAAACCCTCGATACCCGCGCGGACCCTGAACTCGCGCGTGTCGGGCTGGACGGTCACATATTTGACGAGGCCGCCGATCGAACTCGCGCCATAAAGCGTCCCCTGCGGCCCCTTCAGCACCTCGATCCGTTCGAGGTCATAGGGCATGAGGTCGATCGTGAAGGCCCCCGCGCGATTGTAGAGCGCGCTCGACCCGACCGGCGCGTCGTCGAGATAGATGCCGACGGTCTGGGCCGAGTTCAGCGGCGCCACGCCGCGCAGCGTGATCGTCGTCTGCCCGGGCGTGCCGCCGTTGCTGACGTTCATGCCGGGAACATAGCCCGCATAGTCGATGAGCGAGGCCGAGCCCTGTTCCTGCAGGTCCTCACCGCTCACGACCGCGATCGAGATCGGCACATCCTGTACATTCTGAACGCGCTTCTGTGCGGTCACGACAATCTCGCCCGACGTTTCCACCGCGGCGGCTTCCTGCGCCTGCACCGGCATCGCGGCCAGCAGCGCGGCCATGCTTGCTGCAACGAACAGTCCCTGTTTCATCGTCCTACCCCCAGACTTGGGCGAGCAGGCGGCGAAAATTGCCGCCGAGCACCGCCCGGATGTTTTCATCGGAATATCCCCGGCGAATAAGTTCCTCGGTGAGGTCGAAGGTCTTGAGCGGATGATCGAAACCGTCGATGTCGATCTTGTCGCGAAAACCGTAGCTCGCCTTGTAGCTGCCCTTGAGCAGCGCATATTCGTCGGGTTTCATATCGTCATAGCCGTGGAGGTCGGCGTCCGACCCGATTCCGACATGATCGACGCCGACGAGCTTCGCGACATGGTCGATATGGTCGGCCATATGCCCGACGTTGGTCGGATCCGTCGTCCGCACGAACATGCGCACGCCGGTAATTCCCATCACCCCGCCCTTCGCCGCGAGCGCCCTGATCGCCGCATCGGTCTTGACGCGCGGATGATCGACCAGCGCGCGCGCGTTGCTGTGCGTGATCGCGATCGGCCCCTTGGCGATCTCGATCGCGTCCAATGTCGTCTTGTCGCCGCAATGCGAAACGTCGACGAGCATCCTCTGCTTTTCCATCTCGGCGATGATCGCCGCACCATAGTCGCTGACGCCGCCGTCGACGCGTTCGGTGCTGCCCGACCCGATCATGTTCTGCGTATTGTAGGTGAGCTGCGCACAGCGCAGGCCAAGACGGCGGAACAGCGCGACGTCCTCGACCTTCTCGAAATGTTCGGCATTCTGGATGCCCATGATGACGGCGCATTTCTTTTCCGCCTTCGCGCGGTCGAGATCGGCGACGCCATCGACGAGCGTGAAGACATGGCTGTTGCGCCCGGCAAAGCCCTGCCAGCCGGCAAGAAATTCGAGCGCCTGCGCCTTCGCGCCTGGCCCGCCAAGGCCGTACGCGTTGTGAAAACCGGTGATGCCGGAAGCCTTGAACTCGGCCGCCTCGGCATCGGTGAGCCGGTGCGCGACATAATTTTCGTCGAGCGTGATCTTGAGCGGCGCGAGCATATCGATGACGAGCGACGAGGCGACAAGATCGACCGCGCGGCGCGAGTAGGTGCGCGCAGGCGCCGCGGCGAAAGCGAAAGCGCCGCGATTGATCATCGGCGCGGACAAAGCGACCCCGACCGCGCCCGCGAGTGCCGCGCGGCGCGTCATTGGAAATGACCCCGTCACTCCAACCTCCCTTTTATAGTTTCAGTTTTGACTATTGTCCTAATTGGAAAATTGTCAACCCATTTAGGACATCAAATTGTCATGAGCCCCAAATTTCGCCGGGGCAGTGAATCATCCCGCCGCGATATTCGACGCCGGGCGAGCGATCGCGCGCGAGGAAGGTCGGCCCGTCGAGGTCGACGATGTCGCAGAGCTGCCCGAGCACGAAGGAGGGCGCCATCGACAGGCTGGTTCCCATCATGTTGCCGACCATCACGTCGAGTCCGAGTTTCTTCGCCTGCCGCGCGATCGCGAGCCCCTCGGTCAGCCCGCCGCACTTGTCGAGCTTGATGTTCACGATGTCGAAGCGCCCGACGAGCGACGCGGTATCGGCGAGCGAAAGCGCGCTTTCGTCGGCGGCGAAGGGCAAGGGCCGTTTCAGCCCGTCGAGATCGGCCTCGCACCCGCGTTTCAGCGGCTGTTCGAGCTGCGCGACGCGCGTCGACACCAGCACCGGCAGCAGTTCGGCCAGCGTCGCCCTGTCATAGCCCTGATTGGCATCGACGCCGATCCACGCATCGGGGCGCGCGGTGCGGATCGCGACGACGCGCGCGATATCGTCGGCAAGGTCGCCGGTCAGCTTGACCTTGACCGGCGCCTCGGGATCGATCGCGAGCGCCGCCTTCGCCATATTCCCGGGGCTGTCCGCACCCAGCGTCAGCGTCGAGCGCAGCGCCTTCGGCTGCTCCAGCCCGGCAAGCCTCCACACCGGCCGCCCCGTCTGTTTCGCCTCGAGATCCCAGAAGGCGCAATCGAGCGCGTTGCGCGCCCCGCCCGGGGGCAGCAGATGCTGCAGTTCGTCGCGCGTCGCGCCGCGCTCGATATCCTCACGAACGCGCGTCGCCTGCCCGAGCATATGATCGATATCGTCGCCCAGATAATAGACCCCCGCCCCCTCGCCGCGTCCGACATGCGTGCCGTCGGACAGTTCGGCGACGAGCAGCGCGGTTTCGGTGAAGACATGCCCCGAAATGCGGAAGGGCTGGTGATAGGGAAAACGCTCGACCCGAAGGTCGAGCGTCAGGTCCCGCGTGTCTTGTGCCCTCATCAATAGACCATCCCGAACCCGTAGAGGTGGAAGGCCAGCGTCACCCAGACGAGTATGAGCGCGGCGAGGATCAACAGCACCGCGCCGAACTTCATCGTCCAGCGGCGCTTGTCCCTGATGCCGAGCCACAGGTGCCAGCCCGCAGTGGCGAGCAGGCCGAAGGCGGCGAGCGGCGTCACGATGCGCAGCAGGTTGATCAGCCAGTCAAGCGGGCCGCCAATGCTGCCGATGTCGGCCGAGAAAGCGGCGATCAGCCCGACCCAGCCCGCGAGCGCACCGATCGCGAGCCACGCGAAGACGCGCGACAGGCGATAGGCGCGGAGCGACTTGCCGGTGAGCGCGAACTCGGCCTTGAAGCTGCGGCGCACCAGCGCGCGCACCGGCCACGCGAGCGCGGCGAGGATGATGATGCCGAAGGCGAAGATCAGCGCCGGGTTGAGCCACGCGGCGTTGACACCGGCGGGTGCGGGTTCGAACACCATGAACGGCGATCCGGCGTCGATGCTCCAGCGCACCACGCGGCCGTCCTTCACCTCGGCGGCAAGGCGCTCACCCGTGCCGGTATCGCGCCATACGAAGGGTTCGACCTCGACCCAGTCGCGCGGACCGGCGCCCAGCCCGTCGAGCGCGGGCAGCGTGATCTTCCCGTCCCCGGTCAGGCCGATCGTCGTCTGCCCCAGAAGCCCGAACAGGCTCATGAAGTTGGTGAAGCTGCCGCGGCTGCTGATGTAGTTGCCGACCATCATCTGCGCATGCTGCGCGGCGGTCTTTGCATCGACCTGTCCGGGCTTGTCCGCGCCGGGGAGGTAACGGTCGGCGAATTTGTGGAACAGCGCGCTGCGCACCGCGCCCGCCGCGCCGTCCTTGCCCGCGCTGTTCATCGAGACGAAGACGCCGGTATCGGCGTCGGGGAACAGCCACAGATAGGAATGGAACCAGACGGTGTCGCCGCCATGCGCGATCGCGCGGTGGCCGTTGACCCATTGTTCGTAGAAGCCGAGCGCCATGCTGTTGAGCGGTCCGACCCCGGGCGCCTTGAAATCATGCATCATCTTCGCGGTTTCGGGCTTCATCAGCCCCGCCCCGTCGTTGAGGTGTGCGATCATGAACTTCGCCATATCGGCGCCGCTCGCCGACAGGCTTCCCGCAGGCGCCGGAACGACGATCTCGAACGGCTGCGCCTTGCCGGTGACGTCGGGATAGCCCTTCGCCATATGCGGCGCGAGACCGGCGGGAAGCGGCTGACGGAAGCTCGAATGCGCCATGCCCAGCGGCTTGAAGATATGATTGTCGACATAATCGTCGAAATCCTCGCCGCTCACCCGCTCGACGATATAGCCCGCAAGCGCGGTCGCATAATTGGAATAGGCCGGCGTCGTGCCCGGCGCGAAGACGCGGTCGGGCAGCGCGAGCGGCATCTGCTTCTTCAGCGTCATCACCGCTTTCGGATCGCTGCTGATCAGGTAGCGCACCGATTCCTGGAACCCCGCGGTGTGCGTCATGATGTTGCGCATCGTCACCGGCTTGCCCTGATAGGGCGGGATCTTGAAATCGAGATACGCGTTGACGTCCTTGTCGAGGTCGATCTTGCCCGCCTCGACCTGCTGCATCACCGCGGTCCAGGTGAAGAGCTTCGACACCGATCCCGGGCGGAAAAGCGTCGTCTCGGGGAGGACCGGCGCGCGCTTGGCGACGTCGGAGAAGCCATAGCCCTTTTCGAGCACGACCTGCCCGCCGCGCACGACCACGACCACCGCACCCGGGATACGCCCGCGTTCGAGCGCATAGGGAAGATAGCCGTCCATCCACGCCTCGAGATCCTTGGGATCGAGCGCCGCGGGCGCCGCGGGCGGCTTGGCCGCCGGAGCGGCTTCGGTGGTTTTCGCAGCGGGCGCGGGCACCGGCCCCTGCGCCGCGAGCGGCAGCGCGGCAAACGCCGCGAGCCCGATCATTGCCTTTCGGATGAAACGCATCGCTTTCCCCTTTTCTGTTGCGAGGCCTGTCACACCTTGCAGCAAGCCGCGCGACCCCTTACCAAGGGACCAACAACTGTTAGCCCAATAGGGACATAATGATCCTGATTAGAAAATTGTCAAATATGGAATGGAAAAACTGATGGCGGACACCGCAACCCCGCCGACGCTCGGCGCTGTCATGAAGGGCATAAGGGGACGCAACGGCTGGACGCTCAAGGAAATGAGCGAAAAATCGGGCATCCCCGTGTCGACGCTGTCGAAGGTCGAGCATGACCGGCTGACGCTGAGCTACGACAAGCTGCAGCAGCTCAGCCAGCGACTCAACATCCGCATGTCGGACCTGTTCGCCGAGGACGACGAGGATACGACCCCGCGCGTCACCGGCCGCCGCAGCATCGGGACGATCGAGCGCGCCGCGCGGGTCACGACCGACAATTACGACTATCACTATCTCTGCACCGACCTCCGGCAAAAGCGGATGATCCCGATCATCACCCGCATCCGCGCCCACAGCGCACGCGAGTTCGGCGAACTCGTCCGCCACCAGGGCGAGGAATTCATCTATGTCCTCGAGGGGCGGATCGAGGTGCACAGCGAATTCTACGACCCCGTCACGCTCGACGTCGGCCAGGGCATCTACATCGATTCATCGATGGGCCACGCCTATGTCGTCGCCGACGGATATGAGGAAGCACTCGTCCTCGGCGTCTGTTCGAGCGCCGACGACGGGCTGATGGACTCGCTGATGAGCCTGCACGGATGAATGGCGGGACAGCGTGGGGTGGGAAGCCGACGATGATCCTTCCGGCTTCGTCATCCCGGACTTGATCCGGGATCCATAACCACGCTGGTCGCCTGGGCCCCGGATCAAGTCCGGGGTGACGAGGAGTTGGAGGCCCGCAACCACTCGAACAACACGTTCGACCCCCGAACGCTGCAAAGGATAGAATCGCCATGGTCCAGCATCCCGCCTTTTGCTCCGCGCTGCTCGCCGGCACCCTGCTCCTCGCAGCGCCGGTCGCCGCGAAGACGGCAGTGCCCGCCTACGACCTCATCATCCGCGGCGGGACGATCTATGACGGATCGGGCAAGGCGCCGGTCGTCGGCGATATCGCTATCAGGGACGGCCGCATCGTCGCGGTGGGCAAGGTTGCGGGCAGCGCGAAGAGCGAGGTCCCGGCGAAGGGCATGGCGGTCGCGCCGGGCTTCATCAACATGCTGAGCTGGGCAACCGAATCGCTGATCGCCGATCCCAAAAGCCAGAGCGACATCCGGCAGGGCGTGACGCTCGAGGTGATGGGCGAAGGCTGGTCGATGGGCCCGATGAACGCCACGATGAAGGCGATCGAGACCGAACGGCAGGGCGACATCAGGTTTCCGATCGAGTGGACGAGCCTCGGCGATTATCTGGGCTATCTCGAAAAGCGCGGGATTTCGACCAATGTCGCGAGCTTCGTCGGCGCCGCGACGGTGCGCGTCCACGAACTCGGCGAAGGCGATGTCGACCCGACCCCCGAACAGCTCGCGCGGATGCGCGCGCTGGTGAAGCAGGCGATGAACGAGGGCGCGATGGGGGTCGGCAGCTCGATCATCTACGCCCCCGGCTCCTATGCCGAGACCGGCGAACTCGTCGCACTGACGAGCGAGGCCGCGAAATGCGGCGGCATGTATATCAGCCACATGCGCTCCGAAGGCGACCGGATCGAGGAAGCCGTCGACGAGCTGATCGAGATATCGCGCCGCTCGGGCGCGCCCGCCGAAATCTATCACCTCAAGATGGCGGGACGCAGCAACTGGGGCAAGCTCGACACGATCGTGAAGAAGATCGAGGACGCGCGCGCCGCGGGGCTGCGCATCACGACCGACATGTACACCTATACCGCGGGCGCCACCGGACTCGACGCCGCGATGCCGACATGGGTGCAGGCGGGCGGGCTCGAGGAATGGATCAAGCGGCTGAAGGATCCCGCGATCCGCGCGCGCGTCGCCGCCGAGATGAAGCAGCCGGGCAGCGATTGGGAAAATCTCTATTTCGGCGCGGGCGCCGACAAGATGATCCTGTCGGGATTCAAGAATGACACGCTGAAACCGCTCACCGGCAAGACGCTGGCCGAGGTCGCCGCGATGCGCGGCAAGTCGCCCGAAGAGACAGCGATGGATCTCGTCGTCGAGGACGGATCGCGCGTCGGCACCGTCTATTTCCTGATGTCGGAGGACAATGTGCGAAGGCAGATCCGGCTGCCGTGGATGAGCTTCGGGTCGGACGCCGCGTCGCAGGCGCCCGAGGGCGTCTTCCTCAAATCGGGCGCGCATCCGCGCACCTATGGCAATTTCGCACGCCTGCTCGGCCGCTATGTTCGCGACGAGAAGCTGATCCCGCTCGAACAGGCAGTGTACCGCCTGACCACCCTGCCCGCGACAAATCTGGGCATCAAGGACCGCGGTGCGCTCAAGCCCGGCTATCACGCCGATGTCGTCGTCTTCGATCCCGCGACGATCGGCGACCGCTCGACCTTCGAGAAACCGCACCAATATTCGGTCGGGATGCGCGACGTGTTCGTCAACGGCGTCGCGGTGCTGCGGAACGGCGAGCATAGCGGCGCGACGCCCGGCCGCGCGGTGCGCGGCCCCGGCTTCGGGCGCTGCTCCTAGGCCGCGACCCGAAGCCCACCGAGCAGGCGTCGCTGCCCGGCGGGTGACCGGAACAGGAAATCGTGCGGCAGGCCGAGCCGAACGCTCGCCTGACAATGCGGCGCCGCGCGGTCGACGTGGCGGTCGGCGAGCCGGCCGGCGATACGCAGCGCGGTGCGATCGAGGCGCGTCAGATCGAAGCGCGGCCCCAGATCGAGCTTCCGCCGGATATGATCCGGCAGCAGCGACACCGCCGCGCGCGCGATCGCACGGTGCAGGAAACGCGGCACACCGGGTGCCGCCTTCCCCGACTGGGTAATGTCGAGGAATTCGAAGATGATCGGGTGCGGCTCGAAGCGCGGTTCGAACTCATCCATCATCGCCATGAAGGCCGCGACTGTCGGAGGCGTCCGCCGCGCGCCGAACTCGCGCCCGATCGCATCGCCGTCGCGCATGAAGCGGTCCTTGTCGGCGTCACTCAGCGCGTGAACAAAACGGTCATACGCCATCAGAAAACCATAGGACGCGGTCGCCGCGACCCAGTCGAGCAGCACCGGGTCCATCGCGCGATATTTGTCGCCCGCCGGAGTTTCGCCCTTCACCTTGCCGTGCATCCGGTTGACCTGCCCGATCACCTGCTTCGCCGCGCTTGCGGGTCCGTAGCAGGCGAGCATCGCGACAAGCCCGGTGCGGCGCGAGCGGCCGATCGGGTCGGCCTTGTAGGTCGAATGATCCCACACCCCCGACCGGATACGCGGCTCGGCGAATTCGAGCAGCACCGCGGCGATCCCGCCGATGCCGAGCGCGATCGGATTCTTGTACACACGCCACTGGATGCTGTCCGGCGCGAGCAGCGCGGGTTCGCCGACGGGCGCGGCAAAATCGATCGCCGTGCCCAGATAGTCGCTCTGCATCGGCGCACGCACCACTCTCGCCGCCTCCTCTAGAAGTCGTAACCCAGCGTCAGGCCGAAGGTCCGCGGCTGGTTGGCGAAACGCACGACGACATTGGCGTTGCTCGCGACCGCCGACCAGTAATATTTGTCGAACAAATTCTTCGCCCACAGCGACACCGACCAGCCGCTCTCGTCCTTCAGGCCGAGACTCGCATTGACGGTGCCATAGGCGTCGACCTTGTACAGATCGATATCCTCGAAGATCGTGTTCGATTTGCTCTGATAGCGCGCACTCACGGCGCCGGTCAGGTTCAGCGTTTCCGATACCGGCGTGTCATAAGCCAGCGTGATGCTGCCCTGGAATTTCGGGCTGTAGATGAATTCGGCCCCGTCGAAATTCTCGGACCGCCCCGCGGCATTGGTGCCGTTGTAATCGTTGATCCGCGTCTTCAGATACAGCGCGTTGGCGGCGATGGTCAGCCCCGTCGCCGGCCGGATCGTCAGCTCGCCCTCGACCCCGTAAGCCTCGCTGTCGGGCACATTGTCGAGGCGCGACAGCGCGGTGTAGATCGGATCGGCGAAATAGGTGCTGATCTGCTTGTCGGCATAATCATAATAGAAGGCCGAGAGATTGGCCTGCACCAGCCGATCGGCGAGCGTCGCCTTCACCCCCACCTCGTACGCGGTCAGCTTTTCCTGCTTCACCGGCGCATTCTGGCGCGCGAGGTTCGCGGCGTTGATCGGCGTCGTCCCCGACTTGTAGCCGCGCGATACCGACGCATAGAGCAAGGTGTCGTCGTTCGGCGACCAGTCGAGCGCGACGCGCCACGCGACATTGTCCTCCTTGAGCAGCGACTGCACCTCGCCGAACGTCCCCGTCGCGGGATCGAAGGTGTTGCACTGCCCCTGCGTTATCTGCGGCGCGAGTACGCCATAGGTCTGGAAATAGAGCGCGCGGTTCACGACGTTGACGTTGGGCAGCATGTTGCCGTTGAAGTCGCGCGAGCAGCCGTTGTAGCGCTGTTTGTCCTCGGTGTAGCGCACCCCGACGGTCAGCTTCAATTGCTCGGTCAGCTCGGCATCGGCATTGGCAAAGACGCTCCACGTCTTCGTCCGGATACGCCCGAAATCCTCATAGGTACGGAACGCCTGCGAAAGCTGCAGCGGCGTGTAGCCGCCCGAATTGAAGATCGGGCTCGCGAGCAGCGGCGCACCCGCGGCGCGGATAAGCCCGACATTGGCATTCTGTCCGAGCAGCGTGCGGTTCGAATCGATGATCCGGTCGTTGGCGTAATAGGCGCCGACCAGCCAGTTCACCGCACCGCTTTCGCCCTCGACATGCACTTCCTGCGCAAAGCTCTTGATCCGTCCGACGGTATTCTGGAGCAGGATCTCGAACGGCGCGCCGCTCCAGTCGGAGAGCGCGTTGCGCTTGAAGTCGTTGTAGCTCGTCAGCGAGACGAGCTTCATCGCCTCGCCCAGATCCTGATCCCAGCGCAGCTTGAGCCCCCAGAAGCGGTTGTCCTCGGCGAGCGGGCCGTCGAGGCCTAGCCCCGTGCCGATATCGGCCGAGCGCGAAGCCTCGGGCGCCCAGTCGGCCTGGCTCGCCTTGGTCGGGAAATTGTTCGCCAGATAGGTGGCAAGCCCCGGCGCGTTGAAGAAGCGCGAGTTGCTGGTGCCGCTGACCGGGTTGGTCGCGGGCGTGAAGCCGATCCCCTGGCCCGCGACCGTGTCCGACTTGTTCCGCCACCATGTGACCGACAGGTCGAAATGCGTCCCCGGCGCCGGATCGATCGCGAGTGAGCCGCGCACCCCGAGCTTGTCGACCTCGCCGAGCCTTTCGCCGCGCGAATTGCTGATCTGCCAGCCCTTGTCGCTGTTCTCGCTGCGGAAGGCGATCCGCGCCGCGATGCCCTCGCCGAGCGGACCCGAGATATGGCCGCCGATATTGTACGTCTGATAATTGCCGAGGTCGGCCTTGATGCTGCCCTCGAAGCTGTCGGTCGGCTTGGCGGTGATGAAATTGATGAGGCCCGCGGTCGTGTTGCGGCCATAGAGCGTGCCCTGCGGTCCCTTGAGCACCTCGACGCGCTCGAGATCCATCACCGGCCCGGTGTTCATGATCGGATAGGCATAGGCGACCTCGTCGGTATAGGTGCCGACGGTGGAGGTCGACGACAGGTTGATCGTGTTGAAGCCGATCCCGCGCAGCGTATAGGTCGGCACGCCCTGATAGCTTTGCGAGACGGTGAAGCTCGGCGCCACCGTCGTCAGGTCGCGCATGTCGGTCACGCGCAGGCTTTCGAGCGTTCCGGCGTCGACCGCCTGGATCGCCATACCGACGTCGTTCATCGATTCGGCGCGGCGCTGCGCGGTGACGATGATGTCGCCTTCGACCGCGACCGTATCGGCGGGCGCTTCCTCGGCAGCGAACGCCGGCGCCGCGAGAGCGAGACCCATTGCCGAACCCGCACCAAGGAAAATACGCATTGCCTTCATCACTCATCCTCCCTCAAACGGCTTGCCGCCGAGCTCGTCTTTGTGCGAGCGTCGCGCGAAACCGGACCGTGACAGAACAATGGATTGCGGCCGCACGAACAAGCTGACACCTGTGTCAGGGAGCGGAGGAACAGGCGCGTGAACGACGCAAGTGCGGAAAGCTGGGCCGAAATGCCGGCGCTGATCGCAGCGGTGCAGGCGGCGGGCGACGCGATCGGCCTGCCCTATGTCGCTGCGCAGGCCGACCTCGGCGACCCCGAACCGATGAGCGACGAGGAAGGCCGTCCCTATGCAGAGACCAGCTTTCACTGGGTCGACCCGAGCTACGCCTATTGGCGCGACCGCAAGCTGGCGCTGCAACTCGCCTTCCTCACCGCAGCGCGGCTGGTCGCCGAACCCTTTTACTACAGCGACGGGCGTCTCGGCACGTGGCGCCCGACGCACCTGCTCGACGAGGTCGACTGTTCGCAGGCGAAGAACACGCCCAATTTCGGCGAGGCGATCATTGCTCCGGTGCACCTGCCGCGCGGACTTGTCGGCGCGGTCTTCTGGTGCTCGCGCGAACCCGTCGGCGTCGAGACGATCTTCGCGGAACATGCGGGGCATTTGCACAATCTGGCGGTAAAACTGATCGCCACGCACAACGAGGCGCGCGGGCGGCCGCGCAACGCCACCGTGCCGCAGACGCTGACGCGGCGCGAGGTGCAGTGCCTGCGCTGGGCGGCGGCGGGCAAGACCGATGGCGAGATCGGGATCATCCTGTCGCTGTCGGTATCGACCGTGCGCTTTCACCTGCGCAACGCCGCGGCGAAGCTCGGCGCGACAGGGCGCGCGCAGTCGATCCAGATCGCCGCGGGGCTCGGCTTCGTCGGCGCGCGCGCCGCCTGATGCAGGTGCCAGCTTGGCCCCGCGCCGCGGCGACCTACAAACCGGCGGCATGGACATGCTGAACGACCCGGCCCTTGCGGCCTTTCGCGAAGAGGCTCGCGCCTTTCTCGCCGCGCATTTGCCCGATGAGATCCGCCGCGGCGCGGCGCGCGCAACGAGCGTGTTCATCGATCCCGCCATCTCGCTGCCGTGGCAGCGCATCCTTCACGCACAGGGCTGGGCGGCGCCCGACTGGCCCGCCGAATATGGCGGTCCGGGCTGGAGCGAGATCGAACGCTATATCTTTGCCGCCGAATGCGCCGCGGCGGGCGCGCCGAACCTCGCGCCGATGGGGCTCAAGATGGTCGCGCCGGTGATCATGCATTATGGCAGTCCCGGGCAGCGCGCCCATTATCTGCCGCGCATCCTGTCGGGCGAGGATTATTGGTGCCAGGGCTTTTCGGAGCCCGGCGCGGGGTCGGACCTTGCCGCGCTGCAACTCCGCGCGGCGCCCGACGGCGACGACTATGTCCTCAACGGCTCGAAGATCTGGACCACGCACGCGCATTTCGCGAACCGCATGTTCGCGCTCGTGCGCACATCGAGCGAAGGCAAGCCGCAGGCGGGAATCAGCTTCCTGCTCCTCGACATGGCGACCCCGGGCATCACGGTAGAGCCGATCCGCACGCTCGCCGGCGATCACGAGTTCAACCAGGTCTTCTTCGACGACGTCCGCGTGCCGCAGGCGAACCGGCTCGGCGACGAAAATGCGGGCTGGTCGGTCGCCAAGCATCTGCTGACCTTCGAACGCGGCGGCAAATATGCACCGGGACTGATCGGACGGCTCGAACGGCTGCGCGCCCGCGAAGACATCGATCCCGTGCTGCGCGCGCAGATCGACCGCGAGGCGGTGACGCTGAAGGCGCTGCAGGCGCTCGAGCTGAAGGCGATGCGCGGCGTCGGCGGCAGTCCGGCGCTTTACGCCTCGGCGCTCAAGATCCTCGGCACCGAGGCCGCGCAGCGCATCGACACGCTCGCGTGCGAGGCCGCGGGCCATGCGGCATGGGCCGACGCCGACGGCCAGACGCCCGCCGACCTTGCGGTCGCGGTGCCGCGCTACCTCAACGACCGCGCAGCGACGATCTATGCGGGGTCGAACGAAATCCAGCGCGACCTGATCGCGCGAACGATGCTGGGTTAGCGCCGGGGTGGGCTGAAAGGTCCCTTGCTGACCGTCATCCCGGCGAAGGGTGTTCGGAGGCACGTGACTCCGAAACACGATCTCACCGTAGCAGCCCGACGCAAGGACGGGATTCCGGCCTTCGCCGGAATGACGACTCAGTTTTGTCCAGGCATCAAACCGACGCGCGCGCGAGGTGACCGGCGCGCGGCCCGAACGCCGCGGCGATCGCCAGTCCGCGCTTGAAATGGCCGCCAAGGCTCAGTTCCTCGGTCAGCCCCATCGCGCCATGGATCTGCACCGCGCTTTCACCGACGATCCGCACCGCATCGCCGACCTCGATACACGCGGCGCTGACCGCCTGCGCGCGGTCGGCACGGCCCTGATCGACCGCGAGGATCGCGGCTTCGGTGAGCGCGGCGGCCTTCATCGCCGCGAGTTGCATGTCGGCCGCACGGTGGCGCAGCGACTGGAAGCGTCCGATCGGCGTGCCGAACTGCGTGCGCTGGCCGAGATAGTCGATGCTGTCGGCAATCATCCGCTGCATCAGACCGACCGCTTCGGCGCAGCGCCCGGCGAGGATCAGGTCGTTCGCATGGTCGGCCCATGTGCGTGCCGCCTCGCCGCTCGCAAGCAGCACAGCGTCGCCGGGCTTGAGCGTGAAGGCAAGGTCGGCCGAAACGCTGCCGTCGTGCATGATACGATGGCGCTGCTCGACCTTGTCGCCGTCGGCGGCGATCAGCAGCAGCGCCTCGTCGCTCGCGAGCAGCAGCAGGTCGGCCTCCGCCGCGCCCGCGACCAGCGCCGCGCTCCCGCGAACCAGCCCGCCCTCGACCACGGGCATTGCCGCGGTCGATGCCGTACAGACGACCGCGATGCGCCGGCTGCCCGCCGCCAGCCCGACGAGCGCCGGATGATCGGGTGCGACGCGTGCGAGGAGTGCCGTCGCCGCGACATGCGAAAGCCAGTCGGCGCCCGCGAGCGCCGGGCCCAGCTCGGCCATCACGACCGCGATGTCGATCATCCCGCCGCCGAAACCGCCGACGCTTTCGGGCAGCGCGATGCCGGCAAGGCCGAGCGCTTCGCACAGGTCGCGCCAGCCGGGGTGCTCATTGTCGGCAAGGAAGCGCTGCACGCTGTCGCGCAGCATCTGTTGTGCCTCGCCAAGCGGCAGGTCGAGTTCGGCCATGTCAGATCCCCCGCCCCGCCGGCCGCGTCTTTGCGTATTTTTGCGTCATTTTCTCTCCCGCGCCCCTCCTGCAACCTGCCGCGCCGCGGGTCTAGCTGATTGGCGTGGCAGGTCGGACGCGGCGACCGGTGCGACACCATATACTTAGTATTAAAACTATTGCATGGGGGCCGCATGCAAAGCTCGGGGCGAGTCGGAAACGCGGGACGGGACGCGAGGGCGGGATGAACCCGATCTGGCTTCCCGCATCGCTGTTCGGCGGTCTGTTCCAGGCGTGGCGCACCGCGCTGCAGCAGCGCCTGCGCGCCGAACTCAGCATCAGCGGCGCGGGGCTCGTCCGCTATCTTTACGGCCTCCCCTTCGCCCTCGCCTTCGCGGCGATCTGGCTGATGATCGGGAACCAGGCGGTCCCCGCGTTCGGCACCGTTTTCGCGGGCTTCGCCATCGCGGGTGCGATCACCCAGATGGCGGGCACGATCCTGCTGATCATGGCGTTCGGGCATCGCGGCTTCGTCGTCGGCACCGCCTTTTCGAAGACCGAGGCGGTGCAGGCGGCACTCGTCACCGCAATCTTCCTCGGCGAAAGATTGCCGTTTCTCGCATGGCTCGGCATCGTCGCGGGCGTTGCCGGCGTGCTCGTGCTCGCACTCGCCGGACGCGGGGTTTCGGCGCGCGAAATCTTGCGCGCGCTCGGCCAGCCCGCGGCGCTCTGCGGGCTCGGCGCGGGGTCGATGTTCGCGCTCGCCGCCATCGCGGTGAAGCTCGCGACCGCCGAACTCGAACATGTCGACCTGATCGGATCGGCGCTCGTCACGCTCGTCGTCGTGATGGCGATCCAGACCGGGCTGCACATGCTCTGGGTCGCGCTGCGCGACCGCGATACGCTGCGCGCGGTTTTCCGGACGTGGCGCAATTCGAGCCAGATCGGATTGCTGTCGGCGCTCGGTTCGGCCTGCTGGTATATCGGCTTTGCCGCGGCGCCCGCGGCGCTGGTACGGATCGTCGGGCAGGTCGAGGTCGTCTTCACGATCGGCTTCGCGCATTTCTATCTGCGCGAACCGGTGCGCTGGCACGAGATCCTCGGCCTGCTGCTCGTCGTCGGCGGCGTCGTGATGGCGCTGCTCGCGACCTTTTAGGGGAAGGCTGGCGCCCTGCTGACCATCGCCGGCAAGGGACGCCCCATCACGCCCGTCAGCCAGTCCGCGGCCCCGACGACCTGCGGCAGCGCCACACCTGTCGCTATACCGCTCCCTTCGAGCATGTAGATCACATCCTCGGTCGCGACGTTACCCGCCGCGCCCGGCGCGAAGGGACAACCGCCGAGCCCGCCGAGCGATGCGTCGACCGTCGCGGCGCCCTCGTTCACCGCCGCCCAGACATTGGCGATGCCGGTGCCGCGCGTGTTGTGGAAATGGACGCGCACGGGCAGATCGCCGACCGCCTCGCGCACGCGCCCGACCATCTCCGACACCTGCGCGGGCACGCCCACCCCGATCGTATCGGCGAGCGCTATTTCGCGCGGGCTTGCGTCGGCGGCGCGCTTCGCCATCTCGACGACACGGTCGATCGAAACCCTGCCCTCGAACGGACAGCCGAAGGCCGTCGCGATCGTGATCTGGCCGACGCGCCCTGCGTCTTTCGCCAGCCCGACGATCCCGATCGCCGCAGCGAGCGACTCGTCCGAGCTTTGACCCTGATTGCGGACGCCGAACGTGTCGCTCGTCACGCACACCGCGCCGAGCTCGTCGATCCGGCCGGTGGCAAGCGCGCGCTCGGCGCCGCGGCGATTGAGCACGAGACCGATATACGTCACATCGTCGCGGTCGGGCAGCATCGCCGCCAGCTCTTCGGCATCGGCAAGCTGCGGCACCTTCTTCGGATTGACGAAGCTCGTCACCTCGATACGCCGGATACCATAGTCGATCGCGCGGCGGATCAGCTCGAGCTTGTCGGCGGTCGATATGATCGCCGCCTCATTCTGCAGCCCGTCGCGCGGGCCGACCTCCACCAGTTCCACGGCTTGATTTTTCAACATCTTGCGTCCTGATTGATTCGGGTCATTTAGCAGGTTGAAAATTACATAGCATTCTAAGTATACAAAGGCCATGGGCGAGGCAGGCCGTCTTACCAGAGTCGGCCGCGAAAGGAACGATATGAGCGAAACGGGCAGCGGGGGCGCGCTGGAGGGTATCAGGGTCGTCGAGATGGGGCAGCTCATCGCCGGCCCCTTCTGCGGCCAGCTTCTCGGCGACATGGGCGCCGAGATCGTCAAGCTCGAACCCCCGGTGACCGGCGACCAGATGCGCAACTGGGGCCAGGGCGACACGCCGAGCTGGTGGCGCGTCATCGCGCGCAACAAATATTCGGTCGCGGTCGACCTGCGCAGCGAGGAGGGGCAGGCGCTCGCGCGCGAGCTGATCGCGAAGGCCGATATCCTCATCGAGAATTTCCGCCCCGGCACGCTCGAAAAATGGAACCTCGATCCCGCCGAGCTGCGCAAGACCAACCCCGGGCTGATCGTCGTGCGCGTGTCGGGGTACGGCCAGACCGGTCCCTATTCATCGCGCGCGGGCTTCGGCGGCATCGGCGAGGCGATGGGCGGCTGGCGCGGCATCGTCGGCTATCCCGACCTGCCCCCAGCGCGCATGGGCGTGTCGATTGGCGACACGCTCGCCGCGACTTACGGGTGCATGGGCGCCCTCGCCGCGCTCCATCATCGCAGCAGGACCGGCGACGGCCAGATCGTCGATTCGGCGCTCTATGAGGCGGTGCTGCAGGTCATGGAATCGACCGTGTCCGACTATTCGGCGAGCGGCACCAAGCGCCGCCGTACCGGATCGACCCTGCCCGCGATCGCGCCGTCGAACGTCTATCCGTGCCGCGACGGCGAATATCTGATCGGCGCCAATCAGGACGGCGTCTTTGCGCGCCTCACCGCCGCAATGGGGCGCCCCGAACTCGCGAGCGATGAACGCTATGCGACGCACCGCGCGCGCGGCGCGCGACAGGAGGAGCTCGACGCGCTGATCGGCGAATGGACCGCGACGCTGACGATCGCCGAACTCGAGGCGAAGATGGTCGAGGCGGGTGTTCCTGCGGGCCGCGTCTTCGACGCCGAGGACATGCTCGCCGACCCGCATTTCGCCGCACGCGACGCGCTGGTAACCGTTCCCGACGAAGAGCTCGGCGAGGTCACGATGCAGGGCGTCTTCCCGAAGCTGTCGGCGACCCCGGGCAGCGTCCGCCGCCCCGCCCCGCTGACCGTCGGACAGGACGGCGCCGACGTGCTCAAGCGCTGGCTCGGACGCGAGGGCTGAGGCGATGATCACGCTCCACGGCGGCCCCACACCCAATGCCCGCAAGATCGCGATCGCGCTTCTCGAAATGGAGCTCGACTGGCGGCTCGAATATGTCGACATCCTCGCGGGCGATCAGCTCACCCCCGAATTCCTCGCGCTCAACCCGAACAACAAGACCCCGGTGATCGTTGACGACGAAGGACCCGGCGGCGAGCGGTTCATACTGTGGGAAACGGGGGCGATCCTGCTCTACCTCGCCGAAAAGACCGGCCGCTTCGTGCCCGCCGATCCGGCGAAGCGCGCGATCTGCTGGCAATGGCTGATGTTCCAGGTGTCGGGCGTCGGCCCGATGTTCGGGCAGGAGGCGCATTTCACCCACTATGCGAAGGACCGGCATGACTATGCCATCGCGCGCTACAGCCGCGAGGTCGACCGGTTGATGATGGTGCTCGACAACCGCCTCGGCGAAGCCGAATGGCTCGCCGGCGAAGACTATACGATCGCCGACATCGCGACTTTGCCCTATCTGCGCCGCCAATTGATCGAAAAGGCGGGACGTTTTCCGAACGTCGACCGCTGGGGCGCCGCGATGCTCGCACGCCCCGCGGTCGCCGAAGGCATGCAGGCCGGCGTCGCGCGCGCCGAGACGATCGAGGGCGGCCTCACCGGCTTCACCGACGAGCATCGTGCGATCCTGTGGGGCGACCGCCAGCACGCGAAACGGTGAGGCGGATCGTCGGCTTCAGGGTGTTGAGCGGACGTTTGTTCACTCTTTTTCGTCATCCCGGACTTGATCCGGGATCCATGACTTCAGCGCTGCGATGGATCCCGGATCAAGTCCGGGATGACGATGAAGGAAAGGTCCGCTTCCGGCCGAGAGCGGACGCTCAACCTGTTCCCGGCCTCAATCGCCCTTCACCGCCGCGCGGTTCGCGTCGCCGAACATGTTCGACCATTCCTTGTCATCGAGCTTTTGGTGCCGCCCGACATATTTCGCCGGCGCCTTAAGATCCTCGCGCGCCATCGCGCGTGCAACCGCCGGGCGTTCGCGGATGCGCTCGAACCAGCCGTGCATCGCGGGCCATTCGTCGAGCCCCATCCCCATCACGAACGCCGACGCGCGGCCGGGCCAGATCGCCATGTCGGCGATGCTATAGTCGTCGCCGCCAACATAGGCGCTCTTCTCCAACCGCTTTTCGAGAACGGTGAGCAGGCGCGTGAGCTCCTTCGTATAGCGTTCGACGGCATAATCCTGCCCCGCCGGGGCATAGCGCAGGAAGTGGCTCGCCTGCCCGCCCATCGGCCCTAGTCCCGCGACCTGCCATGTCAGCCACGATAAAGTCGCCGCGCGCGCCGCACCCGACGCGGGCAGGAAACGCCCGCTCTTCTCGGCCAGATATTGCAGGATCGCGCCCGACTCGAAAACCGTCACCGGATCGCCGCCACCCGCCGGATCCTGATCGACCATGGCAGGCAGCTTGTGGTTCGGATTGATGCGCCCGAATTCGGCGGTCAGCTGGTCGCCCTCGAAGATGTCGTAGGGGATGACGCGATAAGGCGCGCCGATTTCCTCGAGCATGATCGCGATCTTCTGCCCGTTCGGCGTGGCCGAATAATGAAGGTCGATCATCTACAGCACCTCGTGGATGACATGGCGGACGCCGAAATCGGTGCGCTCGCCGACTCCGACCGCGAGCACGCCGTTGAGCCAGCCATATTTCGCGCTCGCGGTTTCGAACACGGGGGCGATTCGCAGATAGTATCGCGACGCATCGGCATCGGGCGCCGCCGGATCGGCGAAGGTCGCGCGCACATCGTCGGGGATGATGTTGCGCCCGGTATAGCTCAGATAGATGAGCTGGCCGTCATCGGTCCGCCACACCGCACGCGCGTCGAAAGTACCGACCGAGGCGTCGTCGCCGAGCCGTCCGCTCCGCGACCAGTTGCCCCCGCCGGGAAGGATCATGCCATTGATACGCGGACCGAAAAAACGGCCGCCGCTGATATAGCCGAGCCGCTGGTCGCCGAACGGCGACGCGCCGATCCCGATGATGCCGCCCCCTACCTCGAACTCCGCGGTGCACAGATGGCGCGTCGCCAGTGCAGCGGGAGCGCCGCGCGAATTTTCTTCGTTCATGATGCGAATCCTCTTCCTGCCTATGGACAAGCATAAAACCATTAGTATACTAAGGGTCAATCAGATTGACGGATCGGAGCGCTTTCCGGGACCGGCGACAATAGCTCTATGGGAGGGTGAACATGAAGGCTCGCAACCAGTTTCTGCTGTCCGGCGTCGCGGCGATCGCGATGCTCGCCAATGCCGTACCGGCATTCGCGCAGACGGCGCCCGCCGACACGGCGGAGGTCGACGACAGCAACACCAACGAAATCATCGTCACCGCGCAGAAGCGCGAGCAGAGCCTGCAGGACGTGCCGATCTCGATGGAAGTCGTGAGCGGCGCCAAGCTCGCCGAATTCAACACGAGCGACATCAAGGCGGTGATGAACTACACGCCGAACGTCTTTGTCCAGTCGACCGCGGGCAACGACGTCATCTATATCCGCGGCTTCGGCTCGCCGCCGGCGAACTTCGCCTTCGACCAATCGGTGTCGCTCTATGTCGACGGCATCTACGCCGGCCGCAACCGCCAGGCGCAGGCGCCCTTCTTCGACCTCGCGCGCGTCGAGGTGCTGCGCGGCCCGCAGGGCGCGCTGTTCGGCAAGAATACCGCGGCGGGCGCGGTCAGCGTCGTGTCGGCGGGCCCGACGAAGGATTTCGAGGGCGCGATCACCGGCCTTTACAATTTCGACCACAAGGGCACCGATTTCTCGGGCTATCTGTCGGGACCGATCTCCGACACGCTCGGCGCACGCTTCGCGTACAAGATCGTCAATCAGGACGGCTATATCTACAACCGCGCGACCGATCACGACGATCCCGAAATCAAGTCGCAGCTGCTGCGCCTGACGTTGAAGTGGGAACCCTCGAACAATTTCGACTATACCGCGAAGGTCGAATACGGGAACCGCGAAGTCATCGGCGGCATCACCGTGTCGAGCCCGCTCACCAGCGGACAGGACCCGCAAACGACACGTTATCTCGAACGCTCGGCGCTCGGCGACGAGGGCAATGACAACAAGTCGGTGATGATCTCGGGCGTCGGCAACCTCGCGCTCGGCGACTTCACGCTGACCTCGGTCACCGGCTACAGCTGGTTCAAGTCGAAGATCGTCAACGGCTTCGACCAGTCGATCCCGAACAGCGGCGGCGCACACACCGTCAATTCGGTCTACAACGCCTTCCCCGAACGCTTCGACCAGATTTCGCAGGAAATCCGTATCCTGTCGCCGACGGGCAAGACCTTCGAGTTCATCGTCGGCGCCTATTACGACAAGTCGAACTACACGCTCGAACAATATCAGGGTTTCAACATCCCGAGCCTGAACATCCCCGGCGTGATCGTCGGCCCCTATTTCGGGCGCATCGACAGCACCTTCAACCAGAAAGCCGAAAGCTGGTCGGTGTTCGGTCAGGGCACCTTCAACGTCACCGACGCCTTCCGCGTGATCGGCAGCCTGCGCTATTCGCACACGAAGAAGGACGGCGATTTCGCCTCGCGCCTCGTTTACGGCTCCAACGGCGTCAACGGCCGGCCCTTTGCCCTGCGGCCCATCTCGAGCGCGGTCGGCAAGATCAGCGAAGGCAATGTCGACCCGTCGGTCACGCTGCAATATGACATCGCACCGCGCGTCATGCTCTACGGGACGTGGGGCCGCGGTTCGAAATCGGGCGGTTTCGTCTCGAACACCCTCGGTACGACCAACGCAACCTTCACCTTCGAACCCGAACGGTCGGAGAATTTCGAGGCAGGCATCAAGTCGACGCTGGCGGGCGGCAAGGTCGTCGCGAACGTCTCGCTCTATCACACCAAGTTCAAGGATCTGCAGGTTTCGGTCTATCAGCCCGCAACGTCGAGCTACCTGACCGGCAACGCCGCGGCGGCGACATCGAAGGGCGTCGAAGGATCGCTCAGCATCTATCCGGTCGAGAATTTCGACATCAGCGCGTCGGCGGCTTACTCGGATATCAAATATGACGATTATCCGGGCGCGGCGTGCCTCGCTTCGCAGGTGAACTGTACGCCTGCGACGAACAACCTCGCCGGTTATCCCGTCGCCTATTCGTCGAAATGGACGGGCAGCGTCACCGCGCACGGGCGCTTCGACATGTCGGACGCCCTGAAGCTCGACATCACCGGCGTCGCATCGGGACGGTCGAAATATTTCAATTCGGACAACCAGAGCCCGATCTTCGGCGTGCAGGACGGCTATGTGAAGCTCGACCTTCGCGTCCAGCTCGCCGACCGGGACGACCGGTGGCACGTCGCGCTCGTCGGCAAGAATCTGACGAACCAGAAGACGATCGGCAGCGCCTTCAACCTGCCCGCGCCGATCACGCCGGTTCCGCGTGCGATCCTCTATCTCGAACCGACGCGCAACATTTCGGTCGAGGCCGGGATCAAGTTCTAGGCCGGATATCGATGTCCCAGGGATCGGCCGCGGCCACCACTTTCCCCACGGGGAAGTGGCGGTCGCGGTCGTGACCTGTGCGAAGGGGTGAACCACGGCATGATCGACGTCTATTTCACGCCCACGCCGAACGGCCACAAGGTCTCGATCATGCTCGAAGAGACCGGGCTGCCGCACCGCCTTCTCGCGATGAACATGCTCGAGGGCGATCATCTGACCCCCGAATATCGCCGGATCAACCCGAACGGCCGCCTGCCCGCGATCGTCGATCATGAGCCCGTCGGCGGCGGCGCGCCGCTGCCGGTGTTCGAGAGCGGCGCGATCCTGCTCTACCTTGCCGAGAAGAGCGGGCAGTTGCTTCCGACCGACCCACGCCGGCGCAGTCAGGCGCAGCAATGGCTGATGTGGCAGATGGCAAGCTTCGGGCCGATGCAGGGTCAGGCGCATCATTTCATTCGCTACGCACCCGAAGGTCAGACCTATCCCGTCGAACGCTATCGCAACGAGACGCTGCGCCTGCTCCATGTGCTGAACGGGCGGCTGGGCGAAGCGGACTATCTGGCCGAGGAATATTCGGTCGCCGATATCGCGGCCTGGCCGTGGACGCGCGCGATCCGCGCGATCGGGTTGACGCTCGACGATTATCCCGCCGTTGCCGACTGGTTCGCGCGGATCGGCGAGCGCCCCGCGGTGATCGCGGGGACCGACGTCAAAAATGCCGCAAACCTGTCGAGCGCGCGCCCGGTGCTGACCGAGGAACAATGGTCGAACCTGTTCGGGAAAAACATGCTCGAAGCGCCGGCGCGCTGATCCTTTTTGCTCCCCTCCCGCTTGCGGGAGGGGCCGGGGGTGGGCCAGCACCCTATCGATTGCCCACCCCGCTGCGACTAGCGAGCAAGCTCGCAAGTCTCGCTACCCTTCCCGCACGCGGGAGGGATCATACCGTGTCGGCGTGGCCCCATTGATACTCGACCTTGCCGCCCAGCCGCCGCACCGCAACCCAGTCGCCACCCGCAAGGCTATCGTCCTCGATCAGCGCCACAACGCCGCCCGCGATATCCTCGGGCGCGCACGCCTCGTTGTTCGCGAGTACCGTCTTCATCCATTCGGACTTGCCGCCCGCGCCCGTCGTGTCGAGGATCGGCGTGTCGACCAGCCCGGGCAGCATGCCCGCGACGCGGACATTGCAATCCTCTTTCAGGGGCGCGCAGCAGCGCGTGAACATCATCACCGCCGCCTTGGTCGTCGCGTACATGGCGTCATGGAAGCCCGTCCCGAGCGCAACGGTCGACACCGTGTTGACGATCACTCCGCCGCCGCGCATCTTCATCGCCGGCACCGCGATCTGTGTCGCCACAACGAGCGCGGTGATGTTGACGTCGATGATCCGGCGGATGCGCGCTGCATCGACGTCAGGAAACTGCGGCAGGCCCGATACGACGCCGGCATTGTTGTGCAGGATATCGACATCGCCATGCGCAAGGAACCAGGCTTCGACCGCGGGCACGTCGGAGAGGTCGAGGACGTGAGTGGTCGCCCGCGCGCCCTCCGCTTCGACGAGCCGCGCGGTTTCGGCAAGCGCGTCCTGTTTCACATCGACCAGCCTGATTTCCGCCGCGCCGCGCTGTGCCAGCATCACCGCGGTCGCGCGGCCGATGCCGCCCGCCGATCCTGTCACGATCACCGTCTTGCCCTTGATTTCCATGACCTTCTCTCCCGTCGACTTTGTCGCTACCGTAAAGCACATTGACAGATAAACTTAAATACCTAAGTATTTTTCGGCCGGGAAGACTCGTGCGTTTTGGGGAGAGTTATGTCGCAAGCCACCGCCCTCGATGGAGGCGCTCCCGCACCCGACAGCGGCCTTGCGCTGCGCCGCAATGTCGCGCTCGCGATGCTGTTCGTCGTCGGCACGATCAACTTCGTCGACCGCCAGCTTCTGTCGGTCCTCGTCGAGCCGATCCGCGCCGAGATGGATTTCAGCGACACGCAGTTCGGCCTGCTCACGGGCTTCGCCTTTGCGCTTTTCTATGCCGCCGCCGGTGTGCCGGTGGCGATGATCGCCGACCGCCGGAACCGGGTAAAGCTGATCGGCATCGCCTGCGTCGTCTGGAGCGGCTTCACCGCCGCATGCGGCATGGTCTCGAATTTCTGGCAACTCGCACTGATGCGCTTCGGTGTCGGCGCGGGTGAAGCGGGCGGCACCGCGCCGTCGCTGTCGGTCATCGCCGACTATTATCCGCCCGCACGGCGCCCGCTCGCGATCGGCCTCTTTACCTGTAACGGTCCGTTCGGCGTCTTCGTCGGCGCCACCTTCGGCGCGTGGGCCGCCGCGAATATCGGCTGGCGGGGCGCCTTCATCGTCATCGGCCTCGTCGGCGTCCTCGTCGCACCGCTGCTCATCTGGCTGGTGCGCGAACCCGCACGCGGGGCGATGGACACGCACAAGCCCGCCGACGAAGCCCTGCCCTTCGCACAGAGCCTCGCGATGTTCTGGCGCCGTTCGTCGCTGCGCATGGTGATGATCGGCAGCGGCCTCGCCGCTTTCGTGAGCTACGGCATGCTCAACTGGATCCCCGCTTTCCTGATGCGCACCCAGAAGATGCCGCTCGATGCGATGGCGACATATTTCGGTCCGGCCGCCGGCATCACCTTCGGCATCGGCATCCTCGGCGGCGGCTGGCTGGTCAGCCACCGCGCGAAGCATTCGGCGCGCGCCTACGGCGCGATCCCCGCGCTCGCGACCGCAGTGCTGATCCCGACCTTCATCGCCGCGTTGCTCGTCGACACATGGCAGCTCTCGCTCGCACTGATGCTCATCCCGATGGCGGCGTGCACCGCCTATGTCGCCCCCGCGCTCGCGCTGGTGCAGAACCTCACCCCGCCGCGCAGCCGCGCAACCGCCGCCGCCGTCCTGATGCTGATGTTCAACATCGTCGGTCTCGGCCTCGGCCCGCTGTTCGCCGGCATCGTCAGCGACGCGCTGAAGGATGCGCACGGCACCGACAGCCTCCGCTGGGCGCTGATGGCGCTGATGCCCTTCGCCGCCGCCGCGGGCATCGCGCAGTTTCGCATGACGCGCCATCTCGAAAAGGATTTCGCCGAATGACCGATGTCGCGGGCAAGACCGCCTTCATCACCGGCGGCGCCAGCGGGCTCGGGCTCGCGACCGCCCGGGCGCTCGCCGCCAAGGGAGCCTCGGTGATCCTCGCCGACATCGACACGGCGGGCGCCGAAAATGCTGCGGCGGGACTGCGGAGCGAGGGTGCGAACGCGCTCGGCCTCCAGCTCGACGTCACCAGCGAGGACAGCTGGGCCGGAGCCGGAGCAAGGGCCCGCGAATTCGGTCCCGTCCGCATCCTCTTCAGCAACGCCGGCGTCGGCGGCGGATCGGGGCCGTTCGAACAATATGACACCGACGTCTGGCGCTGGAACTATGCGGTCAACGCGCACGCGCACCTCTATGCCTGCCGCACCTTCCTCGGCGACATGAAGGCGTCGGGCGAGCCCTCGCACCTCGTCATCACATCGTCGATGGTCGCGATCGTTCCGCCGCCGATCTCGGTCGCCTATATCAGCTCCAAATATGCGACGCTCGGCATCGCGATGGCGCTGCGCAACGAACTTGCCGAAAGCTGCGTCGACATTTCGGTGCTGATGCCCGGCATGTCGGCGACGCGCATCGTCGAGACGACGCGCGAGCTGCGCCCGGTCGAGGTCGAGGTCGGCAAGGCCGCGGCAACGAGCCAGGCGATGCAGGGCGTGCTCGCGGGCGGCATGTCGCCAGACAAGATCGGCGCGCGCGTCGTGCAGGCGATCGAGGCGGGCGATTACTGGATCTTCACCCACCCCGAATGGAAGGCGATGGCCGAACTGGTGACGGCGGACATGCTGGCATCCTTCGGAACCTCGGCCGATCCGGCGTACCGGGGCGACGATATCGACGGGCTGATCGCGGCCAATGGCGGCCGCATGTTCGGCGCGAAAGCATAGGAGAGAGACATGGCCGAGGAAAATGACATCCGCGAAATGGCGCAGCGCTTTTTCGACGCGATCGAGGCGGGCGACATCGAGACGATGGTGAACAGCTTCACCCCCGACGCCGAGATCTGGCACAATACCGACGAAGCGATCGTCACCCCCGCGCAGACCGCGCAGACGCTCACCGGCATGGTCGCGCGGATCAAGGACCGCGAATATGCCGAGCGCCAGCTGACCGCCTTTCCCGGCGGCTTCGTCCAGCAGCATGTCCTGAAGGGCAAACGCGTCCACGACGATGGCGAGGTCCGCCTGCCCTGCGCGATCGTGTGCAAGGTCGAAAATGGCAAGATCACGCGCCTCGACGAATATTTCGACAGCGCGCACGTCGCCGAATTCCGCAAGTTCGCGAACGCCTGAGGAGTATCCCATGCCCGTCCTGCGCCAGGTTCCCCGCTCGGAAGTCACCGACGAGACCGTCCTCGCCTATTACAACCGCCTGTTCGGCGACCGCGATCCCGTCGCCGAGCCCGGCACGGCGACGGGCACGCCCGGCGACTGGTGGACGGTGTTCGCGCTGTCGCCCGATATCTTCGAACATGCGGTCAAGGGTTTCGCCGTCTATCGCAATCCCGCGCGCACGATCGACCCGGTGCTCCGCGAACTCGGCCAGACGCGCGCCGGCTGGGTCAAGGGCAGCCAGTTCGTCTTCTCGCAGCATTGCAAGTCGCTCCGCGGCCTCGGCGTCAGCGACGAGAAGATCGCCGCGATCGCGCACTGGACCGTCGCCGACTGCTACAATGAGCAGGAACGCGCAGTGCTCGCCTATGCCGACTGCCTCGCACAGGCTGGCGGCCGCGTCCCGCTCGAGGTCTTCGACAAGCTCAAGACCTTCTGGAACGACGAGCAAATCTTCGAATTCACCTACATCACCTGCCTCTATGACATGCACGCGGTGATCACCCGCGCGCTGCGCATGGAATATGACGCGCGCGAGGATCCAATCGTCGAGATCGCGGCGCCCGAAGGCTTCAACGCCGCCGACTTCCTCAGCGCGCCGCGCCCCGCGAACGGGTAATGAGCGGCTACGGCACCCCCGAAGTCGTCGCGACGGGCCTTCGCTTTCCCGAAGGCCCGGTGCCGATGCCCGACGGGTCGGTGTTGCTCGTCGAGATCGCGCGCGGCACGCTGACGCGCGTCGCACCCGATGGGGCACCGTCGGTGATCGCCGAGCTTGGCGGCGGCCCGAACGGGCTCGCGATCGGGCCCGACGGCGCCGCCTATATCTGCAACAACGGCGGCTTCCAGTGGGTCGAGGCGGGGGCCCTGCTCTTCCCCGGCCATGCGGCGAACGAAGCGGCGTGCGGGTCGATCCAGCGCGTCGACCTCGCGACGGGCGCGGTGACGACGCTCTACGACAGTTTCGAAGGCGAGCGGCTCAAGGGCCCGAACGACATCGTCTTCGACGCGCAGGGCGGCTTCTGGTTCACCGATCACGGGCAGGTGCGCGCCGCCGGCCGCGATCATGGCGCGATCTACCACGCCGCCGCCGACGGATCGGCGATCGCGCGCCAGCGCGCCGACATGATGGGGCCGAACGGCATCGGCCTCTCGCCCGACGGCAGGACGCTGTACGTCAGCGAGACGATGACCGCGCGTGTCTGGGCGATGGAGATCGTCGCGCCGGGCGAGCTGGCACCGCCGGCACCGTGGGCGCCGGGCCGCTTCGTCGGCACCCCGCCCGCCTTCCGCCTGCTCGACAGCATGGCAATCGAGGAGAGCGGGCGGATCTGCGTCGGCACGATGGTCGAGGGCGGCATCACCATTTTCGACCCCGACGGCGGCGGCCCGGATTTCGTGCCATTGCCCGATGTCGGCGTCACCAACATCGCCTTCGGCGGCGCCGACCGGTGCGATGCCTATATCACCGCGTCGACGACGGGCACGCTCTGGCGCGCCCGCTGGCCGCGTCCCGGGCTCCGCCTGCATAAACCGTCAACTTAATTGACGATTAGCCGATTAAATGATAAGACTCGCGTGAGAGGACAGGATGAAATTCTATAACAGCATCGGCCCCAACCCCCGTGTCGTGAAGCTTTTCATGGCCGAAAAGGGTATCGAGATCCCCGAGGTCACCGTCGACCTGCGCGGCGGCGAGAACCGGCGGGCGCCCTATAATGTCGATGTGAACCCCGCCGGACAAACGCCCGCGCTCGAACTCGACGACGGCAGCACCGTCTGCGAAATCACCGCGATCTGCGAATATCTTGAGGAGCGCTTCCCCGAAACGCCGCTGATCGGCACAACCGCCGAAGAGCGAGCGAACACGCGCATGTGGACACGCCGCGTCGACATCAGGATCTGCGAGCCGCTCACCAACGGCTTTCGCTATGCCGAAGGCCTGCCGCTGTTCGAGTCGCGGATGCGCTGCCTGCCCGAGGCTGCGGCGGGACTCAAAGCGGTCGCGCAGGACGGGGCCAGGTGGCTCGACCCGCTGATTGCGAACCGCGATTTCATCGCCGGCGACAAATTGTCGCTCGCCGACCTGTTGCTCTTTGCTTTCCTCGATTTCGGCGCCTCGGTCGGTCAGCCCATCGATCCCGCCAACACGAATATCCTCGGCTGGTACGAGCGGATGAAAAGCCGCCCCAGCGTCACCGCAAACTGAACCACAAGGAGACGGATGATGGCTGCAACGAATAGCGAATTCGAGTTCTGCGGGGTCAACCACCTCGCGCTCGTGTGCAAGGACATGGCGCGGACGGTCGAATTCTACCGCGACATCCTCGGCATGCCGCTGGTCAAGACACTCGACCTCCCGGGTGGGCGCGGTCAGCATTTCTTCTTCGACGTCGGTAATGGCGACAGCATCGCCTTCTTCTGGTTTCCGAATGCTCCCGAGGCCATCCCGGGCGTTTCGGCGCCCGAAGCGCTGCCGACGCGCGGCAACTTCATGTCGGCGCACGGGTCGATGAACCATATCGCGATCAACGTCCGCGCCGACAAGTTCGAGGAATATTATCAGCGGCTGGTGAGCAAGGGAATCGACGTCACACCGATCCTCAATCACGACAATTCGCCGACCCAGTCGTCGCCCGAAATGAACGACGACGTCTATGTCCGCTCGGTCTATTTCTTCGATCCCGACGGCGTCTGCCTCGAATTTGCGGCATGGACGAAAGTGTTCGACGAAAGCGACGTCGCGCACGATCCGGTGCAGGCCGACGGCACGAAGCGCGAGGGCTTCATCACCGGCCGCACGCCGGTCCCCGCCCAATAGCTATCCCGAAGGTACCACTGGGAACTCCTCCTGGCCCGGCCTTTTGGCCGGGTTCTTTTTGTGGAACGGCAGCAAACGACCGAAACCGGTTGTTGCCCTCGAAATAGCTGACCATATCATAGCCGCCGACGGCGATGTTGCCACCGTCAACACCGAGGTAGACCGGCTTGGCCAAGCCCGCGGCGCGAAGGCCGCAAGCGACAGCGGCGCGGCCAGCGCGGCGGGCAGCGCGAACAAGACTTGGTTTTTCATGATCAATCTCCATCTGGGTGGCGTCGCCCCCGTGCCGGGCTCGCTCGCCATCCCGTTCACGCCGCAAGTGCAACGGGTTATGCGGCCAGTTCGGCTTAGGTTCATCTCTGCCGCCGCATCTGGCATGCAGGGATACAGGGTGCGGGAAGATGATCTGAATGACGAACACCGCCGGTTTCCTCCTCCCTCTCCTCGCGGCGCTCGCGCTCGCCGCCCCGGCGCACGCGCAGAATGACAGCAGCCTCGCGCAGTCGAGCTCGCCGCCGCAGCGCACCTCGGTCCTCTACACCTATGGCAACGAGCCGTGCCCCGAACCGCAGGGCGACGAGATCGTCGTCTGCGCACAGCAGCCCGAGACCGAACGCTACCGCGTGCCCAAGGAACTGCGCGAAGAAATCAGGGAAGATGTCCCCGCGGGCGGCGGCAGCTGGGCCTCGGCCGTGGACGGCTATACCAATGGCGCCGCGGCAGCCAGCCGTCCGAACAGCTGCTCGCCCATCGGCTCCTATGGCTTCACCGGCTGCGCCGCCGCCGCAATGCGCGAATGGTTCGAGGCGCGCCGCGCGCCCTGACAAAGCGACGGGCCGTTCGCATCATACCCCGCACGGGGTATGTCGCTTCCGTAAATCGCTGATATCGCGCCGCCCTGACGGGGCAAGATTGTGTGGGGGCAATCGAAAACCGGGCGCGATCGCCCTTGCGATATCCGCGCCCGGCTGGGGGATATCGGCGGTTGCGACCCGCCGTCGATATCCTTTCCCGATCCCGCCGATTCCCGCCCGCCTATCGCAGCAGCCGGTTCACCAGCGCCGTCAGCTCGGCCTCGCGCCCGACCTCGCTCTTGCGCAGGATCGACTTGATCTGCGTGCCCAGCGTCTGCGCGCTCGTGCCGCGGTCGGCTGCGATATCCTCGCGCGCTTCGCCGTTCGCCAGCCGCAGCGCGATCACGGCCTCGGCATCGGTCAGACCCAGCGCGGCGCGCAACGGCACGGTCCGCATCGCGGGGATGTCCGCCGCGCGCCGCGCGACGATCAGCACCCGCGGCTCGAAACCGAAATCCCAGTCGCGGCGCGGCAGGCGGAAAAATTCGCAGAGAACGCCGCGTCCGCTCCCGGTCGCACCGCCGCGCGGCGGTCCGATCCAGCATTGCTGCATCGCCCCGTCCGCCGAAGCATCGCCGAGCGCGCGGCCCAGCGCGACCTGAAACCGGTTGTCGGCATCGCGCCGCGCTGCACCCGGCCGCCCGCGGCGCAGGCACAGCGCCCCGTCCTCGCGGTCGCCGACGATCGTCTCCGCCGCCGCCGACAACGCCGCGACCGCGCCATGCCGGTCGATCAGGAAGGCCGCGATGCCGATCGCATCGAAGGCGGCGACAGTCATCTGCGCGCCGCGGTGCGCCATCGCCTGCTGCATCCGCACCGCCGCCAGCGCATGCCTCGCGCCCGCCGCGAACAATTTGCGATCACGCTTTTCAGTGCGCCCGTCACGCCCGGAACGCAGCGCGGCCAGCCCGACGAGCACCCCCTCGCCCTCGACGAGCGCCGTCTGGCAGCCGTTGACCCCGTCCCAGCGGCGGATATGCTCCTCATAGGCGTCGCTTCCGCTGTGCTGGCGCGCGACATCGTAATGCACCTCGCTCATGATCTCGAGCGGGCGCCCGCTCACGGCGACGCGCCAGTTGACCTCGGGCCGCCACCCCTCGATCTCGAGGAATTCGCGCTGATAGACGGGGTCGATGTCGGGCATGAAGTTGAACAGCGTCGCTTCGTCGCCGAGGCCCAGCAATTGCGCGCGCGACGATCGCGTACCGCGCGCGAACAGGCGCAGCGCCGTGTCCCAGCCGTCCTTCTCGAACGGCGCCGCCAGAAAGGCGTTCTCGATCTCGCCCGCCTCGCGGGCAAAAAGACTATCCATGCCGTTGGCCCCCCAGCCCCCGTTTCTCGCCGCGTTGCAGCATGAAAAGGGGCGCGGCACAAGCAGCTTGGGGGCCGTGCATTCGGGGGCCGAACCGAAACGCTGCGTTTCTCCGGCGCATGTTGACGCCGTCCCTCGCCTTCGCCTAGCTTCGCGGCTTCCCCAAAAGGAGATTGTCCATGCGTCGCATCCTCCCCTATGCCGCCCTCGCGCTCGTCGCCGTCGTCGCAGCCCCGGTCGTCGTCGCCCAGGGCGGTTCCGCCCCCGGCGCGCCCGACAAGTCGCGCGTCACCGCGGGCACCTACGCCGCCGACCCGCTCCACACGATGGTCGTGTGGGAGGTCGATCACCTCGGCTTCAGCCGCTACACCGGCATCTTCGGCGACGTCACCGGCACGCTCGTCATCGATCCCGCCAATCTCGCCGCGGCCAAGGTCGACGTCACCATCCCCGTGTCGAAGGTCACCACCGCGAGCGCTGGCCTCACGAGCCACCTCCTCCGCCCCGGCAAGGATGGCGGCAAGCCCGACTTCTTCGGCGCGGCTCCCGCCGACGCCAAATTCGTCTCGACCGGCGTCGTCCCGGGCAGCGACGGTGACGAGGCGAAGGTCAGCGGCAACCTCACGCTCAACGGCGTGACCAAACCCGTCACGCTCGACGTCGATTTCCACGGCGCCGGCGTCGGCATGAACAAGAAGGAAACCGTCGGTTTCCAGGCCGAAACGACGATCAGGCGCAGCGATTTCGGGATCTCGATGGGCATCCCCTATGTCAGCGATGAGGTCGAACTCGAAATCCACGCCGCGTTCGAAAAGCAGTAAGCGCGCGCCAATCTGTCACACGCGCCGCGTAAGAACGGGGCGGGACCAACACCGGTCCCGCCCCTTTTTCGTACAGGAGCCGTGTGATGAGCGAACTGGTACGCGAAATTGTCGAAGTGAACGCGTCGATCGACGGCGACGAGGAAAATCCGCTGCTGGTCGTCGAGGCCGAGGGCCTCGCCCCCACCGCGGGCTGGACCAACGTCCGACTCGAACCGCATGTCACGATCGCTCCGCCCGAGGACGGCGTGCAGGATTTCGACCTTGTCGGCGATCGCCCCGGCGATGCCGCCGAAGCGCTCACCGAAGTCGAGGCCGCGTGGGAGGGCCCGCTCGAGGACTGGTGCATCGGCGTGCGCATCCACGGAATCGACAATCTGATCGAGGACGAGATTTACACCCCTTGGGACGAGGACGACGAGAGCGAAGCCGCCTGACGCTCGCACCTCGACGATCCCCTGCACTGCGCCGGGCCGCCAGGCCCCTTTATCCGGCAAGGCGTCCCGGCGACATTTTCGGTTCATCGCAGGGCCAGCAAGCCCGGCCTAGTCTCCCCATATTCAAGGGAGGATCCATATGCGCCCGCTGCTTCTCGCTCTCGCCCCCATCCTCGTCGGCGCCGCCACGCCCGCGCTGGCACAGGCCAATCCGCAGATCGACTATCCGGCCTTCCAGGCGCTCACCGCTTCGGTCGCACCCGAGCGCGCGACGCGCCTCATCGGCTTCGGCGCCTTCATGGCCGAGGCCGCGAAACCCGGCGCGCTACTCCTCGACGCGCGTTCGAAGGACGCTTTCCAGCGCGGCCACATCAAGGGTGCGGTCAATCTGCCGCTCACCGACTTCACCGCCGAAAGCCTCGCCGCGGTGGTGGGCGCCGATCCCGGCCGCCCCATCCTCATCTATTGCAACAATAATTTCTCGAACCACAAAAACCCCGTGCCGCTCAAGTCGGCGCCGCTCGCGCTTAATATCCAGACCTTCATCAACCTCGTCGGCTATGGCTATCCGAACGTCCGCGAACTCGCCGACGTCGTCGATTTCAACGATCCGAAGGTCGAGTGGGTGACGGGCTAGCCCACCCCCGCCCCCGCGCCGCACCGCGCGCCGCGGCGAATCGTCCCGTCGCTGTGATCGCGATCACATCGATCCTTGCCGCCCGCCTGTAACCAGCGGTAACAAGGGATGAATCTTTCGAGGGAGTTCGAATATGCGGCGTCGTTATCCGTGGCTTTGTGTCCTTGCCCTGTTCGCCGTCGCGGCCACGCTGTTCCTCGCCGGCAGCCCGGTTGAAAAGGCGCGCGCCGAACAGGGCTGCTCCGACGGCTATGTCCCCCAGCCCTCGCCCGAGGGCATCCGGTGCCAGCCGATCCCGGGGCTGTATCAGTACCGCGAGCCCGGCGGCGGTCAGCCGGCACCGCAAGTCCCGCAGGGGCATTGGGAGACGCGCTGGGGCGCCTTCGCCGCCAGCGAGGACGGCACGATCGGCCTCTCCAGCACCCGCCCCAGCGAGGAAGATGCCGTGGCCGACGCGATCGCCCGCTGCACCTCCAGGGGCGGGGCCGGCTGCCAAATGGCGATGACCTGGTATAATCAATGCGCCGTTCTCGTCGCGGGTCAGGCGCCGAACGGAAAATACAACCCCTTCTATTACAAGCATTACACGATCAAAAAGGCGACGAAGGTCGCGATGAAACAATGCACCGACCAGAATCTGAACGGATGCAAGGTCTATTTCTCCGACTGCAGTAAGGCCGAATTCATCCGCTGACGCGCCCCATCCCGGCAGGGGGGCATTCGCGCAATTTTCGCATTCCCCCCTTGCATTCGACGACATTTTGAACCAATAGCCTGCCCATGCGCGGCAACGCCCTTCTTCTTCTGCGACTTACACGCCCTTGGGCGTGACACTGGCTGCGCGCTAGTCGCGGCCACCCGCTCAAGGGTCCGATCGACAAGCACCGCAACCGACAGCAGAAGAAGTTCCAAACCCATGACCATGCTCCGCGACCCCTCGGTCAAGTATAGCGCCTTCCCGCAGGTTCCGCTCGCGAACCGCGAATGGCCCGGCCGCGTCACTACCCAGGCGCCGATCTGGCTCTCCACCGACATGCGCGACGGCAACCAGTCGCTGATCGACCCGATGGATGCCGAGAAAAAGGCGCGCTTCTTCGACCTGCTCGTCCGCTGCGGGTTCAAGGAGATCGAGGTCGGCTTCCCCAGCGCGGGCGCGACCGAATTCGACTTCATCTCGGGGCTGGTCAAGAACGGCCGCATCCCCGACGATGTGACGCCGCAGGTGCTGACGCAGAGCCGCGCCGACCTGATCCGCACCAGCTTCGACAGCCTCGAAGGCGCAAAGACCGCGATCGTCCACGTCTATAACGCGGTCAGCCCCGCGTGGCGCAAGATCGTCTTCGGCATGGACATGGACGACATCAAGGCGATCGCGATCGAGGGCGCGAAGCAGCTCCGCGACAATGCCGCGCGCCTGCCCGGCACCGACTGGCGCTTCGAATACAGCCCCGAAACCTTCTCGACCGCCGAACTCGATTTCAGCATCGCCTGCTGCGAGGCGGTGATGGACATATTGCAACCGACGGCGGACAAGCCGATCATTCTCAACCTCCCCGCGACGGTCGAGGCGGCGACGGCGAACATCTACGCCGACCAGATCGAATATTTCTGCAAGAATCTGCCGAACCGCGACCGCGCGATCATATCCTTGCACACCCACAACGACCGCGGCACCGGCGTCGCGGCGGCCGAACTCGGTCTGCTCGCGGGCGCCGACCGCGTCGAGGGCTGCCTGTTCGGCAATGGCGAGCGGACCGGCAACACCTGCCTCGTCACGATCGCGCTCAACATGTACACGCAGGGCGTCGACCCTTGCCTCGACTTCTCGAACATCGACGAGGTCATCCAGACGGTCGAATATTGCAACAACCTGCCCGTCCACCCGCGCCACCCCTATGGCGGCGAGCTTGTCTACACCGCTTTCTCGGGCAGCCATCAGGACGCGATCAAGAAAGGCTTCGCCGCGCGCGAACGCCAGAATGACGAGAAGTGGGAAGTCCCCTACCTCCCCATCGACCCCGCCGATTTGGGCCGCAGCTATGAAGCGGTGATCCGCGTCAACAGCCAGTCGGGCAAGGGCGGCGTCGCATGGGTGCTCGAACAGGACAAGGGCCTGAAATTGCCCAAGAAGATGCAGGCGAGTTTCAGCCATGTCGTCCAGGCGCTGGCCGACCAGACGAGCCGCGAACTCGGCGCCGAGGATATCTGGCACGCGTTCGAGCGCCAGTATCTGGCGACCGAAGCCAAGCGCTTCCAGCTCGTCGACTGGCATGAGACGCACAGCGGCACCGACCGCATCTTCGCCGGCAAGCTCACCATCGACGGCACCCCGCGCAGCGTCAGCGGCCGCGGCAACGGCCTGATGTCGAGCGTCATCGCCGCGCTCAGCGAAAGCGGCGGCCCGGTGATGGACATCGTCGACTATAGCGAGCACGCGATCGGCCAGGGCAGCAATGTGCAGGCTGCGGCCTATGTGGAATGCCGCACTGCCGACGGGAAAAGCCTGTTCGGCTGCGGGCTGGACACTGACGTGGCGACGGCGAGCGTGCGGGCGATCCTTTCCGCCGCCAACGGCGCGTAGAAGTCCGCCCTTCACCACGCCCTGTGGGCGCGGTCGCCCTCTCCACGCCCGCAGCACAGAGAGGATAGAATCGCCCCGATCTTGACTTTTCAGGGAAAACCGCCATATTCGGGAGGCTATCGTCGCCTGCGACGGAAATTTACGGCCCTCCGGGGCACTATCTTCCCTTCACACGCTACCAGCTCCGCCGGTGCTTTTGCCGGTGGATTCCCGATTCCCGTGAAAGGAAACACCCCCATGCCGATCGGCACCGTAAAATTCTTCAACACCGAAAAGGGCTATGGCTTCATCGAGAATGAAGACGGCTCGGGCGACAGCTTCGTCCACATCACCGCGGTCCAGGCCGCGGGCATGGCCACGCTCAACAAGGACCAGCGCGTCTCGTACGAACTCGAACGCGGCCAGAACGGCAAGGTCTCGGCCGTGAACCTCCAGTCGGCCTGATTATTGGCCAAGGAGGAACTCATGACCTTCGAGGGGCAGATCGACGAGATCCTGCCCGACGGACGCTTCGGCGTCGTCCTCGAAAATGGTCATCGGGTGATCGTCTATACGGCCGGCCGGATGCGGCGTTTCCGCATCCGGTCGGTCGTCGGTGACGCCGTGCGCGTCGAGATGACGCCCTATGACCTCAGCAAGGGCCGCCTCGTCTACCGCGAACGCGGGGGCGGGCCGGTCGCCCCGAGCCAGCGCAAGAGGCGCGGGCTCTGAACCACGGGACCGGCGCAAAACGCGCCGGACTCCAACAACCATAATATCCCAAATCAAAGATAAGATGATGACTATGTTTACGAATAATAACCCGATTTTCCCCGCTCTGCCCGCGCTGTCGCTGGCCGGCAAGGCGATGACGGCGAACCCGCCGCGCCGCCGCCGCCCGACGCTCTCGCGCCGCGAGCTCCGGCGTCTGATCGCCGAAATGGTCGATTGACCGAACCCCAGGGAAAAATGCGCATGTCGGCCAATCTGGATTTCTATCTCGCGCAGGCCGAAAAATGCAGGACCGAAGCCGATGCTTCGATCCTGACCCAGGTCCGCGACCGAAATCTCCGCGCCGCCGCCGCATGGCAGGCGATGGCCGACAAGCTCGCGCGCGCCGAAACCGCGCGCGCCGAGCGAACCACGATCCCGCCGGCCAACGACACCGCGAAAAAACTGCCGGAGCATTGATCCGGCACGGGGTGACGGGGACCGGAATAGCAGCCAGAAGGCCATCATGGATCGCGCCCAGCTCCCCCTCAACGCCCTTCGCGCCTTCGAGGCCGCGGCGCGCCATCTCAACTTCACCCGGGCCGCGATCGAACTCCACGTCAGCCAGGGCGCAGTCAGCCATCAGGTCGCGCAGCTCGAACGCCGTCTCGGCACGCGCCTCTTCCATCGCCTGCCGCGCGGCCTTGCGCTCACCGACGAAGGCCATGCGCTCGTCCCGGTCATCGCCGAGGCGTTCGACCGCGTCGCCGCGACGCTCGACCAATATGCGGGCGGCCGCTTCCGCGAGGCGCTCAAGGTCGGCGTGGTCGGCACCTTTGCGACCGGCTGGCTGCTCCCGCGCCTCGACGCCTTCGCGCGCGCGCATCCCGCGATCGATCTGCGCATCTCGACCAACAACAACCGCGTCGACCTTGCCGGCGAGGCGCTCGACTATGCGATCCGTTTCGGCGACGGCGCGTGGCACGGCACCCACGCCGAGCCGCTGTTCGCCGCCCCGCTGGCGCCGCTCTGCGCGCCCGCGGTCGCCGCGCGCCTTCGCGGCCCCGCCGACCTCATGTCCGAACGCCTGCTCCGCTCGTACCGCGCCGACGAATGGGCGCTCTGGTTCGGCGCCGCGGGCGTCCCCGTTCCCGTCCTGCGCGGCCCGATGTTCGACAGCTCGGCGCTGATGGCAACCGCCGCCGCCGCGGGTCAGGGCGTCGCACTCGCGCCGCCCTCGATGTTCACCCGCGAGCTGGCCGCCGAACTGCTCGTCCAGCCCTTCGCGCTCGCGGTCGACGCCGGCCGCTACTGGCTCACCCGCCTGATGTCGCGCCCCGAAAGCGACGCGATGCTGCGGTTCCGCGACTGGCTGGCTAGCGAAATCGCCGCCGAAACGCCGGCGCCCTGATATGGGTTTCCTGAAACCAGCCCGACATTGTTAACACTGTCAATATAGGCGCCATCCGATGTTTTCAGTGTTAACAATGTCGGGCGACACGCGACATATTCTGCAATCCCGTACGATCAGCTCCGCAAGATCTTCGCCATCGGCTTTCCCTTGGCGAGTTCGTCGATCAGCTTGTCGAGATAGCGGATTTCCTTCATGAGCGGATCTTCGATCGTCTCGACCCGGATGCCGCAGATCACGCCGGTGATCAGCGCGCGCGCCGGATTGGGTGCGGGGGCCGCGCCAAGGAAATCCTCGAAACTCGTCCCCTTCGCCAGCTCGTCCTCAAGCTGCTGCTGACTATATCCGGTCAGCCAGCGGAAAATCTCGTCGACCTCCGCCCTGGTGCGCCCCTTCTTCTCCGCTTTGGCAATATAATGGGGATATACGCTCGCGACGCTCATCGAATAGATGCGGTGTTTGGCCATCGAGTCCTCCGCTCGGCATCATAGAGCGCGAGAGCCCGTTCGTCACCCGCGGCACCGTTCCGACGATCTCAAGGGCCACTTGCCGACGTTGCGCGCTATCCTTCGAACAGCTTGTCGATCGCCTCGTCGAGATAGGGACGATCGACGAACAATCGCATCGGGTCGCGCCGGTTCAGCCAGAAACCGCCGCCGTGGCGGTCGGTCAACGCGCGCCGCGTCGTGTCCTGCAGCAACCGCAAGCGCATCACTGCAGTGCGACGCGCGGCGCGCGGATCGCCGGATGCCTGCAGCGCGAAATACACCCTGATCGTTTCAACGCGTGCGGCAACGACATCGCTGTAACCCTGATGCGGCCCGCGGTGCAGCGCATGGCCCGATCGCAATGCAGCCCGCTCGCACGCGGGAAGCATCAATCCGTTGCCGCCGAAATGCTGGAGCGCGAAGCCTTCTGCCCGCAACGCCTCGAACATAGCCGCCATTTGCGGGCGCTGCATCAGGCCGGCAGGGATGAGGTGGTGCCGCTGGAAACCGGGTTGCGCCGCCGGCGCCCCCTGCCAGCCCCGCACCGGCCTCAACCGTCGCGACCGAATTCGACGACGACTGTCGACTTCTGCCTCGCGCTGCCCCGCGGGGGCAACAGGTCGATCCACTCGCCCGCCTCCAGCCCGCGCATCGTTCGTGCCTCGCGGATCGGGCCGTTGAGCATCATGTCGAGCGCCAGCCGCGACAGGCGCCGCACCATCTCGGCTGCGGTCCAGCCGCCCGGCACCCTCGCCTCCAGCTCCTGCCCGGCGAACAGCGCCAGCCCGCGCGTTCCCATCGCGGCGCCGTCGCCCAGATCCTTGCGCCGGAACGCGACGAGGTGCAGCACCGGCGGCATCCCGCTCGCCAGCATTTCGGCGACCGACGCGCGGAATTGCGGAGCATCCGACCACAGCCGCGCCGGGGACCAGAAGATATGGCTGGCGTCGAACAGGTCGATCAGCAGCACCATCATCTTGAAGAATTCGCGCATCGCCGTCGTCTGTTCGCCCGGCGACGGGGCCGCTCCGGCGCGTTCGGGGATGAATATCCAGCATTGACCGCTCTCGCGCCATTGTCGCGGCAGGCTCGCCGCCAGCAAGCTCGTCGTCGGGCGGTCGGGATCGGCGAGATCGAGCGTCGCGTCCCCGGCCGGACCCGCGAGAACCGATACCGATCCGAAGGTCAGGCGAAAATGCGGCGTCCCGATGCGCCCGACAATTTCCGGCGCGACCGCGCCGACCCGCTCGGGCCGCAGCCCCATATGCCGCAGCGCGGTTTCGGCCGCCTCGTCCGATCGGCCCTGCATCGCGGCCCCGACGATCAGGGCGAAGGGTTCCGGCGGAACCGGCAGGATCAGAGCGTCGCGGTCACCGACAGTCATGTTTGCGCGGCCTTTGCAGCTTCGTCCCTTGCATCGCAAGACCGGCCGCAATGTTCAAACGCTTATTGCCGCATGCCCGAAAGTTAATCGGCGCGCGGCGTCAGATCGCGACCTGACTGCCCAGTTCGACCACGCGGTTCGTCGGCAGGCGGAAATATTCCATCGCGCTTTCCGAATTGCGCAGCATCCACGCGAACAGTTTTTCGCGCCAGATCGGCATGCCCGGCTTGCTCGCCGCGATCAGCGTCTGGCGCGACAGGAAAAAGCTCGTCTCGAGCATCTTGAACTCGCCGCCGCAGCGCGTCACGCGCTTCAGCGCGTCGGGCACGTCGATCGGCTGCATGAAGCCATAGTTCAGGATCAGACGGTGGAACCCCTGTCCGAGGTCGTCGAGCGCGCAGTGATTTTCCTCGCGCACATAGGGCACATCGGCGATCTTGATCGTCAGGAGGATGATCCGCTGGTGCAGCACCTTGTTGTGCTTGAGGTTGTGGAGCAGCGCGTGTGGCACGCCGTCGCTGCTCGACGTCATGAACACCGCGGTGCCCGGCACGCGCGTCGCGCTGTTCGCCGCCGATTTGACGAACACCGGGATCGGCATCGCGCCCTCGGCCATTTCCTGCTGCATCAGCTTCCGCCCGCGCGACCATGTGGTGAGCAGGGTGAAGATGGTGAGGCCGATCGCCAGCGGCACCCAGCCGCCGTCAGGCACCTTGATCAGATTCGCGCCGAAATAGGCGATGTCGACGATGAAGAAGACCGCGAGGACGGGCAGCGCCTTCCACGCCGGCCACTTCCACAGCGTGAACAGGACGACGCTCATCAGGCAGGTATCGATGAACATCGCGCCCGTCACCGCGATGCCATAGGCGGCGGCGAGGTTGCTCGACGATCCGAAACCGAGGACGAGCAGGATGACCATCACCATCAGCCCCCAGTTGACCATCGGGATATAGATCTGCCCCTGCGCCGACGCGCTGGTGTGCTCGACGCGCAGGCGCGGCATGAAACCGAGCTGGATCGCCTGCTGCGTCAGCGAGAAGGCGCCCGAGATCACCGCCTGGCTCGCGATGATCGTCGCAAGGATCGCGAGGATCACGACCGGCACCTGCCACGCCTCGGGCATCATCTGGAAGAAGGGATCGGCGATCAGGTCGGCGCGTGGCCCCATCTCGGCCTCGAGCACCATCGCGCCCTGCCCCATATAGTTGAGCATCAGCGCCGGAAGCACGAAGGTCAGCCAGCTGAGCCCGATCGGCCCGCGCCCGAAATGCCCCATGTCGGCATAGAGCGCCTCGGCCCCCGTCACCGCCAGCACCACCGCGCCGAGCGCGATGAAGGCGGTGAACCCGTCGACGTAAAAGAAGTGGAGCGCATTCACCGGGTTCAGCGTCTCGACGATGATCCCCGGATGATCGACGATGTGAATCACCCCGAGGATCGCGAGCATCGTGAAATAGGCGAGCATGATCGGCCCGAACAGCATCCCGACCTTCGCCGTCCCGCGCGACTGGATCGCGAACAGCGCGATCAGGATCGCAAGCGCGATCGGCACGATATAGGGCTCGAACCCCTTGTTGACGTAGCTGAGGCCCTCGGTCGCCGAGAGCACCGACATCGCGGGGGTGATCATGCTGTCGCCATAGAAGAGCGCGGTCGCGAACACGCCGAGCAGCACGATCGGCCACGTCCAGCGCTTGCCCTCCGACGACCGGCTGATCAGCGCAAGCAAGGCCAGACTGCCGCCCTCGCCCTTGTTGTCGGCCTTCATGATCGTCAGCACATATTTGAAGGTGACGACGAGCATCATCGACCAGAAGACAAGGCTCAGCACGCCATAGATGTGCAGCCGGTCGGCCTCGATCGGGTGGTGCCCGGCAAAGGTCTCGCGGAACGCGTAGAGCGGACTCGTCCCGATGTCACCGAACACGACGCCGACGGCGCCGACGGCAAGCTTCAGCTTGCTGTCGCCATGATGTCCATGGCCGTGATGGCCGGTGTCGGCGGCAGCCGGAGCGGTGCTCGACGCACCTTCGGCCGCCTGTTGCGACTCAGCAGTCATCGCGCGCCTTTAGACGAGCCGGAGCCTTTGTAATAGGTTTCAATTCGGGACGTCCGGGGGTGGTGCAGCGGCCGGGGCTTCGGAAGAAATCTGGAACCCCATCGCCTGCCGCAATTGCGCCAGCCGCATCTCGAGATCGCGGCGCCACGGCGCATCGGCGGGGCTGCGCGCGAGAAGCTGGCTCCACACCGCCTCGGCACCCTTGAGGTCTCCCCCCTGCGCGAGCGCAAGCCCCGCGAAGAAGGGCGGCGCCGGATGCGACGGATCGCGCTTTGCCGCCTCGTCGAACGCGAGCGCCGCCGCGGGCGACATCACCCCGCCGCCATGCGCCGCGAGCGCATTGCCGAGCCCGACCCACAGATCGACATTGTCGGGATATTTCTCGAGCCCTTTTTCGAGCGTCCTTGCCGCGAGCTCGGTCTTCCCCGTGCGCGCGAAGCCGTCGGACATACCAAGCCATTGCGCCGCGGGACCGAAGCGCTCGGCCATCCCCTGCCGCTGGTCGGTCAGCGCCTCGCCGAAGCCTTCGGGCTCTTCGGGCGCCGCGACAGGCTTGCCCGGCAGCGACGGGCTGCCCTGCAGCGCATAGCCCGCGAGCCCCAGCATCACCGCCGCCCCTGCCAGCGGCCGCGCCGCCGCGGGCAGCTTGCCGAGCCGGAAAATGCCGCCGATCGTCAGCGCCGCGGCAAGGATGACCCAGAGCCAGGTCATGCGTCATCCTCCATGTCGTCACCCCCGCGCCGGAACCGGCCGAATGCCAGCCATCCGCCGACCGCGAGGAAAAGCAGCGGCCCGAGCCACAGAAGCGACGTCGCCATGTCGAACGGCGGATCATAGCTCACCCAATTGCCGTAACGCGCGACGAGCCACGCCTTGATCTCGCCGGGGCTCTCGCCCGCCGCGATCTTCGTGCGCACCTCGTGCCGCATGTCGCCGGCGAGCGGCGCATCGCTGTCGGCGATCGACTGGCCCTGACAGACGAGGCAGCGCAGCTCCTCCATCAACGCCTTCGCGCGCGCTTCCTGCGCCGGGTCCCTGAGCTGCTGATAGGCATAGGGCGCAGGCGGCAACCGGTCCTGCGCCGCCAGCGGCAACGCCAGCGCGCCGAGCAGGCAGAAGAGGAACAGCCGCAGGCTCACTTCATCGCCTCGAGCTTCGCGATGATTTCGGGCACCTGATCGGCGAGGATCACGCCCTGTATCTGCTCGCGGATGATCCCCTTGCCGTCGATCAGAAAGGTTTCGGGCACACCCGACGATCCCAATGCGATCTGGACGCTGCTCTGCATGTCGGACCCGATGCGGTCGAAGGGATTGCCATATTCGCGGAGGAACATCGCGACATCCTCGGGCCGGTCGCGGATCGCGATGCCGTCGATCGGGACCCCCGCCTTCTTCAGCGCCTCGAGCTGCGGCGCCTCGGCGCGGCACGGGATGCACCAGCTCGCAAACACGTTGACCAGCCGCGGCCGCCCGTCGGCAAGCTGGCTGCTCTTCAGCCCCGGCACGCCCGCGGTCGCCGGCGGCAAATCGAACAGCGGCATCGGCTTGTTAATCCACTGCGACTCGATCAGCGTGTCGGGCGGCGTCATCAACCGATAGATGAAGGCACCGAACAGCAACCCCATGATCGCCAATGGCACGAAAAGGACCCAGCGGTTCTTCATGGCGCGAAACGTTCCCCGGATTTGCGGGCGCGGCGCGCGCGCCAGATCGCCAGCAGCTGTGCGCGGCCGAGCAGCGACAGCGCCGCGCCGATCGCGATCAGCGCGCCGCCGAGCCAGATCCACCACACCAAAGGTTTCCACCACAGGCGGATCTGGTAGCGGTCGGCGCGGCCATCGTCACTCGCCACCGGCTGGCCGAGCACGGCGTAAAGCTGCCCGCCGGGCCGCGTCAGCAACGCCGCCTCGTTGGTCTCGGTCGGCGCGGTGCCCATCAGGCCCGGGAAGGTGCGCGCCTCGGGCTTCATCGTGAAGCTGCTGCCCGACGATGTCGTCGCGACGAGCGTCCCCTCGATCGCCGTATAATTGGGCCCCGCGATGGGCTTCACCCCGGCAAACTTCACCGAAAAATCGCCGATCTTCATCACCTCGCCCGGCGCCGCCGCGACGAGCCGTTCCTTGATGAAGGCGCTCTCGGCGCCCATGCCGGCAAGGCACACCGCGACGCCGAAATGCGCGACGACCATCCCCCATGTCGGCAGCGGCGTGCGGCGGAGGTTGCGGCCCCACAGCGGCGCAAGGCTCGCGACCGCGACGATTCCCGCGACCGTCATGCCGAGCAGCGGCAGGATTCCGACCTTGCCGCCGAACAATACGAGGCCGAAGAGCACCGCCGCACCGGCAAGCGCCGCGGCGGGCAGCCGCGACCAGAGCCGCTTCCCGTCATCCTTGCGCCAGCCCAGCAGCGGCCCGGCAACCATCACGAGGCACAGGATCAGCGCCAGCGGCCCCGCGACCTTGTTATAATAGGGCGGCCCGACCGAAATCTTCTCGCCCATCGCCTCGGCGACGATCGGATAGAGCGTGCCGAGCAGCACGAGCGCAAGGATCGTCGTCAGCAGCAGATTGTTGATCACCAGCGAGCCCTCACGGCTTAGCAGCGCGAATTTCTTGCCCTCGGCGACCGCCCCGGCACGCAGCGCGAACAGGGTCAGCGCGCCGCCGATGTAGATCGCCATCAGCACGAGCAGAAAAGTCCCGCGCTCGGGATCGACCGCAAAGCTGTGAACGCTCGTGAGCAATCCCGACCGGACGATGAAGGTGCCCACCATCGACATCGAAAAGCCGATCACCGCGAGCATGACCGTCCACGCGCGCAACGCATTGCGCGTCGCGGTCACCGCGACCGAATGGAGCAAGGCAGCGCCCGCAAGCCACGGCACGAGCGACACATTCTCGACCGGGTCCCAGAACCACCAGCCGCCCCAGCCGAGCTCATAATAGGCCCAGTAGCTGCCCGCGGTGATGCCGAGCGTCAGGAAAATCCAGCTCCCCAGCACCCACGGCCGCATCGCACGCGCGAACGCGGGGCCGATTTCGCGCGTGATCAGTGCGCCGACGGCAAAGCTGAACGCGACCGACAGCCCGACATAGCCGACGTAAAGCGTCGGCGGGTGGAAAGCGAGACCGATGTCCTGCAGCAGCGGATTGAGCCCCTGCCCGTCGGGCGGCGCGACGGGCAACCGCTTGAACGGGTTCGACGAGAAGAGCAGGAAAGCAAAGAAGCCGAGGCTCAGCGCCGCCTGCGCCGCGAGGGTCGCGACCAGCGTGTCCTCGCGCAGCCTCTTCTCGAAAATCGCGATCAGTCCGCCCGACAGCGACAGGATCATCAGCCACAGCAGCATCGATCCTTCGTGATTGCCCCACGTCCCTGCGATCTTGAAGATCATCGGTTTCAGGCTGTGGCTGTTGCGCGCGACCAGTTCGACCGACATGTCCGATCGCACGAACAGCGCGATCAGCAAAGCGAAGGCGAACGCGGTCAGCACGCCCTGCGCCACACTGGCCGGACGCACCAGCGCCGCCAGATCCCTGGGTCCGCCGCGCAGGAACAGCGTCCCCGCGACAAGCGACAGGCACGCCAGCGCCGCCGCGATCCACAGCAGAGCGAGGCCGAGTTCGGCGATCATTCGGCTACGCCCCCACTCCACACGCCGTCACCCCGCCGAAGGCCGGGGCCTTGCCGTCGGCGCTCATACGCACCGTGGATATCCCGGCCTTCGCCTGGATAACGGACTGGCGTGAGCCGGATCATACTCCCGCCGGCGCCTTCATATTCTTCGGCATCTCGCCCATCTGCGGCGGCATATAGCGCTCGTCATGCTTGGCGAGGATGCGGTCGGCGACGAAGGTCCCGTCGGCGCGCATCCGGCCGTCGGCGACCATGCCGCTCTCCTCGCCGAACAGGTCGGGGACGATCCCCTTGTACTCGACCGGCACCGACGCCTTGCCGTCCGTGGCGACGAAACGGATCGTCAGGCCGTCGGCCTGCCGTTCGATGCTTCCCTTGGCGACCATACCGCCGAGGCGCATCGCTTCGCCGACCGCGGCCTTGCCGCCCTGCACCTCGACCGGTGTACGGAAATAGGCCGCCTCGTCGCGCAGCGCGCTCGCCGCAAGCACCCCCGCCCCGGCAACGCCGCACAGCGCGACCAGCGCAAGGATCAGTCGCTGATGCTTGGCTTTCACTTGCGATCCCTCCGCAGCGCATCGCTGCGCTTCTCGGCCTTTTTCATCGCGCGCCAGCTCGCCCACAGCACCGCGCCGGTCAGCACCGCCGTCAGCCCATAGGCCGCCGCGACGAATGCCCATTGCCCGCCCCCGCTGATCACCCCCGTCACCCTCAAGCCCCCTCGTCGTCCGCGAGCCGTCGCAGCCGCGCCGTGACGCGGTTGTCGGCGATGATCCGCCGCATCCGCATCAGCACGATGGCGCCGAATAGCAACGAAAAGCCGAGCACGGTCAAGCCCAGCGGCCACAGCAAAGCGCCGTCGATGCTCGATCCGCCGAGCGTGATGCTCGGCCCTTGGTGCAAGCTGTTCCACCACACGACGCTGCGGTTGATGATCGGAATATTGATCGCCCCGACCAGCGCATAGATCGCCGCGCCGCGCGACAGCGATCCGCCCTGCCTTTGCCCGTCGTCGCCGCTCGTCAGCGCGATGAAGCCCGCATAGAGAAAAAGCAGGACGAGCATCGAGGTCATCCGCCCGTCCCATTCCCACCAGGTGCCCCAGGTCGGGCGGCCCCAGATCGATCCGGTGGCGAGACACAGCGCGGTGAACAGCATCCCCGGAACCGCGATCGCGCGCGCCGCGATGCCCGAAAGCGGATGCCGCCAGACAAGCTGGATCAGCCCCGCGATCGCCAGCGACGTCCAGCCGCCCATGCCGAGCCAAGCCGACGGGACATGGACGTATAGAATGCGCGCGGTCTCGCCCTGCTTGTAGTCGCCCGGCACCAGCGCCAGCCCCGCCCAGGCACCGCCAAGCACGAGCAACAGCCCGACGCCCAGCAGCCACGGTGTCAGCGGCTTGGCAATCGCAAGAAAGCGCGTGGGATTAGCGTAGGCGTGCATCGGGTCGCGTCGTCCTTAGGCGAGCCGGGGAAAGCGGTCCAGCAATTTGCCCGGCGCGACCCGGCACACTCTTCTTTGCCACCATAACTGACAGGATCAATTCTCTGGAATGAAGAATGACCGAACGCGACGTTTGCGGACGAATCAGTCGCACGATAGGATATGCGTTATGGAACTTGTGCTGGATGATCTTTGCCGCTGTCGAGATAATCTCAGGTTTCACCTGACGAACGAACCATCACTGCCGGAAACCCTCCAAATCCTTATCGCAGGTGCGCTAAGCCAGATCGATGAGGCTATCGAAGCAGGGAAGTTGCAATACGGATGGGAGGAGCCGTTGGGCACGATCTACGCTCCCGCCAATACCAATCTGACCGGCGACCTCTAGACCGGCGAAAACTACCCCTCGGGCCGCGTCCATATCCAGCTTCCGGTAACGGCGGCGGCGATCACCGGTACCATCACCCACGGCCACGGCGAAAAGATCGCCGCCAGCACGATGCTGAACGCAAAAGCCGCGGTCGCCGCAATCTTGCCCTTGCGGCTGATCGCGCCCTTCTCGCGCCACGCAACGATATGATGCCCGAAATGCGGGTGCATCAGCAGCCATTCCTCGAGCCGCGGCGACGATCGCGCGAAGCAGAAGGCGGCAAGGATGACGAACGGCACCGTCGGCAGCAGCGGCAGGAAGGCGCCGATCGCGCCAAGCCCCAACGACGCCCAGCCCGCGACCAGATAGAAATGCCGTTTCATCGAGGGCTGGCTTAGCGGAAATCGCACATAACAAAACCCCTCCCGCTTGCGGGAGGGGCAGTGAGGCTTGCGAACTTGTTCGCTAGCCGCAACGGGGAGGGCTCAGCCGGTCGCCCCGCCCTCGCCCATATGATCAGCCTCGCCCGATCAGCTTCTGCGCCATGCGGTCGGCGACGACCGACGCCGGGGTGCCGCTCGCCTTGCTCTCGGCCCATATCTCGGCGAGGCGGCCGGGAATCTGGTGGATGCGGCTCTCGACTTCCTCGCGGCTGCCCTGCCCGAGATATTCGAGCGCGACGTTGATGATGCCGCCTGCGTTGATCACATAGTCGGGGGCATAAACGATCCCGCGGTCGTGGATGCGCTGACCGTCGAGCGCGGTCGCGAGCTGGTTGTTCGCGCCGCCCGCGACGATCGGCACGCGCAGCTTCCCGATGCTTTGCTCGGTCAGGATAGCGCCCAGCGCGTTGGGACTCAGCACGTCGGCCTCGACCTCCATGATCGCCGCCGAATCGGCGAGCTCGGCGCCGAGTTCCTCGGCCAGCGCCTTCGCGCGCGCCAGATTGACGTCGGCGAGGGTCAGCTTCGCGCCCTCGGCCGCGAGCCGCCGCGCAACCCCGCCGCCGACGCTGCCGACGCCCTGGATCGCGACGCGCACGCCCTTGGCATCGTCGGTGCCGAGGCCCTGCCGGATCGCCGCCTTGATGCCCAGATAGACGCCGAGCGCGGTGAACGGCCCCGGATCGCCGCCGGCATCGGCGCCGCTCGCTACCGGCAGCCCGCTGACATGTTTCGTCTGCTTCGCGATCTCGACCATGTCGGCGTCGGTGATGCCGACGTCCTCGGCGGTCACATAGGCGCCGCCGAGCGACTCGACCGCGCGGCCGAACGCCGCGAGCAGTTCGGCGGTCTTGGCGCCATGTTCGTCGGCCAGGATCACACCCTTGCCGCCGCCCATCGGCAGGCCCGCCATCGCATTCTTGTAGCTCATGCCGCGCGACAGGCGCAGCGCATCGGTGATCGCCGCGGCGCGCTGCGGATAATGCCAGTAGCGCACGCCGCCCGCGCCGGGGCCGAGGTGCGTTGAGTGGACGGCGATGACCGCCGTCAGCCCGCTCGCGCGGTCGCGGAACATGTGGACATGCTCATGATCGTCGAAATCGGCGAAATCCCAGACAGCGGACATTGGCTCATCCTCGCATTAGATAATTACGTCAGAACGTAATAATCCAACAGGCGCAGCGAGTCACCCCAAAAGCGTCTATGCGCAATGATAGAGAAAATGGGGCGACCAACGGGGCTCGAACCCGCGACCTCCGGTACCACAAACCGGCGCTCTAACCAACTGAGCTATGGTCGCCACATAAGCGAAGAGGCGCGCGCGAAGCGCCCTCGACAGCGCGCGGCGAATAGGCGCGCGCACCCCCGCTCGTCAAGCATTGTTCGCACGCGCTTCCCTGCTAAAAAGCGCGCCATGGCTGCGAATGATCATGTCGACATGGCGACCTCGGGCGCCGACCGCACCGCCGAGCGGCTCGCGGTCGTCCCTGGCATCCGCCGCACGCCGACGCCGAAACTGCAACAGTTCATCCTCCCCGGCTTTCTCGACGCCGAGACCTGCGCCGCGTTGATGGCGCAGATCGACCGCGACGTGCGGCCTTCAACGATCGCCGATCCGAATGGCGACGAGGCATTTCGCACCAGCACGACCTGCGACCTCGACCATCGCGATCCGATCGTGATCACGGTCAACAGCCGCCTCCACGATCTTACCGGCATTCCACGCGAATATGGCGAGCCAATGCAGGGCCAGCGCTATGAGGTCGGGCAGGAGTTCAAGGCGCACACCGACTATTTCGACCCGCATGGGGCCGACTGGGAAACCTATTGCACAATCCCGGGCCAGCGCAGCTGGACGCTGATGATCTACCTCAACGAGCCCGCGGCGGGCGGCGCGACGCGCTTCCTCTCGACCGGCAAGATGCACCAGCCCGAAACCGGCAAGCTGCTTGCATGGAACAATGTGCGGCCCGATGGCACTGCCAACCCCGACACGCTCCACCACGGGATGAAGGTACGCAAGGGATGCAAATATATCATCACCAAGTGGTTCCGCGAACGCCCTTGGCCGTGGGCCGACGGGGAGCTGGCTTAAACTGAACCCCCGCGAAAGCCGGGGTCCATGCGGATAGCGCAGCTCTTTCATTCTGGACCCCGGCTTTCGCCGGGGCACAGAATTCGGGCTTACTTCACCAGACGATACTGGAAATTCAGCGTCAGCGTGTTGGAAACGCGACCCGGCTCCACCGGCGTAGCCTTTGCCGAACCGGCGTCCATCGCCATGCGGACCATGGGCATCGGCGGCTGCGGGCCGAAGCTGCCGCCTTCGCTGATCGACACCAGCTCGACGCCGCGGAAGCCTGCGAGCCGTGCATAATCCTGCGCCTTCGCTTCGGCCGCCTTGATCGCGGTGCCGCGTGCGCCGACGAGCTGCGCGTCGGGATCCTTCATGCCGAACGACGGCCCGTCGATGTTGGTACCACCCGCGGCGACGAGCGCGTCGAGTAGCGGGCCGATGTCTTCGATCTTCGATGTCGTCGCGCGAACGCTGTTCGACACCTGATATCCCAGGAAGCGCGGCGGCTGGCCGTCACCGCGATTGTTATAGTCATATTGCGGCGACAGGTTGATGCCGCTCGTCTGGATATCCTCGGCCTTGATTCCGCGCGCCTTCGCCGCGGCGATCAGCTTGTCCATCGCGGTAGCGTTCGCACGCATCGCCTCGACCGCGGTCGGCGCGGTGGTCGTCACGCCCGCGCCGACGCTCGCCTGATCGGGACGCGAACGCACTTCCTCGCTGACCGAGAAGGTCAGGATCGGGCCCTGGGTCGTTGCTGCAGTCACCGTCGAACCTCCCTGTTGCGCGAGCGCGGGCGTCGCCGCCACCAGCGCCAGTCCGGTTGCCATAACGGCGAACAATTGCTTCGTCATTTCATTCTCCTGTGAACCGGGCTTCCGGTCATCTGTGATGTCCGCCCCGTAACGCAGACGGAGCGAACCCGTTCCGGCCTTTGTGCGCAGCGCGCTTGCATGATGCTGAACGTATCGGTAGCGCGCCGTTCATCATGGCAGCTCCCATTCTTTCATACGAAGGCCTCGGCCTTGTGCAGGGCAGCGGCTGGCTGTTCCAGAACCTCGACATCTATGTCGGCGAACGCGACCGGCTCGCGCTGATCGGCCGCAACGGCGCGGGCAAGACGACCTTGCTCAAGCTGCTCTCGGGCCAGATCGACGCGGACAAGGGCAAGCGCGTCATCGTGCCGGGCACCCATGTCGTGATGCTCGAACAGGAACCCGATTTTTCGGGCTTCGCGACGCTGATGGATTTTGCCGTCGCCGCACCGAACGCTCCCGAAGCCCATGAGGTCGCTGCAATCGCCGATCAACTCGGCATCGATATGAGCCGCTCCGCTGCCAGCGCGTCGGGCGGCGAACGCCGCCGCGCGGCGCTCGCGCGCGCGCTTGCGCAGAACCCCGACGTGCTGCTCCTCGACGAGCCGACCAACCATCTCGACCTCGCCGCGATCGACTGGCTCGAAAGCTGGCTCGCGCGCTACACCGGCGCCTTCGTCGTCATCAGTCACGACCGTACCTTCCTGACGCGTCTCACGCGCCAGACCCTTTGGCTCGACCGCGGCAGCATCCGCCGCAAGGAAATCGGCTTCGGCGGCTTCGAGGAATGGAGCGACGCGGTCGCGGCCGAAGAAGCGCGTGCCGCACAGAAGCTCGATTCGAAACTGCGGCTCGAGGCGCACTGGCTCGAACGCGGGGTGACCGCGCGGCGCAAGCGCAATCAGGGCCGCCTTGAGAAGCTCAAGGAAATGCGCGCCACCCGCGCCGCAATGATCGGCGGCCCCGGTGTCGCCAAGCTCGGCCTTGCCAACGACGATGTGCGCTCGAAATCGGTGATCGTCGCCGAGGGCGTGTCGAAAAGCTTCGGCGACCGCACGATCATCAAGGGCCTCGACTTTCGCGTCCAGCGCGGCGACCGCATCGGCATCGTCGGTGCCAACGGCGCGGGCAAGTCGACCCTGCTCAAGCTGCTCACCGGCGAAATCCAGCCCGACGAAGGCAGTATAACCCTCGCCCCGACGCTCGACGGCATCGTCATCGACCAGCAGCGCAGCCTGCTGTCGCCCGACAAAACCGTCCGCGACATCCTCGCCGACGGCGGCGACTGGGTCGAGGTGCGCGGCGTCAAAAAGCATATCCAGGGCTATCTGAAAGAATTCCTCTTCGACCCCGGCGTCAGCGAGGCGAGCGTCGGCGCGCTGTCGGGCGGTGAGCGCTCGCGCCTTCTCCTCGCGCGCGAATTCGCCCGCGAATCGAACCTGCTCGTGCTCGACGAGCCGACGAACGACCTCGACCTCGAAACGCTCGACCTCCTGCAGGAGGTCATTGCCGACTATGCCGGCACCGTGCTCCTCGTCAGCCACGACCGCGACTTCCTCGACCGCACCGTCACCGTGACCCTCGGCCTCGACGGATCGGGCAAGGTCGACATCGTTGCGGGCGGTTATGCCGACTGGGAAGCGAAGCGGAGCAGGCCGAACAGTGTCAAAGCCAAGGCTGCGACCGCTGCCCCGCCGCCCCCGCCGACCGCGCGCAAGAAGCTCAGCTACAAGGACCAGCGCGACTACGACCTGCTGCCCGGCCGGATCGGGGAGATCGAGCAGGAAATGACGGGGATCGAAACCGAGCTGTCCGACGGTAGCCTGTTTACGCGCGACAACGCGCGGTTCAATGCACTGACTGCAAAGCTCGACAAGCTGCGTGACGAGAAGGCCGCGGCGGAAGATCGTTGGCTCGCGCTTGCCGAAGAAGTAGAAGCGCTGGGATAACCAGCGATCGGCTGGCCATCAGCGCGTCTTTTTTGGAGTGGAGAGCTGCCAGTACCCCCTCCCTTTTAGGGAGGGGTTAGGGGTGGGTGCAAGGGAAGCGAGCTGCAGTAGAGCGCCGCCTTCGGCGGCTACCCACCCCCGGCCCCTCTCTAAAAGGGAGGGGAGGATGTATGTCAGCCTTCGGTTGAAAACAGCCGTCGCCCCTCACCCCATCCCGTAAAAGCGCGCCAGCCGGTCGAGCGCGAGACCGAGCACCAGCTTGCCCGAGCGCGCCGGCCATCCGAGCGCCTTTTCCGCGCCGCCGATTCCCTCCCCCGCGCAAATCACGCGCCAGCAGATATCGGCGAGCCCCGGCCCGGCGGCATCCAGCGCCGCGTGAAAGCGCCGGTGCGCATCGATCCGCGCCAGCGACGCGTCCGACGCTCGCGCCCCGCCGCGACTCTTTCCGGGTGGCTCAGCGTCCCAGCGCATCGTGACTCGCGCCGCCAGTCCCGCACGCTCATAATCGCCCCGCAGTCGTTCGCCCGCCCCGAGCTGCGTGGCGGTGAGCAAGCCGCGCGATGCCAGCCAGCCGATCGGGCTTTCCGCGACATTGACCATCACGTGGCGCATCGCCTGTGGCCCCGGCCTGCCCGGATCGGTCCGGTCGTCGGGGTGGATCCGGATTTCGAGGCGGCGTGCGGTCATGCGATTCTCCTTCACTCACGCCGGACTTGACACTGGAATATTTTGTAGGAAAGAAGAAACCGATTTGGTTATCCGAAAGCCGTCCCATGATAAACAGCATACGATCCGTCCGCCGTGCCAAGGGCCTGACGCTCGAGGAAGTGGGACAACGTTGCATCCCGCCGACCACCGCGCAGACGATCGGCCGCCTTGAAACCGGCACGCGCACCTTGTCGCTCGGCTGGATGAACCGCATCGCCGCTGCACTCGGCGTCGATGCCGCCGAACTGGTGCAGCTGCCGCAGGACACACAGCTCACGATCACGGCGCTGCTCGGCGCCGACGGCGCACAGGCACCGACCCGCGTCGAACAGGCGCTCACCGCGCGCCCGGGTGAAGACATGGTCGCGGTGCGCGTCACCTCGTCGATCGGCGACTATCGCGCGGGCGACGAAATCTGGTGTCGCCGCACCGAGGGCGACTGGGCGAGCGCGCTCAACCGCGACCTTCTCGTGCCCCGACCTGCCGGCCGCTTCTTCTTCGCGCGGCTGCTCAACGTCGATGGCGAAAAGCTTCATCTGCTTCCACTCGGTACCGGCCAGCGCCAGCAGGTCGTCAGCAATCCGCCCTGGGCAGCCGTCGCCGTCCGCCTGCTCCGCACGCTCTGAGTGTCCACCGCTCCACCCTTGCGCGTCCTGTCGATCGCAACCCTGTTCCCCGACATCGCGCGGCCAAACTTCGGGCTGTTCGTCGAGAGAAGCCTGCGCGCGCTTGCGGCACAGCCCGGGATCGAGCTCACGATCGTCGCCCCCGTCGGCCTGCCTCCCTTCCCGCTGTCGCTCCACAAACGCTACCGTGCGCTGCGTAACCTGCCGCGAAGCGAGGTCCGGAACGGACTCATCGTCCACCACCCTCGCTTCACGTTGATCCCGCGCATCGGCGCGCGCTTCAATCCGGCGCAAGTTGCGCGCGCGGTCTTGGCGGCTGTTCGCGGGCAGACCTACGACGTGATAGACGCGCAATTCTTCTACCCCGACGGCCCCGCCGCCATGCGCGTTGCCGACACGCTCGGTCTCCCCTTCTCGGCCAAGGCGCGCGGCGCCGATATCAGCCACTTCGGCCACGATCCGGCAACGCGGCGCCAGGTGATCGAAGCCGGCGCAAACGCCGCCGGCCTGCTCGCCGTCTCCGAAGCGATGCGCGACGACATGGCCGCCATCGGCATCGACCCGGCCAAAGTCACCGTCCACTACACCGGCATCGATGCGGCACGCTTTCACCCCGGCGACCGCACCGCCGCGCGGGCCGCGTTCGGCATCGGCGAAACGCCCGTCATCCTTTCCGTCGGCGCGCTGATCCCGCGCAAGGGGCAGGCGCTCGTGATCGAAGCGCTGGCCGCGCTGCCGGGCGTACACTATCGGCTCGCCGGAGCCGGCGAGGCGGAGGGCAGTTACCGCGCGCTGGCCGCAAGGCTCGGTATGGATGGCCGCGTCCATTTCATGGGACCCGTCGCCAACGCCGACCTGCCCGGGCTCTACCGCGCAGCCGATGCCGTCGTCATGCCATCCGTCAGCGAGGGTCTCGCCAATGCGTGGGTGGAAGCGCTCGCCTGCGGCACGCCAATCGTGATCAGCGATGCCGGCGGCGCCGCCGAACTGGTCACCTCGCCCACCGCGGGCCGTATCGTCGACCGTACTCCGGCCGCAATTGCCGAAGCGGTGCAGTCCATCCTGGCAAGCCCGCCTTCACCGGCCGATGTCGCCGCGACGCTCGCGGGCCGCTTCGACTGGAATCGCAACGGCCGCGAGCTCGCCGCGCATCTGCGGCGCTGCGCCGGTCTCTAGAAACGAAGGCGCCGGCCCGCTCGAAAAGCAGGCCGGCGCCGGATTCTCGCACGATGACGAAGCGTCAGACGACCGCGCCGTCGTCCTTGCGCTCGACACGTTCGCCGCCTTCAATGCCGGCCGTCGTGCGCGGTACGAAGCTGTGCGGACCAACCTTCAGCCACACAAGGATCGGCGTCGACATCAGGATCGACGAATAGGTGCCGACAAAGACGCCTAGCAGGATCGCCGCGGTGAAGCCGAAGATCACATCGGGGCCGAAGATCAGCAGCATGCCGAGCGCGAGCAACATCGCGACGCTCGTCATCACGGTACGCGACAGCGTCTCGTTGATGCTGAGGTTGAGCAGCGGAATGATGTCCATCTTGCGATATTTTTTCAGGTTTTCGCGAATACGGTCATACACGACGATCGTGTCGTTCAGCGAATAGCCGACGATCGTCAGCAACGCCGCCACGCTGTTCAGATCGAACTGGATCTGCGTCACCGCAAAAAAGCCGAACGTCAGCGCGACCTCGTGAAACAGACGGCCGAGCGCACCGACGCCGAACTGCCATTCGAAGCGGACCCAGATGTAGATCGAGATGCCGAGCATCGCGAGCGCGAGGCTGATCGCGCCCGTGCGCAGCAATTCCTCCGACACCTTGCCCGACACGGTCTCGACCGAACCGGTCTTCGCGGTCGGGAAGGCCTTGTTGAGGCCCGCCACAAGCTGCTGCCCCGCGCGTTCGGCCGTCGCCTTGCCGCCATCGGGCAGCGCGGTGCGGATCGACACCGCCTTGTCCGACCCGAATTGCTGGATCGTCGCTTCGCCAAGGCCGATATCGCCGACCTTTTCGCGAATTTCGTCGATCGGCGGCATATCCTGCGTGAATTCGACGCGGACCGACTGGCCGCCGACGAAGTCGATACCCAGGTTGAGCCCGCGCACCGCAACGAGCGCGATCGAGATGACGACCAGAATGATGCTCATCGCGGAGGCGACCTTGCGCCACCGCAGGAAGTCGATGTTCGTGTCGTCGGGGACGAGTTTCAGCAAGCGCATGATTTCGCTCCCTCCTTTAAATATTGATCGCCGTCGGGCGCTTCGTGCGCAGCCAATGGGCCACGAACATGCGCGTGACGGTCACGGCGGTGAAGACGCTGGTGACGATGCCGATCGTCAGCACGACGGCGAAGCCCTTGATCGGGCCCGAGCCGAACCAGAACATCAACGACGCCGCGATGACGTTGGTGACGTTCGCGTCGAAAATCGCGCGGCTCGCCTCGGTATAACCCAGTTCGACGGCCTGGAATGGCCGCCGCCCGCGCTTGAGCTCCTCGCGTATGCGCTCGTTGATCAGCACGTTCGCGTCGACCGCGGCGCCGATGGTGAGCACGAAACCCGCGATACCCGGCAAGGTCAGCGTCGCGTTGAACGCCGCCATGACCGCGATGATCAGGAAGACGTTGAAGATCAGCGCAACGCAGGCATAGACGCCGAAGCGGCCGTAAACGACGAGCATCAGCACGAGCACCGACACGGTGGCGATGATCCCGGCAATCGCGCCCTTCCGGATCGAATCGGCGCCGAGTTCGGGCGTAACCGTCCGCTCCTCGACGACCGTCATCTTCACCGGCAGCGCACCCGACCGCAACGAGATCGCCAGCGCATTGGCGCTGGCAACGCTGAAGCTGCCTGAAATCTGGGCGCTGCCGCCAAGGATCGGCTCGTTGATCGACGGCGCCGACAACACCTTGCCATCGAGGACCATGGCGAAACGCTTGCCGACATTCTGCGCGGTAACCTTGGCAAAGGTTGCCGAACCGCCCGAATCGAAACGGATCGAAACCACCGGCTGGTTGCTCTGCGGGTCATAGCTCTGCTGCGCATTGATCAGCTGCTCGCCGCTGATCATCACTTGGCGGCGCAGCACTTCGAATGCGGCGCCATTGCCCTCGCCCACGGCATAGGGGACGATTTCGCTGCCCACGGGCACGCGGCCCGCGGCGGCTTCATTGGGGTCGGCATTGGTGTCAACCATGCGGAATTCGAGGCGCGCGGTCTTGCCGATCAGTTCCTTCAGCGCCGCCGGATCCTGCAGGCCCGGGACCTGCACCACCACGCGGTCGTCGCCTTCGCGAATGATCGTCGGCTCGCGCGTGCCGAGCGCGTTGACGCGCTTGTCGATGATGTCGCGCGCGGTATCCATCGCGTTCTTGACCGCCTCCGCCTGTCCGGCGCCGGTCGGCGTCATCACGATCCGCGTCGAATCGATCACCGTGATGTTCCAGTCGCGTTGACCCATCTGCTGCTGCGTGCCGCGCGTCTCGCTGAACAGGCGTTCGCGCGCTGCGTCGAGCTTCGCGAGGTCGCGGACGAGGAAACTGATCTTGCCGCCCGCGGTCGAAAGCTCGCCGATCGCGATATCGTCGTCGGGGCCGCTTTCGCCGCGCATCGCAGTGCGAACGGTCTTTTCCATATTGGCAAGCTGTGTCTTGCGCAGATCGGCAATGTCGGCCTCGAGCAACAGATGGCTGCCGCCGGCAAGGTCGAGGCCGAGATTGACCTTTGCCTGCAGGAAGGACGGAAGATTATTGACCGTCTTTTCAGGCAGAAAGCTGGGAATGGAGAAGAGAATACCGAGCAGCAGGATGATGCTGATGCCGATGGTCTTCCAACGCGGAAAATCTAGCATGGTCTGGAGATCCGATAGCAAGAGCGGTGCCGCGCCGGACGCGGCCCCGCCGCGTCAGTCGTTGGCGGGCTTGCCACCGGGCTGCATGACGTCGGCCAGGGTCGACTTCACGACCTTGATCTTCACGCCCTGCGCGATTTCGACATCGACGAAATCATCGTCGACGCGCGTCACCTTGCCGACGATCCCGCCGCCGGTCACGACCTGGTCGCGCGGCTTCACCGCCGCAACCTTGGTGCGATGCTCCTTCGCGCGCACCTGTTGCGGACGGATCAGGAAGAACCAGAATACCGCGAAGATCAGCAGATAGGGGACCAGCATCAGGAAACCGGCAGCCCCGCCGCCCGATCCGGCCGCCTGGGTCAGAAGCAATTGCGTCGACATGGGTGAAAAACTTTCCGTATAAGCGTCGCCAATTCCCCTCCGGAACCGGCGCAAATATGGCGCGGCGCCTATCACGCAGGGACGTTGCGCGCAACCGGTCGTGCGCCCCTCCCCCTTGGCAAGCCTCGCCGAAATGGGAAGCAGGCGCGCCATATCAAGGCCGCCGCATCGATCGGCCGAAAAGCAGCCATCGCCGCTTGCATCCCCCGTCAAGGCGCGCTAGGGGCCTCGCCTGCCCAATCGGGCCGGTCGGGACGTAGCGCAGCCTGGTAGCGCATCACACTGGGGGTGTGGGGGTCGGAGGTTCGAATCCTCTCGTCCCGACCAATTTAACTGACAATCAGACAGCATCCTGACAGGATAGCGCGCCATGGCGGGGCCCGAAGCGGCTCACGGCGTCACCGCCTCATCAACGCGCGGGATAGCGCCCGAACGGAAAGCGGAGGATATGCAGGCAGGCCTGTTGATCGTTGCCGCCGCATTCCTGACGTCCATCCTTTCGGGCATTTTCGGTATGGCCGGCGGTCTTGTCTTCATGGGCATACTCGCATGGATCCTGCCCGTTGCTACCGCGCTCGCCCTCCATGGCGTGATCCAGTTCGCCTCGAACCTCTGGCGCGTCATATTGCACCGGGCGCATGTCGCATGGCGGGTCCTGCTCTGGTTCGGGATCGGCGCCGCGGCGTCGACCGGCTTTTTCTCGCTCGTGCTTTTCACGCCGACCAAATTCTGGGTTTTCCTCGCTCTCGGCCTGATGCCGATTCTCGTCTGGCTGCCCCAAAAGTGGCTGGCGCTCGATGCCGACAACCGCTGGCACGCACTTTGCGGCGGTTTCGTCTCGACCGGGCTCGCGCTCGTTTCGGGCGTGTCGGGTCCGGTGACCGACCTCCTGTTCATCCATACCAGGCTCAACCGGCATCAGGTTGTGGCAACCAAGGCGTTGATGCAGGCGATCGGCCACGCATCGAAAATTCTCGTTTACGGTACGGTCCTGTTCAGCACATCGGCTCGCGAAATCATCCCGCAGCCGGTCACCGCAATCGCCGTGTTCGCTTCGATGGCCGGAATCATGGTCGGCGGCTATATTCTCGACCGCATCAGCGACGCACATTTCCGCGCCAGCCGCCGCTGGATCGTCACGATCATCGGCGCTACGTTCCTGTTCCAAGCGGTCCGGATCGCGACCGGGTAAGCATTGCTATGCAGCGTCCCCGCGATACTGGCCAAGCCAGGTGATCGCACCTAGGAACGCTCCGATGGAATTCGCCCCCGAAATCTTCGCCTTCCTGATCGCCGTCGCCTTTCTCGCCGGGACGATCGACGCGATGGCGGGTGGCGGCGGGCTCCTTACCATCCCGGCACTGATGGCAGCCGGCGTGCCTCCTGTCTCGGCGCTTGCGACCAACAAGCTACAAAGCACGATCGGCACCGGGTCGGCCTTTCTGACCTTCTGGCGCGAGGGGCATATCGACCTTCGCCGCTTCGCATGGCCCGCCGCGGGCGCCTTCGCCGGCTCGGTGCTTGGCGCAACGACGGTGCAATATATCAGCTCCGGATTCCTTGCGGCCTTCGTGCCCGTCCTGCTGATTGCGATGGGCTTCTATTTCCTGTTGGCCCCGCCGATGAGCAGCGTCGACCGTCACGCGCGCGCCGGCCCGCTCGGGCTCACCCTGATCGTCTCGGCGCTCGGTTTCTACGACGGCTTCTTCGGCCCGGGCGCCGGCTCGTTCCTGACGCTGACACTCGTCGCGGCGGGAGGGCTCGGACTGGTCCGCGCGATCGGGAACACGAAGTTCCTCAATCTCGCGACCAACGTCGCGGGGCTGCTCGCGATGATCGTCGGCGGCCATGTCCTGTGGCTGCTCGGCCTGTCGATGGCCGCGGCCAATGTCGCGGGCAATCAGCTGGGGGCGCGGCTCGCGATCCGTTTCGGCGGGCGCGGGGTGCGGCCGCTGCTCGTCGTCATGTCCTTTACCCTGACCGCCAGGCTGCTTGCCGACCCCGCCAACCCGCTCTGGACGCTCTTTTAGGGCTGGACTTCGGCCGGCGGCGGCGGTTCCGCACGTGTCTTTTGCTTCGCGGCCAGCTCCGCCTTGTCGATCACGCCGTCGCCATTGGCATCGAGAAACCTGATAAAGGCATCGACCTTTTCGGGCGAGGCCATCGCCGGATCGCCTTGCTGCCGGGCGCGCATTTCAGCCATCCTGGTCATTTCGGCCTTGTCCAGCCTGCCGTCGCTATTGGCGTCGATCATCGCGAACATGCGGCCGCCATCCTGCGGCGGCTGGGCGGCGGCGACGCCCGGAATCACCATACCGATCGAAATGGCGATCATCGTCAATTTCTTCATTCCATGTCCTTTGGTCATGTCGGCAAAAGCGCCGGAACGCCCCGCCGCGGACATGGCAGCTTGCGTGCCGCAAAACCATGGCAGCGACTTCGGTTCGTCACGGTTTCAGCACGACCTTGCCCACCACCTCGCGCCGTTCGAGCATCGCAAAGCCCTCGCGCCAGTCGGCAAGGTCGAGCGCGGTGTGGACATGCGGGCGAATCTTGCCGGCGGCGGCCAACGCGTCGATCGCTGCCACATTTTCCGCGCCGCGCCCGGGACAGCGCCGCCCATATTCGCCCGCGCGCACGCCGACAACGGAAAAGCCCTTGATCAGCGGCATATTGGCCGACACCTCGGGAATGCGGCCGGAAGCAAAGCCGACGACAAGCAGACGCCCGCCAAATGCGATGCAACGCGTCGATTCGTCGAACACATCGCCGCCGACCGGATCGAAAATCACATCGGCACCCTTGCCGCCGGTCAGCGCCTTCACCTCCTCGCGAAAACCCGGCCCGGCGGAAATCACGGCATCGGGGGCATAGAGCCCCACGATCGCCTTGCGCTTTTCCGCGCTGCTCGCCGCCGCGATCACGCGCGTACCCAGCGCCTCCGCCAGATCGACCGTCGCCAGCCCGACCCCGCCCGCGGCACCATGGACCAGCACCCACTCGCCCGGCTCGACGCGCGCGCAACGGACGAGCGCGACCCAGGCGGTGAGATAAGCGACCGGATAAGCGGCCGCCTCGTCCCAGTTCAGTCGTTCGGGCTTCCGGCGCAGATTTGCCGCCGGAACGACGGTATATTCGGCCATCGCGCCGAACCGGTTGCCGCCGATCACCGCGTCGCCGGCCTTCCAGCCCTCCACGCCCTCACCCACCGCGTCGACTTCACCCGAGAATTCCAGCCCAGAGACGAACGGCAGGTCGGGCTTCAACTGATAGCTGCCGCCGGTCATCAACAGATCGGGGAAGTTCACCGCCGCCGCGCGCACCCGTACACGAACTTCCCCGGCTCCGGGCGCAGGCACGGGCAAATCCGCGAGCGCCGCGCCCGCATGATCGGACAGAAATTCACGCACCTGCAAGGCCCGCATGGCGAAAACCCTTTCCTACAATATTCCAATATGGTTCGTTTTACCTTCTCAACCAACCAAGAGGAGCGAATCATGCCACGACCAGACCCATCGAGCTGCGCGGCCGACGCGTTGATCGACGCCGTCATCGACCGCGAGGGCCGATATGTAAACCATCCCGCCGATCGCGGCGGCCCAACCTGTTGGGGAATTACCGAAGCCGTCGCGCGGGCACAGGGCTATGAAGGCAATATGCGCGACCTGCCGCGCGCCGAGGCGGCGTCGATCTATCGCCGCCTCTACTGGCTGCGCCCCGGCTTCGACAAGGTCGCGCTGCGCGCGCCAAAGATCGCGGCCGAGCTCTTCGATACCGGCGTCAACATGGGCACCGGCACAGCGGCCGGCTTTCTCCAGCGCGCGCTCAACGCATTGAACCGTGCCGCGCGCGACTATCCCGATATCACGGTCGACCGCGAGATCGGCCCGCGCACGCTGTCTGCCCTCGACGGCTTCCTGAAAGCCCGCGACAAGACCGGCGAAACCGTCCTCCTCCGCGCGATGGAGGCGCTGCAGGGCGAACGCTACATCGCGCTCGCCGAACGCCGTCCGAGTCAGGAGGCCTTCCTTTACGGCTGGCTCGCCAATCGCATCGGCGACGGCTGATGCCTCACGGCGCCATTGGGCTGAACTTCCCTGAACCTTGAACCTGCAGGAGCATTGCCATGAGCATTATCGAAGGCCTGATCGGCCCCATCGCCAAGCTGATCGACAAGATCATCCCCGACCCCGAAGCACGCGACCGTGCGAAGCTCGAGTTGCTCAAGCTCGAGGGCAGCCAGGAAATGGAGGCGATCCGCACGCGGATGACCGCGATCGTCGCCGAGGCGTCCAGCGCCGATCCCTGGACCAGCCGCGCACGGCCGAGCTTTCTCTACGTCATGTACGCCCTGCTGCTCTGGGCGATCCCGATGGGCCTGATTGCGGCCGCGCGCCCCGAAATGGCAAAGGGCATCGCCGACGGCATGAACGCCTATCTCGCGGGGATTCCGGAATCGCTCTACGCGCTCTTCGGCACGGGGTATCTGGGTTACACCGCCGCAAGGGCGTGGGGCAAAGCGAAGGGCGTCGAAGGTTAGGGCTGCCCACCCATTCCGTTCGTGTCGAGCGAAGTCGAGACACCCATCGGGGTGGCCCGTACCGACGGGCATCTCGACTTCGGCCAAAGGCCGAAGTTTATCCTGAGCGCCTGCCAAGGCAGTCGAAGGGCTCGATGCGAGCGGAAACACGGAGTTACCTGGCCGCTTCCACCACCCCCGCCAAATTCGCGAGCGAGCTATTCAACCCCTCGACATGATCCTTGGCCGAAATCCCCGGCGGCACATGATGCGCGTCGATCGTGACCAGCGTCCCGCCGCCCTGCCGCGACAGATACCAGTGCATCTCCATCGTCCCCGAAAAACGCGGGTCGTCGGACTCGAATTCGACCTGCCACACCACCAGCCGCCCGTCATCAAGCGTCGGAATATAGACTTCCACAAGGTCGCTATCGTCGTCGCTCTTGGTCTCGACATCGGCGTCGTCGAAGGTCAGGCGCATCAGGAAGCCGCCGCCGGCGCGCAGGTCGACATGGTCGAACGTCCCCGTCGCCCCTTCGGGTGGCAACCATTGCGCGAGCTTCGCCGCGCTCGTGAAGGCCGCGAAGACGTCGACCAGCGGCGCCGTGATCAGCCTTTCGGCATGGTCGGTGCGCCGCGTCTTTTTGGTCGGTTTCAAGCGAGCGCGGCTTTGACCGCGGCGACGGCGTCGTTGGCCGCGCCGCCGTCGGGGCCGCCGCCCTGCGCCATATCGGGCCGACCGCCGCCGCCCTGCCCACCAAGCGCCGCGACCGCGGCCTTGACGAGATCGACCGCGCTATGGCTGCCCGTCTTGTCGTCGGTCACCCCGACCGCGACCGACGCGCGGCCGTCGTTGACCGCGACGAGCATCGCGACGCCGCTGCCGACCTGCTTCTTGAGCCCGTCGACCGTGCCGCGCAATTCCTTGGGATCGAGCCCGTCGACAACCTGCGCGAGGAACGCCACGTCGCCGACCTGCTCGACCGCCGGACCGGAGGCCGCACCGCCGCCGCCCATCGCGAGCGCCTTCTTCGCATCGGCGAGTTCGCGCTCGGCCTTTCTGAGCTGCTCGGCGAGCGCCGCGACGCGCGCCGGCACCTCGTCGGGCGACGTCTTGAGTGCCGCCGCCGCCGCCTTCAGCGCCTCGTCGCGGCCGTTCAGCCACTGCCGCGCCGCCTCGCCGGTGAGCGCCTCGATGCGCCGCACGCCCGAGGAAACCGCGCTTTCACCGACGATCTTGAACAGGGCGATATCGCCGAGTGCGCGAACGTGCGTTCCGCCGCAAAGCTCCACGGAATAGCTGTGGTCGTCGGCATGACCCATCGACAGCACGCGCACCTCGTCGCCATATTTCTCGCCGAACAGCGCCAGCGCGCCTGCAGCAACCGCATCGTCGGGCGTCATCAGCCGCGTCGACACCGGCTCATTGCCGCGGATCTGGGCATTCACGTCGGCCTCGATCTGGCCAATCTCCTCGGCGGCCAGCGCCTTCGGATGCGAGAAGTCGAAGCGGAAGCGATCCTCGGCGACAAGGCTGCCCTTCTGCGTCACATGGCCGCCAAGCCGATTGCGCAACGCGGCGTGCAGCAGGTGCGTCGCGCTGTGATTGGCGCGAATGCGGTCGCGACGAGCGGCATCGACGGTAAGCTGCACCGTGTCGCCGACCTTCAGCGTTCCCGCTTCGAGCTCGGCCTGATGCGTATGCAGGCGGCCGAGCGGCTTGCCCGTGTCGCTGACCGATGCCTTCGCGCCTTCGAGCGTTGCGATCGTGCCCGCATCGCCCATCTGGCCGCCACTCTCGCCATAGAAGGGCGTCTGGTTGGTGAGCACGATGACCTCGTCGCCCGCCCTGGCTTCCTCGACCGGCTTGCCGTCCTTGACGAGGCCAATGACGGTCGCCTCGCCCGCGGTCGAGGTGTAACCGGTGAATTCGGTGCTGCCGTTGGTTTCGGCGAGGTCGAACCAGATTTCGTCCGACGCCTTTTCGCCGCTGCCCTTCCACGCCGCGCGCGCCGCCGCTTTCTGCTGCGCCATCGCCGTATCGAAGCCCGCGCGATCGACCGCGATATCGTTGGCGCGCAGCGCATCCTCGGTCAGATCGTAAGGGAAACCATAGGTGTCATAGAGCTTGAACGCGACCTCGCCCGGCAGCGTGTCGCCCTTGCCCATGCCGACCGTCGCTTCGTCGAGGAGCTTCAGCCCCTTGTCGAGCGTCTGGCGGAACTTGACCTCCTCGCGCTCGAGCGTCTCGGAAATCAGCGCCTGTGCCCGGATCAGCTCGGGATAGGCGGCGCCCATCTCGGCGGTCAGCGACGGCAGCAGCCGGTGCATCAGCGGATCCTTCGCGCCGAGCAGATGCGCATGGCGCATCGCGCGGCGCATGATCCGGCGCAGCACATAGCCGCGGCCTTCGTTCGACGGCAGCACGCCGTCGGCGACGAGGAAGCTCGATGCGCGCAGATGGTCGGCGATCACGCGATGGCTGGCCTGCGTCGCACCCTCGGCCGGAACCCCGGTCAGGTCGACCGACGCCGCGATCAGCGCCTTGAACGTGTCGGTGTCGTAATTGTCATGGACGCCCTGCAGCACCGCCGCGACGCGCTCCAGTCCCATGCCGGTGTCGATGCTCGGGCGCGGCAGATCGACGCGCTCGCCGCCCGGCAACTGCTCATATTGCATGAACACCAGATTCCAGATCTCGACGAAGCGGTCGCCGTCTTCCTCGGGCGATCCCGGGGGGCCGCCCCAGATATGGTCGCCATGGTCATAGAAGATTTCGCTGCACGGCCCGCACGGACCGGTATCGCCCATCGCCCAGAAATTGTCCTTGGTCGGGATGCGGATGATCCGCTCCTCGGGCAGGCCCGCGATCTTCTTCCACAGCTCGAAGGCCTGGTCGTCGGTATGATAGACGGTGGCGGTCAGCTTGTTCGCCGGGATGCCCCATTCCTTGGTGAGCAGCGTCCAGGCATGGGTGATCGCCTGTTCCTTGAAATAATCGCCGAACGAGAAGTTGCCGAGCATCTCGAAGAAGGTGTGGTGGCGCGCGGTATAGCCGACATTGTCCAGGTCGTTGTGCTTGCCGCCGGCGCGAACGCACTTCTGCGAGCTGGTCGCGGTCGAATAGGGCCGGCCTTCGAGCCCGGTGAACACGTTCTTGAACGGCACCATGCCCGCGTTCACGAACATCAGGGTCGGGTCGTTGTGCGGCACCAGCGGCGCGCTGGGAACACGGGCGTGGCCCTGGCCCTCGAAATAGTCGAGGAAGGAACGGCGGATATCGTTGGTCGACGTCATACGCGCGACTTAGTTGCGGACTCCGTTTCACTCAAGCGAAACGGTGAGAACAAAGCGTATCTCAGCCTTTGCCGCCCGCATCTGCGGGCATCAGCCGAAGTACCACGGTGTCGCCGCGAACCTCCACCGCGCCGCGCGCGAGCTCGAGCTTCACGCCGGGCAGGCTGAAACCTGCCAGCGACCGCGCACCGGCGCCATCGACCTTCGGCATACCCCCCTCGATTCGGAAGGTGATCATG
>JAGHZY010000129.1 GCA_017745175.1 Sphingopyxis sp. | reverse complement strand
ATGATGCGGTGCGGTTCGAACGCCACCACATCATCGATCTTATCTGGAGCGACGAGCGCGAGACACAACCGCCGCCCGCTCCGCCACGGCGCGAATATTGGGAGCGCTGCTTCGTCGACAGCTGCGTGCTCGATGGGGACGTGCCGGTTTATTATCTTTATCGCGAAGAACCCGACGATACGGACGACGACGACACCTATCCGGACGGTGGCTGGCGGATCCGGGGTGACTGGCGCGACATCAGCGAGGAAGAGTTCGAAGAGCGCAAATGCGACTATATTGCTGTCGGCAAGGTACTGAACGAAGACGACAGCTGGCTCCATCTGATCGATGCTCCGACGGGCTCCGCGTTTATCCGGGATGACGAGACCGGTGAATTCGTGCCTTGTGAGGATTGAACGAGGACAAGGGATTTATGAAAGCGACCATCTGGCACAATCCGGCGTGCGGCACCTCGCGCAAGACGCTGGCGATCCTCGAGGAGACGCCGGGCGTCGAGCTGACGGTCGTCGAATATCTGAAGCAGCCCTATGACCGGGCGAAGCTGGCG
>JAGHZY010000128.1 GCA_017745175.1 Sphingopyxis sp. | reverse complement strand
GTTCTGGACGAGGTAGACCGTGCCGTTGAACGTGTTCAGCTGGAAGTTGCTGAACTCCTGGCGGAAGCCCGCGATGTTCAGGTTGAAGCCCTTGGTCGAGTACTTCATGCCCGCTTCATAGGCGTTCACCGTTTCCTCGTCGAACTGGAGGACATCGGCATAATAGGCCGCATTGGCGGTGCTGATCGGGAAGATCGGCAGCGGCTGGGCAGCGCTCGGGTTCTTGAAGGCCGAGCGATCGAGGTTGAAGCCGCCCGCCTTGTAGCCGCGCGAATAGCTCGCATAGAGCAGCATGCCCTTGGTCGGCTTCCACGACAGGATCGCCGTGCCGGTGAACTTGTTCTCCTTGCGCTCGTCGTTCAGCGTCAGCGCGTTGAGCGCCGAGGACGAGCCGCCCTGGCAGCTCAGCGTGATGATGCCGCCGGCCAGCGGCGCCAGCGCGGCCACGCCCATATAGGGCAGCAGCGCCGCCTGCTGGGCCGGGCACACCGTGTTGGTGTTGTTGAAGTTCGCGTCGAGCTTCTTGGTCTCGTTGGTGTAGCGC
>JAGHZY010000127.1:318-544 GCA_017745175.1 Sphingopyxis sp. | reverse complement strand
GGTCGAAGCTGTCGTCGGCGCAGGACAGGCATTCGCCGTCCATGCGCAGGAACCGCGCGTTGCCCAGGTCCAGTGCCTCGGCGCGACGCGACGCCGCCTCGACCATGCGCTCGGAAATATCCACGCCCGTCACCTGACCTTCGGCGCCGACGTGTCCGGCGGCGGCCAGCGTGATCAGGCCGGTCCCGCAGGCCACGTCCAGCACGCGCTCGCCGCGTGCCGGCGC
>JAGHZY010000127.1:0-308 GCA_017745175.1 Sphingopyxis sp. | reverse complement strand
CCGGGCCGCAGCACGCGGTACATCTCCCACAACGCGTAGTCCCACTCGGGCATGTACATCAGGCCCAGTGCGCAATACAGCAGGTCGAAGCTGTCGTCGGCGCAGGACAGGCATTCGCCGTCCATGCGCAGGAACCGCGCGTTGCCCAGGTCCAGTGCCTCGGCGCGACGCGACGCCGCCTCGACCATGCGCTCGGAAATATCCACGCCCGTCACCTGACCTTCGGCGCCGACGTGTCCGGCGGCGGCCAGCGTGATCAGGCCGGTCCCGCAGGCCACGTCCAGCACGCGCTCGCCGCGTGCCGGCGC
>JAGHZY010000126.1 GCA_017745175.1 Sphingopyxis sp. | reverse complement strand
CTTTTCCCGGGCCGAGCGCTACGAGGGCGCGGTGTCGCGGGTGCTGGGCCGTCGCGGCCTGGTGTTCGCGGTCTACGCGGTGCTGCTGGTCGGCGCGGGGGTGATGTTCAAGACCGTGCCGGCCGGCTTCATCCCGGTGCAGGACAAGCTGTACGTCATCGCCGGCGTGAAGATGCCCGAAGGCGCCTCGATCGAACGCACCGACGCGGTGCTGAAGAAGATGGCGGCGATGGCCATGGAGGTGGAAGGCGTGGCCCACGAGGTCGCGTTCCCCGGCTTGAACCCGCTGCAGTTCACCAATACGCCCAACAGTGGCGTGGTGTTCTTCCCGCTGGCGCCGTTCGGCGAGCGCAAGGCCAGCGCCGAGCAGATCACCGCCGAGCTCAACCAGCGCTTTTCGACGATCAGCGAGGGCTTCACCTTCGCCTTCATGCCGCCGCCGATCCAAGGCCTCGGTAATGGCTCGGGCTGGTCGCTGTTCGTCGAGGACCGCACGCGGCTGGGCTATGGCGAACTGCAGGGCGCGGTGCAGGCGTTCCAGGGTGC
>JAGHZY010000125.1 GCA_017745175.1 Sphingopyxis sp. | reverse complement strand
GTTTGTCACCAGATGGGACTAAGAATGCCCGGACGCCGCGATTAAATGGATTGACGTTCGGGCTCGTTTGCGGCCGAGCGCGCCGGTGTCCGTCCCCGACGGACCGCTTCGGAGTTGCAGCATCGATGATCACCCGCGAGCTTCTCGGCACCGCGCAAGTCCCCGACGGCGAGGAGTTGCGGCTGTTCGCACACGGGCGCGACTTCATCATCGCGCTCGGCCGCAACGAGCTCATGAGCACGCGCATGCGCTACTCGGAGGAGCAGCTGGCCGAGCTGACGCTGGCACGCCTCGAGCGCGCGGACCCGCGCCTGCTGATCGGCGGCTATGGCATGGGCTTCACGCTGCGCGCCACGCTCGCGGCCCGGCCGCAAGCGCGGGTGACGGTGGCCGAGCTGGTGCCCGAGATCGTCGACTGGGCGCGCGGGCCGATGGCCGAGTTGACCGCCGGTTGCCTCGACGATCCGCGCGTCACGCTGCGGATGGGAGACGTCGCCGCCTACATCGACGACGCGGCCGATGGCACCACCGAGCCCTACGACGCGATCCTGCTCGATGTCGACAACGGTCCGGACGGG
>JAGHZY010000124.1 GCA_017745175.1 Sphingopyxis sp. | reverse complement strand
ATGAACGCCCCCGCAAATATCGAAGTCGAAGCCCCGGTGCGCCGCCGCCGCCCGCGTGCCTTGCTGGCGGGTGCCGGCGCCGCGCTGCTCGCCCTTGCCGGCACGGTGTGGATCGCCCTGCCCGCATCGAGCGAGACCACCGACAACGCCTATCTGCGCGCCGATTCGACACAGCTCGCCGCCCGCATCGCCGGCCAGGTCGCGCAGGTGCTGGTGCGCGACAACCAGGTTGTGCACGCCGGCGACCCGCTGGTCCGCATCGACGATCGCGAGTTCGCTGCCAAGCTGGCCGCCGCCCAGGCCGCGGTGCGCGACGCCGATGCCGCGGTCGCCGCGGCCACCCCATACGCGACTGGCAAGCTGCTCAGCGTCGGCTGGCCGACCGAGCGCGAAGCGACTTGGACGATCCAGTTCGAGACCCCGGGCGCCCCGGCCGAAGTCAAGGTCGCCGACGCCGGCGCGCTCGCCACGCCGCCCGAGGCCGACAAGCCCGAGACGCTCGCGCGCACGATGCGCCGCTGGCACGACGGCACCGACATGGGCTTCGTG
>JAGHZY010000123.1:288-558 GCA_017745175.1 Sphingopyxis sp. | reverse complement strand
GCCTCAAGCAGATCGCGATCGAGTTCGCTCCCGGCACCACGGTCGACGATGCGCGCGCCAAGGCGCAGGCATTCGCCAACGGCGTCAAGGATATCCACGGCTGCGGCGAGGCCGAGGCCGGCGCCGCCAAGATCGGCGCGCAAGTCGTCGGCAACGAAGTCAAAGTCCGCGACTTGCCCGAGCAGATCCAGGCCGCGATGCTGCAGCTCAATGTGGGTCAGTTCTACGGCCCGTTCGGCTCGCTCGAAGACGGCGTGCGCGTGCTCATGC
>JAGHZY010000123.1:0-278 GCA_017745175.1 Sphingopyxis sp. | reverse complement strand
CCCTCAACCTCTGCGCCGACCAGCTCGTCCTCGCGCTCGCCGACCGCGACCAGATCGCCGGCTCGATCGAGGACGAGCGCGTCAACAAGCGCTGGCAGCGCTACCTGCGCGACCTGCGCCGCGACGCGGTGATCGAGTACAACTGACGCGATGATCGCACCCCTCGCCGTATCGCTCGGCGATCCGGCGGGGGTCGGCCCCGAGCTGATCGCCGAAGCCTGGGCGCGGCGCGAAGCCGAGCGGCTGCCGCCGTTCGTGGCGGTCGGCGGCATCAAGAC
>JAGHZY010000122.1 GCA_017745175.1 Sphingopyxis sp. | reverse complement strand
CTCGAGACCAGCGATGCCTCGCGCGTCTACGGCGTGATCTGGGGCGGGCTCGCCAATTATCCGGCGAACCTGCGCCAGAAGAAATGGACCGAGGAAGTCCGCCTTACCTCCGCATCGAGCAACCGCTTCGAGTGGCAGCTCGGCTTCTTCTATACCGACGAGGACAACAACCACAGCCAGGTCGTCCGCGCGCTCGATGCCAGCGGCCAGCCGCTCGCGCCGTTCGATCCCTTCGCGATCGTCGGCCTGCCCAACACCTACAAGGAATATGCGGTCTTCGGGAACGCGACGGTCAAGTTCGGCGAGGTCTTCCACGTCACCGGCGGGCTGCGCTGGGCGCGCAACGACCAGACCTTCACCCAGTCGACGCAGATCCCGCTGCTCGGCCTGAACAGCGGCGGCGACGGTTCGTCGAGCGAGGACATCGTCACCTGGAGCGTCAGCCCGCAGGTCAACATCAACCGCGACACGATGCTCTATGTCCGCGCAGCCAGCGGCTATCGCCCGGGCGGCCCGAACATCGCGCTGCCCGGCTTCCCGGCCACGGTGACCTCGGAGAAGGTGACCAGCTACGAGG
>JAGHZY010000121.1 GCA_017745175.1 Sphingopyxis sp. | reverse complement strand
AGCGAGAACGACTACAACCCCGAGAACTTCATCAAGTGGGACGACTACGCGTGGGACCGCAACGTCGTCGCGCACGAGCTGAGCCACAGCTGGGACGGCAAGTACCGCCGCCCCGAAGGGCTGTGGACGCCCGACTACCGCCAGCCGATGCAGGACAACCTGCTGTGGATGTACGAGGGGCAGGACCAGTTCTGGGGGCTCGTGCTCGCCGCGCGCTCGGGGCTGCAGCCGAAGGACACGGTGCTCGGAATGATGGCCAACTCGGCCGGGTTCTACTCGGTCCAGCCCGGTCGAGCCTGGCGCTCGGTCGAGGACACCACGCTCGACCCGATCATCAACAAGCGCCGGCCGCAGCCGTTCGAATCGATCAATCGCGACGAGGACTATTATTCCGAGGGCATGCTGATCTGGCTGGAGGCCGACCAGATCATCCGCGAGGGCACCCGCGGCAAGAAGGGGCTCGACGACTTCGCCAAGGCGTTCTTCGGCATGAACGACGGCGACTGGGGCGTGCTGACCTACACCTTCGACGACATCGCCACGACGCTGAACGGCGTCTATCCC
>JAGHZY010000120.1 GCA_017745175.1 Sphingopyxis sp. | reverse complement strand
CACCAGCACCGTCGCGCGCAGCTTGCGCGGCGCCGCCAGCGCCTCCGCCGCCTGTCCCGGCACCCCCGCCAGCGCGGCGCCCGCGCCGAGCAGCAACGTCCCGCCAAATGTCCGCCGATCGAGCTTCATGATCCCATCTCCTTTTCGATGCGGCGCAAGAAGTAAGGCCCGGCGCGGCCGCCGCACAAAGGATCAAAGCTGGCGCGAGCCATTAGCTTTTCTTATGCCTGTGTCCCGATGGTCCGCCCTCACCTCCCCCTCACTGCCCTGCGCGCCTTCGAGGCCTCGGCCCGGCATCTCAGCTTCACCCGCGCCGCGATCGAGCTCTGCGTCACCCAGGCGGCGATCAGCCACCAGGTGAAGGGATTGGAGGAGCGGCTCGGCGCGCAGCTCTTCCGCCGCCTGCCGCGCGGCCTTGCGCTCACCGACGAGGGCCAGGCGCTATTGCCTGCGCTCGGCGACAGCTTCGATCGCATCGCCGAGCTGGTAGAGGGCATCGCCAGCGGCACCGCCGCGCAGCTGCTCTCGGTCGCCGCGGTCGGCACCTTTGCCACCGGCTGGCTGCTCCCGCGCCTTCCCGCCTTCCACACCGCGCACCCGCGCATCGACCTCAGGC
>JAGHZY010000011.1 GCA_017745175.1 Sphingopyxis sp. | reverse complement strand
ACGTCCCCGTCGTGGTGAGCGATTCCTTGGTCGCGTCCGATCCGGCGGGCAGATCGTCCTCGTCGACGCTGGCGTCGCCGCCGTCGAGCGCGGGCGTCAGATTGGTGATCGTGACGCCGTCGTCGGTGCCCGTCAGCGTGACCGTCAGCGTCGCGGGATCGCTGTCGCCGTCCTTGTCGGTCAGCGTGTAGGTGAAGCTGTCGGTCAGCGTCGCGCCGGGTGCAAGCGCATTGATCGCGGCCTGTCCGGCCGCGGTCAGCGTATAGGTCTGCGTCCCGTCGCCGTTGAGCGTGATCGTGCCATAGGTGCCCGTCAGGCTGGTGAAGGTGCGGCTTCCGAAACCGTCGGAGCCATTGTTGTCATTGGTGTCGACATCGAAGTTGACGAAGCTCGGCCCGCCTTCGGTCAGACCGATGCTGTCGTCGTTCGCCACCGGCGCATCGTCCTCGAAGACGAGATTCTGGCCGATGTTCGCGGTTGCGGTCGCGGTATCACCGTCGCCGTCGGTAACGGTCGCGGTCAGCGTGACCAGATTGTCGGCCGACAGGCTGACCGGCTGATCGGGACCGCTGTCCGGCGTGTGCAGGACGGCGCGGCTCTGGTCGAGCGTGACCGTGCCGTTCGCTGCGACGCTGACCGTGAAGACCAGCGCGTTGGTTGTCGCGGTGCGGCCTTCGACGATGCTGCCGTTCAGCACCAGCACGACCGCTTCGTTCGTCGCGCTGTCAACCAGCCCGGTCGAACCGGCGTTGATGCCGAGCGCATAGGTCGTCGAATTGGTTGCCGCAGCACCGTCGGCGCCGAAGGTCGGCGTGAATACCGACGCGAAGCTGAGGCCGTGGTTGGTACCAAAGTCGCTCTCGTCGACCGTCAGCACCGGCTGCGTACCGCCAGCCACCACCGTCGGTGCGTCGTCGTCGAAGGTAATCTGGAGCGTGCCGGGGGCGGTCGAGCCGTCGCTGTCGGTCACGATGAAGCCCAGCGTCGCGGTGGCGTCATTCTCGTTCCCGCCCGGCGTGTGCAGGACGTTGTCGAGCAACGTAACCTTGTAGGCGCCCGTTGCCGGGTTGGTCAGCTCGACGGTGAACAGCGCGCCGCGCGGACCGGTGCCGGTCAGCGTGTTGGTCAGCGCGTTCCAGCTCATCTGGACCGATTCCTGACCGACGGTCACGAACAGGCCGTTCATCGCGGCGAAGCTGACCGAACCCGCGCCGTCGCCGCCGAAGTTCAGGTTCAGCAGACCGCTGAAGGTCGCCTGATTGTTGTCGCCGTCGCTGTTCGCGTCGGGAAGGTCGCCGGTCGTGCTCGCCGGGTTGCCGCCCGCAAGGGCGTCGTCGTCGACCGACGCCTGCGTCGTGCCCGCGGTCGGCACATTGGCGTCGGTGATCGTGAAGCTGATCGGGGCGGTGGCAGTGTCGTTGTCGCCATCGGTGACCGTATAGGTCGCCGATGCGCTGCCCGTTCCCGGAACCGAGGCATCGGCGGTAAAGCTGTAGCTGCCGTCGGCCTTCACCTTGATCGTGCCGTCGCCGATGTCGATCGCCTGCGAATAGCCGTCGCCGCCGAAGACCAGCGTCGTGCCGTTGATCGCGGTGACGGTCGCGCCATCGGCGCCTTGCACGAAGTCGAGCGTGCCGGTGACCGTCGCGCCTTCGGCAACATTCTGGTTCGGCTCGGGCGAAGCGGCGGGGACATCGTCGGTGATGCGAATGTCGATCGTGGCGCTCGCAGTCGAACCGTCGATATCGGTAACGGTGACGCCAACACTGTCGGTACGGCTGTCTTCGCCCGCCGCAGGATGATCGGTGCGGTTGTCAGTGAGCGTATAGGAATAGGTGAAGGTCCCGCCGATCACCGATCCGTCGGTGCCGGTGACCGGCGTAAAGCCCGTGACGTTCAGCGTGCCGTAGGCGGTCGACACCGACTGCGGCGTGAAGGTGCCGTTGGCGACGACGAGCGTCAGCGGCGCACCCAGCGGCACGCCGTTGAAGCTGGTCAGCGTCACCGTACCCATGCCGTCGGGCGTCGAAACCGAGAAGCTGTCGCTGTCGGTCACACCGTCGGGCGTCGTGTCCGAACCCGGGGCTTCGCCGGGGCGTGCGGGCAGATCGTCCTCATCGACGAACAGCTCGGCGCCCGCGGCGTCGAGGCCGGTGATCGTGACGCCGTCGTCAGCGCCGTTGATCGTGATCGTCAGCGTCGTTGGCGACGTGTCGTTGTCGCCGTCGGTGATCGTATAGGTGAAGATTTCGGTCAGCGTTTCGCCAGCCGAGAGGCCTTGCACCGGCTGCGCCGCATTGTTGAGCACATAGGTATAGCTGCCGTCGGCGTTCAGGGTCAGCGTGCCGTAAGCGCCCGCAAGCGGCGCGCCAACGCTGCCGACGGTCGCACCGAAGCTGACGCCGGTCACATTCGCTCCATCAGCGCCCTGGGTGTCGACGGCACCGTCGGTGCCGTTCGCATCGGTGCCGCCCGTACCTGTCAGCACATTGCCGTCGGCAGTCAGCGTGCCGTCCTCGGTCACGCTGTCGACATCGGGACGTGCGGTCGGCACGTCATCGACGATGTCGATCACCAGCGTGTCGGTCGCGGTGTCGCCGTCGCTGTCGGTCACGACCGCGGTGAAGCTGTCGAACGTATCGTCGCCGTCGGTATTGGTGGTGAGCGTATAGCTGTAGCTGTAAACGCCGCTGTCGAGCGTCACGGTCAGTACACCGGTCGGCGTCGTCACCGTGCCGCCGGCGGTCACATCGACGCCGTTGATGACGAGCGAGGCGACACTGTCGTTACCCGTGGTCAGCGTGAAGCTGCCCGTCGCGGTTTCGCTGTTCGACGCGGCGTCAGATCCTGCCGGGAGGCCCGCCTCGTCGACGCTGTTGTCGGCGCCGAGATCGATCGTCGGAACCGAATCTTTCGCCAGCGTCACCGTTACCGTCGCGGTCGCGGTGTCGCCGTCACCGTCGGTGATCATGTAGGTGAAGCTGTCGCTGCCTTCCTGGCCCGCGGTCGGGGTGTAGGTGAAGGTGCCGTCGCCGTTGTAAACGACACTGCCCTTCGTCGGCGCCGTCGCCAGCGCAACACCGGTCGCAGGGTCGACCCCGTCGGCGCCGCGGACATCGTTCGCGAGCACGTCAATCACGACCGGCGTATCCTCGGCAGCAGCCGCGCTGTCGCCGGTTGCGGCGGGGACATCGTCGATGATACGGACGTCGAGGCTGGCGTTGGCGGTCGACCCGTCGCTGTCGGTCACGACGACCGGGAAGCTGTCGCCGACAAAATCCTCGCCCTGGCTGCTGTGCGTCAGCGTGTTGTCCGACAGGACATAATTATAGCTGAAGGTGCCGCCGATCACCGAGCCGTCGGCACCGATAACGGGGGTGAAGCCGGTGATGTTCACCGTACCGAGCGGGCTCGTCACGGTGCCCGCAGTGAAGACGCCGTTCGTCACGACCTGCACGCCGCCGATCGTCACATTGCCCAGCCCGTCGGGGGTCGAAACCGTAAAGCTGCCCGGCTGGGTCAGCGCCGCCGCGTCGGGCGACGATCCATCGACCAGATCGTCCTCGTTGACGATAACCTCGGCGCCCTCGGCGTTGAGGCCGTTGATCGTCACGCCATCGTCGGCGCCGTTGATCGTGATCGTCAGCGTCGTCGTCGACGTGTCGCCGTCGCCGTCGGTGATCGTGTAGGTGAAGGTCTCGGTCAGCGTCTCGCCCGCCGAAAGCCCCTGCACCGGCTGCGCCTGATTGTTCAGCACATAGGTGTAGCTGCCGTCGCTGTTCAGCGTCAGCGTGCCATAGGCGCTGACGAGCGGCGTGCCCACCGTGCCGCCCGCGATCGCGGTGACGGTCGCGCCGTCGGCACCTTGCGTATCGGCAGCGCCGTCGGTCGCATTGGCGTCGCCGCCCCCCGAACCGGTCAGCACATTGCCGTCGGCAACGGGCGGATTGTCGCCGCTGCCGCTGTCCTCGGTCACGCTGTCAACGTCGGCGCGCGCGGTCGGCGCGTCGTCGACGATCGTGATGTCGAGCGTATCGGTCGCGGCATCACCGTCGAGGTCGGTCACGACGATATCGAAGCTGACCGTTGTATCGCCGGTATTCAGTGCGTTGTCGTTGAGCGTGTAGCTATAGGTGATCGAACCCTGTCCGGTCACGGGATCATAGCTGTAACCGGTGATGACCAGCGTTCCGGTGTCGTTGCTGAATATCGACTGCGGCAATGACCCGGGCGTAATCGCGACACCTTCGATCGTCACGCTCGCGACGCCGTCGGGAGAGGTGAAGGTAATCGTCCCGCTCGTCGTTTCGGCATCGCCGTCGAAGGCCGAGCCCGGCGTCTCGCCATCGCGCGGCGGCAGCTGCGATTCGTTGACGATCGTGTTGTCCCCGGGGCCGGGGACAAAATCGATGCGGTTCGGGCTGTCCCCGATGGCAATGGTCAGCGTCGCGGTCGACGTGTCGCCGTCACCGTCGGCGAGACGGTAGGTGAAGACATCGTTGACGCCGCCCGGGGTACCCGGATTGCGGACATAGCTGTAGCCGCCGTTCGCGCTCAGCGTCAGCGTGCCATATTGCCCCTGGATAGCCGTGCCCGGCGCAACGAAGGTCGTGCCCGTGCCGGCCGTGACGCCGGTCAGCGTCGCGCCGTCGGCACCCTGCGTGTCGGCGCCCGCATTGCCGCTGGTCGTGCCGGCGCCGGTGATGACATTCCCCGTTTCGGGCGTAAAGCTCCCCGCGGCGACCCCGTCGGTGTCGTTGCGCGCGGTCGGCACGTCGTCGATCACGTCGATCGTCAGCGTCGCGGTCGCGGTATCGCCGTCGCGGTCGGTGACGACGACGGTGAAGACGTCGGTCACATTGTTGTTCGCATTGGTGTTGTCGGTCAGCGTGTAGCTGTATCCGACGTTGCCGGGCGTCAGGCTGGTGATGGTGAGCTGGCCGAGCGGGGTCGTGACGACCTGTCCGACGGCGGTAACGGCAGTGCCGTTGATCGTGATCGCATCGAGACCGTCGCCGGCGTCATACACGATCGAACCGGTCGTGGTTTCGCTGTTTGCCGCGGCATTGCTGCCGGCGGGCTCGGCGCCGCGGGCGGGCAAGCCCGCCTCGTTGACGCTCGCCGTCGCCGCGGTCGCCCCGGCGGGCTGATTCGGCGTGACGATGACGATTTCGGGTTCCTCGTCGGGAACCGCCGGCAGCAGCTCGCGCTGTTCGGGCTGCGGAAAGGCAAGTTCGGTGTAGGGCAGAAGATCGCCGAGCGCATAAGCGTCCTGGATCGGGCCTTCGGGATCGGCGAAATTGCCGCCCGAACTGCGCGCGCCGGCTTCGGGATTCAGCTCGCCGAGATTTTCGAGCAGCTGTGCCACCGTGCTCGCAGGCACCGTATCGCCGTCGACAACGATCGCGGGAATGTCGACCGCGCCGTTCGGGATGATCAGGACCTGCCCGTTCGGCAAGGCGATAATGAGGTCGGTGCCCGATACGCTGATGTCGTCGATCGATGCGCCGGCGGGCAGGACGATGCGCCCGCTCGCGTCGGGAACAAGGATTGCCTGGATCGCGAGCGGCATCGCCGAGGCCGCAGCGGTAACATTTGCCGACGCAGCGAGGAATTCGCTGCCCGCGACCGCCTGGTTCGACTGATCGGCCGAAGCGCCTTCGCGCCCGGGTTCCGCCATTCCATTCCGCGCCGGATTGTCGAATGCATCCATGTCCGTTTCCCTCGCACGCACTTTGCCTGCCGCGAAAACGGCACAGCAAAATTCCATCAATATCAGTGCGACCCACTGTCCGAACGACTCGGACCTTCCCCACGCATTAGGAAGCATGGATTCTCGAGACTGCGCAAGCGCGTTAACACATTTTTAGACAACGCAAATTTGCGGCGGACCCTGCGCCGGTGCCCCCTCAACTGCTAAAGTTAATAAGCCCAAGATACAATTAGATAGAGGGACTGTTCGGACGGAAGCTATTGGTACCAATACTGAATTAGCGTCCCAATTCGATCCACAAAGGGCCACGGTTTGTCGCAAACGGACGCCGCGCGCCGCGGCGAAACGACCCCGGTCCACTGACCGGACCTGGCAGGTCTTGCGGCGCGCTCTCCCCCTTTTGGCGGGCAGAAAATTGCCGCCACAGGGCAAAATATTAAGATTGCCGCGCGATAGGTGTCGCCAAGGGAGACGTTGGTGAAATCCTTGCTGGCCCATATTGCCGAACCCGCCCAAACGACCGACCGGAGGCGGATGCGGCGCCGTACGCTCCGGCTCGATGTCGCCGCGCGATCGGAAACCGCCGAATCCGCAATCATCATCCGCAACCTCTCGCGGACGGGGCTGCTGATCGAAACCGGAGCAGCCTTCGCCGTCGGCGAGACCTTTCTCCTCGTCCTGCCCGAACTGGGCGCCGTCGCCGCGCGCGTCGTGCGCAACGACGGCGGGCTCTTCGGATGCGAATTTCTGTCGCCCGTCCCGGCAAGCGCGATCAGCGCGGCGATGCTCAAGGCGCCGCACGAGGATGAGGCCGGCGTGGCGGCCGAGGCCGCCGAACCGGACGAGATCGACGGGCTCCATGCGCGGCGTCCGGCAAGCGCGTTCCTGTTCACGGCAACGACAGCCCTCTTCGCCGCCGTCATCCTTCTTTTCATCGTTGCGCTCGTCAGCTTGAATTTTTCGGCCGGCTGACGACGGCCGCGATTAGCCGGCCGACCGGATTCGCCGGCGCAACAGGAAGAGGCCCGCGGCCAGCATCGCGGTCGGCACCAGCATCAGCGTGAATGCCGTCCGGCCGTCAAGGTGGGCAAAGAGCGCCCCGGTGATGACCGACCCCGTCGTCCCGCCCAGTGCCGAGAAGACGACGACGAGCCCCATCAGCGGCGGATGCTGACGATTCGGCATCGCGCTCAGCATCACCGAGATGATCGTCGGATAGACGGGCGCGAGCGCAATCCCGATCAGCGGAAAGAGAAAGGCCGCAACCGGTGCATCGGTCCAGCTATGGATCGCGCCGGGCGCCAGCCCGTCGGCGAGCGGCAGCACGAGGACGATCAGCGCCGCGAGCACGGCGAGGCAGGCGTTGAGCACCGGATACCAGTCGAATCGCGCCATCACCGCGCCGGCGCCGAAGCGCCCGATCGCGAGGCACGCGGCAAAGAGGCTGGCCGCCTGCACGCTCATCTGCGCCGGCAGGTGCAGCACTTCGTTGTTGAAGGTCGGAAGCCAGCTCTGGATTCCCTGTTCGATCAGCACGAACAGGAAGGCGCAGGCAATGAAGGCCAGCACGAGCGGCAACGCCGCAAGCTTCAGCATTGCGACGAGCGGCGGGTTTGTATCCGCTTCCTCGCCATCGTGCGTCCGGTGCTCGTCGACCGGCGCGGTCAGCAACAGGACAAGCGCCAGCGCGGTGATCGCCCCGAGCACCCAATAGGCGTTGAGCCAGCGGAGACCGGCCGCATCAATAAAGGCGCTGAATACCCAGTACGAGGAGAGCACACCGATCATGAACATGCCCTCGATCAGGCTGGTCAGGCTGGCGTGTTTGCGAGGGCTGTCGGTGACGAGACCGATCATCGAATAGACGACGACCTTGGCGACCGCAAACGCCGCGCCGACCATCGCGAAGTGAAGCCGCGCAACGTTGAAGCTGCCGAAAAGCGGCATGACGATGCATCCCGCAACCGCCAGCGCCAGCGCGCCGACCAGCGCATTCTTCAGGCCGATTCGGGGAAGATAGCTCGCGGTCACGAAGGACACGACCGCGATCGTGATATCCTTGAAACCCTCGAGCGTGCTGGCTTCGGGCTTGGTTACATGAAAGCTGGAGATCGACTGGAGGATGACCGTCCCGACGCTGTTGAGCAGCATCGCGAACGCGACATAGGTCAGGATCAGCGCGGCGATCAGTCGGGTGCGGGCCATCGGCTGTCCTTAGGGAAAGAAGGGCCTTGGAAAAAGAAGGGGTGGCCGCGAAGAGGCCGCGGCCACCCAAGGGAGGGATGTCCCTAGAATTTATACGCCGCGCTGAAGCGGAACGACCGGCCGAGAATCGGCCGTGCGTTGACGACCTCGCCCCCCGTCTGACCCAGCGTGCGCGGATCGCCTTCGGTCAGCCCGACCTTGTCGGTCAGATTGTCGGCGGTGACCGCAAAGGTCAGCGCCTTGTTGACGTCGACGGTCACCCCCGCATCGATCTTGAAATAATGCGGCAGCGACTGGGTGTTCGCAGTGTCGGAGAACCGGTCGCCGACATAGGAGAAGGTCGAATGGAGCGAGACCTTGCCGTCGCCGCCGAATTCGATGTCGTACGACGGCGTCACGCGCCACTGCCACTTCGGCTGGCGCTGCACGCGGTTGCCGCTGAGGTCGATCGTCCCGCCGCCCGCGAAGAAGTCGCGGTACTTCGCGTCGAGCCAGGTGCCCGAGAAGGCGATGGCGAAATTGTCGACGGGGCGGATCTGCCCTTCGAGTTCGATGCCCGTGCTGCGCGCGCCGCCGATGTCGGCAACCGGCGCGCCGTTCTGGATCACCGTCGTCACCAGCCCCTTGAACTTGGTATGGAACAGCGTCGCATAAAGCGAGACAAGGTCGGTGCGGACCTTCACCCCGCCCTCGAAGTTATCGACGCGCGGCGACACGAAGATTCCGTCGCGCAGATTGTCGAAGAAGGGATTGGTGTTGCCGCGGTTATAGCGGACATAGGCGCCGACCGACGACGAGAAATCATAGTTGAGCCCCGCGGTCCACGACCAAGCCCCCTTCTTGTACGCGATGTTGCGGAAGGTGCCGTTGAGCACTGCGGTGCCGTTGTTGTAGAGCGTGTTCGGGTTGCCGTCGGTGTCGACCGAACTGTTGTTCTCGATCGTGCCCGTCGCCTTGTAATTCTGGTACCGGATGCCCGCATCGAAGCGCAGTTCGGGCGTGATCTGATACTCGTCGACCGCATAGAAGGCATATTCGCGGCCGTCATAGGCGGCGTTGACGTTGAAGAACGAGCCCTGGGTAAAGCCGTTGTTCGTCGCGATCTGACCGTTCGCGAGCGTCAGGTTGAGCAGGCGGCCGTGGTTTTCGGCGGTCAGCAAGTGGACATTGCCGAGGTTCCACTGGTCGTCCGACGAGAAGTCCGAATAATAGGCGCCGACAGTGAACTTGTTGTTCCCGCTTTCCCATTCGACCGCGAGGTCGTTGGTGAAGTCCTCGATCTGCTTGCGCACGATCCACGTACCCGCGCGGATCACCTGCGTGGTGCCGGCGACCGCCTGCCCGCCGTTGACATAGGTCAGGCTGCCGACCGTGCTGCCGAGCGAGGCGGCATAGGCATTGGCGGTCGTCGCGGTACTCGCGGGGACGAGGCCCGTGGTGTCGGCATCGCCCTTGAGGTAGCTCGCGCGATAGCGGAGCTGGAAACCCTCGCCGACCTCATAATCGAAATTGGTGCCGAGGTTGATGAGCTTTGCACCGCGGCCGTCGGCAAGATCGGTGCGCGTGCCGTCGGGCAGCACGGCGAGCCGCGTTTCGGGACCCGCGAGCACGCCGGTGCCGGGATCGATATTGCCGAACCGGCGCACCTTGTCGCCATCGCGGATCACCGGGATCGGCAGCAGCCACTGGCCATGGTCGTTGAGGTAGCGCGCGAAGACGAGGATCGACCCCTTGTCGAGATCGTGGCGGACGTTGGCAGTGATCTGACCGCCCTTTTCGGCGGTGAAGCCGGGGCTGCGGATGCCCTCGCCGCTCGAATAATAGCCGCCGACCATGAAGCTGGTATTCTCGCCGAGCGGGCCCGACAGCAGCAGGTCGCCGCGCAGGTCGCCATAGTCGGTGATGCTCGCCTTCACGAGGCCCTCGAAATCGCGTCCGCCTTCCTTCTGGACGAAATTGACGGTCAGGCCGGGCTGGCCGTTGCCGAACAGCGCGCCGGTGCCGCCGCGCACCGCTTCGACGCGCTCGATCGTCTCGTCGATCCGGATCAGCTGGGTGTTTTCGAGGAACGACAGCGTCGGGGGCGAAAAGAAGGGCACGCCCTGCACCGTCAGCGTGACGAATTCGGCGTCGCCGCCCGAGGGGTAGCCGCGCACGAAGATGTTCGCGCCGTTCTGGCCGCCCGAGCTTTCGGCCGACACGCCGGGGATGACCTTGAACAGGTCGGCGGTGCTGTTCGGCGCGGCGCGGTCGATCGCATCCGAATTGATGCTGGTGATCGCAAAGGCCGCGTCCTGGCGATTGATCCCGCCGCCGGCGGTACCGGTGACGACGATTTCCTCATTGACCGCGGCGGCATCGTCGGGCTGAGGCGCTTCCTGGGCGAAAGCGGTGGCCGGCAGCGCGATCAGCGCAATCGACGACAGCAGATAGGTCCTTTTCAACATGGCAATTCCTCCACGGTTCCTGTTCTGGTTGATCGGCGTCCGCGCGGGGCCGCTGCCTGTTCTGCCGACAGGATCTGGCCGGGCGTGAGATCGCCGATGACGGGGACGTTGAGGTCGGCATCGGGCAGCGCCTCTTCCGGCCCGATACCAATGGCCACCATGCCCGCCGCATGGATGGCCGAAATTCCCGCCTGCGCATCTTCGATGCCGATGCACAGCTCCGGGGCGAGACCCATGCCGGCGGCACAGGCCAGGAAAATGTCGGGCGCGGGTTTGCCGTGCGCCACCGCGCCCGCGTCGGCGATAAAGTCGAACTGGTCGGCAATACCGAGCAGCCGCACGACATCACCGGCATTCCGGCTCGCCGATGCAAGCCCGATCCTGAGCCCGGCGGCGCGCAACTGCGCAAACAGGCCGGTAACGCCCGCGAACAGATTGGCCGGCGAATAGGCGGCCAGCCGGGCGCGGTAGAGGCCGTTCTTTTCCGCGAGCATCGCGTCGAACCGATCCGGATCGACCGCGGTGCCGGCATAGTCGAGGATCAGCCGCAGCGACCCGGCGCGATCGACGCCCTTCAGCCGTTCGTTGACCGCGCGGTCGAACGCGAAGCCATAAGCGTCTGCGAGCGCCTGCCACGCCTGATAATGATCCTCCGCCGTGTCGGTGAGCACGCCGTCGAGGTCGAATATGACCCCCTTCACCGTCGGCCGCGGCAGGGCGGCGGGGTCCGCGCCGACCCGCAGCGCGCGGCCGTGGTCGAGGATGTCGAGCGGCGCGCCCGACAGCAGGCGATAGGTGCAGCCCGCCCCGTCGACGACAAGCTCGATCACGCTGCCGCGCCATTGCAGGCGGAAGCGATAGCCCTTCCAAGCCGACGGGAGCTGCGGCCGAAACGACGGCACCGGGCCGTCGAGGCGCAAGCCGCCCCAACCCTCGGCCAGCACGAGCCAGCTGCCCGCGAGCGCCGCCATGTGGAGGCCATGCGAGGTGTTGCCGTGCCGGTCCTCGAGATCGACGAAAGCGCATTCGCCGAGGAAGCCGAGCGCCGCCGCCTCGTCGCCGAGCCGCGCGGCGGCGATCGCGAAGGACACCGACGACAGCGTCGAATCATGCGTCGTGACGCGGGCATAATAGTCGAAATTGCGCCGCTGCCGCGACAGCGGCATGTCGACAAGGTCCATCGCCATCGCCTGGACGACATTGCCCTGCTTCGCGACCTGATGGCGGAACAGGATCATCGGGTGATAACGCATCAGTAGCGGGCCATGCCCGTCGCGCGACGCAAGGCCGGGAAGCTCGGGGCGGCCCAGAAACGCATCGTCCTGCGGATGGACGCCAAGCACCGGATCGACCGGCAGCCACATTGCGTCCGCCGCCCTCTGCCAATCGACGATTTCGCGGTCGTCGAGGCCGATCGCGCTCGCGAGCGCCGCCCAATTGCCGCACGCACGCAGCCATTCCGCCGTCTCGGCCGCATAGGCCAGATGGCGGCGCGCAATCGCGTTGGTATAGAAATCATTGTCAACGAGCGCCGAATATTCGTCGGGCCCGGTCACGCCATAAAGGCAGAACGCGCCGCCGCGCCGTGCGTCGAACGCCCCGATCTCCATCCACATCCGCGCGGTTTCGAACAGCGTTTCGGCGGCTTCGGCGCGAAAATCCTCATCGCCCGTCGCCGCGACATAAAGTGCGAGCGCGTAAGCGATGTCGCCATTGATATGATATTGCGCCGACCCCGTCGGATAGTGCGACGAGCATTCGTCGCCGGCGATCGTCCGCCATGGATAGAGCGCACCCTTCGCATGGCCGATCGCCCGCGCATGCGCCCGCGCGGCGTCGAGCTTGCCGATGCGATAGGCGAGCAATGTCTTCGCCCGTTCGGGCGCCTGCAACGCAAGCACCGGCAGCATGAAGGTTTCGGCGTCCCAGAAATAATGACCCTCATAGCCCTCGCCGGTCAGCCCCTTGGCGCCGATGCTGTGGTCCGGATCGCGGCTCGCCGACTGGTGGAGCTGGAACAGGTCGAACCGCAGCGCCTGCGTCAGGCGATCGTCGCCGTCGATCGCGAAGGCCGCGCTGCCCCACAGCGCCTCGACCGCTGCATGCTGGCTGGCGGCGATCGTGTCGAAGTCGGCCACCGCATCGTCGAAAACCGCGAGATCGACCGGGCGGCCGCGCGCAGCAGCGAGCGCAACCACCCGGTCGATGGTCAGGATGTCGCCGGCGACCAGCGCGCCGCGCACGACATGCTCCCCGTCAACCACCGCAACTTCGGCGGCGGGACAGGCGACATGCTGGCGATAGGCGAGCTCGACGACATCCTGCGCGAACCGGGTGACCGTGGACGGGTCGCCCGGCAGGGGGGGCGTGATGATCCAGACCGGGCGCAACCGGGCCGAGATGCGCGGATCGTCGGCTTCGGCGCCGCCAGCCCCCGTACCTTCGATCCCATAGGTCAGCCGGACCTCGACCGCGCCGCCGAAATCGACCGGCCGGATACGGATACGCGACGCGACGCTGGCGCTGCCGCCAAGCGGGACAATGCGGTCGACCGCAATTTCGAGCGTGCGGCCCTCGGCGAGCCGCCAGCGCGAGAGGCGGTGGAGTTGGCCGGTCGCAAAATCGAGCGCGCTTTCGGTCTCGACGAGTTCGGCACCGCCGAAATCGACCGGCTCGCCGTCGATATTCAGGCGCAGCAGCACGGGACCGGGGCACGGTACACGCGTATCGGTCGCGGTCGCATAGCCCGGAAAGCTTTCATGATAGGCGATCGGCCGGCTGACATAGGCATCGGGCAGATAGGCGCAGGGCCGGTCGGCGCATTCGTCGATTACGCCTTCGACGCCGACCAGCCCGTTCGCCAAGGCAAAAAGCGCCGCTGCCTGCGCGCCGGTCGCGGCATCGCCATGACGGACAAGCCGCATCGCTTCGGAAGGATTTTCGATTGTCGCCACGCACCCTCACCCACGGCGAAGGCTGCTTGGCCCTTCGCTCTGCGGCCCGGTTTCCTGTAAAATGGTATCGATGTCAAGATATCGATACCATTTTTGCAGGAAACCGCTGGAAGAAACGACAGACAAGCCTGCCTGCTAGCTGTCCCGAACGATCAGGCCGACCGGCATTGCGCGCGATTCGACCGCTTTTCCGGCGACAAGGTCGAGCACTTTTTGCGCGAGCAGCTCGCCGCCGACGCCCCAGTCCTGCCGGATGCTGGTGAGCCGCGGGGAGAAAAGCGCCGCGCCCGGCGAATCGTCGAACCCGACGACCGACACGTCGCCCGGAACCTTGCGGCCGTGCGCCTGCAGCGCCTCGATCGCGCCCATTGCGATCGCGTCGCTGCTCGCAAAGATGCCGTCGAAATCGGGGCCTTGCCCGCCGAGGAGCGGCACCACCGCCTCGCGACCGGCCGCGACGGTGAAGGCGCAAGGGATATTGGCGACGATCGCGGCGCCCGAATCGGCAAGCGCGGCCTCGAACCCGTTCAGCCGGTCCTCCGCCTCGCCATGTTCGGCGTCGCCGAGGAACAGCAGGCGGCGGCATCCGCGGCCGAGCAGATGTCCGGCGGCGAGGCGCCCGCCCTCGCGATTGTCGCTGCCGACGACGACGCGGCCCGGCGGTCCATGTTCGGCGCCCCAGACCACATAGGGCAGCCCGGTCGCCTCGATCACTGCCGCGGCGTCGTCATGCACGCCCTGCCCGAGCAGGATCACCCCGTCGGCCGAGGGCGGCGCCTGCAGGAAGAGGTCGATCGTGGTGAGAACCATATTCTGCCCCGCAGCGGTCAGTTCCTGCAGGATCCCGCCGAGCAGCAGCAGCGGATAGGGCTCGCTCATCAGCCGCTCGTGCGACGGCGTCATCTCGATGACGACCGCGATCGTGCGTGTGCGCTGCTGCCGCAAATTCCTCGCCGATACGTTGAGCCGGTACCCCATACGCTCGGCCGTCTCGCGGATCAGCGTGCGCGTGCTTTCCTTGACCGTCGACTGATCGGAGAGTGCGCGCGACACAGTGATCTTGGCGACGCCAAGCTCGCGCGCGACGTCGGCCATCGTGGGCCGCGCCCCTTCGCGGGGCTTCTCCCTTTTCACGGCCGGCTCCGCGGGGCGATCGATCGGGAGGGAAGGCAAGGGAGCATCGGCAACCCCTAACGCTCCCCCGTGCCGTTCGACAAGCAACTTCGCAGGGGTCCGGAAAGACGGCAAGGGGTCGAAATGGCCGCCGCAGGATACCGCCCTGCGATCCGGGCGAACTGGACCGTTGCCGCTCCTACCCGGAGGAATAGCTATATTTCCCGGTCAGGCCGAGCTCTTTCACGATACGCAGTCCCGCCGCGATTTCCGCACCATCGAGTTCGCGAAGCGGCTTGCGCAGGCCACCCACCGGCAAGCCGCAGGCGCGCATCAGCGATTTGACCGCAACGGGGTTGATTGCGGAATAGTTGAAATGGAGCAGCGGCAGAAGCTTCAGATATTGCTCGCGAAAGGTCGCCGCCTCGCCCTCGCCCGCCCATGGTGCCGAGATGGCGGCCATTTCCGCGGGCGCGATATTGCCCCCCATGTTCGCCGTACCGTGACCGCCGAGCGCCATCGTCGGGACGACGAGGCCGAGATTGGGCGAGTCGCAACACATCACCGAAACATCGGGCGCCGCCGCGAGGATCTGCGCCACCTGCCCGACACGCGCGGTCGATTCCTTGTGGATCACGATGTTGGGATGGCGAAAGAGCCGCAGCAACTGGTCCCAATGAAGGTCGGTCTTCACGCGCGGCGGATTGTTATAGATCCCGAGCGGCAGGTCGACCGCATCGGCGACTTCGAGGTAAAATTGCTCGATATCGGCTTCGGACGCACAGATATAGGGCGGCGCCGCGATGATCGCGCCATCGGCGCCGTTCGATGCGGCAAAGCGGACATTCTCGATCACCTGCTCGGTCGAGGGGCCGGTGCAGCCGTAGAAGAAGGCCATGCCGCCCGTCCGCATCTTCACCGTTTCGACAATGATCCGTTTCTTTTCCTCGGGTAAGAGGAGCGACGGCTCGCCGGTGGATCCCATGAACAGGATGGCGCGCGTCCCGTGCCGTTCCTGGTGATCGAGCAGCGTCCGCCAGGCGCCGAAATCAATCTCTCCCCGCCTGTCGAACGGCGTGACCGTCGCAACGAAAGATCCTTCGATCCGGGTAGTGGACATGGCGCGCCTCCCTGAAAAAGCCATTGGACAAGGACAATGATGGGCGCGACCGTCAAAATCCGCCATTCGGGCTGGCGGAATTGGGCGTCTCGCTGCTCGTACAATCAGGATCAGGGGATCCCGGCGCCCGATGGCCGGGACGCCGCGGGGAAAGAAACATGCGGAAAACCGCCCACAGCATCGCGCGCGCGATTGTCGCCGGCCTCATCTTCCTGTGCGCCGGGTCGGCGATCACGGGTTCGGCGCAGGACGCTTCGCAGGGTGCGGTCGTCCTGCGCGCCGCGCGTATGTTCGACGCGACGAGCGAACGGATGCGCGACGACGCGATCGTGGTCGTGCAGGCCGGGCGGATCACCGGCGTCGGCAGGGATGCCGCAATCCCCGAAGGCGCGCGGACGATCGACCTTGGCGACGCGACGCTGCTGCCGGGCTTCATCGACGTCCATTCGCATCTGACGCTCGAACCCGACGAAAACTATTACCGCAAGACGCTCAACGAATTGATGCGCAACCCGACCGAAATGGCCTTCTATGCCGGCGCCAATGCGCGGCGGACGCTGGAGGCCGGGTTCACCACGGTACGCCATGTCGGCGCGCGCGAGTTCATCGACGTCGGGCTGCGCAACGCGATTGCCGCGAACCTGACGCCGGGACCGCGGATTCTCGCCGCGGGCAATGCCATCACGGCGACCGGCGGGAGCTGCGACCGCGCGCCCTACCCCGCGCAGCGCGTCGCGCCGCTGACCCCGCGCGAAGGTGTCTGCACCGGCGCCGACCAGTGCCGCGACGCCGTGCGCAACCAGATCAAATGGGGGGCCGACGTCATCAAGGTCTGCGCCTCGGGCGGCGTCCTGTCCTACGACCCCGTCGACGTTCCGCAATTCACGCGCGAGGAGCTCGACGCCGCGATCGGCGAAGCGCATCACTGGGGGCGCAAGGTCGCGGCGCATTCGCACGGCGACACCGCCTCGCGGCTCGCAGTCGAGGCCGGCGTCGATTCGATCGAGCATGGCAGCTTCCTGTCCGAGGACACGCTGAAACGGATGAAGGCGAAAGGGGTATTCCTCGTTCCCACATTCATGGCGATCGACTGGGTCCGGAAGAACGCCGACAGCTATCCTCCCGGCATCGCCGAAAAGGCGCGTACCGCCGCCGCCGCGCATACGGGCATGTTCAGGGCCGCGCTGCGCCTTGGCGTGCCGATCGCGCTCGGCACCGACGCGACGGTGCGCCCCGACGGTCACGGCCGCAACGCGATGGAATTCGGCCTGATGGTCGACGCCGGCATGCCGCCCGCCGCGGCGCTGATCGCCGGGACGAGCAATGCCGCACGGCTGCTCGGCCTCGATACCGAAATCGGGACACTCACGGTTGGCAAATCGGCCGACATCGTCGCGGTACCGGGCAATCCGATCATCGACATCCGGGTCACCGAAAGGCCGGTGTTCGTCATGCAGCGCGGCCGGATCATCCGCGAGCACGGCCAGTCACTGCTCCGGTGAAAGCCGGTCCGTTTCATCAAAGCCCAGGGAAAATCCGATGCGCCGTTTCTTGACCGTCCTGCTTCTCGCCGCGAGCCCGCTGCCCTTCGCTTCGGCGGCGGCGGCGGAGATCGAGGCAGCGGCGCCGTCGTTGCTCGACGTGCCGCGGATCGACTTCACGAAACGCATCCTCGCCAACGGCGCGACGCTCTATGCGATCCGCGACACCGGCTCCGCGACGGTCTCGATCAATATCTGGTACGACGTCGGCCAACGCGACGATCCGCCGGGGCGCGGCGGCTTCGCGCATCTGTTCGAACATCTGATGTTCAAGACGACCCGCAACCTGCCCGGCGGGGTGCTCGAGGCGGTCAATGCCATGGGCGGCAATACCAACGCATCGACGCTGTTCGACTATACCGACTATTATATCACCGTTCCCGCGAACCAGCTCGAGGGCATGCTGTGGCTCGAGGGTGAGCGGCTGCGCAATCTCGTGATCGACGAGAAATCCTTCCATTCGGAACGCGACGTCGTGAAGGAGGAACTGCGCCAGCGCGTGCTGTCGCAGCCCTATGGGCGCATTCTCTATACGCTGCTTCCCGCCTTCACCTTCGACGGCCATCCCTATGCGCGCCCGATCGGCGGTACGATCGCCGACCTCGACGAGGCGAAGCTCGCCGACGTGCAGGCGTTTCACGAAGCCTATTACCGGCCCGACAATGCCGTCTTCGTCGTGTCGGGCAATTTCGACCCGGCAAAGCTCGACGCATGGGCCGATCGCTACATCGGATCGGCGCCGCGCCCCGACCGCGCGATTCCGCGCGACACCGCGAAAGGGCGCCCGGTCGCGGCGCAGACGATCGACGCCTATGCGCCGAACGTCCCGCTACCCGCGGTCGCCTTCGCGTGGCGCGCGCCTTTTGCCGCCGACGCCGATGCGGCAGGGATCGACCTGATCGAGGCGGTGCTCACGCGCGGCGCGGCGGCGCGCCTGCGCCGCCATCTGATCGACGAAAAGGGCCTCGCCTCGGCGATCAGCAGCTACAACCTCCCGGCGCGCGACGGCCATGCGTTCGCGCTCGTCATCACACTCGCCAAGGGGCACGGGATCGCCGAAACCGAAGCCGCGCTTGCCGCCGAGATCGCGCGGCTTCGTGACACGCCGCTGCCCGCCGCCGAGTTCGACGCGGCCAGGAACGGTCTGTTCGGCGACGCGCTCGCGCGGCGCGAGACCGCGCGCGGCCGGGCCTATGAGATCGGCGGCGGTGCTGCGCTGACCGGCGATCCGGCCCTCGCCGATACGCGGCTCGATGCGATCCGCCGCATGACCCCGGCCGATCTTCAGCGCGTCGCGAGGAACTGGCTCGACGACAAAAAGCGGGTGACGCTGCGCTATCGCGACGAAAGCCAGCGTCCTGCGGGCTACGCCGGCGACGCCTCTCCCGACGTGTCGAAAATGGGTCCGGCGGTCCCGCCCGCGAGCCGGCCTGCCGTCGTCATCGCGAGCGAAGGCGCCCGCGAGGCCCGCCCCGATCCAGCCGAAGCCATCTCCCCGATTGTGCCGGTCCTTGCCGAGCGCCGCCTCTCCAACGGGCTGCGCGTCGTCGTCGCCCGATCATCGAAGGTTCCCGTGGCGAGCGTCCGGCTGGTGATCGACGGCGGCGACGCCGCCGATCCCGCAGGGCAGGCCGGGCGCGGCGATATCGCCGCGGCGTTGGCGCTCAAGGGCGCGGGCGGGCGGAGCAGCGACGCGATCGCCAGCGACATCGCCGCGCTCGGCGGTACGATCGGTGCGAGTTCGGACGCCGATGCGACGGTCTTTTCGGTCAACGCCCCGGCCGCCAATATCGAAGCGGCGGCGCGCATCCTTGCGGATGTCGCGATGCGCCCCGATTTCCCCGCCGCCGCGCTCGAAGGCGTCCGCAGCCAGCAGGTGTCCGCCATCGCCGTCGCCGCGAAACAGCCCATGCAAACCGCAATGCGCACACTGCCCGCCGCGATCTTCGGCAAGGCGCCCTATGGCGCGGTTCCCACCGCCGCGAGCCTCGGCGCGATAACGCGCGACGGTATCGCCGCCGCGCAGCGCAAGGACTGGAACCCGAAGGCCGCGACGCTGATCGTCACCGGCGCGCTGGCCCCCGAGACCGGATTCGCGCTGGCCGAGCGCAGCTTCGGCGCCTGGAAGGGCGGCAAGGCCGCTCCGACGACATCGCGCGGCACGGTTTCCACCACCCCGCGCGTCATTGCGGTCGACATGCCCGGCGTCGCGCAGGCCGCGGTGATCGCCGCGCTGCCGACCGCTGGACGGCACGATACCGACTGGCCGTCGCTCCGCATCGCCAACGCTGCGCTCGGCGGCGGCTTCCAAGGCTGGCTGACGCAGGAGATCCGCGTCAGGCGCGGCCTCACCTATGGCGCCGGAAGCCTGCTCGACAGCCGCCGCGATGCCGCGTTCCTGATCGCGGTCACGCAGACCAAGACCGCCTCGGCGAACGAGGTGGTCGGGCTGATCCTCGATCAGATTGGCCGCTTCGGCCGCGAGCCGGTCGACGCCGGGCGTGCTGGCGAACGCAGCATCTATCTCGCCAACGGCCTGTCGGGGCAGACCGAGCGCGCCGCGGGCCTCGCCGACTATCTGGCAACGCTCGTCGCAAGTGACGCCCCGCTTGAGGCACTGAGCGCCGAGATGTCGTCCGCCGCGCCCCCGTCGCCCGAACGCATCGCCGCCGCCGTGGCGGCGCATCTGCGCGCCGATCAGGCGACGATCGTCATCGCGGGCGACTCAGGGCAATGGATCGGCGCGCTTCGCGAGCGCTTCCCGGCGCTCGAGCTGGTGGATATCGAAGGCAAACCCTTGCCCTGACCGTTCAGGGCCGCGGCATATAACGGTCGCGCAGCTCGAGCGGGCGGGCCGTGAGCGGCTTCTCCACCCCCTCGACGAACACCGCCTGCGGTTGCGACAGCGGTTCGAGCGGGTCGCCGTTCCACAAGACCAGATCGGCGACGCGGCCGGCCTGCAGCGATCCGATACGGTCGGCGACACCGAAGACGCGCGCCGGGTTGATCGTGATCGCCGCGACCGCGGCATCGTGGGGCAATCCCCATGCGACGGCATTTCCGGCACCGTAACGCAGTTCGCGCGCGCGATGCGCGACGCCGCTGCCCGTCTTGATGACGACGGTGACACCCGCGGCGTGGAGCCGCGCGGCATTGTCCATCGTCGCGCCGAGTTCGGAGAAGCTGCGCGGCAGGTCGGCGAGCGGGTCGAGGATGACGGGGACTTGCGCTGCGGCGATCTCGTCCGCAACGCGCCACCCCTCTCCCGCACCGTCGACGATGATGCGCAGCCTCTCCTCACGCGCGAACGCGATCATCTCGCGGATGTCCGACGCGCGGTCGACCTTGACGATCAGCGGCATTCGCCCTTCGGCGACGGGCACCAGCGCTTCAAGATCGACGCGCGACAGCGTCTGCGGACGTCCCTCGCCACGGTCATAGGCCGCGCGATGTGCCGCGAAATGCCGGACATCGGCGAGCGTCGTGCGCAATTCGACGATCGCCGACCCGCGCGCGCCACCGGCGCGTTCGGCACCGCCTTCGCCCATTTCGAGGACCATCGCGGCGCGCGGGCGCGTCACCATCTGCGGCCGCTGGGCAAGGTCGATCACTGCCGCCTGCCCGGCAAACTGCAGCCGGCGCCCGCCCTGATCATCGTAGAGCGGGGTGGTCACCGCATGGGTAATCCCCGCAAGCCGCGACACGGGCAGCAGAATCGAATCGGGATTGAGCCCGAGCGAGATATCGAAGCCCGCGCTGATCGCTGCGCTGTGCGTCGCGCGGTCGGCGCTCGTCGGAACCTGGCTGACCTCGACCGCACCCAGCGTGCTGTCGGCCTGGACAAAACCGGGGGTGACCACGCCGCCGCGGCCGTCGATGATGCGCGCGCCTGCAGGAACAGGCACGCCGGCGCCGAGTGCCGCGATGCGGCCGTCCCGGATGACGATCGTTCCGCGCGAGATTTCTCCCGCACCGGTCATCGTCATCAGCCGCGCATCGACGATCGCGATCGTCTCGGCCGAAGCCGGGGTCGCGAGCAGAAGCGCCGCGAGCGCAGCGAGCCGGCGGGTCATCGTGTCTCTCCCGGTTGGCCGAGCAGGAAGTCGGAATGGCGGCGATAGCGCGCATCGGCGCGGTCGAAGACGATACCCCCGTCGATCCAGACCTTTTCGGCACGCGCATAGATGCTGAACGGGTCGTGGCTCCAGAGCACGATGTCGGCATTCTTGCCGGGTTCGAGCGTCCCGACGCGGTCGGCGATGCCGAGCGCCTTTGCCGGATTGGCGGTAAACCAGCGGACGGCGTCGGCCTTGCTGATCCGGATCCCCGCGCGCCATGCTGCCGACAGCGCCGCCGCGGCCTCCTGGTTCAGCCGCTGGATGACGATCGGATCGTCCGAGTGGATGATCGCGCAGCCGCCCGCCGCATGGACGAGCGCCGCATTCTCCTCGATCGCGTCGAACACCTCCATCTTGTATCCCCACCAGCTGGCCCAGGTGGCGACGCAAATATCCTCTTTCGCGAGCAACGGCGCGATCTTGTAGGCCTCGTTGGCGTGGTGGAAGGTACGAATTTTGAACCCGAACTCGCGCGAGATGTCGATCATGTTCGCCATTTCGTCGGCGCGGTAGCAATGGTTCTGGACGAGGATGTCGCCCTTCAGCACACCCGCGAGCGTTTCGAGCTGCAGGTCGCGTTTCGGCGCGTCGCCGGTCCGGCCGTCCTTCTCCCACTTGTCCCGGCGCCGCGCATAATCCTGCGCATCGATCCACGCCTTGCGATAACCCGCGACATTGCCCATCCGCGTCGCGGGCGAGCGGCCGCGGCCGCCGTAAACGCGCTTCGGATTCTCGCCGCACGCGATCTTCAGGCCCTGCGGCGCGCCGGGAAACTTCATCCCCTGCATCGTCACCGACGGCACATTCTTGAGCGTCACCGTGCGGCCGCCGAACAGATTGCCCGATCCCGGCAGGATCATCAGGGTCGTGACCCCTGCCTCGCGCGCCGCGTCGAAGCCGGGATCCTGCGGCCAGACCGAATGCTCGACCCACACCTGTGCGGTGTTCGGATCGGTCAGTTCGTTGATGTCATTATGCATCTCGACCGATTCGGGCTGGGCCCAGGCGCCGAGATGCGAATGCGCGTCGATCACCCCCGGGGTTATCCATTTGCCGCGCGCGTCCACGGTTCGATAGCCCTCGGGCACGGCAAGCGAGGCGCCGACGGCCGCGATCTTCCCGTTCTCGATCAACACCGTACCGTTCGCGATCTCCTCGCCGGCCGCGGTCAGCACCGTCGCGCCGACCAGTGCGACGCGCCCGCCGGCCGGCGCACGATAGGTGCTCGGGTAGGGGTCGCGGTCGATTTCCGGTGCCGTATCGGCGACGGGCGCCGGCTGCGGCCGCCCGGACGCGGCGCATCCGGCGAGCGCGGTGGCCGCGAGAAGAACGAGCGCGGCGTGCTTCATTTGACGTCAGGAGTGACCGAGCGGATCACGCCGCCCTTGTCGTCGAGAAAGTCGATCGACGCCTTTCCGTCGGGGGTCACCTTCATCATGATGCGCGGACGGCCCATCGCGTCGTTCAGCATCACCGCCGATTCGCGGTCGCGCGTCTTGCCGACATAGAGCCGCTGGCGGCCGAAGGTGCCGTCGGCCTGTACTTTCTGTAACGCGGCGGTTCGCTCGGGACCTTCGGGCATCTTCGAGATGCGTTCCGCCATGTCGAAATCGAGCGCCGCGTCGGGGCGGTCGTTGACGACCATCGCGGCCCAGCGCCGGCCGTCATATTCGCTCTGGGTCAGCTGGATCACCTGATCCTGCTCATATTGATCGAAGCTCAGGTGGCCGCCGCCCGATACCTTGCCGTCGGGGCCCTTCTGGCCGCTGAAGGTCAGGCCGCCATTTTCGGACCCCTCATTGTTGTAGAAAATGATCCCGGCGCCGCGGTTGCCGCTCGGGTGCGGGCGTTCCTTGCCGTGCATGATGATGCCCGGCGAGCGGCTGGTGTTCGACACGATCATGCGGATCGTCCCGTCATCCTCGCGAATGTTGATGCGCTTGACGTCGATCTCGTCGAACGCCGCCTTTGCCGGCGCGGGACCCGCGCCGGCGCTGGTTGCGACGGCGATCGCGCAGGCCGCGGTGAGCACGCCCGAATAGAGCGTGAGAAGGCGATTGGTGTTCATGGCGTTTCTCCATTGGCAGGGTGCCGGACGGCGGGAAGATAGCGGTCGCGAAGTTCGGTCGCGCGCGACGTCATGGGCGCCGCGACGCCGCGAATGAGGACGGTGGCCGGGCGCGACAGCGTGTCGAGCGGATCGCCGTCCCAGATCACGACATCGCCTTCCTTGCCGGCTTCGAGCGAACCGATACGGTCGGCAAGGCCGAAAATGCGCGCGGGATTGATCGTGATCGCGGCGAGCGCTGCCGTCCGGTCGAGCCCGTTCGCGGCCGCGTTGCCCGCATTGTACCGCATCTCGCGCTCGCGATGACTGCCATTGCCCTCGATCGCGATCGTCACCCCCGCAGCGGCGAGGCGCGCGGCATTGGTCAGGGTCGCGCCCAGCATCTCGAACGAGGCGGGCGTGTTTTCGACGGGCGTCAGAAGGACCGGAACCCCCGCGGCGGCGATCTCGCCCGCGACGCGCCAGCCCTCGCTCGCGCTTTCGAGAATCAGCTTCAGCCTTTCCTCGCGCGCCAATGCCAGCGCATCGCGAATATCGGCAGCACGGTTCACCGTGACGAGCAGCGGCATCCGCCCCTCGACGACGGGGATCAGCGCCTCCATGTCGACGCGCGACAAGGTGTAGTCGCGCGTCTCGCCGCGATCGTAGGCGGCGCGACGCATCCTGTAATCGCGGACCTCGGCAAAGAGTGCACGCAGCGCGACGAGTTCGGCGGCGCGGGCGCCACCCGCGCGCTCGGCCCCCGCGTCACCCATGTCGAGCACCATCGCGACGCCGCGTTTCATCAGCATCGCCCCGCCATCGAGCACGACCGCGGCCGCCTGCCCGGCAAAAAGCAGCTCGCGGTCGCTCCTGTCCTTATAGGCGGGGGTCGTGATCGCACGGGTGATGCCACCGAGCCGCGCGACGGGGATCAGCAGCGAGTCGGGATTGAGGCCGTAGCCCGCGTCGAAAGCGGCGCTGAGGTCACCGGCATCGGTGCCGCGATCGTCGGTTGTCTCGACCGCGCGCACCTCGACCAGCCCGAGCGCGGTACCTGCCGCGACGAGCCCGGGTGTCACGATCCTGCCGGTCGCGTCGATGGTCTGCGCATCGGCCGGCACCGCGATATCGGCCCCGACCGCGACGATCCGGCCGCCCCGGATCACCACCGTTCCGCGCTCGATCTCGCCCATCGGCCCCATCGTGACGACGCGGCCCCCGGTGATCGCGACGGTCTCGGCCGCGGCGGGCACGGCGGCAAGCGCAAATGCAGCGGCGAGCAGGCGGATCATCGCGCGAACCCCTGACCCGGCTGCCCGACTACAAAGTCCGACGGTCCCTGATAGCGCGGGTCGCTCCGGTCCCACTGGATCACCCCGTCGACCCAGACACGATCGGCGAGCGCATAGACGCTGAACGGGTTCGCGCTCCACAGCACGACATCGGCCATCTTGCCCGGCTCGAGCGTGCCGACCTTGTCGGCTATCCCCATCGCCTTCGCGGGATTGGCGGTGATCCACCTGATCGCCTCGCCGCGGCTGACGGGCAGACCGGCGTGATTGGCGGCGGTCATCGCAATGCCGGCTTCCTGGTTGAGCCGCTGGATCAGCAAGCCGTCATCCGAGTGGATGATCGCGCAGCCGCCCGCCGCGTCGATCATCGGCGCATTCTCCTCGATCCCGTCGAGCGATTCCATCTTCGCGCCCCAGCTGTTCGCCCAGGTCGCGACGCAAATATCTTCCTTCGCGAGCAAGGGCGCGATCTTGTATGCCTCATTGGCATGATGGAAGGCGCGGATGCTGAATCCGAACTCGCGTGCGACATCGATCATCACCGCCATTTCGTCGGCGCGATAGCAGTGGTTCTGGACGAGAATCTCGCCGCGCAGCACGCCTGCGAGCGTTTCGAGCTGCAAATCGCGTTTCGGCGGATCACCGACCTTCCCGCCCGCTTCCCACCTGTCCTGGCGTCGGAGGTAATCGGCGGCGTCGATCCACGCCTTGCGATAGCCTGCGACATTGCCCATCCGCGTCGCGGGCGAACGTCCCTTGCTGCCATAGACGCGCTTCGGATTCTCGCCGCACGCGATCTTCAGGCCATAGGGTGCGCCCGGGAACTTCATGCCCTGCGTCGTCACCGACGGCACATTCTTGAGCGTCACCGAACGGCCGCCGAACAGGTTGGCCGAACCCGGCAGGATCATCAGGCTTGTCACCCCGCCGGCGCGTGCGAGGCGGAACTTCGGATCCTGCGGCCATACCGAATGTTCGGCCCATACTTCGGCGGTGTTCGGCGCCACCGCCCCATTGCCGTCCTCGTGCGATGGCGTCGCGGGCGACGCGTAGACGCCGAGGTGCGAATGCGCGTCGATGATGCCGGGGGTCACCCATTTGCCGCGACCGTCGACCCGGGCATAGCCTTCGGGTACGGGCAACATCGCACCGACCGCCTCGATCTTTCCATCTGCGATCAAGAGCGTCGCATCGGCGATTTCGGCGCCGGTGCCCGTCAGCACCGTCGCGCCGACGATCGCCAGCGAAGCCGATGCGGCAGGACGGTAGGTCGCCGGAAAAGGATCGTCGGGTGCGCCATGGGCGGCGATCGCGGCGCCGGCAGCCGTCAGCGACAGCAGTGCGATGCACGCCCCGCCCAGATGCTTCATCATCGATGCCATTTTTCCCGCCTTCCCGATCAGCACGAGCGATGAGCGTCCCGAATCCGCCATTCGATTTTTGGTCGTCCGGCGATGGCGGATTCGCTGTCCCGGACCATCGTTCTCGGCAGGGTGAGCTGTTCCGCGGCAAGCGGTGCAATGGAGGGGCCAAATTTTGTGGAATGACAATCGCCTGGCGCGCCGGGCCGAACATCTTTCGACGCAGCTTCCCGCGCCGCATTTTCCGTCCGAATTCGGCGAGGAGACCATCCTGTTCGATTCGGGTTTCGCGGCGCCGCAACTGCTCCCGGATCTCGGGCGGTTCGCGGCCGACGCGCTGATGGGGCACCGCGAGGAAGTGCTGCAATATGCCTCGGGCCGCGGACAGCCCTATCTGCGCGAATGGCTCGCGAACTGGATGAACGAGGACGGCTGTGCGCTGACCGCCGACCATATCCTGATCACCAACGGCGCCAAGCAAGGCATCGACCTCGTCTGCCGCCTGTTGCTCGACGAAGGCGACGCGATCGTCGTTACCGCGCCGACCTATTTCACCGCCATCCCGATCTTCCGGAATCATGGCGCCGAGTTCGTCGAGATCGGGCAGGACGCGGCGGGGCTCGATGTCGACGCGCTCGAGGCCACGCTCGTGGCCCGCGCCGCGGCGGGCAAGGCACCGCCCAAGTTCATCTATAATATTCCCGAATTCCATAATCCGACGGGCGCGACGATGTCCGCTGCGCGGCGTACGGCGCTCGTCGCGCTGGCCGAGGCACACGGCATTCCGATCGTCGAGGACAGCCCGTACCGGCGCGTGCGTTTCGACGGACCCGACGCCCCGCTCCTGAAGGCACTCGACCGCTCGGGATCGGTCTTTCACCTCGGCACATTCTCGAAGCTGGTCGCGCCGGGCCTCCGGATCGGCTGGGTCGCCGCCGAGCCTGCGCTCATCGCGCGCATGGTCCAGCTCAAATCCGAGGGCGGTTCGTCGCCGCTCATCCAGCGGATCATCCATGAATTCGCGCGGTCGGACCGGTTCCCCGGGCATATCGCACGCGTGCAGGCCATCTATCGCGAGCGCCGGGATCATATCGTGGCGGCCGTCGCACGCGAGCTTCCGGACGCTGCGATCGCGGTGCCCGAGGGCGGCTATTATGTCTGGCTGACGCTGCCCGGGCATGTCGACGGCGACCTTCTCGCCGCACGCGCCCACGATGCCGGTATCCATCTGATCGCGGGCAGCCGCTTCTTTGCCGCGCAAGGCACCGCCGCGCCGCGCAACCATATTCGCCTGTCGTTCAGCTATACGACCCCCGAACAGATCGACGACGGGATCGGGCGGCTCGGCGCGGTCTATCGGGCGCTGACCGGCGAATGACCGTGGCCGCCTCTCTCGTCGAATTTCGCGGTGTCGGGAAACGCTATGCCGCGGGCGGCCCCGCCGCCGTCGCCGATCTCGACCTCGTAATCGAGCGCGGGGAATTCCTGACGCTGCTCGGCCCGTCGGGATCGGGCAAGACGACGACGCTGATGATGCTCGCCGGGTTCGAAACCCCGAGCACCGGCGAGATTTTTCTCGGCGGTGCATCGCTCGCCGACCGACCGCCCTATCGGCGCAACATGGGCGTCGTTTTCCAGAATTATGCGCTGTTCCCGCATATGAGCGTCGCCGAAAATGTCGCCTTCCCGCTGCGCGTGCGCGGGATCAGGGGAAGCGAAGCGGCGCGGAAGGTCGCGGACGCCCTCGCGCTGGTGAAACTCGACGGCTTGGGAGAGCGGCGTCCCGACGCCATGTCCGGCGGCCAACGCCAGCGCGTCGCGCTCGCGCGTGCGCTTGTGTTCGAGCCCGACCTTGTACTGATGGATGAGCCGCTCGGCGCGCTCGACCGCCAGCTTCGCGAACATCTGCAGATCGAAATCAAACGTATCCAGCGCACCCTCGGCCTGACGATCGTCTATGTCACGCACGATCAGGGCGAAGCGCTGACGATGTCCGACCGGATCGCGGTGTTTGCCGGCGGACGCGTCCAGCAAGTCGGCCGTCCCGACGCGATATACGAAACGCCCGCAAACGCCTTCGTCGCGGCTTTTGTCGGCGAGAACAACATGCTGGCCGGCACGGTCATGGAGCGGCACGACGATCGATGTATCATCCGGCTGCCCGGCGGGCAGATCGTCCGCGCGACGGCGACCGGCGCGATGGCGGCCGGCGACAGCGTGATCGCCGCCATCCGCCCCGAACATGTCGAAACGGGCATCACACCTCCCGCCTGCTCGAACGCAATCGAGGCACGGGTCGAGGAGCTTGCCTATCATGGCGATCACAGCCGCATCCGCGCGGCGCTCGATGGCGGCGGATCGCTCGTGATCCGTGTGCCGAGCACGGCGGATTTTACCGCGGGTCAGCGGCTTCCGGTCGGCTGGTGCGCCGATCGCTGCTTCGCCTTCCCTGCCGATGATGGAACGGCCGCGTGCCAAAAGGCTGTCGCATGAGGGGCTGGGTGCGCCTTGCCGGCATCGCCGCGCTTGCCGCGAGCCTCGCCGCATGCGGGTCGAGTTCGGACCTTCGCCCGCTCACCGTCGTCGGCTGGGGCGGGTCGTCGCAGGACGCGCATCGCAAGGCCTATTGGACCTCCTTTTCGCGCACGACGGGAATTCCGCTGCGCGAGGACAGCTGGCGCGGCGGCGTCGGCGTGATCCGGACCAAGGTCGTCGGCGGCGACGCGAGCTGGGACATCGTCCAGGTCGAAACCGAGGATCTGATTCTCGGCTGCGAGGAAGGATTGTTCCAGCGGCTCGACTGGGCTGCATTGGGCGGACGCGACGCCTTCCTGCCTGCGGCGGTGCACGACTGCGGGGTCGGCGCGATGCTCTGGTCCTATGTGATCGGCTACGACGGCGATCGCATCAAGGGACCGGGGCCGCAGAGCTGGGCCGATTTCTGGGACGTCAAACGCTTTCCCGGCAAAAGGGGCATGCGCAAGACGCCCAAATATTCGCTCGAATTCGCGTTGATGGCGGATGGCGTACCCGCCGATCAGGTCTATCCGACGCTACGGACGCCGCAAGGCGTCGACCGCGCCTTCCGCAAGCTCGACGAGATCAAGCCCGACGTGATCTGGTGGACGTCGATCTCGCAGGTGCCGGACCTCCTCGGCTCGCGCGAGGTGGTGATGTCGGTGACGAGCCCGGGCCGGTTGATCGTCGCGAACCGCACCGAAGGCCGCAATTTCAAGCTCGACTGGCACGGCAATATCTATGCGGTCGATTATTGGGTGATCCTCGCCAACAGCCCGCGCAAGGCCGAAGCGGCGCAGCTGCTGCGCTACATGACGCAGCCCGAAAACCAGATGCGGCTCGCGAGCCACATTCCGACCGGCCTCACCAATATCGAAGCGAACCGGCGCGTCGACCCGAAACTCAAGCGCGACACGCCGAGCGACCCGGCGAATATGGCGGGCGCGCTCGAACTCGACGCCGATTTCTGGGTCGAATATGGCGATCAGCTCACCCAGCGGTTCAATGCCTGGGTCGCGCGCTAGGCCGCCGGGGGTCCGGCGCTGGTGGAGCTTCGCGCTCGTCGCGCCGCTGCTCCTGTTTCTGCTCGCGAGCTTTGTCGCGCCGGTGCTGATGATGTTGTCGCGCGCGGTGATCGACCGCGATCTCGAGCGCGTCTGGCCCGACAGCGCCGCCGCGCTCCGCCAATGGGACGGCGCGGGATTGCCGCCCGATGCACTCGCCGCAACCGTTTCGCGCGAGATCGGCGCGGCGGCGCGCGCGGGTACGCTCAACCAGGTCGCCAATCGGCTGAATTACGACATGGTCGGATCGCGCAGCCTGCTCTATGCGACCGCCAGACAGCTCGCTGCAGGCAGGCCCGGCTCCACGGTCTCCGAGCTCGCGCGGATTGACCCGCGGTGGGGCCAGCGCGGGATCTGGGCCGCGATGCGGCATGCCGACGGCCCGTTCACGCGCCACTATCTGCTCGCCGCGCTCGACCGCCGGCTGAGCGCCGACGACCGCATTGTCCCCGTCCCTGCCGAGCAGGCCGTCTTTGCGAATATCTATCTGCGCACGTTCAAGATCAGCGCGATCGTCGCGCTCCTTTGCGTCGCACTCGGTTATCCGGTCGCCTGTCTGCTCGCCTCGCTCCCCGAGCGAAAGGCCAATCCGCTGCTGATTCTCGTGCTCCTGCCGTTCTGGACCTCCGCGCTCGTCCGCACGGCGGCGTGGGCGGTATTGCTCCAGACCGACGGCGTCGTGAACAAGGCGCTGCAGACGATCGGGCTGATCGATGCGCCGCTTCAGCTGATCTACAACCGGCTCGGCGTCTATATCGTGATGACGCATGTACTGCTGCCCTTCTTCGTCCTGCCGCTCTATGGCGTGATGAAGGGAATTCCCCCGACCGCGATGCGCGCGGCGAGTTCGCTCGGCGCCCCGCCGGTCCGCGCGTTCCTCACGGTCTATCTGCCCCAGACATTGCCCGGCGTCGCGGCCGGTGCAATCATCGTCTTCACGCTGGCGCTCGGCTATTATGTCACCCCCGCGCTCGTCGGCGGCGGCGCCGACCAGATGATCAGCGCATCGATCGCCTTCTACACCAACCAGTCGCTCAACTGGGGCATGGCGGCGGCGCTCAGCCTGCTGCTTCTGCTGCCGTTGATGCTGATGGTTTTCGCGGGACGGACGATGGTTCGCACGGTGCCGGCATGAGCGCCTGCCGGTCCCGGTCGGAGCGCGCCGGCCGCGCTGCGCTCATCGGTTTCTCGATCCTCGTCTTCGCCTTTCTGGTGCTGCCGATCCTCGCGATCATTCCGCTGTCGCTCAATCCGACGACCTTTCTCGTCTTTCCCGAGAGCGACTTCTCGCTGCGCTGGTACCGGACGCTCGCCGAATCGCCGCAATGGACCCGCGCATTCGGCAACAGTCTGAAGATCGCCGTCGCGACGACGCTGATCGCGACGCCGCTCGGAACGCTCGCGGCAATCGGGCTCGCCCATATGCGCTCGCCTGCGAAAACCGCGATCGTCGCGCTGATCACCGCGCCGCTCGTCGTTCCTGTCGTCGTCGTTGCGATCGCCTTCTATTTTCTCTTCGCGCCGCTCGGGCTCGTCAACGGCTCGCTCGGGCTGATCGTGGCGCACACGGCGCTTGCGGTGCCCTTTGTCGTGATCGTCGTCCACGCCGCGCTCGGCGGGCTCGACACCGAACTGCTGCGCGCGGCGGCGAGCCTCGGCGCGCCGCCGCTTGTGATATTGCTCCGCATTCTTGTGCCCCTGATCGCCCCCGGGGTCGCGGCGGGCGCGGTCTTTGCCTTCATGACCTCGTTCGACGAAACGACGGTGGCCTTGTTCATCGCGGGCCCCGAACAGCGCACGCTGCCGATCCAGATGTTCGAAGGCGTGCGCGAGCAGATCAGCCCGGCGATCGCGGCCGCGGCGACGCTGCTGATTGTCGCCTCGACCTTGCTGCTGGGGGCGGCCGAACTGCTGCGCCGGCGCGGCGACCGGCGCCACCGCGGATCAGCGCCCCCAGACGTCGGCGCATAACCGCGCGAAATTGGCACCGAGCAGCTTTTCGATGCGCCGCGCGGGCCAGCCGCGCGCGGCGAGATCGTCGGCGAGCCTCAGAAAACGCGCCGGCTCGTTATATTCGGGGACCAGATTGAAGACGTCGGGCGCCTCGCCCGGCGCGGCGACGCCCATCGCCTTGCGCTCTTCGTAGAAGCGGCGATGGCTTGCCGCATAATCGGCGTTGAGCTCGACCCCGCGGATGCCGCCGTCGGTGCCGAGCGCGACATGATCCTCGCCTGCGACCTTCACCGCATGCTCGATATGGCGGATGACGTCCGCGGCATGCGCCTGACCGCTCGCACGCAGGAAAGGCATGAAATAGATACCCGCGACCCCGCCCCTGTCGGCAAGCGCGCGCAGGTCAGCGTCGGTCGTGTTGCGCGGCACGTCGTTGAGCGCGCGGCAGCCGGTGTGGCTGATCGCGATCGGCGCCGCCGACGTCGCGATCGCCTCGGCGATCGTGCGCTGCGCTGCGTGGCTCGCGTCGACGATCATCCGCCGCGCGTTGAGCCCCGCCACCACCTCGCGGCCATAATCGCTGAGCCCCGCGTTACCCGGTTCGAGACAGCCGTCGCCGACGAGGTTGCGCTTGTTGTATGTCAGCTGGACGATGCGGACGCCCAGCAGGTCGAACAGGTCGAGCCGGCCGATTTCGGTTTCGAGCGGCACCGTGTCCTGAAAGCCGAAAATCACGCCGAGCCGTCCGCTCGCCTGCGCCGCGCCGAGGTCCGCCGCGGTGCGGACATGGAGCAGATGGTCGGGCAGCGCCCGAACGAAACGCTGATACCGGGTGACGCGGCGCAGCGTTTCCTCGAAACGACCGGGCGTGTTGCCGGCGGCACCGACCGTCTCGTGGATCGCGGTCAGCCCCGAGGCGCGATAGATAGCGAGCTGGTCCGCGATACCGGGCGCGTGCGGATCGAGCGAACCAAGCGACGACAGACCGTCGATCACCATCGTGCGGCGATAGCGCGCCGCCCCGAAATCGGCCGCGCGTGCCGGTCCCGCCAGCGCCAGCGCCGCCGCGCCGCCGATCAGCGCACGGCGCGAGACGATCATGTGTGAAGCGCCTTGTCGAAGTCGCGCGCGGCGTCAGCCCCCGCAATCGCGGTCAGATGATCGAGGAAGATCGCCGTGGTGTGGACGGGCTCCTTCGCCATCGCGACCATCAGCCGGTCCATCGCGGGGCGTCCGATGCGCGTTTCAAGGTCGGCGAGCAGCAGCGGCCCCTTCTGGTAGAGCTGAACCCCGGTCGGGCGGCCGTGCCCCATCACCGGCCCCGCGCTCGCCGCGGCCACGCGCTTCGCCGCCAGCCATTTTTCACGTTCGCCGGGGTCGAGCTTCGCCTCGGCGTAGCGCATCGCCATATATTCGGCGGCGGACTCGACCAGCCAGAAATCGTCGGTGAGCGGGCCCGCGAGCATCCACCAGGCGTGCGCGACCTCGTGCGCGACATAACGGCCGGGGTTGAATTCGGTGATCCCGGGCGTGTTGCGTCCGCCCTCCGATACCACCGTATAGGCCGTGCGCGCATAGCCCATCGAACCCGGACGCCAGACCTGCGCCATGCGCACCTTGCGCGGCAGCGGGCCGAAAAAGCCCTCGAAATAACGCGCTGCGCCCTCGGCATGTTTGACGTACCAGCCCGAAAGCTGCGTCGAAAGGTCGCGCGAGTAGAATTCGACGCCATGCGCCTCGGCACGCTGCAATCCGCGCATCGCGACCATCGGCAGGTCGATGTCGAGGAAATCGCGGTGGATGCGCACGCCCGTCGGCGTGCGTGCGACGTCGCCCTGCGCGACGACGACGAGGTCGGGCGCGAGCCCGTCGATCGTCGCGTCGACGGTGAAACGCGTCTGGATGTCGGCGCCGACCGGGAACCACATATGGTCGATGAACAGCTCATAGCCTTCGGGACGCAACGGTTTGTTGTTGCTGTCATGTTCGGTGTTGATCGGTCCCGCGTAGCGGAAGCGCAGCCTGACCGGCTCCGCCGTCGGGGCGGCGAAGCGGAACATATATTTGTTGAGCGCCGGCACCGGCGACGTCGCCGGCTCGGCCGTCATCGTGACGCCGGGCGGCAGGTCCATCGGACCGAGCGCAAAGCGGTCCGAAAGCAGAAAGGCCTTCTCGGCCTCGCCTTCGCTGAGCGTGATCGTCACGTCGGCATCGAGCTTGCCCTCGGGGTCGAACTTGGCGACGACGTCGTAATGCGGTGGCGCCGCGTGGGCCGCGGCCGCTCCGCCTGCCGCGAGCAGCAAGGCTGATAGTCTCTTCATGCCGATTGTCCTCCCCCGGCGATCCACGCGTCGATGCGTTCGTCGAGCAGCGGCAATGGCAGCGGCCCCGCGCCCAATATGATGTCGTGAAAGCGGCGAAGATCGAACCGGTCGCCGAGTTTTGCGCGCGCGCGCGCGCGCAGTTCGATGATCTTCTGCATCCCGATATAATAGGAGGTCGCCTGCCCCGGGATCACGATGTAGCGCTCGACCTCGCGCTGGTTGTCATAATGGCTCGACGGCATGTTCGCGTCGAAATAGGCGATGCCCCGCTCGCGCGTCCATTCGAGCGAATGGATGCCGGTGTCGACGACGAGGCGGCACGCGCGCATCAGCGACAGCGAAAGGCGGCCGAAGTCCGAATAGGGATCGGCATAAAGCCCCATCTCCTTCGGCAACAGTTCCGAATAGAGCCCCCAGCCTTCGGAGAAGGCGGCATAGCTGGCGAAGCGCCGGAACTTCGGAAGCCCTTCCATCTCGTGCGCGATGCAGGTTTCGACATGATGCCCCGGGATCGCCTCGTGATAGAGCGTCGCGGCGAGCTGATAACGCGGCTGCGCCGTCATGTCGGCAAGGTTGATGTAGAAGATGCCGGGCGCCGATCCGTCCTGCGGCGGATTGCGGTAATGCGCCTTGGGCGCCGATTTCTCGCGCCACGCCTCGATCGCGCGAACCTCGACCGGCGCCTTCGGCAGATGCCCGAACAACTCGCCCTGCCTCGCGCGAATCTCGTCGAGCAAGGTATTGGCCTCGGCGACATAGGCGGCGCGCCCGGCGTCGGTGTCGGGATGGTAGAAACGCGGGTCGCTGCGCATGAAGGCGAAGAAGGCCTGCAAGTCGCCCGCGAAGCCGACCTGTTTCATGATCGCGCGCATCGCATCGTGAATGCGGGCGACCTCCTTCAGGCCCAGCGCGTGAACGTCGGCGGCCTTCAGCGGCAGCGTCGTATAGGCTTCGAGCTGCGCCGCATAATAGGCCTGCCCGCCGGGCAGCTTCCAGACGCCCGCGGTCTCGTCGGCTTTCGCCTCGGCGGCGCGCAAATGCGCGATCAGCGCGCGGTAGCCGGATAAAAAGCCCCCCGCGAGCGCAGCGGCGGCGCGCGCGACGAGATCCGCGCGGTCGGCATCGGGCAGGTCCGCCTTCGCGATCTTGCCGCGGAAATCGGCGAAGATCGGACTGTCGCCCTCGCCCTCGAACGGCGCGCCCTTGAGCAGGTTGAGGCAAGGTTCGATCACGAGCCCGTAGACGAAGCGCGGCGGCCGGATGCCTTTCGCCTCTTGCGCCTCGAGCCGGACGACCACCTGCGTCATCAACGGCGCGACGCCTTCGAGCCGTTTGATATAGGCCTCGGCGTCGGCCTTGTTCGTGATCGGGTGGCTGTTGGTGAGCGTGCTGGGGACACGCGTGTGCATGCCGCCCATCTGGGTCATCACATAATCATGATGGCGCCATCCGAAGTCGCGGAGCGCAAGCTCGGTCGAGCGTGCGAACATGCGGAGGCTGAGCGCCGCCTGCGGCGACAGCTTCCTGGCATCGAAGCCCTTGAGTGCGGCACGGTCCGCCTCGCGCAGCTTGTGATCATCGAGTTCGCGCGCTTCGCTGACATCGTCCCACTTGTCCTGGTCGCGGCGAATTCCGAGCGCCGACTGGCGCGTCGGGCTGCGATCGAGCGAGCGCTGGAAGATCGCCTCGAAAAAGGCGTCGAGGCGGGCGTCCTCACCGGTTTCGACCGCAAAGACCGGCGGCGCGATCAGCGTCGCACCCGCCAGCGCGGCCGCGCCGATGAAATGGCGCCGGTTGACCGGGCGGCTGATCATGCCTGTCCTCCCCTTGCGATCCACGCGTCGATATTGGCTTCGAGCATCGGCAGCGGCAGCGGTCCGCTGCCGAGCACGCTGTCGTTGAAGCGGCGAAGATCGAAGCGGGGGCCGAGCTTCGTCCGCGCGCGGTCGCGCAGCTCGACGAGCTTGAGCTTGCCCATTTCGTATGCGCAGGCCTGTCCGGGCGTGACGATGTAGCGCTGGATCGCGGTGACATTGTCGGCATGGTTCGACGGGGTGTTTTCGTCGAGCCACGCGACCGCTTGTTCGCGGCTCCAGCGAAGCGCATGGACGCCCGTGTCGGTGACGAGGCGCGCGGCGCGCATCAGCTCCATCGAAAGGCGCCCGAATTCCTGCCACGGATCGTCGTAGAGCCCCATGCCGACCGGCAATTGTTCGGCGAACAGCGCCCAGCCCTCGCTGAATGCGGTATAGCCGCCAAAGGCGCGAAACTTCGGCAGCGCGTCGAGCCCGCGCGTCACCGCCTGTTCGAGATGATGGCCGGGAACCCCCTCATGATAGGCGAGCGCCGACAGCTCGTAGATCGGCAGGTTCCGCATCGCGCGCGTGTTGACATAGAGGATGCCGGGACGCGATCCGTCGGCCGACGGCGCGAAATAGCCGGCGGTGCCTGCCGACGCTTCGAGCCACGGCTCGACCGGCTTCACCAGCACCCCGGCGCCCGGGACGTGACTCGTCAATTCGCCAAGCCGCGCGGTCACCGCCGCGATCTTCGCGCGCATCGCGTCGAGATACGCCGCCTTCCCCGCGGCCGTGTCGGGGTAATAGAAGCGATCATTGCTGCGGACGTGCGCGAAGAATTCGGGAAGCGAACCCGTAAAGCCCGCGCGCCTCGCGACCATAAGCATCTCGCCATGGAGGCGTTCGGTTTCTTCGAGCCCGATACGGTGCACGTCGCCCGGCGCGACCGGCAACGTCGTGTTCCAGCGGAGCTGCGCGGCATAATAGGCGTCGCCGTCGGGGAGCCGCCAGACGCCATCGTTGCAGTTCGCGCCGCACCGGATGCCGCGCAGATGGTCGATAAGGCCGCGAAAGCCCGGGCCGAAACCCTGGACGAGCCCCGCCTCGGCCGCCCGCAAGAACCGCGCCTTTTCGGTGTCGCCCAGCGGAAGCTTCGCGAGCTTGCCGCGGAAGTCCGCGAGAATCGGACTGTCGGGCGTGCCGGGCTGGAACGGCGCGCCGGCGATCAGTTTCTCGCAATTGCCGATGACGAGCGGCGCCGAGAAGGACGGCGGGACGACGCCGTTCGCCGCTTGCCACTCAAGCCCCGCAACCACCGCCGCGAGATGGGGGCGTACCGCGTGCAGCCGCGCGACATAGGCCTCGGCGTCGGCGGCGTTCGCGATCGGGTGGTTGTTGATCAGCGTCTGCGGGATATCGCGCTGCGGTCCGCGCATCTGGCAGACCGGATAATGATTGTCGCGCCAGCGGTGGCGCTCGATCGCCTCCTCGGCATCATGGGCGAAAAGATCGTAGCTGAGCCGCACCTCCGGAGTCAGTGCGGAGCGATCGAAGCGACGAAGCTCGGCGAGATCGCGGCGGACCAGGGCGATATTCTCCTCAGCGCGCGCCGCACCGACATCGGGCCATCCGGCCGCGCCGCCTTTCACGCCCATCGAAGATTGCGCCGCAGGGTTGCGGGCCAGATCGCGCTGGAAGACGCTTTCGAAAAAGGCGTCGAGGCGTGTGCCCTCGTCGGCGGCGGCCGCGGCCCATGCGGGGGTCGTGGCGGCGAGCGCGCCGGCGGCGATCAACTCGCGGCGGCTGAGGCGAAGGTCGCTCACCGGCCGATCGGGAAATCGCCGAGCGGCGAAACCGTCGCTGTTTCGGCAGGGGCCGCCTTGGCCGGCGCGCCCTTCACATGCGTATCGAGAAATTCCAGTATCTTGCGATAGGCGACAATCTGGTTTGCCTTCTTGCGAAAGCCATGCCCCTCGTCGGGGAAGACGACATAATCGACCGGCACGCCGTTCGCCTTCACCCGCGCGACGATGTCCTCGGACTCGACGGGCAACACGCGCGGGTCGTTCGCGCCCTGCAGCACGAGCAGCGGCTTTTTGATGTTCGCTGCGTGGAAGACCGGCGAAATCTTGCGGAGATAGTCGGCATCCCTTGCGGGATCGCCGACCTCGGTAAAGAGCAGCCGGCGCAGATCCTCCCACCAGCTCGGCGTGTTGGCGAGCAGGCGCGGCCAGTTCGACACGCCATAGATGTCGACCCCCGCGGCGAAGGCGTCGGGGCGGAAGGCGAGCCCGGCGAGCGTCATATAGCCGCCATAGCTCTGCCCCTGGATCGCGACCCTGGCGGGATCGACGAAGCCCGTATCGGCGAGCATCTTCTTCGCCGCGACGACGTCGTCGAGATCGGCGTCGCCGTGCCTGCGATCGTCGAGATGATAGAAGGTGCGCCCCGACCCGCTGCTGCCGCGATTGTTGATCTCGAACACGACATAACCGTGGTTGGCGAGATATTGCTGGAGCGGACGGTATCCGATCTTGCTTTCGTCGCCCGGTCCGCCGTGGACGTGGATAACCGCGGGGAGCGCATCGCCCTTTTTCGCGCCCTTCGGCACATAGAGAATGCCCGGCACCGTGACGCCGTCCCAGGATTTGAAGCGCACGACTTCGCCCGCGACCAGATCGTCGGGCGCCACGCCGGGCGCGCGCGCGTTGAGAAGCGGCGTCCGTTTGCCCGTAGCAAGGTCGAGCAGCAGGATTTCACCCGGCGTGGCGCCGTTCGAGGCGCTGACGAGCGCCTTTTTCGCATGATTGGCTAGGAGCAGCCCGACGCTGGCGCCCGGCATCGGATCGGCGAAGCGCTGCGGCTTGAAGGTCGTCGCGTCGAACAGCCAGGGGCGCGACCGCGCGTCCTCGTTGACCGAGACGACCAGCGTCCTGCCGTCGCGCGACAGGTTCGCGCCCTGGACATCCCAGTCGGGCTTGAACACCGTCACGCGCTTTCCGGTGGTCAGGTCCTGCCGCACGAGGAAAGCGAATTCGCCCCCGTCGTCGGTGGTGTAGAAAAGCTGCGTGCTCCCGTCAGCCCCCGTGTCGGCAAAGGTCTGCGGCTCGCACGCGACAGGCTTGCCTTCGGCGGTCAGCTGGATCAGCTTTGCTTCGGTCCGGTCATAGACATAACAATGCTTCGTCGCATTATCGACGATTCGGCTGAGCCCGACATAGCGGCGATCGGGGCTGACCGCGCGAACCTGATACGCCTTGTCATTCTCGAACAGCTTTGTCCTGGCATAGCCGTCGGCCTGAATCTCGTAGAGGTCGAAAAAGCGCGGATCGCGCTCGTTGGTCTGGACGAAGAAGCTTTTGCCGTCCTGCGCCCATTCGACGAAACGCGCGACATGTTTCGCGCCCGGTGTCACGTCACGCGTCGAGCCGTCCGGTTCGCGGACGTGGATATGCGCGAGTTCGTTACCGCCCTGATCGCTCGAAAAGAGGATGCGTTCGTCGTTCGGGAAATAGCCGATCGCACTGACCGTTTCCTTGACCGAGTCGGTGAGCGGCCTCGGCGTCCCGCCGTCCGACGGCATTTCATAGATATTGGCGATGCCGGTGCGATTGCTGGTGAAGATCAGCCTGCTGTCGTCGGGCGACCAGGAAAGCCCGCCGATCACATCCGAATCCATCAGCTGCTCGATCGTGTAGTGCCGCGGCGCTCCCTCGTCGGCAAAGGACGGAACGGCAAGGCAGGCGAGAGCGATGCCAGACAGATATATGCGCATTGTTGTCCCTTATATGGCCGGGGCGGCGCCATGCGCCGCCCCGGTAAAGGCATCAGAAGCTCGCGCTCGCGGTCAGCATATAGCTGCGGCCGAGGATATCGAACGAGCCGAAGCTGCGGCGGACGAGCGCCGAATAGGGGACGTCGCGATCAAAGACGTTGTTGACGATCAACTGCAGCCGGAACCGGTCGTTGACGTTGAAGCCGAGCGTTCCGTTGACCAGCGTATAGGCGCCGACATCGTTGACCGGCGTATCCTCGATCGTCTGCACAAGGCTGATCTTGGTCTTGTCGCGCCACAGGATCTGGAAATCCAGATCGACGTCGCCGAGCGTCGCGCCGACATTGGCCTGCACCCGCCATTTCGGCAACCCGACCGTTCCCGCACCCTGCGTCACCGGCTGGCCGGCGAACAGCACCTGCTCATAGGTGTCGGTATAGAAGAGCTTGGTTCCAAGACGCATCGAATTGCGCCCGTCCGAACCGGGCACGAGGCCATCGAGCCCGAAATTATAATCGGCCGCGACGATCAGGCCGGCGAAATGGAGCGTCGATGTGTTCACGAAGCCGGTCGTGAAACCGCCCGCGATATCGCCCACCACGCGCGCGGCGCCTCCGGTGCCGTTGCCCGACGCGATGTCGGCGGCCGTCAGGCGGCGGAACGAGCTGCACGCGCCCGTGGCCGGATATTCAGCGCTGTCATAGCAGGAGGCCATCAACGAATTGATGTCGAGATTCTCGATCCCGCCCTTCAGCCGGACGTCGGTCCAGTCGGCCGCGAGCCGGAAACCGGGTATCGCACGCGGCTGATACACGAGGCCGACCGACCAGCTCTTTGCCTTTTCATTGTCGAGATTGGGGTTGCCCGAAACATTGCCCGAAACCGAGCGATTGTCGGTCGTCGGATCGAAGACGCCCGGCACCGGTGCGCCGACCGCGGAAAGCGCGGCCGCGCAATTGGCCTTGCGCACCTCGGGATTGTTGCCGCGATCGAAATTATTGTTCCCGCACGGATCGGACAGGGTGTTGGTCACCGGCGAAATGCCCGTGAAGAGTTCGCTCACCGCGGGCGAACGGATTGCCCGCGTATAGACGCCGCGGAAGGTCAGCCCTTCACCGATCCCCCCCAGCTTGGGCGAAACGCGCGCGCCCGCGGACCAGGTAAGCGCACCGCCCGCCAGCGAATGATCGACGTAGCGGATCGAGCCGTCGAATTCCGCACTGCGGATCAGCGGGAAATTCTGGTCGTCGGAGATCAGCGGAACGACGAGTTCGCCATAGACTTCCCTGGTCCCGAACTTGCCCGCGACCGGTGAATAGGCGCCGATTCCGTCGCCGAGCAACGTGTCCCCCGCCTGCAGCACCGCGTCGGGTTCGAAGACCGCCTTTTCGACGCGGCGCTCGACGCCGACGTTGAACGCGATCCTTTCGCTCGAAATGCCGAACGGCAGCTTGCCGCCGATATTCGCCGTCAGCACCGTTTGCGTATTCGTGCTCTTCGACCGGCCCGGCTGCGTGACATAGGCGATCGCCTCGTCGCTGGGCGAGCCGTAGCCGAAAAGGTTGATCGGGACGCAGCCCGCGGGCGCCGCGCCCCCGCAAACGATCGACCCGTTGACCCGGACGGCATTGACCGCGGCGAGGAAATTCTCCGGATTGATATAGGTCACCCGCGAATCGTTGCGGACGCGGCCGTAATTGTACGAGACGTCCCAGTTCCAGCGCTCGCCCGCGACGTCGAAATGGCCTTCGAGCCCGCCGACGAAGCGATAAAGATCCTGCACCGTCCGCTGCGGCTCGCGCTGGACGATGTCGTTGAGGTTGCGGTTGAGATTGAAGGTGGTGAGTCCGTTGGCCCGCAGGATCGAACGCGCCTGATCGGACAGGAACGGGTTATCGACCGAGAAGGTCAGCTTCGGTCCGCCGATCAGCCCCGGCGCCGCGAGCGATGTCAGGTCGGACAGCCGGACGACCTTGCTGTGCGCATAGGCGCCCTCGAAGAACAGCCGCACATTCGGCGTGATGTCGTAGTGCGCGAGGAGATTGCCGAGGACGCGATAGGTCGGCGTCAGCAGCGACGTGTTGTCGGCGAGGCTGAAGCCATCGCCGCCCGAGGTCGAGAGCGGGAAGGTTCCGAGACCGGTTCCCCCCAGCAGATCCTCGACCACCGTGCCGACATTGAAGGGGACGAGTTCACCGTTGGCGCCGAACTGCAGCGGCCGGCCCTGCGCATCGAAGATATAGTTGCCCCTCGGCGCGATCCCGAAGCGCGGCAGCGAGACCCCCGGGCCATCGGCGCCGAGCAGCGCGCCCGCACCCGAATCGAAATAGGGAAGCCCGCCTTCGTTGAAGATCGCATAGCGATAGTCGTCGATGACGCGGAGCGCGGAGATTCCGTCGGTCGAATTGACGTTGTCGGGGTTCGCGACGGTGGTTTTGAACCCGCCGAACCGGTCGCGGTACAAAAGGCCGCTTTGCCGCGAATATTCGACGCCGACGACGATGTTCCCGCGGCCTTCGGAAAAGTTCGTCCCGGCGAGACCGCGAATGGCATATTGATGCGAATCGCCATCCTCGTTCAGCCCGGCGAGACCCGATATCTGCACGCCGTCGAAATTGTCCTTCAGGATGATATTGACCGTGCCGGCGATCGCATCCGAGCCGTAGATCGGCGCGCCGCCGATCGCGATGGTCTCGATCCGGTCGACCAGCCCCGTCGGGATGAGGTTGAGATCGACCTGCGAGCCCGCCGAGGCATTGCCGCTGGCAGCCGCCGAATTCGCCGAGACGAAGCGCCGGCCGTTGACCAGCGTCAGCGTCCGCTGCGACCCGAGGCTGAACATGTTGACGAAGCGCTGCCCCGTCCCGTTTATCGCCTGATTGCCGCCCACGCCGCTGCTGTCCGACGTTCCGAAAAGCGGATTGGCCTCGAGCGCCTCCGCGACGTTCACATAGCCGCGCCTTTCGATCTGCGCCGCGTCATCGACCATCGCGGGCTGGACGGTATCGAAACCCGCGCGCTCGATGCGCGAGCCCGTCACGATAATCTCTTCGCCCGTCGTCTCGGCACCGACGCTCGCCTCGCCGCTCCGCGCGCGGCGGATCACCACGACACCGTCGCCATTCTGCACGACTTCGAGTCCCTTGCCCGCGAGCATGCGGCGCAACGCTTCGATCGGCGTGTAATTCCCCTCGACGGGATTGCTCTTTACGCCGGCGAGGTCCGCGTTTGGCGCCATGACCTGGACGCCCGACTGCAATGCCAGCCGCTGCACCGTCTTCGCGGCGTCGCCCGCCGGGATCGAATAGCGCTGGCGCTCCTGCGCCATCGCCGGCGCCGACCAGAACAGCGCTGCAGCGACCCCGGTCATCAGAACCGTGCGCGGATTGATTCGGCTTGCGTGCCCCCACCCCATCGTCTTGCCTCCCTAAAGCCCCGAAGCGATAAGCTTCCATAGGCAAACGAGCGACGAAGGGGGGAAATCCGCTATCAGTGTGACGGAGAATTCTGCTGGCGGACAATCACCAGTTCGCCGTCGCGCCGAATAACCTCGCCATTGAATGCGTTGGCGGCCGCGTTCGCGAAGGCGCGCGAATCGCCGAGCTTGAAGATGCCCATGAATTCAGCGCGCGCCAGCGTCGGATCGTCGATCACCACGCGAAGATCGGAATAGCGATTGACCTCGGCCGCCGCCGCGCCCAGCTGCTGGCCGTCGAAAACAAGCAGGCCCTTGCGCCACGCCGTCCGCCGCTCGACGTCGGCGGCATCCAGAGCCGCCTTGCGCGAACCGGTCTTCGCGGCAACAAATTGTTCGTTGCGGCGGATGTAGTGCGGCGTCGGCGAGCCGCTGGCCCCGCCCGCCACCGCGACGACACCTTCCTCGACCGTCACCTCGACACCGCCATCCTCGAGACCGACCACGAATTCGGTCCCGACGGCGCGCACGTTCAGCCCTTCGGCGTTCACCACGAACGGGCGCCGGCTGTTGTGCGCAACGTCGAACAGCGCTTCACCCCGGCGCAGGATCACCTGACGAACATCATCCTTGTAACGGATCTGCACCGTCGAATCACCGTTGAGCGTGACGACTGATCCGTCCTCGAGCGCGACGCGGCGCACCTCGCCGCGCCCCGTCGAAATACGGCCGTCCATATGGTCATAGACCATCGCCCCGCCGAACGCAGCAAGCGCGACCGACGCAGCCATGGCATAGCGGCGCCAGGGAAGCGGCCGGCGCGCCGGCAACGGAACCTCCTGCCGCGCACCGCTGTCGAGCGCCGCGATGCGGTCGATATCGAGCCAGAGCGCCTGCGCGCGCACATAGGCACCAAGATGCCGGCTGTCTTCCGCCAGCCAGGCATCGAGCTGCTGCTGCTCCGACGAATCCAGCGGGCGCTCGGCCGACCGCACGGCCCAGGCCGAAGCCCGGGCGTCGATATCAGCCCCATTTCCAGAACCTGCGCTCACGCTGTCTTCCATCCTGCGCGCCGGCCGGCGCTTCCTTCATTGCGTCGGAAACGAGCCGAAGCGCCTTGGCGAGATGTTTCTCCACCGTGCTTTCGGCTATTCCCATATGTTCGGCGATCTTGCGCTGCGAGAAGTCCTGAAACTTCTTCAACTCGAACGCCTGACGGCATTTTGGTGGCAGCGTCTGCAATATTTCGTACAAACGCGCCAGTTCTTCCTGTCCGCTGAGACGCCGGTGAACGCTCATCTCCTCGTCAATGATGTTCAGCGAGTCCAAATCCGCCACAAGGTCGATCGCGACGATGCGCGAGCGGCGAAGATGCTCGCCGACGATATGGCGCGCTGTCACGAACAGATAGGCCCGCGCGTTGCGGATCGCGTCGGGATCGCCGGTCCAGAGCCGCGCATAGGCTTCCTGTACGACCTCATCGACATCACAGGAATCGAGCCCGCGGACACGGCCGCCGAGCCATTTGCGCAGATCGGGCTCGTGCGGCAGCACGTCGCGTGCAAACCAGCGGAGTTGAGCCTGACGATCCATGCCCCGAAGGCAACAGCATTCGCGGCGTGCGTCAAGCGAAAATGACAATATTGTGAATTTTTTTGTTTTAAAATAATAACTTGTGACAGGCACACCTGCCCGCACCGGGAAACGCATCCCGGCCGGCCGGAAAGGACGGGGATGCCTATTGCGTGATGCGCCTGACCACCTTCCCGGCAGTGTCGAGAAACTCGATGCTCGGCGCGCCATCGGCGCCGACCCGGAGCAGCAGGCGCGGCTTGCCGTTCTTGTCGGCGAGCCGCACGATCGCATCGTCGGTCGCCTTGCCGGCGAAGACGCGCTCCGCGCCTGCCCCGCCGTTCGCCATCGCATAGGCGCGCATCTCTTCGCGAATGCGGGTTTTCCCGGCTTCGTCGGAGGCGGCGGCCCGTGCGCTCATTTCCATCAGCGGCTTGATCGACCAGTCGGGCCGATCCCAGACGCGCAGCCCCGCAGTGCGATTGCCGTTCGCTTCGCTATACTGGATACCGACGGTCTGGTCCTGCTTGTACTGATCGAACATTAGCGAGCCCGAGGCGCGACGATCGTCGCCGACCGTCTTGCTGCCAAAGGTCAGCCCGCCGACCTCGTCGCCCTCGTCGTTGAAGAAGAGCATCCCGCCGCCGTCGCGGCTGTGATGCCTGTATTCCTTGCCTTCCATGAACAGACCGGGGAAGCGCTCGGAATTGGCGAGGACGAGGCGATATTTGCCGTCAGGCTCGACGATGTTGATCCGCTTGACGCTGATCTCGTCGAACACGCTTTTCGGCGGTCCGCTGTCGGCCATCACGAGCGCGGTCGGCGCCGCGGCCCCCATGATGAAGCCCGTCGCGACGAGCGCCAGTCGCGCGCCCCTGATTTCGACCATCCGCCGCCTCCTCAATAATTCCATTGATCGACCGGTGCGCCGGCGGGCGCATTCTTCCGGACGTGATCGGCGACCTCGTGGACGACACCTGCCCAGTCGGTGTGGTGCCAGTTATGCCCCTTCTTCGGCCGGCCATATTCGAAGCGGATCGGATAATCCTTGCCCGCTACCTCGGCGATCATGTCCTGGAACTGATAGACCGCGAGATTGAGGTAGAAATCATCCATCTCGCCCGCGAAGAAATGCAGCTTGCCGCGCAGCTTGGGGCCAAGCGTCGCCCAGTTGTCGCGAGTATATCCCGAAAGGTCGAAACCGTTCTCGCGCATATATTTGACGACCTCCTTGTTGATGACGCCGGTCTTGTAGTCATAGAGCATGACGGGATAGCCATCGGGACCGACCGGGCCGTGCGTCGTCTGCCAGATGCCGAGCTGGTAGTAGCTCCGCCCCTTCGATCCGAGCATGCCCTCAAGCGCGGCGAGCGTGCGCAGGTCGACGAGCGGATGGCCTTCGCGGCTGCGGCGGAACGGCTTTTCCTGCGTGATCCAGTCGTTGATCTTCAAGGTGAACATATTGTCCTCCTTGTAGATGTCGGTGAGCTGATAGCGGGTGAAGTCGATCGGGTCGGGGTTGAACACCCACGCGCCGCCGAACAGGTCGGGATAATGAAGCTGCAGCGCCAGCGCTTCCCAGCCGCCGGTCGAAGCCCCTTCAACGATCCGGCCGTAGGGCTGGTCGATCAGGCGGAAGGTCTTTTCGAGATAGGGCATCAATTCCCTGGTGATCGCATCGCCCCACGGCCCGTTATTGGCCGAGTTGAGCGCATAGGATTCGAAGAAATAGGGGCCGGGCGTCTCGAGCGTGATCCCGACCATGCGCGGGAAATTCTCGCCCGACCATTGCTGCGCGAACTGATAGCCCGTCTTGACGTTGGCGTCGGCCGCGCCGCGCCGCGCGCCCTCGCTGTCGCTCGCCGGATCGGTGTCGAAACTGAACGATCCGCCGAAATGGCCATAGGTATAGATCGCCGGATAGCGCGCGGCCGGATGCTTGTCGAAATCCTTGGGCAGCAGCACTTCGGCGCCGATGTACATCGGCATGCCCCAGAAATCGGACAGGATCTTGCTCTTGATACGGACGCGCTTGATCCACGGCGTATCCGGTTCGCGCGCGATCGGTCCGATCTTCTCGGTCAGCGTCAGCGCAACCGGCGTTTTCGCCGCAGGATCGAGCCGGACATCGGCGGGCTTGCTATAGGGGTTACCGGGGAACATCGGCGCGATGACGCGCTGGTCGTTCATCGGCACCCAGATCGTGTGTCCGTCGGCGCGCTTCGCCTTCCTGTACGGGACGAGCACCGCCTGGACGCTATAGTCGCCGGCGGGGAGCCGATCGAGACCGAAAGGAAAACCATCCGATCCGGCGTCGAGCGTCACCGTCGCGCCGGGACGCAAATTTTCCACGTCCATACCGAAGGCCGGCGGGCCGCCCATGCCGATCATCTGACGCGGCTCGGCCCTGGCGGGCGTCCCGTCGGCCGCGCGGCGGTTCGTCACCACGATCAGCCGGCCGGTGACGGGCTCGCTCGCGGCCGACTGCGGCAGCGTGACCGAAAAACTGATTTGCGCCGCCGCCGGAACGCTGCTTGCGAGCGCCGCCGCCGCGAGGCCCCAGGACAACAAGAGCCTGCCCTTTTCCAGAAAACCCATTCCAGCCCCCCAATTCATCATCCTCTGTCCGGCACGATGAACGGGGTGATCGAATCCACTACTCGTCCCCATATGAAAAATTGGCGGGGAAGGGGCTGGCCGGGCTTGCGCTCCGAACGTTGGAGACACGGGGCATGGCGATTCGCGGGCGCGACGCCGTCGCACGCCTGCGTAGTGTCGGCTTCGATTTCGTATGATTGTCGATGGAGCGGGCGAAGGGATTCGAACCCTCGACCCCAACCTTGGCAAGGTTGTGCTCTACCCCTGAGCTACGCCCGCTCTGGCGGCTGGAAACCGGTCGGTTCCAGCGGGTGAGGCGGGCGATTAGCACCGGCCTTTTGACTCGGCAAGCCCTGTTTGTGCATTTTCTGCGAAGGGTTGGCATATCGCCCGCAAATCCCACATAAGCGGGGCCAGAGTCCTTTCCGCCCCGGCGGGAGCGACCGAAAATCAAAAACAGGAGCATCTTTCGTGGCCACTCTCGGTCTGAACCCGCAGGAAAAGGAAGCCGTCGAAGCCTTCCGCCGTGACGTTGTCGAACCGTCGATGACCAGCCTCGTCATCCTCGATTTCTGGGCCGAATGGTGCGGACCGTGCAAGCAGCTGGGGCCGGTGCTCGAAAAGGTCGCCGAGGATTACGCCGACAAGGGCGTCGTGCTGGTAAAGGTCGACGTCGACGCGAATCGCTTCATCGCCGGCCAGTTCCAGGTCCAGTCGATCCCGACCGTCTATGCGATTTTCCAGGGCCAGCCCGTCGCAAACCTCACCAACGCGCGCACCGAAAGCCAATTGAAGGCGATTCTCGACCAGCTGCTCGCGCAGCTCCCGATCGAGAGCGAGGCGACGGCGCGCGCTGTCGCGATCGCGCCGCTCATCGAAATGGGCGAAGGCGTGCTCGCCGAGGGTGACGGTGCGCGCGCGGCGAGCATCTTTGCCCAGATCCTCGATATGGCGCCCGACAATGCCGCGGCGCACGCCGGCCAGATTCGCGCGCTCGTCCTCGCGGGCGATATCGACGGCGCGCAAGCGGCGCTCGATGCCCTGCCCGCCGAAATCGCGGCCGACCCCGCCATCGCGCAGGCCAAGAGCGCGCTGGCGCTTGCCGCCGATGCACCCGACGCCGGTGAGCTGGCGGCCTTTGAAGCCGCCGTTGCCGCGAATCCGGACGATCATCAGGCACGCCACGATCTCGCCGCCGCGCAGATCGGCGCGGGGCAGCGGGATGCCGCCGCCGACAATCTGCTCCACATCATCGCGGCCGATCGCGAATGGCAGGACGGCGCGGCGCGCGCCAAGCTGCTCGCGCTGTTCGAGGCCGTCGGCCTCGAAGACGCATGGGTCGCGGCGCAGCGTCGCCGCCTGTCGCTGATCCTGTTCGGCTAGGGAGACCCATGAACGACACCGCGCCCTTGACCATCCAGCGGATCGCGATCTTTCCGCTCACCGGCGCGGTGCTCTTTCCCGGGCTGCACCTGCCGCTGCACATCTTCGAGCCGCGCTATTCGGCGATGGTGCAGGAGGTGCTCGCGCGCGACCGGCAGATCGGGATGATCCAGCCGCGCGTGCTGCCCGGCGAAGAGAATCGCGAGCCGCCGGCGCTCTACGACATCGGCTGCGTCGGGCGAATCGTCGATGTCGAAGCGCTCGACGAGGGGCGTTTCAACCTCGTCCTCGAAGGCGTCGCGCGCTTTCGCGTCCGCCGCGAACTCGACGTCACGACGCCGTTCCGGCAGGTCGAGGCCGAGATCGAGCTGGCGGCCGGGGAGGAGGCCGTGCTGGCAAGCATCGAGCGTGCGAGCCTCGAACGCGAGGCCAAGCGCTTTGCGCAGCGGCAGGGCTATGTCGTCGACTGGGACTCGGTCGGCCAGCTCGACGACGCGACGCTCGTCAACGGCATCGCGCAGGTCGCGCCCTTCGATGCCGCGGCGAAACAGGCGCTGCTCGAAGCCTCACCGATCGACGCGCGCGCCGAGCTGGTCGTCCAGATGATGCAGTTTTTCGGCCGCTTCGACGGCGACGACGGGCGCGCAACGCTCCAGTAGCGCGGTCAGTGACGTCCGCGGGCCGGCGCATGATGCGCGATATCGGCCAGCGCGCGGCGCACGATATGGCGGTCGCTTTCGCGCAACCGTTCGGCCGCTTCGCTCACCGTCAGATGGTCGCGCACGAGCTCGATGTCGGCGGCGAGGCGGGCTGCCATCCGGCCGCGGTCGCCGTGCGACACGTCCAGCCTTGCCCGGCGACGGTCCGCCCACTGCTCGACCAGACGATCGGCCAGACGCGCGGCCAGATTGTCGGCGGCGCCCTGTTCGGTCGCCGCCTCGGCCACCGGATCGACCAGCCAGTCGTCGGCGCCATCCGCCTGCAAGGCATCGAGCGGGAGCATCGCGGCGGAATCGCGCCGCCCGGCGCAGCGCTGGTCGCCATGCAGGCGGAGGCGCAATGCCTGCAGTTCGGCGCGGAACTGCCAGTTCACATAGGTGGTGAAGCGGGCCCGTGCGGGATCGTAGCGCTCGGCGGCGCGATGGAGCGCGATCGCACAGACCTGTGCGGCATCCTCGGCAACCTCGCCCAGTCCGTAGCTGCGCGTGAAATAGCGGATACGCGGCGCCGCCAGCGCCGCGAGGCGCGCAAAGGCGCGGTCGGCCAGGGCCCGTGTCCGCGCGCCGGGCATCGCATCGAGCGCGGTTCGCGCCCGGATATAGTCTGTAACCGCCGTTTCGAGCGCATCGCTTTTCGCCGACATGGCCGTGTCCCCATCCTGCCGCGGCATGGTTGCCGCCCGGGCAGGGATAGGATGTCTTGCCTGGCGGCGTGCTACTGAGGCCCCAGGTAATACTACCTAGATTTCGGCGCCCGCGAGCAGGCGCGGCAGGTCACCCGCCTCGCCGCGCGCCTCGTCCATGAAGAAGCGCTTGAGCATCGGCATGCGCTGCACCGCGCCGAGCCCGGTGCGCCGCACCGCAGCGGCAGTGCGGCCGGGGATGCCGAACAGGCGCGTCAGCCCGTCGGTCGCGAGGCTGACCATCATATTGTCGAGCCCGCGCCAGCGCTGATAGCGCGCGAGCAGCGCCGCATCGCCAAGATCGAGTCCGAGCCGCGCGCCCTCGACAAGCACCTCGGTCAGCGCCGCGACGTCGCGGAGGCCGAGGTTGAGCCCCTGTCCCGCGATCGGATGGATGCCATGCGCGGCATCGCCGACGAGCGCGATACGCCCGGCGACGATCGACGCGCTATGGTGGAAACCGAGCGGATAGGTCATCCGCGGCGCGACCAGGTCCATCGCGCCGAGGACGCCGCCCGCACGCTTCCGCAGTTCGGCGACGAAACCACGCTCGCCCAGCTTGGCAAAGCCCGGGCCGTCGCTTTCCGACACCGTCCAGACAAAAGCCGAGCGGTGCCGTCCCTGCTCGTCGTCGACGAGCGGCAGCAAGGCAAACGGCCCCGACGGATAGAAGATTTCGTGCGCGACATTGCCGTGCGGTTTTTCGTGCGCGATCGCACCGATCATCGCATGATGATGGTAGGACCAGCTCGCGATGCTGAACCCCGCAGCGTCGCGCGTCGGCGAGCGGCGGCCCTCGGCGACGATGAGGAGCGGCGCGGTGTGCCGTGCGCCGTCGGCGAGCGTCAGCGTGACGCCATGACTGTCGATTTCGCGCGACACGACCGTGGCGGGCATCGAAAGCCCGGCAAGCGGAGCATCGGCGAGCGCGGCGGCGAGCGCGAGACGAAGCCGGCGGTTCTCGACCATCGTGCCGAGCGGCGGAGCACCATCGGCGGTGACGAAATCGAGCTCGCCGCCGCGTCCGCTGTCGGGCGCGCCGTCGCCGACCCTGATCGCGCGGATCGGACATCCATGCCCGGCAAGGCGATCGGCGATCCCCAGCACCTCGAACATCTGCCACGTCGCGCTAGCGATCGCCGAGGCGCGGCCGTCGAACCCGGGCGCGATCGTCGCGACCGGATCGGCCGGATCGACGATCCGGACCGACAGGCCATGATGCGAAAGGGCGAGGGCGAGCGCTTGGCCGACAAGGCCGCCACCCGAAATCAGGACATCGCTGCGCAGCGTTTCACTCATCGCTTCGCCCTAGCGTGCGGCGGGGCGGTTGGAAAGGCTGTGGGCGCGCGCGGGGCCGCGCTTGACGGCGAGTCCGCCCCATGCGCATATCGCCCGGGTTAACCACAGGGACCGGAAAAGAGCATGGCTAGCCGCAAGGCCGCACCCGCAAAGGCCGATTGGCGTACCGTTTTCCGCCAGAGCATCGCGCGATCGCTCGTGATCGCGGCGGCGGTGGCGCTCGCCCTGTTCACCCTGTTCCTGACCCTCGCGCTCGTTACCTACGACAGCACCGACGCGGCGCTCAACACCGCGGCCGACGGGACAGCGGCCAACTGGATGGGCAGCGCCGGCGCATGGTTCGCCGACCTTGGCCTGTCGATCGGCGGGGTCGGCATCGCGCTCATCCTGCCACTTCTCGGCATGATCGCGTGGCGGCTGTGGACGGGTGAGGCGCAGCCCTGGTGGCCGCGCCAGCTCGCCTACAGCTTCATCGGCATATTGCTCGTCGGCCTCGGCGCCGAGCTCTGGTCGCCCGCGACCAGTTCGCCGATGCCCGCGGGCTGGGGCGGCATTATCGCGCTGCTCGTCGGCGGCGCGATCGCACCGCTCTTCGCCAGCGCGGGCGAACCGGCGGCGGCGCTGATCCGCTTTGCGACGATCCTGCTCCTCGTCGGTATCGGCCTCACGCTCGCATGGCGCGCCCTGCGGCTCGAAAAGGGCTGGGCGTCGCGCCTGAGGCTGCCGGCAGCCGAGAGCAGCCGCGTCGTCGAACCCGCACGCGCCGCGCCGGGCGAAGTCGTGAAGACGCCGAATCTCATGGAGCGCGTCGTGCGGCCGCGCGCGGTCGCCGAGCCGGTCGACCGCGCCCCGCCCGAGATCGCCGACCCCGCGCAGCGCACGGCGCCGTCAAGGCCCAGGCCCAAGCCGCAGACCGAGCTGTTCACCAATTATCAGCTCCCCTCGATCGACCTGCTCGCCCCCGCGCCCGACCGGCCCGCGGGGCAGATCGACAAGGCCGCGCTCGAACGCAATGCGCGCCTGCTCGAATCGGTGCTCGAGGATTTCCAGGTCAAGGGCGTCGTCACCGCGGTCCGCCCCGGCCCCGTTGTCACCATGTACGAACTCGAACCCGCGCCGGGCACCAAGGCGAGCCGCGTGTCGAACCTCGCCGACGACATCGCGCGCAACATGTCGGCGCTGTCGGCGCGTATCGCGCCGATCCCGGGCCGCACCGTGATCGGTATCGAGCTGCCCAACGCGCACCGCGAATCGGTGGTGCTGCACGAAATCATCGGCAGCGCGCTGTTCCAGGATCACAACGGGTCGCTGCCGATCATCCTCGGCAAGAATATCAGCGGCGACGCAATGATCGCCGACCTCGCGCCGATGCCGCACCTGCTGATCGCGGGTACGACCGGTTCGGGCAAGTCGGTGGGTCTCAATGCGATGATCCTGTCGCTTCTCTATCGGCTCGGCCCCGATCAGGTGAAGATGATCATGATCGATCCGAAGATGCTGGAACTCAGCGTCTATGACGACATTCCGCACCTGCTCGCGCCGGTGGTCACCGAGCCCAAAAAGGCGATCCGCGCGCTCAAATGGGCGGTCGAGCAGATGGAGGACCGTTACCGGATGATGTCGTCGCTGTCGGTGCGCAACCTCGCATCGTACAACGACAAGGTGCGCGGCGCGCTTGCCAAGGGCAAGTCGCTGGGGCGGCGTGTCCAGACCGGCTACGATCCCGATACCGGCCAGCCGGTCTATGAGGAAGAGACGCTCGATTATGCGCCGCTGCCGCAGATCGTCGTCGTCGTCGACGAACTCGCCGACCTGATGATGACCGCGGGCAAGGAGGTCGAGTTCCTGATCCAGCGGCTCGCGCAAAAGGCGCGCGCGGCGGGCATCCATCTGATCCTCGCGACGCAGCGCCCGTCGGTCGATGTCATCACCGGCGTGATCAAGGCGAATCTGCCGACGCGCATCAGCTTCAACGTCACGTCAAAGATCGACAGCCGCACGATCCTCGGCGAAGCGGGCGCCGAACAGCTGCTCGGCAAGGGCGATATGCTCTACGTCCCCGGCGGCAAGCAGATCACGCGCATCCACGGGCCCTTCGTGTCCGACGACGAGGTACGCGCGGTCGCCGATCACTGGAAGGGACAGGGCCGCCCCGACTATGTCGAGAGCGTGACCGAGGATCCCGAGGACGGCGGCTTCGCGATGGAAGGCGCGCCCGCCGGCGGCGACAGCGCCGAGGACCGTATGTACGCCAAGGCCTGCCAGATCGTCGCCGAAAGCCAGAAGGCCTCGACAAGCTGGCTGCAACGGCAATTGCGCATCGGCTACAACAGCGCGGCGCGGCTGATCGAGCGGATGGAAGAGGAAGGCATCGTCAGCCCGCCGAACCATGTCGGCCGCCGCGACGTGCTCACCGACCAATATGGCCAGCCGCGCTGAGGAACCTTCGCCGGCCTCGCGACTGGAACATATTCCCTCTTGCCGTCATCCCGGCGAAGGCCCGGACCTCGCCGGTGCGACATGGGGCGAGGTTGAGATCCCGGCCTTCGCCGGGATGACGATAAGCTGAAAAGATAGTTCACGACGCGTTCAATGCAGCGCGGCAATGATGAACCGATATTCTACCGAAAATGAGAGCCAGATGACCTTCAAAAATCCCCTCACCCGCCTCTCCGCATGGACACTCGTGCCGGCCGCCGTCGCCGGTGTCGCGATCGGCGTTCCCGCAATCGCCCAGTCGGCAAATGCGCTGTCGTCGGTGCAGTCGCACCTCAAGTCGACCAGCTCGATGACCGCGAGCTTCGTGCAGACCGACCGCAATGGCCAGCGGCTGAGCGGCCAGCTCACCCTGAAACGTCCGGGCAAGATCCGTTTCCAGTACCAGAAGGACGTGCCGCTGCTGATCGTAGGCGACGGCAGCCGTCTGACGATGATCGATTATCAGGTAAAACAGGTGCAGAGCTGGCCGGTGAAGAATTCGCCGCTGGGCGCGCTGCTCGACCCCGACCGCGACCTGTCGAAATATGCGAAGGTGTTGCCGACCGGAAGCGACGACGTGCTGAGCGTCGAGGTCAAGGATCCGAGGCGCCCCGAATATGGCACGATCACGATGGTGTTTGTCCGCGACGGCGCGGCGCCCGGCGGGCTGCGCCTGCGCGGCTGGGTCGCCCTCGATTCGCAGAACAACCGCACGCGGATCGATCTCTCGAACCAGAAGTTCAATGTCGCGGTCGCCGATTCGGCCTTCAAATGGACCGACCCGCGCCCGGGCCGGCGCGGCCGGTAAGCCCCGTCCCGGCGACGGCGCCGGCCTCGACCGGAAATGGCGCCGATTTCCGGCCAACGGACGTCCCGTATCGACGAACTGCAAGAAGGGCTCGGGAGCGCGACTTTTCGTTCAGCTTGGCGACAGGGAAGAGCGGCTATTCCGACACTCGAAGGCGCCAATACGGCCCCGGATTTGGGTTTCCCCCTGTTGCCCCACCCGGGTTGCCAGGCACCTTCATTCAAGAGCGTGACGAACGCTGACCTTGAACCCCCGTTCCACCGCCCCTGGGACGGGGGTTTAATTTGTCCGGCGCGGTTTTCCGCCGCTGACGCGGCAAGCGGCACCAGCCCGCTCCCCCACCCAGCCTCCCGACAGCGTATCCTGAAATGGGAGGCTGGGTGGGGGAGCGGGCTGGTGCCGCAACCGCATTGCGGATCATGCCGCGCGCCGATAGAGCCACCTGATGACTCGCACCAGCATTGCTTCGTGGAACATCAACAGCGTTCGCGCCCGCATCGGCATCGTCGAGAAATTCCTCCGCGAAGAAGCGCCCGACATATTGTGCCTGCAGGAGACGAAGGTCGAATGCGGCCTGTTTCCGCCCGAGATGTTCCGGCGTCTTGGCTACGAGCATATCGTCACCCACGGCCAGCGCATGCATCATGGCGTCGCGATCGTCAGCAGGGTGCCGCTCGCCGACGTGCGCAAATATGACTGGCAGGCGAACGGCGAGGCGCGCCACATCGGCGTCACGCTGCCGTCGGGCGTACGGCTCGACAATGTCTATATTCCTGCGGGCGGCGACATTCCCGACCGCACCCTCAACCCCAAATTCGGCCAGAAACTCGATTTCTTCGGCCGCATGACCGAATGGTCGGGCGCGCTCGTCGATACGCCGACGGTGCTCACCGGCGACTTCAACGTCGCGCCGCTCGAAAGCGACGTGTGGAATCACAAGGCGCTGCTCGACGTCGTCAGCCACACTCCGGTGGAGGTCGAAACCCTCGCGCGGCTGCAGGCGGCGTCGGACTGGATCGATCTCGGGCGTCACTTCATCCCGGCACCGGAGCGACTCTATACCTGGTGGAGCTATCGCGCGAAGGACTGGGAGGCGTCGAACCGCGGCCGCCGGCTCGACCATATGTGGGTGACCCCCGACCTGATGCCCAAGGCCGTGTCGCATCGCACCGTCCAGCCGGCGCGGAGCTGGGAACGGCCGTCGGATCATATCCCGCTGATCACCGAGTTCGACTTTTGAGCGATAGCGGCGCCCGGAAGGCGGCGCGTGCCATCGACGCGCTGCGCCGCGGCTGGCCGTTCCGTGTCGAAGGCCGCGACGGCGCACTCGATCTGCTCGCGGTCGAAAGCGCCCGCGACGCAGCGCTCGCCGGCTTCGCCAGCCGCGATGTGCTGCTGTCGGGCGAGCGCGCCGTCACGCTCAAGCTCACCAACCAGCGCGCCGCCGCGACACCGGGCCCCGTACGGCTGGCGAATGCGGCGGATAGCGTTGCCGCCGCGCTCGCGATCGCCGACCCCGCGCTCGACCTCGCGAATCCGCTCAAGGGACCGTTTCGGACCGTGGCGACCGGCGGCGAAACGGCGGCGTCCGCCGCCATGACGATGGCCCGCCACGCGGGGCTGCTGCCTGCTTTTTTCGTGCGCGAGGCCGCGGGCGATACCGAAACCTCCTGCGCCGCGGACGATGTGGCCGCGCTGCTCGATCCCGCACGCCTCGAAATCGCGGCGCGCGCGCGCCTGCCGGTCGAGGCGAGCGAGAGCGCCGAGATCGTCGCCTTCCGCTCGCCCGACGAGACGTCGGACCATGTCGCACTCGTCATCGGAAAACGCGATGGCAATCCGCCGGTCGTGCGGCTGCACAGCGAATGTCTGACCGGCGACGTGCTCGGCAGCCTCAAATGCGACTGCGGACCGCAGCTCCACGCCGCGCTCCACGCGATGGCCGACGCACCGTGGGGCGTATTGCTGTATCTCAGGCAGGAGGGCCGCGGGATCGGCCTCGTCAACAAGCTGCGCGCCTATGCGCTGCAGGATCAGGGTTATGACACGGTCGACGCGAACCTGCGGCTCGGCTTCCCGGTCGAGGCGCGCGACTTCGCGATCGCCGGACGGATGCTGGAATTGCTGAACATCCCGCGCATCCGGTTGATGACGAACAACCCCGAAAAGGTCGCCCGGCTCGAGAAGGAAGGCGTCGAGGTCGTCGAGCGGATTCCGCTCGCGCTGCCGACGAACAAATATAACGAGCAGTATCTGGCGACGAAGCGCGACCGCACGGGGCACCAGCTATAACGCGTCGCCCCTGCAAAGGCAGGGGCCACTATCGGCCTCAACCGGGGTAGCCAGCGGCCCCAGCCTTCGCGGGGGCGACGTTTCATTTCAGTGCACGAACCTTGCCACCACATCGCGATAGCTGCGGCTGACCTTCACTTGCGCGCCCGACCCGAGCACGAGGAAGCATTCGCCGTTGGTATGCGGCTTGACCTGCTTCACCTGCGAGAGGTTCACGATCGTCGAGCGATGCACACGCTGGAAGTTGCGCGGGTCGAGCCGCTTTTCGAGATCCTTCATCGTTTCGCGCAGGATCAGCGAATTGTCGGCGGTGTAGATGCACATATAATCGCCCGCGGCGTCGATACGTTCGATGCTGTCGACATCGACGCGGAAGATCTGGCCGCGATCCTTGATATTGATCATCTTTTCATAGCGGTCGGCGGCATGCGCGTCGGGTGCGACCTCGGCATCATAATCCTCGACCGCTTCGGGTGCGACTTCGGCGAGCACGGTCTTGAGGCGCTCGACTTCGGCGGCGCCGCGCTTTTCGGCGAGGCGCTGGCGCACGCGATCGAGCGCGTCGGCGAGCCGCTCGGGCTCGACCGGCTTGACCAGATAATCGACCGCCTGCGCCTCGAAGGCGCGGATCGCATGGTCCGAATAGGCGGTGACGAAGACGACGAGCGGCGGCTCGACCTCCATCAATCCCTGGATCACCGAAAAGCCGTCGAACCCCGGCATCTGGATGTCGAGGAAGACGAGGTCGGGCTTGTGCGTCTTGATCTTTCTGATGGCTTCGCGGCCATTCTGGGCGGTGTCGACGATTTCGACATCCGTGTGCGGTTCGAGCCGCAGTTGCAGGCCCTGGGTCGCCAATTTTTCGTCATCCACCAGGATGGTTCTGATCGTCATATTCTCTCGGTTCCAATCGTCATTTGCCCGTCGGGCTGGAACGGAAACTCGATAACCACCGTGAACCCGCCCTCAGCGCCCATATGGACGTCGAACCGGTGCTGGTCGCCAAAAGCCTGCGCCAACCGGTCCCTGATGTTGGCTAAACCCACACCGGTCGATTCCGTTGCAAGGCCAGTGGTGGGGTCCGTCGTTTCCGCTGACAATCCCGCGCCGGTGTCGGACACGGTGATGCGAACATTTTGACCGGCCAGCTGTGCGGAAATGGTGATATCGGCGCCTTCCTCCTGCGGCGTCACCGCATATTTGATCGCATTTTCGATCAGGGGCTGGAGCAGAAGCGAGGGCAGACGCGCGCGCGAGACGGCGGGATCGATCGCGAAATGCGGGCGCAACCGTTCCTCGAAACGCATTTTCTCGATGTCGAGATAGAGCTTCAGCGTCTCGATTTCCTGCGCCAGCGTCACCTGCGCGGTCGGCTCGTTTGCCAGCGTGTAGCGAAGAAAGGCCGAGAGGCGCGACAGCATCGCATTGGCGGGCTCGGCCTGCTTGAGCAGCACGAGCGTCGAAATGCTGTTCAGCGTGTTGAACAGGAAATGCGGGTTGAGCTGATAGCGCAGCATTGCGAGTTGCGCCGACGCCGCCTGCGCTTCCAGCCGGATAACGCGGTCATTCTGTTCCTCGAGCTGGAGGAAATAGTTGATCGCGAAATAGAGTGCCGACCACGCCGCAAGCGAGGTCGCGTCGATATACATGGCGCCGAGCAACAGGCTCGTGAAACCCGCCTCGCTCGCCGGGTTCTGGATCTGCGCGACCCACGCGTCGATGAAGGCCCAGAGCGCCGTCGCAACGCCCGCGAGACCGAAGCTGACGCCCCACATCAGGAGCGGCCGGCGATTGATCAGCGAACGATAGCAGACCGACAGGATCAGCGAGAGCGAGAAGCCGGTGATCGCCGAAATCGTCTGCGGGATCAGGAAAGTGAAGGACTGGCCGTTGGCGAGCCCCGATATCCCGCGCAGCCCGAGCCACGCGGCCCAGCCCAATATCTGCAGATTCCAGAAAGCCCGGACCTTGTTGTCGAAAAAGGGGCCGGGCGAAGTCAGGCGAAACAGCGGCATGAAGGTCCGTATGGTCGAAGGTCAGCGGCCGCGCGCGCGGGATCGAAAAGCAGGGTCGCCGATCATTCCGCCGCGACCGCCGCGGGATTTTCGGCGCGAATGCGCGCCTGCCCCAGCGGCTGCAGTTCGGAGCGGTGCTTCCAGAGCAATTCCTTGTAGCCGATCACCCGGCCGTCGTGCGCGGTCAGCGTGACCGGACCGATCGGCTGTTCGTCGCGCGCATCGACGAGCACCGGGGTCGAAGGAACGCCCGCGCCCCATTTTTCGCCCCACTGGCGGAGCGCGATCATCGCCGGCAGCAGCTCGATACCCTTTTCGGTGAGCTGGTAGCGCACCTTGCGCCGGTCCTCGGCCATCACCTCGCGCGCCATGATGCCATGATCGACCAGTCGCGACAGCCGGTTCGACAATATGTTGCGCGCGATATTCAGTTCCTGCTGGAACTCCTCGAAATGATGGACGCCGTTGAAGGCCGCGCGAAGGATCATGAACGACCATCGCTCGCCCATTGCCTCGAGAGCCAGCGGCAGGGCGCAATTGCCCCCGTCGAGATCGTTCAGAAGTTCGCGTAATTTTCCCATGACCAATGCCCTAACGTAAAATCGCCCCATGCGCCAAAAAAATATAGGGCCTCCGTTGCATTTCGCAACTCAAACGCTAGGTGGCGTTCCGCGACCTTGTGGTTGCGCAAAAACAGGAGGTCCAGATGCCCGAATTCAAGCTTTCTCCCCTCGTCGCGTCGTTCGCGCTCGCCGGCGCCGCGCTGATCGGCGCCCTCGTTCCCGCCACAGCGACCGCGGCCGGCGGCGCCTTTTATAGCGCCGAACTCGCAAGCCCCGCACCCGAAGCGCGCTTTGTCGCACGCGACATCGTCTGGGCGTGCAAGGGCACGAGCTGCCTCGCCGGACAGGGAACGAGCCGTCCGCTGATCATGTGTTCGGCGCTCGTCAAGAAGGCCGGCCCGGTGACCAGCTTCACCGCGGGCGGCAAGGCGCTCGAAGCCGAAGACCTCGCGCGCTGCAACGCCGCGAAGTAACCGCCGAAAACATCGGGCCGCCATACCCTGACCGGTACGGCGGCCCTGCGCGAACGAAGCTTCCAATCGAGCTTATCAAAATTGCCGAGGCCCGGCGGTTCGGCGCAAGCAAATTTCGCATTGCAATATTGCTCGCATGAACGACATTGGAAACGATGTTAAGGCAATATGAACTTGTCGAGCGCGTACGCGCTTATGATCCCGACGTCGACGAGGCGCTGCTCAACCGCGCCTATGTGTTCACCGTGCAGAAGCACGGCAGCCAGAAACGCGCGTCGGGCGATCCCTATTTCAGCCATCCGGTCGAAGTCGCGGGCATCTTGACCGACCTTCACCTCGACAGCGAGACGATCGTCACCGCGCTGCTCCACGACACGCTCGAGGATACGCTGACGACGCCCGAGGAAATCGAGCGGCTGTTCGGCAGCGATGTCGGCCGGCTCGTCGACGGCGTCACGAAACTCAGCAAGATCGAGGCGCAGACCGAGAATGAGCGCGCGGCGGAGAATCTGCGCAAATTCCTGCTCGCCATGTCGGACGACATCCGCGTGCTGCTGGTCAAGCTCGCCGACCGGCTCCACAACATGCGGACGCTGCACTTCATCAAGAACCCGGAGAAGCGCCGCCGCATCGCGAAGGAGACGATGGACATCTATGCCCCGCTCGCCGAGCGGATCGGCATGTATGAATATATGCGCGAGATGCAGCTTCTCGCGTTCAGCGAGCTCGAACCCGAAGCCTATGCGACGATCACCGGCCGCCTCGCCAAGCTGACCGCGGGCGGCAAGGACAAGGTCGCCGCGATCAGCCGCGAGTTCAGGGATTTGCTCGCGAAGAACGGGATCGAGGCCGAGGTGTCGGGGCGCGAGAAGCACCCCTATTCGATCTGGCGCAAGATGCAGGAGCGCCACGTCAGCTTCGAACAGGTGACCGACATCATCGCCTTCCGCATCATCACCCCGACCGACGCCGACTGCTATGCGGCGCTGGGCATCCTGCACCGCAAGTGGAAAATGGTCCCCGGCCGCTTCAAGGACTATATCTCGACGCCGAAGCGCAACGGCTACAAGTCGCTCCACACGACGATCATGCACCAGCAGAATATGCGGATCGAAATCCAGATCCGCAGCCTTGGCATGCACCAGCAGTCCGAATTCGGCCTCGCCGCGCACTGGGCGTACAAACAGGGCGGCGGCAGCCCCGACGGGCAAGCAGGGTGGATTCGCGACCTCATCGAAATCCTCGAACAGACGCACGATCCCGAAGAGTTTCTCGAGAACACGCGCATCGCGATGTATCAGGATCGCATCTTCGCCTTCACCCCGAAGGGCAGCCTGCATCAGCTCCCCAAGGGCGCGACCCCGGTCGATTTCGCCTACGCCGTCCACACCGGGCTCGGCGACCGCACCGTCGGCGCCAAGGTCAACGGCCGTCTCGTGCCGCTGCGCACCCAGCTCGCAAACGGCGACACCGTCGAGATCCTGTCGTCGGACAAGCAGACGCCGCAGCCCGCGTGGCTCGGTTTCGCGGTCACCGGCAAGGCGCGCGCAGCGATCCGCCGCCATGTCCGCTCGAAGGAAAAGGTCGAGCTCGCCGCGCTCGGGCGCAAGATGTACGACGAGATCGTGGCGCGGCTGCCCAACAAGGTCGGCGACAAGGCGCGCGCCGCGGCGCTGACCCGGCTCAAGCTCGACGACGACGCCGCGCTCTATGTCGCGATCGCCAAGCAGCGCCTGACCGACAATGCGGTGCTCGAGGCGCTCGTCCCCGGCATCACCGCCGAGATGAAGACCAAGCCCGGCAAGCTCGTGCAGGGCGCAGCGGTATCGATTGCGGGACTGACGCCCGGCGTCGCCTATCAGCTCGCCGATTGCTGCCACCCCGTACCGGGCGACCGCATCGTCGGCCTGTCGCGCCCCGGCGAGGGGATCGAGGTGCATGTCATCGACTGTCCGAAGCTCGCCGACGGGATCGATGCCGACTGGATCGACCTGCGCTGGCAGGAAGACAGCGAGGGCGGCAACGCGCGGCTGTGTATCGTGATCCTCAACGAGCCGGGAACGCTCGCCGAAATGTCGGGTATCCTTGCCGCCAATTCGGCGAACATCACCAATTTGCGCCTGTCGAACCGCGAAGGCGGCTTTCACACCTATGACGTCGTCGTCGAGGTGCGCGACGTCCAGCATGTGATGCGCATCTTGTCGGCGCTGCGCGCCTCCGACAGCGTGGTGCAGGCCGAGCGGCTTTAACGGGCAAACGCCAGACCCGTTCGTGTCGAGCGAAGTCGGGACACCCATCGCCAGCGCACGTCTTCGGGCATCTCGACTTCGCTCGATGCGAACGGGAAAGTGACTCTAGTTCGCGTACAGCAGCGGCGGGCGCCAGGCGCTCTGGTCGACCTCGTCGCGGACCTTGTAGACGAGCCCCCTGCTGTTCAGGAACAGCTTCTCCATCTCGGGCCGCGTGAAGGGGCGCGAGCCGAGGCGGCCGAACACCGCCATCTGGCCGCCCGTCTCGTCGACCGCGCGGTCGCGGTCGAGCCCCTTCGACAGCGCGAGCGCCGGCGACGGCGTTTTCGCCCACGCGATCAGTTCGGGGGTCGGCTTTGGCGAGAAGCCGTAGAGCCCCGGATTGTCGGGGCTGGTGAGCTGGAGCACCTTGATGCCGTTGCGCCCGTCGGCGACGTAACCGAAGAGCGAGGCATTGGTCGACGCGACGATCACATCCTCGGCATCGTCGAGTGCGCCGTCAAAGGTCAGCCCCGGCCAGACGATCGGCGCCGCGGGGCGCGTCACATCGACGATGACGAGGCCGTCCGCCTTCGCCGCGACATACATATAGGTACGCGCGAGATAGATTTTGCGCGCGTTGGCGAGCCGCACCGTGCCCGCGGGCACCGCGACCGGCTGCGCGAGGTTGGTGACGTCGAACAGCTTCACCCCCTCGGCATCGGTAACCCAGAGATAACGGAACTGCACCGCGCTCGCGCGCGCATCGGTCAGCGGCAGCTGCGCCGTTATCTTGGGCTGGAGCGGGGTCGCGAGGTCGAGCACGACGAGCCCGGCGTCGGTGGTGACATAGGCCATGCTGCCCGCGAGCGTGATGTGCCGCGCGCCCGCGAGGACATTGCCCTCGTTCCACGTCAGCGCACGCTTCAGCTTGTTGTTGCGGAATTCGCCGTCGGCCATCGTGTCGATGTCGACGAGAATCAGCCCCTCGACGCTGTCGGTGATCACGGCATAACGATAGATGTCGTGCATCACCTGTTCGTGATTCTCGGGGAAATTCTTCACGATATTCTCGTTGCGCGCGACGCTGACCGGCTGGGTGGTCGCGATCGCCATGCACGTCGCATTCGTCGTCTTCACATGCGTGTCGTGGCCGAGCGCCGAGAAGGGCGCGCGGACGATGCGTTCGGAGAAGCCCTTGTTGCCGATCGACGCGATGTCATAGACGCGGAAGCCGCCCTTGCCTTCCGCCACGAACATATATTCGCCGCGCTGCTGGAGGCAGTTCACCCGCCCGCTCGTCCCCTGGACGATATTGGCGAACTCCTCGAGCGCGTGCGTTTCGCCCGAGCCCTTCTTGTCGAACGTCTTGCCGCGCACCCAATTTTTGAGCTCGCGCCCGTTCTGCTCGACGTGCAGCTTCCAATAGTCGGGATAGGCATATTTCTGGAGGTAGCTGCCGATCACCGCCTGCGGCTCGTCCCATTCGGTGACGCGCGTCGCCTGGAAACCGCCTTCGAGTCCCGACCAGACGTTGAGGCCGACGAAATTGACGAAATTGGTGCCGAGCAGATTGAGCTGCGCCATGATCGCATTGTTGTCGTCGGCGGCGGACAGATGGCAGTCGCTGCACTGCTTGGTTTCGGACCGGCGCACCGTATGCGGGAAGTGCGGCGCGAAGGCCTGACTCGAATAACCCGCCGAGCTTATCGGCGGCTGCTGCACATAGATACGCTCGCGGTTGATGTTCGTCGACGACAGGATCAGCGCCGAGGTCGAGCGGACCGGCGTGATGATGCCGCGCGCTTCGCCGTTCGGACCCGGCTCGCCGGGCTTGGTGAGTTGGTGCCGGCCGAGCTGGAACATCTCGTCGCGCGCGACCTGCGGGTTGTATGTCGCGAAGTTGCGCGTCTCCTCACCCTCGAAATGGTGCATCCTGGTCTTCCAGTTCGCCTCGATCGGCAAATGGCAACCGCCGCAGCTGGTCGTCCACGACAGGTGACAGGTGAAGCAGGTCATCTTGTCATCGCCGTGCGCGCGGTCCTCCTTCGCGACGCCCGGCCCCCATTCATATTTTCCGTCCTCGGCGCCCGCGCGGGCCATCAGCTTGGCGCGCGCCGCCTTGGCGTTGAAGTGCGGCCCCGGGGTCACCGCCTGCTTGACGAGGCTGACCTGCCATTCGAGTTTCGGATCGACGATCGAACGCTGGATCAGCCCGATCACCTCGGCATCGTCATTATACTGGAATTCGAAGCGGCGGCGCCCGTCGGGGTTGCGCAGCAGCGCCAGATTGTTGCCCTGCGGCCGCGCCGCGACGTTCGAGGTGAGCAGGTTCGGGAACGCATCGGCGGTCCCGTGGCAATCCTTGCAGCTGATCTCGACCGCGTTCGCGACCTCGCCCTGGATATAGCCATTGCCGTGGCTGTCCTGCGCGAAGTGGCAGTCGGCGCATTGCATGCCCTTTTCGGCGTGGATGTCCATCATATGGACCGCCTTGCCGGGGTTGAGGCCGGGCGGCACGAACTTGCCCTCCACACCCGGCCGGCCCGGATCGGCGCTCGACAGGCAGAGATCGCGTTCCTTCGGATCGGTATAATGGCTACAGCTCTTGCGCCACTTCTCGGGATCCTTCGGGTCGATGATATTCGCGGTATCGGTGCCGTAGGTCGCCATATTGCCGTCGGCGGTCAGCAGATTGCCGCTCCGGTCGCGCTTGAAGATGCCGCGGAAGTTCCAGCCATGGCCGTGATAGTCGGCGAACTGCGTGTCCTTGTTGCTGTCGTTGACGTCATAGACGTCGCGCAGGAATTCGACATCGGCCCACAGGCCGCGCGTCGCCGCCCCCTCCGGATTGCGTTCGAGCACCTGATGTACCTCGGCGGCGGTCGGATAGCGCTGCTGTTTGTATGTCTTCCGATATTCCGCGTCGCTCATTCCGGGCGGGCGCGGCGCCGTGTTGTCGGGGCCCGGCCACATCTGCGGCGCGTCCGATTCATAATCCCACATCGTATAGCCGAGGTACGAGTTCAGGAAGATGTTCGGCTGGTGCATGTGGCAGGTCATGCACTGCGCGGTCGGGATCGCGCGGGTGAAGGCATGGCTGATCGGATGGCCCGATTCGCCGCGCGCCGGAGATCCGGGGCGCGCCGGAACGTCGGGGTCGGCGGGGTCGATCAGCGCGCCGTGACCGCCGCCCGCCTGATGGCCGTCCTCGACACCATGCGTATCGCCGCCGTGCCCGCCGTCGGGCTTCCATTTCTTTTCCGCGATCGTCGGGTCGACCGTCGCGCTTTCGCCGTCGCGGCCGAACCTCGCATAGGTCAGGCTGTGCCGCGGTTCGCGGTCGTTGGCGTAGATGACGTGGCACCCCGAACAGCCCGAATGGCGATAATCGCCCGGCTGGTCGTTTGTCCCCATGAACCACATCAGCGGATCATTGAGGCGCGTCTTGTGGATGTTGAGCACGGGGATCGCGACGCGCAGCCCCGTGCCGGGACCACGGTTCGACTGTTTGAGGTCGGGGCGCCCCGGTTCCTCGAGCCGCTGGATGCTGCCCGTCGGGTTGGGCAGGCCGATTTCGGGGAATTGGGTGTTGATGTTGCGCCCGCCGCGCTCGAACACGCGGAACACGTCGCCCGGCGGCAGCACGCTCCAGCGCGGCAGCGGGTACATTTTCGCGAGCGCGCCGCGTTTCTTCTCGGCATCGGTCAATATCTTGTCGAAACCGAAGCCCGGTTTGCACGCCTCCCTATATTCCTCGGCGGTCAGCCGCGACGAGGGCGAGAGAATGCAGGCGGGCTCGCCCTTGCGCGTATAGGCCTCGCCGAAGATGTAATTCTTGTAGGGGACGATGCCGTTGTTATACGCCGCGCCGCCCCACAGCATCGCCGAAGTCGACATCAGCGAGCGTTCGGTCGCCTCGATCACCTCGAGATGGCACGCGCCGCACGCCTCGCGCGCGACGCGATAGTCGCTGGGGTTCACAAAGCGGATGAATTCGGGCGATTCCTTGTTGAGCAAGGTATAGCTGCGCTGCGGGTTCGCCGAGCTGTCGTGCCACGCGCCGGGCAGCGTCGGCTGCGGATGCGCTTGCTTCATCACCGCCCTGTTCGTCGGATGCCGATAACCGAGGCTTGGCGTACCGCGCTGCGTCGCGTCGCCGCCGTGACAGTCGGTACAGCCAAGCTTCACTGCGGGCGTCGCGTGCATCGACGGTTGGTCGGTGCGCGTGTGGCAACTGTAGCAGCCCTCCGACTTGGCGCTGACATCGGCATCGCTCTGCTCGCGCGGTGCCGGGGGGGTGAAGCGATATTCGATCCTGAGCGGCTTTTCCTCTTCCGACGCGCGGACGACATTGGCGCCGAACGCCAGCGTCATCAGCAGAAAGGCCAGAAGGGCGAAAAGCTTGCGCGTCACGATCAGAAACTCACGATCACATTGGCGAGGATCGAAACATAGGCGTCGTTCTTCTGCTTGTTGTCGAACAGATCCTTGAACCCCTTGCCCGGGAGCAACACCGCGCCGCTGAGGCGCCCGACGATGTTCTGCGTCGCCTTCGGCCGCCAGATCGTCGCGACCGACAGGTCGAAGCCGATATCCTTGGGGATCGATCCTTCGGTGCGCAGCGCCTGCAGGCTCGACGTATTCTCGAACCACAGATGGTTGAAATTGGTGCTCACGCGAAACTCCGGTGTCAGGTCGAAATCGGCGCCCGCACCGACGAAGACCGTGCCCGGATTGTTGAAGTTCGACTGCCCCTCTTCCTTCGACGAGCGCAGCGAATTCAGGATGCCGTTGCGCCCGCTGATCGCGATGACGCGCCCGCCGCCCGCGAAGGGGATCGTCTGGCGGATCCAGTAGCTCGTGTCGGCGCCGCCGAAGATCGGATTCTCGAAGATCGCGTCATACCCGCCCTCGGTCTTGTTATAGGGGTCGCCATCGCCGGTTGCGTAGAGCCCCGACAGGCGGAAGCGCATCCAGTCATGATCGTAGCTGAGTTCGACCGCGCCGAAGCCCGCGCGAATATCGGCGGGTTTGCTCGTGAAAAAGCTGTTCCGGTCCTCGCCCAGCGCGGCGTAGAAGCTCGCGGTCAGGTTGATCCGCCCGATCCGCCCGTCGGCGCTGTATCCCAGATAAACGACGTCATATTCGCGCCCGCGCAGGTCGCCGAGCAATGCCGGCCGCACCGGAAAACCGTTGTGGTCGATCTGCACGTCATTCTTTTCGCGGTTCATATTGTAGGTGACGCTGATCTGGCTGGTCAGCCCGACGAACGGGAAATCCTGGCGATAGAGATTGCCGGTGAAGATGAAGTCGCTGCGCGGCGTCTGGGTGATGTCGTTGAGGCCCGAGTTGGTATCCTTCTCCAGCCGCCAGAAGGCCGCGAGATTATATTGGAAGCGGTTGTTGTCGCGGTTGCCGAACAGGCGGATGCCAAGCTGGCTGTCGTTGAACAGGAAGCCGCGGAAATCGCTCTGGAACGGCTGGATGCCGATACGGATCGAGTGGAAGTCGTAGCGGTCGCTGTCGTTGCCGAGGTGCTTGTCGACGAAAAGCTCCTGTACGCCGAGGAACGAGTCATAACGATGGCTCGCCTTCGACGGGCGCACGTCGAGCACGCGCCGTTCGGGCACGTCGACATAATTGGCCTGATACGCCAGCGTGACGCGATATTCGATGTCGGGCGGCTTGAACGCGGTCGATCCCTTGATCAGCGCGGCGCCCGCAATGAAGGTCTGCGCGAGGACGAAGCTGCGGTCCTTGCCGAACACGTCGAGGCTGCCCGGCCGCTCGGTCGTCTGGACGCCGACGGGGATCGGGAAGGTGCGCGGTTCGAACACCGTGTCGGACACCGCATTGGCGACGAAGAACCAGTCGTCGCCCCTGATCGGCAGCCATTTGACCTTGCTGCGGTCGATCGCACGGTCGCCCTTGTAGGTGTTCTGGTGATAGGGATCGAACCAGCGCTCCTTGACCACACCGAGCGTTTCGATCAGGCGCCAGCGGTCGGGAACCGGAAGCTGGTCCTCCATCCCCGGAAACGCCTGCGGCGGCGGCGGGCGCAGCGCACCGGCATTGTCCTGCGTCAGCACATCGGGAAGGTCGGGGCGATAGCCGGGGCGGCGGCGGCCCTCGATGATCTGCGTAACGGGATCGTCCCCGATCACCTCCTGCCAGTCGACCGGCGGCGGCGGCGGGATCAATTCCTCGGCGGACTGTCCGGCCGGGGCGGCGTCGCTCGCGACCGGCGGGCCTTCGGGCGCGGGCGGCGGCGGAACCACCTCGGCGCCGGGCGCGCCTTGCGCCGCGAGCGTCGCGATGACCGGCCAAAGGCTACCCCCCGTCATCATCGCTTACAGCCCGTTGCAGACATTTTGCTGCGCCGTGTCGAGGAACGGTGCGAAGGGACAGCTGATATAGCGCAGGCGCACCCCGGCGCCGACCGCGACGACGATGGTGTCGGAGCGGATTGCGGCGGGCGCATTGCCGATGCCGCCGACGCGCGCGCCGCCATTATGGGCACCGAGGAAGCTGATCATATCGTCCTGGTCGATGCCGTCGCCCGACACGCCGATCGCACCCACGAGCTGATTGCCGCGATAGATGGGGACCGATCCGGGGAAGATCTGGATGCCGTTCTGCAGCCGGTTCTGCCCCGGCGCGACGTCAGGCAGGGTCGTGCAGCGCGCGGGCGTATCGGTCGGACTGGCGCCCGAGACGAAACCCAGATGCGCGCCGAGATTGCCGATGATCAGCGCCGACTGCAGCCCGGTCGAGAAGGGATTGAACTGCGCGATCGGACGCGACAACGGCCCCTGCGGACGGCCGACCTCGCCGTCGGGGAAATAGGGGCGCGAGAGGTTGCCGTTTGCGCGGTCCGAAAAGGCGATCGTGCCGGTTAGTGCCGCGGGATTGTTCAAAAATGTCCGCGTCGCAGTGACGAACTGGCGGACATCGGCGCTCGCATTAGCACTGAGTTCCGTGCCTGCTTGCGCCCCCGAAAAAAAGGCGGCGGTGCGCGCCTTTTGCAGCGATACGTCGGTGCCGAAAATCGGTGCGTCGGGCGAACGCACGATACCGAGCGGCACGCCGTGCGTGTCGACGACGCTGATCGTCACCTGCGCGCGGCTGTCGAGCGGACGGCGGATCTGCGCGCGCGCGCGGCTCATCACCGTGAAGGCCTCTTCGAGCACCGCGCGCGTCTCGGCGGCAGTGAGCGGCGCACTGTTCGTCGCGCCGTCGGTTCCGGCGCGGATCGGGTAGCGGTTGGTGCCGCTGCCGTCGGTCAGCACGAAGGCGTCGCGGTTCGAGAATTCGGCGGCGGTCGAGGCGCGGACGCCCGACGCCTCGCTGCCATAGGCAACGCCCGGTGTGATCGCGGCATTGCCATAGCCGATCACCGCGACGAGATTGCCCGCGATGCCGTTGAGGCTCGCGAAGCTCGCGCTGCCGCTCGACATCACCCCGGCAAAGGTGGCGTCCGAAAAGCGCAGGCTCGTCCCGTCGACGGTGATCTTGTCGGCGGTGATCGTGCTTGGCGCCTCGAACCCGCGCGTCCCCGCGAGCGCGATGAACTCCTCGGCATCATTGTCGATATCGAGGATGTTCGGATCGCTGCCGTAAACGCCGTCGCCCATCACCCCGACGCCGCCGACAAGCACGCCATTCTTGTAGAGCGGCAGTCCGCCCGGATCGGCGGCAAGGCCGAGCGGCGAACGCTTGGGACCGATCAGCGCCGCCGCGCCCGCCGCGCCGAAACGCGCCGAAAGATCGCTGCACGGGAGCTGGCTGAACTGCACGCCGAACAGCGGCCCGCTTTCGAGCCCGACCGTGGTCGGCGCAGGCGGGAAATGCTCCTGGACGATCTGGCTCGCGGTGCGGGTCGAGAAGGCGTTGCCGCCGCTCGAGAGATACGCGCCGGTGACCGCCTTGGCGATCGCGCCGCCCTCGGCGGGAAAGGTGACATTCTGCGCGTCGATGCTGGCGCCATTGGGGGCGGGCGCGGTTGTCGCAGTCGCGCGCGCGCCGGTCATGCGGAAGACGCCGAGCACATTGCCGACACGGTCGGTCACCGCGATCACCGACGGCAGGCTGCGCGCCTGCGCTTCGGATATGGCCTGCGCGAGCACGCGCTCGACATCGGCGGTGGTCAGCGCCTCGGCGGCGGGCGGGGTGTAGAGGCCGCCCGTCGGCGCGGGCGTCGGGGTGGGCGTGGGCGTCGGGGTCGGCGTGCCGCCGCCTCCCCCGCCGCCGCCGCACGAGGTCAGCAGCAATGCACCCATCGCGGCGAAGGCGGCCGAACGGAAAAGATGGCTCCTGCTTTGCATGATCTTACCGCAGCGCCCCGATCGCACGCACCGCGCTGCCGAACGACGCCTGGAATTCGCTGGGCTTGTACGCGTTCGGATCCTTCACCGCGGCATAGGCGCGGTCGATGTCGCCGCGGATGCCCGCCGCCGCGCCGACGGTGACCCTTCCCGACGACACCATCGCGTTGAGCAGGGTGTCGACGCCCATCACCGCCTGCTGCGATCCCGAATAGTCGGTGTAGCGGTCGCTGATCGCCTTCGCCGAAATCGCATCGACCATCGCGAAGGCGTCAGCGCCCGAAAAATTGCGCGAGGCGAATGCGGATTTCAGCGCCGAAACCGTCTGCGACAGCTGCGCTGCCGCTGCGACCGCGCTCGGCCGGTCGGTCGCCATCGCCTTGTGGAAGGCCGCGGTACGCACGGCGAGTTGGTCGGCAAGCGCGGGCGAAGCCATGCGCGCCGCCGCGGCGAGCATGATCAGATTCTCGTCATTATAGGCCGGCATGCCTTCGGGCAGATTGCGTCCCGGGTTGTCGAGCCCCGTGCGTACCGGCTTCGCCTGATCGAAGATGCGGCGGTGGCAGCTGTGGCAGTCGAGGAAATAGAATTCGGGGAACATCCCCTCGGTCCCGCGCCGCGTCTGGAACAGCGCGAGACTGCGTTCGATCGCAGTCGCCTGTCCGACCGCCCACATCTGGACATGATCGGTGCGCCGGTTCGCGGCGCCGAACTTGCGCCAGCCATAGTCGGCGTCCTCCTGATGATGTGCCTGCAGCGAGGAGAAGAGGTCGAGTTCGAAGCTGATTCGCGGGTGGCCTGCGGCCATGATGCGGTGAGTCACGAACTGCCCCTCGCCCGCTGCGCCGAAATGGCAGTCGACGCAGACGCCGGCACGCACGACCGGATCCTCGAGCTTCTTCAATCCCGCCGACAGGTTCGCGAGATGTTTGTCGCGCATTTCGCGGTCGGGATCGGCGTTCGTCCCGACCCCCGCATAATGGCTCGCAAGCCAGCCGCCGGCGGGCCCGTGGCACGATTCGCAGCCGACGCCGTCCTCGGCCGGAACCGCGCGCGCCGTGCCCGCTGTGCTGTGGCAGCCGAGGCACATCGGCGCCCTGGACGGATCACCGATACCGAGGTTGCGCGCGATGAACTGGCTGCGATTGTTATTGAGCACGGTCCACGCGCGGCTGTGCCCGCCGCCGGGGGTCGAGGGTTCCTGCCATTTCATCAGCTCGTCCTGACGGACGACGGTGCCGTCGCCTTCCATCCGGCCGTGGCAGGTCGACCCGGCGCATGACGCGACGCCGGTATAGCGCGCGCCGCCTTCGCCCTGCGAGCGGGCGGGCGGGGCAAGGACAAGGGCGGCTATTGCCAGCAAGAACAACATGGAAACAAGGGCAGCAAACGCCGCCCAAGGCCGATCGCCGCGCTCCTTCCCGGCGTGCGCCGTCATCCGCAATACCCCTTTTCCCCAACCCGGCGCTTTTACGCCTTGAGCCGAATTACACCACCCCGAAAGCCAGCATCGCGTCGGCGACCTTCTTGAAGCCTGCTATATTGGCGCCTTTCACATAGTCGATATAGCCGCCCCCCTGATCGCCATAGGTCAGGCAGCGCGTGTGGATGCCGTCCATGATGTCCTTGAGCATCTGCTGCAACTCGCCTTCGCTCCAGCTGCGGCGGCCGCTGTTCTGGCTCATTTCGAGGCCCGACACCGCAACGCCGCCGGCATTGGCGGCCTTGCCGGGCGCGAACATGATCTTCGCATCCTTGAAGACATGCACGCCGTCGAGGTTCGTCGGCATGTTCGCTCCCTCGCTGACCGCGATGCAGCCGTTCGCGACGAGCGCCTTGGCGTCGTCGCCGAGCAGCTCGTTCTGCGTCGCGCAGGGCAAGGCGACGTCGCATTTCACGCCCCACGGCGTCTTGCCTGCGGTGAAGCTCGCGCCCTTGAACTCGGCGCAATAATCCTCGATCCGGCCGCGACGGTGCGTCTTGTGCGCCTTCACCCAGTCGATCTTTTCCTGCGTGATGCCGTCGGGATCGTGGATGAAGCCCCCCGAATCCGACAGCGTCAGCACCTTGCCGCCGAGCTGGACGATCTTTTCGGCCGCGTGCGTCGCGACATTGCCCGATCCCGAGATGACCGCTGTCTTGCCGACGAGATCCTGTCCTTTCGCGGCGAGCATGTTGGCAAGGAAATAGACCGCGCCATAACCCGTCGCCTCGGTCCGTATCAGCGAACCGCCCCATTCGAGGCCCTTGCCGGTGAGCACCCCGGTGAATTCGTTGGTGATCCGCTTGTACTGGCCGAACATGAAGCCGATCTCGCGCCCGCCCACGCCGATGTCACCCGCGGGCACGTCGATGTCGGCGCCGATGTGACGATAAAGCTCGGTCATGAAGCTCTGGCAGAAACGCATGATCTCGCGCACGCTCTTGCCCTTGGGATTGAAGTTCGAGCCGCCCTTGCCGCCGCCCATCGGCAGCCCCGTGAGCGCATTCTTGAACGTCTGTTCGAACGCGAGGAACTTGAGCACGCTTTCGGTGACGCTCGGGTGAAAGCGGATGCCGCCCTTGTACGGGCCGATGGCATTGTTGTTCTGGACGCGCCAGCCGCGCTGGACGCGGATATTGCCGTTATCGTCCTCCCAGCAGACGCGGAAGGACACGACCCGGTCGGGTTCGGCGATGCGCCGCAAGATCTGCTGCGCGTGATATTCTTCCTTGTCGGCGATGAAATCGAAAATGTCCTCGGACACCTCCTGCACCGCCTGCACAAACTCGGGCTGACCCGGGTTGCGCCTTTTCACGCCCTCCATGAACGTCGAAAAGTCGACGTGATCCGAAACTGCCATGCACCCCTCCCCTGTATGACTGGGAAAGCCGGTGCGACCCCTGACGATTTTATCGTTGACCGACCTTGTATGCCAAAGGCTACACCATCGCCAAGCAAAGGCAATATGACAGCGCGCACAGGCCGTATTTTTTCATGCAGCGCACAAAGGGGCAAAAATGAGCGAGAGCAACGAGATGGCCAAGGGGACGGGCCGCGGCATGTCAGGCACGAACCGCGCGATCCTGATCGCCGCGTTCCTGTTGCTGGCGGCCGCGATCGGCTACGCCATCTGGCGCGACGCCGCCCCCCCCGCCGCCGATCCGGCCGCGCAGGCGTCCGCGGCGCCCTCCGACCAGCTCGCCGAACTGGAGGCGCGCACGAAACGCGAGCCGGGCAGCGCCGACGCCTGGACTGCGCTCGGGGCCGCCAAATTCGACCTCGGCGATTTCGCGGGCGCCGCAGCAGCTTATGAAAAGGCGGTCGGACTATCGCCCGAATCGGCGGGCCTCTGGTCGGCGCTGGGCGAGGCACGCGTGATGGGGAGCGACAGCGACCCGATGCCCGCCGCCGCGCTCAAAGCCTTCGACAGGGCGATCGCGCTCGATGCCAGGGACCCGCGCGCGCGCTATTTCCTTGCGGTGAAGAAGGATATCGGCGGCGACCACAGGGGCGCGATCGAAGACTGGTTCGCGCTGCTCGCCGACACGCCGCAGGGTGCACCGTGGGAGGCCGACTTGCGCCGGACGATCGAACAGGTCGGGCAGATCCACAAGATCGACGTCGCGGCGCGGCTTGCGGGCACGCGGGCCCGGCCGTTGACGCCAGACGAAATACCCGTCGCCGCACGCGCGATCCCGGGGCCGAGCCGCGCCGACATGGAGGCGGCATCGCAACTCCCCAAGGGTCAGCAGGACCAGATGATCGAGGGCATGGTGGGCGGGCTCGAGGCCAAGCTCAAGGCCAATCCCGCCGACGTCGACCGCTGGATCATGCTCATGCGCAGCCGGATGACGCTGGGCGAGACCGCGAAGGCCGCACAGGCGCTGAAGGACGGAATTGCCGCCAATCCGACGGCGGCAGGACGAATGAAGGCGCAGGCCAGGCTACTCGGCGTACCGGGGGCCTAAAATTACCCATTGGCGCGGGGCCGGCAAGGCAGTACGCTGTTCCCGCTGCGGGGGGCGCTAAAAACATAAGGTCGCCGCGGCGCTACGCCGCGAGTCGATTTCGGACGTATTTGCCCGGGACAGCTGTCCACTCTGTATCGGGCCTCGTGGTCCCGACCAGCACCGATGCGCGAGCAGTCGAACCGACGCGCATCGGCGACCGATCAGGTCAGCCCGCCATCAGCGCCGCGTTACCGCCCGCCGCGGTGATGTCGGTCGAGATCGACTTCTCCTCGGCAAAGCGGTGCAGATAGTGCGGGCCGCCCGCCTTCGGACCGGTGCCCGACAGGCCGCGTCCGCCGAAGGGCTGCGAGCCGACGATCGCGCCGATCTGGTTGCGGTTCACATAGACGTTACCGACCTGCGCGCGCGCCGCGATATGCGCGGCGACGCCGTCGATACGCGTATGGACGCCGAGCGTCAGACCATAGCCCGAGGCATTGATCGCATCGATGAGTTGGTCGAGTTCGCCGCCCTTCCACGTCGCGACATGCAACACAGGGCCGAAAATCTCGCGCTTCAGATCGGTGACATGGCCGAGGCGGATCGCGACCGGCGGCACGAAATGGCCATCGGCGGGCAGGTTCGTGCGCCCCGCTTCGGCGATCACGCGGCCCGCGGCGCGCGCCTCGGCGACATAGGCGGCGATATTCGCCCGCGCCTCGTCGTCGATGATCGGGCCCACATCGGTCGCGAGGATCGACGGGTCGCCGACATCGAGTTCGGCCATCGCGCCGGCGACCATCTCGATCATCGTATCGGCGACATCTTCCTGCACGCAGAGCAGGCGCAGCGCCGAACAGCGTTGCCCCGCCGACTGGAAGGCACTGGCAACGGCATCACGCGCGACCTGTTCGGGAAGCGCGGTCGAATCGACGATCATCGCGTTCGCGCCGCCGGTCTCGGCGATCAGCGTCGCGATCGGGCCGTCGCGCCCGGCAAGGCTGCGGTTGATCATCCGCGCGACCTCGGTCGACCCCGTGAAGGCGACGCCGATGATGTCGTTGTGGCCCGTCAGCGCCGCGCCGACGGTCTCGCCACGGCCGGGGAGATAATGGAGCACGTTGCCGGGGATGCCGGCTTCGAGCAGCAGTTCGACCGCGGCGTGTGCAATCAGCGGGGTCTGCTCGGCGGGCTTGGCGAGCACGGAGTTGCCCGCAGCGAGCGCCGCCGACACCTGTCCGAGGAAGATCGCGAGCGGGAAATTCCACGGGCTGATGCAGACGAACACGCCCTTGCCTTCGAGCATCAGTTCGTTGCGTTCGCCCGTCGGGCCGGGCAACGCCACCGGCCAGGTGAAGTCCGCGCGCGCCTGCGCGGCATAATAGCGCAGGAAATCGACCGCCTCGCGCACCTCGGCGACCGCATCGACGAGCGTCTTGCCCGCCTCGTCGATCGCAAGGCCGAGGAAGAGTGCGTCGCGCTCTTCAAGCAGATCGGCGGCGCGCTCGAGCCGCTCGGCGCGGAAGGCGCCGCCCGCGAGACTCCAGTTATTCTGCGCCGTGCGCGCGGCGGCGACGGCGTCGGCCACCGTTGCGGCATCGGCCTCGATCACCTGCCCGACGACGCCACCCGTCGCGGGGTTGCGCACCGCCTCCGCCTTGCCGGTCCGCGCGACCCCGCCGACGATCGGGGCGGCGACGCGGTCGCTGCGCCGCGCCGCGCCGATCGCCGAAACCAGCGCCTCGGGGACTCCCGGAGCGCCCAGATCGTAGCCGCGCGAATTGCGCCGCACGGGATCGAAGAGGCCAACGCCCGTGGCGATGCCCGACGACGATATGCTCGCGACGCTCCGCGGATCGACCGCAAGCTCCTCCGCGGTGACGCCGGGATCGGAGAATTGGTGCACGAAGCTCGAGTTCGCGCCATTTTCGAGCAGCCGGCGGACGAGGTAGGCGAGCAGGTCGCGGTGCGTCCCCACCGGCGCGTAGACGCGCACCGGGCGCGGCGGCGGGAAGAGCGCGACCAGGGCGTCATGCGCGCCCTCGCCCATGCCGTGCAGCCGCTGCAGTTCGTAATCGGCGCCCGCGAAGAGTTCGGAGACAAAGGCCAGCGTCATCGCATTGTGACTCGCAAAGGCCGGATAGATGCAATCCTGGCAATCGCGCAGCAACTGCGCGCAGCGCATATAGTTGAGGTCGGTGTGCAGCTTTGCGGTGAAGACCGGAAAATCGCCGAGCCCCATCGTCTGCGCGCGCTTGATCTCGGTATCCCAATAGGCGCCCTTGACGAGCCGCATCGACAGCTTGACCCCGCGCGTGCGGGCGCGATCAGCGAGCCAGTCGATCACCGCGGGCGCGCGCTTCTGATACGCCTGGATCACGATGCCGAGCCCGGTCCAGCCGTCGGCGATGCCAGCATCGATCAGCGCCGCGAACACGTCCATATGCGGTTCGAGGCGGTCGGTCTCCTCGGCGTCGATCATCAGCGGGATGTTCACCGCGCGCGCCGCTTTCGCGAGTTCGATCACCTTCGGCACCAGCTCGCCGGCCACGCGCGCGTGCTGCAGATATTCATAGCGCGGGTGGAGCGCCGACAGTTTGATCGAGATGCCGTGGTTCGCGTGCGGGTCGCCGGGCTTCGCGCCCTTGCCGATGCGCGCAATGGCATTGGCGTAGCTGTCGTAATAGCGCCGCGCATCCCCGGCGGTGCGCGCAGCCTCGCCGAGCATGTCGAAGCTTGCGAGTTCGGACTTTTCCTTGTCGGCGCGCCGGACCGCGGCGTCGATCGTCTCGCCCATCACGAACTGCTGGCCGAGCAGCTTCATCGCCGCGAGCGCAGCCTGGCGAATCACCGGCTCGCCCGAACGGCGGACCATCGATTTCAGCAGCGTGAGCGGGTTTGCCTTGCTGCCCATCGCGTCGAGCATCAGCGTCGCCGAGCCGAGCGACAAGCCGCGCGCCGACAACGCGACGATCAGCGGGCTGTCTTCCTCGTCGCCCTCATTCCATTGGCGTCCGGCGATCTTGTCGCGGATCAGCGCATTGGCGGTCGCGCTGTCGGGCACACGCAGCAGCGCCTCGGCGAGGCACATCAGCACGACGCCTTCCTCGGTCGACAGGCGGTAGCGGTTCATCAGCTGCGCGACGAGCGTCTCGCGCTCGCCCTCGGCCTTCGCCTTGCGGATCAGCGCGAGCCCGCGGCGGGTGACCGCCTCGACGCTCGCCGGCGAGGTCGAAAGGGCAGTTCGCAGCTCGGCGACGATGTCGGATTCGCTACGGCGGGCAAGGGCGCGGACGCGCGCACGGTCGGGGCTTTGGGTCATGGCGCCCGATATCACATCGACAGAAGTCGATCCGACTTGTTTGAGCCATTTTCATATATGAATTGACCAAGTTTCCCTGAATCATTAGCCAATATCTATGAAGAATGGCCAATCCACAGTCGAACTGGACGAGTTCGATCGCAAGATCCTTGCGATTCTGGGCCGTGACGGACGGATCACCTTTACCGAGCTGGCGTTGCAGGTCGGCCTGTCGAAAACGCCGTGCCAGCAGCGCGTCAAGCGCCTCGTCGATAGCGGACTGATCACCGGCTTTCGCGCGATCGTCGATCCCGCCAAGGTCGGGCTGGACCATGTCGCCTTCGCCGAGGTCAAGCTGTCGGACACGCGCGAGGAGGCGCTCAAGCAGTTCAACACCGCGGTGCGGCAGATTCCCGAGGTCGAGGAATGCCACATGATCGCGAGCAGTTTCGATTATCTCCTGAAGGTCCGCACCCCCGACATCCGCCGCTATCGCATCATACTCGGCGAGAAGATTTCGAGCCTGCCGCATGTCGCGAGCACCTCGACCTTCGTCGCGATGGAGACGATCTGCGAATCGGCGCGCTGACACGGGAGATTGACCGGCGCCGCGGCCTGTGCCAATCGCGGCCCCGATGCGGGTGTAGCTCAATGGCAGAGCAGAAGCTTCCCAAGCTTACGACGAGGGTTCGATTCCCTTCACCCGCTCCAGCTTTTGCAGAGATTTAGCGGAGCTAAATCGCGATCAGCAAAAGTCCGGCCAGCCACGCGAAGCGGGGACTGACGACGTGGCTTCGCCGCGACGACCCCTCAGCCCTCGACGCGCTCCACCTTCACCGACTGGCTGACGAACGCAATATCGCGATACGCCGTCAGGAAGGAAATATCGGCGGCATCGCGGCCGACACAGATGCGCGCCATTTCGGAGGCGCGCGCCATTCCGGTTGCATCGACGAGGTGCCAGTCGCCGTCGAGATAGACTTCCGCAACGGCGTGAAAGTCCTGCGGCGCGACGCGGAGCGCATAGGCGCTCGCCATGCGCGCGGGGATATGCGCGGCGCGGGCGAGCGCAATCATGACATGCGCATAGTCGCGGCACACGCCGCGCCGTTCGACGAAGCTGTCGAGCGCGCCCGTCTCGGCATCGCTCGAGCCGGTAACATAAGTGAAGCGGCTTTCGATCCAGTCGCGCATCCGGCCGATCTTCGCGCCGCCCTCATGATCGCCGAAGCGGCGCTCGACGAACGCATGGAACTTGTTCGACGGGCAATAGCGCGATTCGTTGAGATAGGGGATCGCCTCGGCGGGAAGGCGGTGGAGCGGCACTGCGGCGAGCGAGCGGAAGTTGGTGTCGGGGCGGTCGATCTCGACCCGCGCGCGATATTCGGCGCGTAGGCTCCCCTCGGCGCGCAGCCAGATCGGCTCGCAGATGCCGTCCGCCGCCGGAACGCGCGCGACAAATTCGGGGGTGCCGACGTCGAGCGACGCGTCGAGGACGCGCTGACCGTGCCCGTCGGCCGCCTCGATCTGGAGCATCAGGTCGACGGGTTCGGAGAGGCGATAATTTAGGGAGGCGGAGATTTCGAGTTTCATCTATCGGCAACGCATGAAGCAGGGATCGGTCGCGCTAGTGACAGTCGGAGCAAAGAACAAGTGACACCCGCGCGTACCATATCATTCATCGTCGCGACGATCTTCGTGGACGCGGTCGGCTTCGGCATCATCATGCCGGTGCTGCCGCAGCTCGTGATGGAGGTCGGCCGCATCGACCTGCCCCACGCGATCGAGGTCGGCGCGTGGATAGGCCTTGTCATGGCGGTCGCGACCTTCCTCGCCTCGCCCGTGCTCGGCAATCTGTCGGACCATTTCGGGCGGCGGCGCGTCTTGCTGCTCGCGCTCGGCGGGCTCGCGGCCGACTATACGCTGCTGACGGTCGTCGGGACCTTGCCCTGGCTGTTCGTCGCGCGTGCGCTGTCGGGGATTTTCGGCGGCAGCTACGCCGCGGCGCAGGCAGCGATCGCCGACATCACCAGACCCGAGGAGCGCGCGCGCAACTTCGGCTTCGTCGGCGCGGCCTTCGGCGTCGGCTTTGTCGCCGGCCCCGCGATCGGTGGCTTCCTCGGCGAGATCGGACCGCGCGCACCGTTCGTCGCCGCCGCGATCCTCGCCGGCGCCAACATGCTCTATGGCCTCTTCATCTTCCCCGAAACGCTCCCGCCCGGGCGCCGCCGCGCGTTCGACTGGCGCCGCGCCAATCCGCTCGGCGCGTGGAAGACGATGCGCGCACTGCCCGGAATGGACGGCGTCGCGGGGGTGCTCGTGCTGTGGCAGATCGCCAGCCTCGTCTATCCGATGACGTGGAGCTTCTATTGCATCGCGCAGCTTGGCTGGACGCCCGGAATGATCGGCGCCAGCCTCGCCGCCGTCGGCGTGATGATCGCGCTCGGGCAGGTCTTCGTCGTCGGCCCCGCGGTCGCGCGCTTCGGCGAGCGCGACGCGGCGACGTTCGGTATCCTCGTCGCGGTCGCGGTCTACATCGGTTACGCCTTCACCACCTCGACGATCGGCGCCTTTCTGCTCCTGATCCCCGTCGCGCTGCAGGCGCCGGTGCAGCCCTCGCTGATGGCGATGATGTCGCGCCGCGCCACGCCCGAGACGCAGGGCGAGGTGCAGGGGATTTCGGCGATGGCGATGGGGCTTGGCCAGCTCGTCGCCCCGCTGTTGCTAACCGGGACAATGGCATATTTCACCGCCGACAAGGCGCCGGTGCATTTTCCGGGCGCAGCCTTCGTCGTCGCTGCGATCTTCGGCTTGTTCGCGATCCTGATGCTGCGCCGCCTGCCCCGCGCGACGCGGACAAGTGACGATGGGACGGCCGATCAGATACCGCCGTCGGTCACTGCATAGCCGAGCGCATCGAGCCCGGCCGCGAGCATGGCGACGCAGGCCGCCACCTCGTCGCCATCGGTCGAGCGAATGACGAAATTGGCGCCGGTCTTGCCGTCACGAAAAAAAGGGTAGCTGCCGATCGCGACACCCGGATGATCCTTTTCGCCGAGGCGGAGAAGATCGGCGATCTCGCTTTCGGGCGCCCAGGCACCGATCGTATGCGCGACGAGCGGCTGGCCGCCCTCGAGCTCACCGGTGAGCGCATCGAGCATGCCCGCGGTAATGTGCGGCACCCCCGCCATGACGAAAAGATTGCCGATCCGGATGCCGGGCGCGCCCGACATGCGGTTGGGAATCAGTTCGGCACCGTCGGGAGTGCGCGCCATCCGCAAGCGCGCGTCGGTCAACGCGCTGCCACGCGCCGTATAATAGCGTTCGAGGATCTCGCGCGCGTCGGGATGGATGATGACGCCCACGCCGAGCGCCTTCGCCACCGCATCGACGGTGATGTCGTCGTGCGTCGGGCCGATGCCGCCGGTGGTGAAGACATAGTCGTAGCGGGCGCGGATCGCGTTCAGTGCATCGACGATCTCATCCTCGACATCGGGAACGATGCGAACCTCGCGGAGGCGGATGCCCTGCACGTCGAGCCAGGTCGCGATCTGCGACACATTCTTGTCCTGCGTGCGGCCCGAGAGAATCTCGTCGCCGATCACCAGCACGGCGGCGGTCCAGATGCGTTCGTCGCTCATCGCTTTGCCTTAGCCCGCTGGCATGACAAAACAAGCCCGCTGGAACAGTTTGCATGTTCCTGTTATGTTCTCATTCGACTCGTAACACCAAGGGAGAATGGCGATGGCCGACGAACTGATTTTCTACACCAATCCGATGTCGCGCGGGCAGATCGCGCGCTGGATGCTCGAAGAAGTCGGCGCTCCCTATGAGCCGCGCATTCTCGACTACGGGACGACGATGAAGGACCCGGCCTACCTGGCGGTCAACCCGATGGGCAAGGTTCCGGCGATCGTCCACAACGGCAAGGTCGTCACCGAATGCGCCGCGATCTGCGCCTATCTCGCCGACGCCTTTCCGGAAAGGAATCTCGCCCCCGATCCGGCCGGTCGCGCCGATTATTATCGCTGGCTCTTCTTCACCGCAGGGCCCGTCGAGCAGGCGATTACCGCCAGACATTTCGGGGTCGAGCCCGACGTCGACCAGCAGCGCATGGCGGGGTTCGGGTCGCTCGGCGCCGCGCTCGATACGCTCGAAAGCGCGGTTGCGGGCAAGGCCTTTGTGGCGGGCGACCGCTTCAGCGCCGCCGATGTCTATGTCGGCAGCCAGATCGACTGGGGGCTGCAGTTCGGGACCATCGCGTCGCGGCCGGCGTTCGAGGCCTATGCCGCAGGCCTTCGCGAACGCCCGGCGTACAAGCGCGCCAAGGAGATCGACAGCGGCCTGATCGCCGAAATGCAGGCGGCGCAATGACGTCATTGCTTCCGGACCTTTCGACCGAACGACTTCTGCTTCGGCCGCTGGTTCTGGAAGACCATTTCGCGATTCAGGCGATTTTCCCGCAATGGCGGATCGTCCGCCATCTGAACCCGCGCGTTCCATGGCCCTATCCGGCCGACGGGGCGCTGATCTTTGTCCGCGACGTGGCGCTTCCTGCAATGCGCGAGGGCCGGGCATGGCACTGGTCGATCCGGACGCGGCGGGCGCCCGATATATTGATCGATGTCGTCAGCCTGATGCGCGATTGCGATGACAACCGGGGTTTCTGGCTGGACCCCACCCATTGGGGACAAGGCCTGATGCGCGAAGCAAGCGATGCCGCGACCGATTACTGGTTCGACGTGCTGGATCAGCCGGTCCTGCGCGTTCCCAAGGCGATCGACAATCTTGCCTCGCGCGCGCTTTCGGTTCGCAGCGGCATGCGCGTCGTCTGGCGCGGCGAGAAGGTTTATGTGGAGGGTTCGTTGCCAACCGAATTATGGGAGATCACCGCGGACGAGTGGCGACGACGTCAATCACGTCCCGCGGCAAAATGAAGCGGCAGCGTCCGACGCGGGCGGCGCTTTACGACCGGTTGCGAACATCTCCTTCTCGTCATCCCGGACTTGATCGGGGGTCCATGACTTCAGCGCTGCGCCGGGGATTCCGGATCAAGTCCGGGATGACGAGAAGGGCGAGCGAACGTCAGCCTCCCACCCCCGAACGGACATCGGCGTTCGGCCTTGCAGGCCGCAGATGATCCCCCAACGAAAAGCCCGGCGAATCGCTCCGCCGGGCTTTTTCCCGGTTCATCGTCCGTCCGCTCAGTCGCGGCTGCCGAGAAGGTTGAGCAGGAAGGTGAACATGTTGACGAAGTCGAGATAGAGCGTCAGCGCGCCCATCACCACCGACTTGCCGACAAAGTCGGTCCCGCGGACATAGAAATACATGCTCTTGATCTTCTGCGTGTCATAGGCGGTGAGGCCTGCGAACAGCAGGACGCCGATCACGCTGATCGCCATCGCAAGGGCGGTCGACTTCAGAAAGAAGTTGATCAGCATCGCGACAAGGATGCCGACGACGCCCATGATCAGGAAGGTGCCGAAGCCCGACAGGTCCTTCTTCGTCGTGTAGCCGTAGAGGCTGAGGCCGAGAAAGGCCGCCGCGGTCGCGAAGAAGGTCGTCGCGATCGACGATGCCGTAAAGGCGAGGAAGATCGTCGACATCGACAGACCCATCACCGCGGCATAGACCCAGAAAAGCGCCTGCGCGGCGCCGGTCGACAGCTTGTTGATACCGAAGCTCAGCACCAGCACGAAGGCCAGCGGCGCGAGCATCACCACCCACATCAGCGGGCTGCCGATCAGCGACTGGGTAAAGCCGCTGTTGAACGCCAGCATCGCGACGATGCCGGTCAGCAGCACACCCGAGCCCATATAATTGTAAACCGACAGCATGTACGACCGCAGGCCGGCATCGACGGCCTGGTCCATTGCGTTCGCGCCGGCGCCAAAACCGGACGCCGCCATCTTGGGGTCGTTCCAATTCGCCATTTTTCATCTCCATAACCGGCCAGCCCATACCGGCCGTACGCCATAATATCGGGGGTTTGCCTTCGGGTTTCAAGCGAAACCGGACACCAGCAACATTCAGGCAACATTATTGCCCTGCCGGAAGTCAGGGGTCGCCGGCGCGAGCATCGCCGCCTATGCTGTCCGCCATGTCCACGCACCGCCTGTTCGTCGCGCTGCGACCGCCGCGTCCGGTCCGCGATATGCTGATCGCGGCGATGCACGGCATTTCGGGCGCGCGCTGGCAAAATGACGAGCAACTGCACCTGACATTGCGCTTCATCGGCGAGGTCGATCACCATCAGGCCGAAGATATCGCCGCGGCGCTGGGCGCGCTTCATGCTCCCGCGATCCCGGCGCGCATTTCCGGCGTTGACCTGTTCGAGCGGCAGGGCCGGCCGCACATGATCTGGGCCGGCGTCGAGCCGCACGAGCCGATTGCCGCGCTCCACCGCAAGGTCGATCAGCGGCTGGCGCGTGTCGGCGTCCCCCCCGCGACGCGGGCCTTCGTTCCGCATATCACGCTCGCGCGGCTGAACCGCGGATCGGGTCCGGTCGCCCCCTTTCTGGCACTGCAAGGCGATCTCGCAAGCCCCGCGTTCGAATTCGGCCATGTCACGCTCTATGAAAGCGAGCTCGGCCATGGCGGCTCGCGCTATCATCCCGTCGCGCGCTATCCGCTCGGGGAAAATCGGGCGACCAGCGCCGAGGCGATCGCATCGACGTCATCCCATGTCGATGCGAAACCGTCATCCTTCCCGTAATAGGGGTCGGTCACGCCCTGTCCCCTGCGTCCCGGCAGCAAATCGAGCATCAACCCGAGCTCGGCGGTCGCATCGGCCGGCCGGATCGCGCGGGCGTCGCGCAGATTGCTTTCGTCGGCGGCGAGGATCAGGTCGAAACGGCAGAAATCGCCGGGCGACAACTGGCGAGCGCGCAGACCGGATATGTCAACGCCGCGACGGCGTGCTTCGGCCTGCGCGCGGCGATCGGGCGGATGACCGACGTGCCAGTCGCCCGTCCCCGCCGAATCGAGCGTGACGTCGATACCGGCCCGCGCAAAGGCCGCGCGCGCGGCGCCCTCGGCGAGCGGCGAGCGGCAGATGTTGCCGAGGCAGAGGAAGAGGATCGCGGGTTTCGTATTTTGCCGATCGTTGCGCATATCGTCCATCTTCTCCCGTAAAGTTGAACCGACTTTCAACTTGCGCCCGGCCCCGGCTCTGCTAGCCATGCGGGACAAGAGATAGAGCGTCAGGGAGAGGGTTGCCAGATGGCCGATACCGCCAGCGAGAATGTCATGCCCGGCGCGCCGGCGTCCGCGGAGCCGAAAGCGACGGGTTACAGCTGGTATGTGCTGTCGGTGCTGGTGATCGTCTATATCCTCAACTTCATCGACCGGCAGATCCTGAGCATCCTCGCGGTCGACATCAAGGCCGACCTGGGGCTGACCGACGGCGACCTGGGCTTTCTGGGCGGCGCGGCCTTCGCCGTTTTCTATGCGCTGTTCGGCATTCCGCTCGGGCGGCTCGCCGACAACTGGAATCGCAAGAAGCTGCTGGCGATCGGGCTGACCCTGTGGTCGACGATGACCGCGCTGTCGGGTTTCGCGCAGACCCAGCTGACCCTGACGCTGGCCCGCATGGGCGTCGGCGTCGGCGAGGCGACCGCCAGCCCCACCGCCTATTCGCTGATTTCGGATTATTTTCCCAAGCGTCAGCGCGCGACCGCGCTCGCCGTCTATTCGTCGGGGCTCTATATCGGCGGCGGCGTGTCGCTGCTGATCGGCGCGAAGATCGGGCAGGCGTGGAACCAGACATGGCCGGACGGCGGCCCGTTCGGCCTTGTCGGCTGGCAAGGCGCGTTTCTGGCGGTGGGCGCTCCGGGGCTGCTGATCGCGCTATGGGTGTCGACGCTGCGCGAACCCGCGCGAGGCGCGATGGACGGGGTCGCCAGTCCCGTTTCCCCGACCCCGTTCCGCAGCTTTATCGGCGATCTCGAGAGTATCGTTCCGCCCTTCACCCTGCGCGGAGCATGGGAGCGCGGGCCGGTGGCGCTGGCGATCAACCTGTCGGTCGCGGCGCTGGCCGCCGCCGCCGCGTGGCTGATGATCGGATTGACCGGCAATCTGCCGCAGTGGTCGGCGATCGCGTTCGGCTACTACGCCGTCTTCTCATGGGCTTGCACGCTCAAGGCCCGCGATCCCGCGACCTTCCGGCTGATCTGGGGCACGCCGGCATTCATCTGCACGACATTGGGATATAGCCTGGTATCGCTGGTCGCGTGGGCCCTCGGATTCTGGTCCGCGCCCTATGCGGAGACCGTGCTGCGCCTGCCCAAGCAGGAACTGGCGTTCGTGCTGGGCGCCAACGCCGCGGTGGCCGGTTTTCTGGGAGTCATCATCGGCGGCCGCATCGCCGACTCGCTGCGCACGCGCAATCCGGCGGGCCGTATCTGGGTCATCCTGTTCGGGGTGATCGCCCCGATCGTACCGATCTGGATAGGCTATACCACCGAGAGCGGGATGCTGTTCTATGCGATGAACTTCCTCGCCGGGATGTTCGGCGCAGCGGCGCTCGGAGCGGCAGCGGCGACCACGCAGGACCTGGTCCTGCCACGCATGCGGGGAACGGCGACCGCCGCATTCTTCCTGGGCACGACGCTGGTCGGTCTTGCCTTCGGCCCCTATCTGACCGGGCAGATTTCGGACCTTGCCGGAACGATGGTGGACGGCAAGCCCGTCGGCGACCTGCGCACCGGCATATTGTCGCTGATCGGCGTCGCGCCGGTCGCGCTCGCGCTGCTCTTCTACGCCTATCGCACGGTGCCGGCGGCCGAAGCGACGATCGCCGAGCGCGCGGCCGCAGCCTGATCGCCGACGGGACGTATGGCGGCTGACGAAACCGCGATCGACCGCCGCGCGATCGCGCTGCTGGCGCGATATCGCAGCCCGGCGGTCCTGCTCCATCGCCCCTGTCCGCCGAAAGCGACCGGGCACGGCACAAGCTTTTTCGGCGGGCTTCCGACCTTGCCGCCCGGCCTCGAATGGCCGCGTACGTCGGGGGGCGTGCCGCTCCACTTCCTGTGCCAGATCGATTGCGCCGATATCGGCTGGCAGACGCCGCTGCCGGGCAAGGGAATCCTGTTCTTTTTCGGGCGCGACGACGAAGAGCAGCTGTGGGGCGAAGGGGCGCCGGCGGACGATTGCCGCGTTCTTTACGCCCCCGATGGCGCGGGTTCCGGCACGCAGGCGGCGGCACCCGGCGACCTCCCGCCCGTCGGCGGCGACTATCCGCGATTTTCCTTTCACGACATAGCGACCGAAGGCACGGCGCAATCATTGCACGTCAAATGGCCGATCGAGCCGCTGCCCATGGACAGCCTTCCCGACACGGATGGCTTGCCCGACGTCGTGCGCGAATTCGACCGGTCGGCCCGTCGCTTCCATCGTGCGTTCAGGCTGCGGCCGTTCCTGCGGCTGCTCTTTCCGTGGATGCGGCGGTTTCCGCAAACGTACAGGCCATCGCCCGACCAGCCCGTCTGGGACCGTTATGGGGAACTGCTGCCGCGCGCCCGCGCACTCGCCTTCGAGGACGCGACGGGGGAGGATATCCGGGAAGAGCAGGGGCCCGCATTCGGCTGGCAACAGGGGCTCCGGATATTCGGGGACGAATCCTTTCCCCAACGCTGGGTCTTCATCCATTTTTTCGCGCGCGCGGCGCTGCGCCGTCACCGCAGTTCGGGCGCGTTCGACCATCCCGCGCCGAGCGCCGAAGCGCGGCTCGACGACGAGGCGCAGACGTGGCTCGAGCGGTCGCGCGCCGCTTTGCCCGACGCGATCCCGGACGCGGAGGTTCGCCGCGAATTCCGGGCCTGGATGTCCGGCATCGGGCGCCGACCCGGGGAGGCATCGCCCGGCTATCGGGCGCTCGACTGGTTGCGAACGGCGGCGGTCTGGGCGATTCGCACATGGGCCAGCGAGCCCGACCTCGCAGCCGCGATTCCGGCGTCGGTCCATGACGGCACGAAAGATCTCTTCGCGACCAACAGCGTGCAAAGGGGCGAAGAGCGGGACTGGTATCGCTTCCAGTTCTCGCAGATGCTGGGGCATGCACCCGCATCGCAGGGAGCGAAGGCGGCCGACGATCCCGAAATCTGCCTGCTCAACCTTGCCAGCGACAGCGGTCTCGGCTGGTCGTTCGGCGATGCGGGCGAGTGCAGTTTCTGGATCGCGCCCGGGGACCTCGCGCGGCGTGACTTCAGCCGGGTTCGCGGGACGATCGAGGGCCATTGACCGACGCCCGCCGGGCGCCGGTCGATGCCGATCGAAAAGCGGAGTCTATTTCGCGTCTTCGCGGACGATCACGCCGCACGCGATACGCCCGCCGCTGTTGCCGCTGGGGTCGGTCTTGTAGTCGTCGGGGCCCGCGTGGATGACGAAGGCCGCACCGTCGGCGTCGAGCAGCGCGCCGTCGCCCTCGAAACGCGAGCCGACGAGGCGCAGCGTCGCGCGGCCGATCTGGTCGGGTTCGATGACGAGGTTGGGCAGGTCGCCATGATGCGCGCCCATCGGATTGTCGCGGCCGTGCTGGGCACCGGTCGGGTTCCAGTGCGGGCCCGCGCTCGTGAAATCGGGCGCCTTGCACTGGCCGACAGCGTGGACGTGCATGCCGTAGGTGCCCGGCGCGAAACCACGCGCGACGAGTTCGATGCGCAGACCCGTGGTGTCGCGATAGATGTCGGCGCGGCCGCGGTCGGCGCCCTTCGAATCATAAAGCTGGGCATAGGCGTCGGGCGGCGGCAGCGTGTTCGTCGGCTTCTTGCCCATCCCCGCGCAGCCGGCGAGCGCCAGCGCGCCGGCAAGGACGAGCCCGCCGGCGAGGAACTGTTTGCGGTGCGAACCCATCTTCATCTTGCTGCTCCCTTTGATCCGGATCGGAATCGAAACGTCGTCACGGCGCGTTTCGATCCCGGTTCGTCGACGATGCCCCGATTTGCCGCGAGTTCCAAGGGCATAGTCGGGCGGGGCGCGATATTGCCCTAGCCGTCCAGCGCGCTGCGCGCGACCGAACGCTGGACCGCGCATTCGTGCGCGAAGAAATCGAGGAGCGCGCGGACCGAGGGGAGCAGCCCGCGCCGTGACGGAAAAACCGCGTGCACCACGGCCGCGGGCGGCCGCCAGTCGGGCAGGACGTGGACCAGACGGCCCGCGCGAATGTCGGGCCAGACGAGCAGCGTCGGAAGCTGGACGACGCCGAGGCCTTCGATGGCAGCGGCGCGCAAGGTCGCCATATCGTCGGTGACGATACGCGGCCGGTGACGGATATTCGCCCGCTGCCCGCCGGCGTCGGTCATTTCCCAGTGATAGTCGGCGCGCGGCGGCCCGAGATCGAGGCTGGGCAGCCCGTCGAGCTCGGCGGGCGAGGCCAGCGGCGCGGCGACGAGCGCCGGACTGGCGACAAGACATTGCTCGCTGTCGTCGAGCTTGCGCATGACGAGGCCGGTGTCGTCGAGCGGCGGAAAACGGACGCGGATCGCAAGGTCGAACCCCTCGGCGATCACATCGACCGCGCGGTTGAGGCTCTTGAGATGCACCTCGACCGCCGGATTGTCCCTCGCGAAGCGCGCGACGAGGTCGCCGAACTGGAATTGCAGCAGTCCGACGGGACAGGCCATGCGGATCACCCCGCGGGGTTCGGCGCGCAGTTCGGCGATCGCCTGTTCGGCGGCCTCGGCCTCGACGAGCATCGCCGCGCAATGACGGTAGAATTCCTGCCCGACCTCGGTGACCGAGAAGCGGCGCGACGAGCGGCTCAGCAGGCGGACGCCGAGCCGCTCCTCGAGCGCGATGATGCGGCGGCTGAGCTTCGACTTGGGCTGGCCGATCGCACGCGCCGCGGGCGCGAAGCCCCGATGGTCGACGACCTGCACGAAATAATAGAGATCGTTGAGATCCTGCATCGTCCTGTTGATAGGACGCTGTGTCCGGATTCGCAATCTTTCGGCCGCAGCGTTGCGCGAGCATCTTCATGCCAAGCCCGGAGCACTCGTTCGGAGTCGCTCCGCGAGGAGATGAACGATGACCACGACGGTTCGCAAAAGGATACTCGGCCGCTACGGCAACGACCGCGGCCACTGGGTGGGCGACGGCTTCCCCGTCCGCTCGCTCTTTTCGTACAACTCGCTGGGGCAGCATATCAGCCCCTTCCTGCTGCTCGACTATGCGGGGCCGCATTATTTCGGCCCCACGACCGGGCGGCGCGGCGTCGGCCAGCATCCGCATCGCGGCTTCGAAACCGTGACGATCGTCTATGACGGCGAGGTCGAGCACAAGGATTCGGCCGGCAACGGCGGCGTGATCGGACCCGGCGACGTCCAGTGGATGACCGCCGCGGGCGGCATCGTGCACGAGGAATATCATTCGCCGGCGTTCGCAAAGACCGGCGGGCCGTTCCGGATGGTGCAGCTGTGGGTCAATCTGCCCGCGAAGGACAAGATGGCGCCGGGCGGATATCAGGCGATCACCAGCGCCGATATCCCGGTCGTCGACCTGGCCGGCGGCGCGGGGGTGGCGCGCGTGATCGCGGGCGATTTCGGCGGGACGAAGGGCCCGGCGAAGACCTTCACGCCGATCAATGTGTGGGACATGCGCCTCGCCCGCGACACCGACATCACGCTGACGCTGCCCGAGGGGCACACCGCGATGCTCGTCGTGCTCGGCGGGCATGCGACGGTCGAGGGCGAGCATGCGGTCGGCGAGGCCGAGATGCTGATGCTGGGCCGCGATGGCGATTCGGTCCGGATCCGCGCCGACGGCGATGCGACGCTGCTCGTCCTGACCGGCGAGCCGATCGACGAACCCGTCGTCGGTTACGGCCCCTTCGTGATGAACAGCCAGGCCGAGATCGAGCAGGCGATCGACGATTTCAACAGCGGCAGGTTCGCACCGGCCGCATGACCTCCGGACCCGGCTCCTCGCGCGAGGAGCCGGGTCTTTTTTTCCGGGACGGCGGGCGTCCGGCCGATCCCGGGTCCGACAGGACGCAGCAGAAGAAAGGAACCCGACATGACCAGCGAAACGATCCGCGACCCCCAGGCCGACCATTTGCTCACCCCGCAGAATTCGGCCTTCATCATCATCGACTATCAGCCCGTGCAGGTGAATTCGATCGCCTCGATGGACCGGCAGTTGCTGCTCAACAATATCGTCGGCTGCGCCAAGGCGGCGGTCGCTTACGACCTGCCGATCATCCATTCGACGGTGAATGTCGAAACCGGGCTCAACAAGCCGCCGGTACCGCAGGTGCGCAAGGCGCTCGCCGGCTATCCGACCTATGACCGCACGACGATCAACAGCTGGGAAGATGTCGAGTTCCGGCAGGCGGTCGAGGCGACCGGCCGCAAGAAACTGATCATGACCGCGCTGTGGACCGAGGCGTGCCTGACCTTTCCCGCGCTCGACGCGCTCGCGGCGGGTTACGAGGTCTATGTCCCGGTCGACGCCGTCGGCGGCACCTCGCTCGCCGCGCACGAAGCGGCGCTTCGCCGTATCGAACAGGCTGGCGGCAAGATGATCTCGGTCCCCCAGCTTTTCTGCGAGCTCCAGCGCGACTGGAAACGCAGCGCGACCGTTCCCGCCTTCATGAATCTGTTCATCGAGACCGGCGGCACCGCGGGCATCCAGTTTTCGTACGACAAGGCCGATTGATCCTATCCGCCCCGTCGCCGCGGCCAGGGCCGCCCGGCGGGGCCACCTCCCGAAAGGAATATCCGATGTCCACCCCCGGCAAATTTCGACGGCCAGCGGCCGGTGATCGATCCCGATGACGCGGCGATGCTGCTGATCGATCATCAGAGCGGTCTGTTCCAGACCGTCGCCGACATGCCGATGCCGGTGCTGCGCAATCATGCGGCGGCGCTCGCGCGAATGGCGACACTGACGAAGATGCCCGTCATCACCACCGCATCGGTGCCGCAGGGCCCCAACGGGCCGCTGATCCCCGAAATCCACGAAAATGCGCCGCACGCGAAATATGTCGCGCGCCGCGGCGAGATCAACGCGTGGGACAATCCCGATTTCGTCGCGGCGGTGAAGGCAACCGGCCGCAAGACGCTGATCGTCGCGGGCACGATCACCAGCGTGTGCATGGCCTTCCCGTCGATCAGCGCGGTGCAGGAGGGTTATCGCGTGTTCGCGGTCGTCGACGCGTCGGGCACCTATTCGAAGATGGCGCAGGAAATCACGCTGGCGCGCGTCGTGCAGGCGGGCGTCGTTCCGGTCGATACCGCCGCCGTCGCGTCCGAACTCCAGCGCACGTGGCACCGCGACGACGCGGCGGCGTGGGCCGAGGTCTATACGAGGATATTCCCGCCCTATCGGCTGCTCATCGAAAGCCATGCCAAGGCGCAGCAGGTCGCGGTCGACCACGAAATGCTCGATTCGCAGCGCGGCTGAAGCCGGGCCCGGGCAGGGCAACGAAAAGGGGCCGCGAATTGCTTCGCGGCCCCCCGTTTTTGCCTGACGGCTCCGATCAGCGATCAGAAAACGCGGGCGTATTGCTCGTTGCCGACGAAGCCCAGCTTGCCGACGCCGCTGCGCTTGATCACCGCCATGACATTGTCGACGACGATATAGCGCGCATAGGGGTCGGGCTGAACCTGCAGTTCGGGTTCGACCGGCAGCGCCTTGGTCTGTTCCAGATACTGCGCCAGCTGCGCAAGGTCGACCGGCGTCCCGTTCCAGGTAATCGTCCCGGCGGGATCGATCATCACCTTGTTCTTTTCGGGGTCGACATTGCTCTGGCTGTCGGTCGGGACCGGCAGGTCGATCTTCACCGCGTGGGTCTGGACCGGGATGGTGATGATGAACATGATGAGGAGCACGAGCATGACGTCGATCAGCGGCGTCGTGTTCATGTCCATCATCGGTTCGTCGTCGTCCCGATCTCCAACTGCCATGGACATAGGATTATTCCTTCATGATTGGGCGGATCGCCTCAGAGGCGACCCACCGTGCCCGAGCCAGGAGCCGGTTCGGAAATGAACCCGATCTTCTGGAAGCCGGCATATTGCATCGTATAGATCACACCGCCGATGCACTGGTACGGCGTGTTGACGTCGCCGCGGATATGCACTTCGGGGAAGTTTTCTTCGGTGATGTTCTGCGGTCCGCCGATGTCCTCGAGCAGCTTTTCGAGCTTTTCCTGCCCGCGCTGGAGCAGTTCGCGCGAATCGACCGGGGTCTGGCCCCAATAGACTTCGCAAGCGCTGCTGTCGGCATTGGGCTCGCCATCGCCGTCGGTGTCGGCCGAACGGATCGACAGAAGCACGTTTTCGGGCTTCGTCGTCGTCGGTTCGAAGACCACGTCGGGCAGCTTGAGGTTCACCGTTTCCAGCACCACGGGGACCGTGATGAGGAAGATGATCAGCAGCACGAGCATGATGTCCACCAGCGGCGTCGTGTTGATTTCGGACATCGGGGCATCTTCGCCCTTATTTCCTGCACTCATCGCCATAGGATTAGCATCCTGTCACAAAATTTCTGTCATTGAGCCGGACCGCCATGCCGTTGGCATGAAGGCCCGGTTCAGCGGACCCCGCCCCTCGCCGCGCGGCGGAGGGCGGGAATCCAGGAGCCAAATCAGGCCTTCTTCGGCGCGGCGGCCGGAGCGGCAGCCTTCGCCGGAGCGATCGAGGCCGGCTTCACCTGGCCGTTCGACATGATCGAGCCGAGAACGTCGTTCGAGAAGATCGACAGACGGCGGGCGATCGCCTTGTTGCGGCTCTGCAGCCAGTTGAACGCGAGCACCGCGGGAACCGCGACGATCAGACCGATGGCGGTCATGATGAGCGCTTCACCGACGGGGCCGGCGACGGTGTCGATCGACGCCTGACCCGACGCACCGATCTTCACGAGCGCGCGAAGAATACCGATAACGGTACCGAACAGACCGATGAACGGTGCGGTCGAACCGACGGTCGCGAGGAAGGCGAGGCCCGAGTTGAGCTTCGAGTTGATGTGGTTCTGCGAACGCTCGAGCGTGCCGTGCATCCAGTCGTGGGCTTCGACGGGGTCGGTCAGCTTGTTATGCTCTTCGTTGGCGCGCAGGCCGTCTTCGACGACCTGACGGTAGGCGCTGTTCTTTTCGAGCTTCGACGCGCCATCGGCGAGCGTCGGCGCGCGCCAGAAATTGGCGTCGACCGCCTTGCCCTGGTTCATCACCTTGTTCTGTTCGAACAGCTTGGTGAAGAGGATGTAGAGCGTGCCGACGAACATGATCAGCAGGATGAGGAAGGTGAGCTGCGAGACGATGCCGCCTTCGCACAGCGCGGGGACGAGACCGTAGGGGTTCGTGCCTTCTTCCTTCACGCACATCGATGCGGGCATCAGGGTGAGGCCGGCCTCGTGAGCGGCGGCCGGCGCCGCAGCGGCGGCGTTTGCGATCAGATTAAACATACTGGAAATTCCCTCTCAAAGAATTCGTAAGATCAAAGATATCGTCGCGTCAGATCAGCGGGGGATCTGCCAACGGATACGGTTGCTGTATGAGCCGCCCGTCGGGTTACCCGCGCGATCCTTGCCCGGATTGAACCGGCCGCGGCGCTGGATAAGCTTGCAGGTTTCGGCATCGAGATCGGCGTGGCCGCTCGACGAGGTCACATCGCACGAGGTGATGCGGCCATCGGCGCCATAGGTGACGCGAAACCCGGTTGTGCCTTCGCGCTCTTCGCGCATCGCACGGGCCGGATAGTCGTCGTTCGTCGCCCAGCGACCCGGGTTGCCCTTCGGCGTACCGGCCTGGCTGAGGTCGGGCGTCGGCGGCGGCGCCGGGGGTGCCGGCGGCGTATAGACGGGCGGCGGCGGCGTCGGCGGCGCCTTCGGCACCGACTGGACCGTGTTGGTCGTCACCGGCGGCGGAATGGGCGACGGCGGCGTCACGACCGGCGGCGGCGGCGGCAGCTTGTTGTCCGGCGGCGGCGGCGGCGGCGGCTCCTCCGGCGGCGGCGGCTCTTCGACGTCCACCACATCCAATTTTTCGGCGAGTTTCTTGACGATACTGATATTCAGGCCGTTCACCAGGCCGTAGCCCAGAACTGCCGTAAACAGACCAACCAAGACAATCGCCACTACCCTGTTTTTAGGGTCGACATTATCACCATAAGCCATTCAGGGACGACGCTCCTTGCTAGATCATCCTGACACCAATTCCCAACCCTCGGGACGGTTGCCAAATGCCCGGATGATTTCCGATGCGTTTTCACAGACCCGACGGCGCTGTATCCGGCTTATTATGTTTTTGCCGGACACTTCGCCGCACGTCCTATCGCGGTGGCGGCACATTCGCAAACCCTTTATCAGCGGTTAATGTGCCCCGTCCCATGATGGGGATTCAGGCGCCGATACCGGTGTCACAAACGACGGAAAGTGGATCGATCATGCGCCTCCCCCGCCCCGCCGCCCTTGCCGGCATCCTGACCTTAAGTCTTGGAATCCCGAGCGTTTCGGCGATGCAGGCGCCAGCCACCCCCGCCGCGGCCAGCCCCTACAGCTACGCCGACGTCGCCGACCTCGCGACCGCCGCGCCGATCGCGCTGCACGCACGCATATACAAGGCGGCGGCACTCAAGGCCGACCGCGCGCCCGGAGTCGCGGCGGGGCAGGCCCGATTCTATGTCGAGGCCGACGTTGTCAGCCTGATTCGCGGCTCGGCACCGCTCGCCGCGCGAATCTCGTACCTTGTCGACCTGCCGCTGGACGCGAAGGGCAAGCCGCCGAAACTGAAGGCGAAGCAGCCCGTCCTGCTCTTCGCCCGCCCCGTCGCGGGGGCGACCGCGGGAACGAACAACACCGGCAGCATCCGCCTGATCGCACCCGATGCGCAGCTGCCGTGGGATCCGGCGACCGAGGCGCAGGTGCGCGCGGTGCTGACCGAGCTGGTCAAGCCCGGCGCCCCGCCCGCGATCACCGGCGTCGCCAACGGTTTCCATGTTCCGGGCACGCTCCCGGGCGAAGGCGAAACGCAGCTGTTCCTCAACACGAGCACGGGCGAACCGGTATCGCTGACCGTGCTCACCGCCGCCGACGGGTCGCGGCGCTGGGCGGCGGCGTTCGGCGAGATCGTCGACGGGTCGGCCGCAGTCCCCGCGCGCAACACGCTCGCCTGGTACCGTCTCGCGTGCGGGCTGCCGCGGCAGCTGCCGCTCAACAAGCTCGCGGGCACCGCGCCCGAGGACCGGCGCAAGGCGGCGTCGGACTATGGCGTCATCCTCGGCGCGCTCGGCGAATGCACGCGCACGCGCAACCCGCCGGCGGGTTGATCGATCATCTGCGCCTGACGGCGAAGGCGGCACCGGCCCGCTCCCCCGCCCGGCCTCCCCAACGATAGTAACC
>JAGHZY010000119.1 GCA_017745175.1 Sphingopyxis sp. | reverse complement strand
GCGCTGGATTGCTTCGCTTTGCTCGCAATGACGAGGCTTAGCGACGCCAGGCGGCGAACAGCCGCGCCGGTGGGATACAGCGCCAGGCCCGCCCGAGGTTGACGCGGGCGAAGCGCGCCTTGAGCATCGGCAGCACGAACAGCGAATATTGGTAGATAAGGAAAGCGCCGCCCGGGCGGATCGCGCGTGCGGTCGCGTCCATGATCGCGTGGGCGATAGGGCGCGGAATGGTCGAGAAGGGCAGGCCCGAGATCACATAATCGGCATGGTCGAAGCCATGGGCGGCGAGGATCGCCTCGACGTCCGCCGCGGAGCCGTCGACGACGATGAGCCGGTGGTCGTGGATCGCCTTGCGCAGAAAGGCCGTAAAGACGGGATTGGTATCGACGGCGATGAGGCGCGCCTCCGGCCCGAGACGGCCGAGCAGGGCGCGTGTGAAGCAGCCCGTGCCGGGGCCATATTCCACCACGCAGCGCGCGGTCCTCCAGTCGACGGGATGGAGCAGGGCGCGAATCGCCGCGCCGGACGTGGGAATGACCGAGCCGACGCTGCCCGGCGCCTTCAGGA
>JAGHZY010000118.1 GCA_017745175.1 Sphingopyxis sp. | reverse complement strand
GGCCCACGACGGTGCTGGTATTGCTGTCCGCTACCCCGCCGGTGTCGACCCAGCCCGGATCCTTGGCGCCATAGGCGACGAGCCGCAGGGCGGCGACATCGCGGGCCAACGGGAGATTGGCCATTGCCGAGATTGAGCCGCCGAGATCGCCGGAGGCCAGCAACTCGCCGCCAGCGCCGACCTCGAACGCCGTGCGCGAGGCATCCGGCCGGCGGGTGACTATCCGGTAGATGCCGCCCAGCGCGCCGGTTCCATAGAGCGCGCCCTGCGGTCCCTTGAGCACCTCGACGCGGTCGACGTCGACCAGCCGGATGTCCGGGTCAGGCGCAGAGTAGGTCAGCCGGGACTCGTCCAGAATGACCGCGACCGTCGACTGGCTGTCGCCGTTGAACGGACTGTCGGCCACGCCGCGCAGGAACATACGGTTGCGCCCCGCGCCGGGGCCTGCGAGCGCCACGCCGTCCACGCGCGCTATGGCCCAGGCACTATCCTGTCCAGGGTCGCTGTCCGCACTGTCGGGAAGGGCAACGACGGAAACGGCCGCCGCTGCGTCGGCCAACGGCTGGGGGC
>JAGHZY010000117.1 GCA_017745175.1 Sphingopyxis sp. | reverse complement strand
GGCTGAACCCCAAGAGCTTCGACGGACGCGGCAACTATGCCTGCGGCCTGAAGGAGCAGCTGATCTTCCCGGAAATCAGCTACGACAAGGTCGACAAGATCCGCGGCATGGACGTGATCGTGACCACCACCGCAAAGACCGACGAAGAAGCCCGTGAGCTCCTCCGTCTCTTCGGCTTCCCGTTCCCGCAGGCGGACGGCGAGCAGAAGCAGGCCGCGTAAAGGAAAGAGAACTTAAGTCATGGCGAAACTGAGTTCGATCAACAAGAACGAGCGTCGTAAGCAGCTGGTGAAGAAGTACGCCGGCAAGTACGCGAAGCTGAAGGCGATCGCGAACGACGAGTCGCTCGACGAGACCGAGCGTCTCATCGCGCGCCTCAAGATGGCGGAGATCCCGCGCAACGGTAACCCGACCCGCATCCGCAACCGTTGCGAGCTGACCGGCCGTCCGCGCGCTTACTACCGCAAGTTCCGTCTCGCTCGTGTCATGCTGCGCGATCTGGCCAACAAGGGCCTCATCCCCGGCGTCACCAAGTCGAGCTGGTAAGGATCACGAAGATGGCAGTGACCGATCCCCTGGGTGATATGCTCACCCGCATCCGCAACGGCCAGCGCGCGCGCAAGGACTCGGTCCTTACGCCGGCGTCGAAGCTGCGTGCGCGCGTTCTCGATGTTCTCCAGCGCGAAGGCTACATCCGTGGCTACAGCG
>JAGHZY010000116.1 GCA_017745175.1 Sphingopyxis sp. | reverse complement strand
ATCGCGTGGTACAGCGAGCCATGACCCTGTCGCCCTGTTCCAGCGCGCTGCACGTCATCGACGCCAGCGGAAGTTTAGAGAGGGAAGTTGCAGGGGGCGTGCCGTGAATTTCATGAACTTTGGAACAATATTGTGCGATCCGGTTTGCGACCGTCGAGCGAAACGACGTCCGCCGCTTGCCTGTCACTCCAAGCGGCACTAGTGCGCGGGACTTTCAAAAACAGGGACCAGAACCGCCATGCGCGCATTCATCTTTCCGGGTCAGGGTAGCCAGTCGGTCGGCATGGGCGCCGCGCTTGCTGCCGCCTCGCCCGTCGCTCGCGAGGTCTTCGGCGAAGTCGACGAGGCGCTCGGCCAAAACCTCTTCCGCCTGATGACCGAAGGGCCCGAGGGCGACCTCACTCTCACCGAGAATGCCCAGCCCGCCATCATGGCTCATGCGCTCGCCGTGCTGCGCGTGCTCGAGAAGGAAGGCAATGTCTCGATCCGCGACAAGGCCGATGCCGTCGCGGGCCACAGCCTCGGCGAATATAGCGCGCTCTCCGCGGTCGGCGCCTTCGATATCGCCACCACCGCGCGCCTGCTCAAGCTGCGCGGCCAGTCGATGCAGGCCGCAGAACCTGGAAGACCTCCTCGCCGCCTACGACTGGTTCATCGCCCACCGTTATGTCGATCC
>JAGHZY010000115.1 GCA_017745175.1 Sphingopyxis sp. | reverse complement strand
CATTTGCGGTTGGATTCAAGCTTTCGGCTGCGTTCGCGCCGCTTCGATGGCCAGCACGGCGAGCGCGCCGGCGGCGTAGGCGAGGAAATCGCGCGGCTCGAAGCCGGTCCCGAGCACGGTCCGGGCGAATGCGTTGCCTTCAAGGCCAACCAGACGCAGGACGTGGAGGTACTGGCCGAACTCGATCACGACCGCGACTGCCAGCGCGAGCGCCGCGGCGGGGAAGGGCCGCAGAGCGAGCGTGGCGCGCAGGGCGCAATAGACGAGGGCGACGGCGAGGGTGTCGCCGAAATAGGGACGCACGAAGCTGTCATCGACGAGCAGCGCGATCAGAATCTCGATCGCGAGCAGCGCGGCGGCTGCGAGGGCATAGCCTTTGCGGAAGCGGAGCAGCGGGCGAAAGTGGGACGACACGTTGCCCGAAGGCGGCTTCACTGCCCGAACCCGGCCTCGCTCGCCACCCGCGCCGCCTCGCGTGCCGCCGCGAGCAGCGCCGCGGCCTTGGCCCGGCACTCGGCGGCTTCGTAGGCGGGATCGCTGTCGGCGACGATGCCGGCGCCGGCCTGGACGTGCATGACCCCATCCTTCACGACGGCGGTGCGC
>JAGHZY010000114.1 GCA_017745175.1 Sphingopyxis sp. | reverse complement strand
GTATGGCGCGGCAGCGAGCGCAACGCGCTAGCACGGCGATTATCCGCGGGCGAGAATGGCGTGCCTTATCTGCGGGCATCAAAAAGGGCGCCCCCCTCGCGGGGAGCGCCCTTGGTGCCTGCAGGGACTGGCAGGCTTATCGGCAGCTCATGCTTCGCTGGACCTCGCGGCCGAGCAGCGCGCCGGCGGCGGCACCGAGGATCGTGCCGGTGGCACGCTCGCCGCGGGTGTCGATCGCGCGACCGGCAAGCGCACCGCCGGCGGCGCCAACGATCAGGCCTGTGGTGCCGTTCGAGCGCTTGCAGTAGTAGCGCCCGTCGTCACCACGCCAGTAGCGGATGCCGTTGGCGCTGGTGTGGTACTGGCGCGCGTCCTTGGCACGCTTGCCGTGGGCCGGAGCCCAGGGCGGCGGGTCGGCCGCGGCCGGCATGGCCGGGACCGTCAGGGCCGCGGCGGCGATGATCAGCAGGGTCTTGCGCATCGGTCAGGCCCTTTCCTGTTAGCGGCAGCTCATGCTGCGCTGGACCTCGCGGCCGAGCAGCGCGCCGGCGGCGGCACCGAGGATGGTGCCGGTGGCGCGTTCGCCGCGGGTATCGATCGCCCGGCCCGCGAG
>JAGHZY010000113.1 GCA_017745175.1 Sphingopyxis sp. | reverse complement strand
GCTCGCGGCTTTCACGCGTTGGCCGGGGACACGGAGCTATCCCGAGGTGTGCCATGGAAAGCCTTTGGCTTGTCATCGATATCGTCGCCCCGCTGTTGCTGATCGCAGCGATCGTGTGGGCCTACTTCCACAACCGCAACGCCGGACGGCGAAACGTCGAACGGGCCGAGCGCGGCGCTCGCGAGGTGCGCGAGGACATCCGCCGCGATCCGCAATACGACTGAGGCTCAGGCGGTTTCGGCGGGGCGGACGGCGAGCTGGCGGCTGTAGACCCAGCCGATGCCGATCAGGCTGAAGCCGAGCGCCATGAAGCTGGCCACGCGCAACAGCCCGGCGAGGCCCGCGGCATCGACCAGGAACACCTTGCCGACCGCGAGCAGCATCAGCACCAGCGAGCCCACTCGCCAGCTGCGGCGGTGCGTGCGCGAGCCCCAGAACAGGAACCCGATCGCGAGCACGATGCCGAGCAGCGAGCGGAGCAGGTCCTCGCTCTGGGTCATCGGCTGCGCGGTCAGCAGCGTGCCCGAGTACGCCTGGCGCAGCTCGCTCAGTGCGAACAGCGCGATCAGCGCCATCAGTGCAGCGTCGACGGCCCAGCCGAACCCGGCATGGTGCCCGGCTAACGGCGCCCTCAGGG
>JAGHZY010000112.1 GCA_017745175.1 Sphingopyxis sp. | reverse complement strand
GGCCAGGTGCTGGTAATCATAGCTGAAATCCGCGAGCGGCGAGAGCGGCGTCATCGTCACGCCGGTGACCTTGCCGCCCTGGATCTCGAAGCTGACCACCGCATCCTCGCCGGCATCCTTGGCGAAGCGGGTGCGGAAGGCGTCGGGGCCCCAGGGCTCGAGCACGCTCTTGAACACCGGTGTGGGGGTGAAGTCGATCCACAGCTTGCCGCCCTTGGTCGTCACCACGACATCGCCGTACCAGGGATCGCGGTAGCGCCCGGCATAGGCGGCCAGCGGCAGCGAGGGTGCGCCCGCCGGTGCCTTGTCCACCCCGCCGGAAACGCTCGCCAGCGCCTCGTCCTGCGCCGCCTTTTGCCGGGTGCGATAGCTCGATACCCAGTCGAACCCCGGTGCGTCGATCAGCCGGTCGAGGATCGCGTTGCGGATCGCGGCCGAGACGCTTTCCTCGACATTGCTCAGCACCGAGACGCCGATCCCGCGCGAGGGCAGCAGCCCGGTATAGGTCACCTGGCCCGAAAGCCCGCCGCTGTGCTGGATCATCCGAAGCCCGCGATAATCCTGCACGAACCAGCCCAGCGCATAGGCGGCCAGTACCGGCCGCGCCGGATTGTCCGCGGTGGGGCCGTCGCTCGACGACGTGATCG
>JAGHZY010000111.1 GCA_017745175.1 Sphingopyxis sp. | reverse complement strand
TCGATGGTGCGGCAAGCAAGGCGCGACGCCTCTGGGCGAAGGAACTCGACCGGGTCCGCGTCTCGGGCGGCACCGAAGACCAGCGCACGATCCTGACCAGCGCGCTCTATCACTGCTTCCTCGCGCCGACGCTCTTCACCGATCGCGACGGCCGCTATGTCGGGATGGACCAGCAGGTCCATAACGTGCCGGCGGGCGAGGCCTCGTTCAGCACCTATTCGCTGTGGGACACCTATCGCGCGCTGCATCCGCTGCTCACCCTGGTCGCGCCGGATCAGACCAAGCTGCTCGTCGACGACATGATCCGCCAGACCGCCCAGTCGCGCTTCGGCCCGCTGGTCTGGCCGCTCCAGGGCAAGGAAACCGGCACGATGATCGGCTGGCACGGCGTCGTCCCGCTTGCCGAGGCGCATGCCAAGGGTATCCCCGCCGACTATGCCGCGGCCTGGCCGGCGATCCGCAAGCGCAGCTTCGATTTCACCGCGCCGGACAAGGACAACAGCCTTGGCCGCGACCTGTATGACAAGCTCGGCTACGTCCCGGCGGACAAGGTGTTCGAGAGCGTCAGCCGGACGCAGGAATATGCCTATGACGACTGGGCCTCGGCCCGGCTCGCGCGCGCCGCAGGCGCTGTCGAAGATGCCGAGCGGCT
>JAGHZY010000110.1 GCA_017745175.1 Sphingopyxis sp. | reverse complement strand
AGCCAGAGCCACACCGGTGTGCCGAGCCAGGGAAGCAGGAGCAGCTCCATCGCCTTACCTCCCCGCCAGCGCCACACCGCCGAGCGAGCGGTTCAAGCGCGCATGGAGCCGGCGCTTGCGCCGGCGCAGCAGGGTCACGAGGTAGGAGTTGGGCCGCGCCCGCGTGCGCTCGGCACGCAGCGCCTCGTCGACGCGCTGCGCGAGCAGCATAAGGGCGAAAGTGAAGGGTCGCATGTGGTCATCCTCTTCTGAGTGCGTGGCACACGATCGGATGACGCCAGGGCAGTGAGCTTATCGAACCAGCACCGGTGTCACCCGATGCGGTCCGACATCACGTGGCGCCAAAAGGCGCCGCGCCAGAGGGGCCCGGCCCGCAACCCATGAATGGGGCCTCCCCCGCGATCGGTCAAGAGAACAGCGCGTTAGGCCGGTTGGCGATGGACAATGTCAAACACGCACGCCAAAACGTGCCCCGACAATTCCACCGGGAGAAACCCTCATGCGTAAATGGACCCTGCCTCTCGCTGCGGCCGCCGGCCTCGCGGCTCTTTCGATCGGCACGCTGCAGGCCCAGGGCGGCCCGCCGCAGCTTCCGGGCCAGATGGACGCGAGCCGCGTCCAGGCCGGCACCTACAAGTCTGACAAGGCTCACTC
>JAGHZY010000010.1 GCA_017745175.1 Sphingopyxis sp. | reverse complement strand
GCCCTGCTCATGGCCCTGGAGCTGGAAGCCGCGGCCATCGACCACCAACTCCGCGCCTTCGTCGACGCCGGTCTGGATCCAGTTCTCGACGCGCTGCTTGTGCGCGGCGTTCACGACCGGGCCGTAATGCGCCTCGGCATCGGTCGACACGCCGACGCGCAGCGCCTCGATCGCGGGAACGAGCTTGTCGCGCAGCCGGTTCGCCGTATCCTCGCCGACGGGGACGACGACGGGCAGCGCCATGCAGCGTTCACCCGCCGAGCCGAAGGCCGCACCGGTGAGGTCGTTGACGACCTGGTCGAGGTCGGCGTCAGGCATGACGATGCCATGGTTCTTCGCGCCGCCCATCGCCTGCACGCGCTTGCCGGCCGAAACGCCGCGATTGTAGACATAGTGCGCGATATCCGACGATCCGACGAAGCTGACCGCGCCGATATCGGGATGGTCGAGGATCGCGTCGACCATTTCCTTGTCGCCATGGACGGTCTGGAAAATGCCCTCGGGCATACCGGCTTCGAGGAACAGTTCCGACAGGCGCACGGGGACCGAGGGATCGCGCTCGCTGGGCTTCAGGATGAAGGCATTACCGACGGCCGTGGCGACGCCGCCCATCCACAGCGGGATCATCGCGGGGAAGTTGAACGGGGTGATGCCGGCGCCGATGCCGATCGGCTGGCGCATCGAATAGACGTCGATGCCGGGACCCGCGCCCTGCGTATATTCGCCCTTCAGCACATGCGGGATGCCGCAGCAGAATTCGATGACTTCGAGGCCGCGCTGGATGTCGCCCTTCGAATCGGCGATCACCTTGCCATGCTCCGACGAGAGCATTTCGGCGAGCTGGTTCATATTGGCTTCGACGAGGCGCTTGAATTCGAACATCACGCGCGCGCGGCGCTGCGGGTTGGTCGCGGCCCACGCGGGCTGCGCGGCCTTCGCGGCGGCGACGGCGCGGTCGAGGATGGCGCGGTCGCCGAGCGCGACCTGCGCCTGCACACCGCCGTTGTTGGGGTCGAGGACATCCCCCAAGCGCGTCGAACCGCCGGCACCGCCGACGATATGGTGGTCGATCTGTCGCATATCCGAGTCTCCCGTAAAATCTTGCCGTTGCCACAGACCAGTTACGGCGTGATTGCAAGGGATAGACTTGCAGGGTAATACTGCATATTTGCAGGTCATGGACTGGGACAAGCTGCAATATTTCCTGTTCGTCGCGCGCCACGGCACGCTTGCGCGCGCCGGGGCGGCGCTGCATGTCGATGCGACGACGGTGAGCCGCCGGGTCAGCGCGCTCGAAGCATCGCTCCAGCAGACGCTGTTCGAACGCGCGCCGACGGGTTTCGTCCTGACCGCGGCGGGCCGGGCGCTCGTCCCGCACGCCGAAGCGATGGCGGCGGCGGCGGCGCGCATCCACTCGGCGCGCGAGGACGGGTCGGGTTTGTCGGGGCAATTGCGGGTGAGCGTGTCCGAAGGTTTCGGAAACAGCTTCATCGCGCCACGTCTGGCGCGCTTCGTCGCGGCGCATCCCGAACTCGAGATCGATCTGGTCGCCTCGTCGGGCTTCCTCAATCCGTCGCGGCGCGAGGCCGATATGGCGGTGCTCCTCGCGCGGCCGCGAAAGGGCCCGCTGATCACGCGCAAGCTGTCGGACTACAGCCTCGGCCTCTATGCCCCCGCCGACCGGCCCGACTGGCAGGAGGCGGTTGCCGCGATGCCGTTGTCGCGCGCAGGCATTTCCGTGATCGGCTACATGCCCGATATCCTGTACGCGCCCGAACTCGACTATCTCGGCGAGATCGAGCCTGGATTGCGGGCGAATGTGCGGTCTTCCTCGATATTGGCGCAGCGACGGATGATCGCCGGCGGCGCGGGGGTCGGCGTGCTTCCCTGTTTTCTTGCGGCGGGCGATCCGGCGCTGGTGCGCGTCCGGCGCGATCAGATCATCGCGCGCGCCTTCTGGCTCGCGCTCCACCGCGATGTCGCGCCGCAGCCGCGCATCCGGGCCTTCATCGACTGGCTTGATGCCGAGGTGCGGGAGAGCCGGGGGCTGCTGGTTCCGGCCTGACCGGTTTCCATCCCGAAACGATCGGGTCGCAAGCGCCCTTTCAGGATTTGAGGTGATCGGTGTCATGGCATGTTGGCAGCCCCGCCGGGCGGTTGATTTTACGCTTTCGAGCGCCCATCAGCATCGAAAGCGCGAGCCGGGCCGGAGGCTTGCAGGGGATAGACAGAATATGGCGGCACAGACCAGGGGGCCGAGGGGCAAGCAGCCGACGATCAACGACGTCGCGGCGCTTGCGGGGGTTTCGAAAAAGACCGTGAGCCGGGTGATCAACCGCTCCGAATTCCTGACCGACAAGACGCGCACCGCGGTCGAAAAGGCGATCGAACAGCTCGGCTTCGTCCCGAATCCGCAGGCGCGCGCGCTCGCCTTTCGCCGCAACTTCCTGATCGCTTTGCTCCACGACAATCCGAACGCGCAGACGGTGCTCAATTTCCAGCACGGCGTGCTCGACGCGATCAGGGACAGCGACCTTGCGCTGCTCGTCCGCCCCGTCGACCGCGGGTCGGACAGGCTGCTCGACGACGTCCGCGCCTTCCTCGAAAAGCAGCGGCCGATCGGCGCGCTGCTGCTGCCGCCGATTTCGGAGAATGACGATCTCGCTACGCTCTGCGAGGACCTCGGCGTACGCTATGTCCGCATCGGGTCGGCGCGGATCGACGATGCGAAGCATTGCATTTCGTCGAATGACCGCGAGATGGTCGCCGAGGCGGTGCGCGGGCTCGTCGAACTCGGCCATCGCCGCATCGGTTTCGTACGCGGCCCCGTCGGCTTCCGTTCGGCCGCCGAGCGCGAGGAAGGGTTCCGCGAAGCGCTTGCCGGGGCGGCGCTCGAGTTGCCCGACGACCTCCATGCGCCGGGCGATTATTGCTACCCCGCCGGAATCGAGGCGGGCGAGGCCTTGCTCTCACTCGCCGAACCGCCGACGGCGATCTTCTGTTCGAACGACGAGATGGCGGCGGGGGTGATGAGCGTCGCGCATGGCAAGGGCATCAGGGTACCGGGCGAGCTGTCGATCATCGGCTTCGACGACAGCCCCACCGCGACGCATATCTGGCCCGCACTCAGCACGGTACGCTGGCCGATCCGCGAGATGGGCATCCGCGCGGCGCAGACGCTCGTCCCCGACTTCCTGAGCCCGCGCATCGAGGGCGACGGCGACAAGAGCAATATCCTCGCCTCGACTTTCGTCGAACGGCAATCGGTCGCCCCGCCGCCGGATCGCTAGGCCTCGGCGCCGCCGCATCCCGCATTCCGGGCGCGATACGAAAAAAGTGTCGCAATTTGTCTCATCGCGCCCAACGGGCTTGCCAGCAAGGGGGCAATGGGTTGAATAGGCGCAATTCCTCCCTTCCATTGCGACCTGAAACGAGATTGACTCTTATGCTGGACAAGAGGCCGCTGCTCCGCGCGGGAGTCCTGTGTGCCATCGCCCTGTCGCTGGCCGCCTGCTCGGCCGAGGAGGAAAGAGGCGAGCACGGTGCACCCGAAGTCGGCTATGTCGCCGTCAGGGTCGAGCCGGTGCCCCTCACCACGTCGCTCGGCGGCCGCGCCGTCGCCTATGAGACAAGCGAGGTCCGGCCGCAGGTGAACGGCCTCGTCCGCCGCCGGCTGTTCACCGAGGGCGGTTTCGTCCGCGCCGGCCAGCCGCTCTACCAGATCGACGCGAGCCTTTATCAGGCTGGCGTCGACCAGGCGGTCGCCAACCTCGCCAGCGCCCGCGCGAGCGCACAGGCGGCCGAAGAACGCGCGCGGCGCCTCGAACCGCTCGCGAAGATGCAGGCGGTCGCCGAGCAGGATTATACCGACGCGCTCGCGCAGGCGCGGATGGCGCGCGCAGCGGTCGCACAAAATGGCGCCGCGCTCGAAACCGCGCGCATCAATCTGCGCTTTGCGACAATCACCGCGCCGATCAGCGGCCGCATCGGCCGCTCGCTCGTCACGCCGGGCGGTCTCGTGAGCGCAAGTCAGGCGACGCCGCTCGCGGTGATCCAGCAAACCGATCCGATGTATGTCGACATGCAGCAATCAAGCGCCGAACTCACGACGCTGCGGCAGGCGATCGAAAGCGGCGGGGTCACCGCGGGTAGCACCTCGGTCCGGCTGCGCATGGAAGACGGCAGCACCTATCCCTTCGCCGGGACGGTGCAGTTTTCCGACGTCACGGTCAACGAGGCGACCGGAACGATCACGCTGCGCGCGCGCTTCCCCAATCCTCGTGGGATATTGCTGCCGGGCATGTTCGTGACCGCACTCTTCGACCAGGCGGTGAACCCGTCGGCGATCCTGTTGCCGCAGGCCGCGGTCCAGCGCGATTTCGACGGGTCGGCCTTCGTCTATCTCGTCGGCAAGGACAACAAGGCGGCGCGGCGCAAGATCGTCGCCGACCGGACCGCGGGCGCGAACTGGGTCGTCACCGACGGGCTGAAGCCCGGCGAGCGCGTGATCACGCAGGGCATCGGCAACCTGCGGCAGGGCGCGCCGATCCGCCCCGTGCCGGCGAGCAGCGCGCAGCGTGTCGGGGCGCCAAAAGGCGGCGGCAACGCCGAAGCGAAGGGCAAGTAACACGCCATGTCGCGCCTTTTCATCAACCGGCCGATCTTCGCCTGGGTGCTGGCGATCATCGTCATGCTGGGCGGCGCAGGCGCGCTTTTTTCGCTGCCGATCGAGCAATATCCCGACATCGCGCCGGCGCAGGTCAACATCCGCGCGACCTATCCCGGCGCGTCGGCCGAGACGATCGAGAACAGCGTCACCCAGGTACTCGAACAGCAGCTGACCGGGATCGACGGTCTCCTCTATTTCAGTTCGCAGTCGAGCTCGCGCGGGCAAGCGAACATCACCGCGATCTTCGAGAAAGGCACCGATCCCGACATCGCGCAGGTGCAGGTCCAGAACAAGATCCAGTCAGCGATCTCGCGCCTGCCGCAACAGGTGCAGCAGCAGGGTGTGCGCGTCACCAAGTCGAACTCGGACACGCTATTGCTCGTCGGCGTCTATGACGAGACGAACACGCGCGTGAACCAGGACGTGTCCGACTATATGGCGTCGAACATCCAGGATCCGTTGTCGCGCGTCGAAGGGGTCGGCGAGGTCAATATCTTCGGCGCGCCGCACGCGATGCGCATCTGGCTCAATCCGCAGCGCCTCGCGGCGGTATCGCTGATGCCGAGCGACGTGATTTCGGCGATCACCGCGCAGAACAGCGAGGTCGCGGCGGGCGACGTCGGCGGCCTGCCGTCGCCGCAGGGGCAGATGCTCAACGCGACGGTCACCGCGCAGTCGCGGATGCAGACCGTCCCCGAGTTCGAGAATATCGTGCTGAAGACGCTGCCCGACGGGTCGACGGTGCGGATCAGGGATGTCGCGCGCGTCGAGATCGGCGCCGAAAGCTATGCCGTCGTCAGCCGGATCAACGGCCATCCGGGCGCGGGCATGTCGATCTCGCTGTCGCCAGGCTCGGACGCACTCGAAACCGCCGACCGGGTCAAGGCCCGGATGGAGGAGCTCGCCACCGACTTCCCCGACGGCCTCACCTATAGCTACGCCAACGACGCGACCGCCTTCATCAAGCTCTCGGTCAGCGAAGTGCAAAAGTCGCTGTTCGAAGCGATCCTCCTCGTCATCCTCGTGATGTTCGTCTTCCTGCAGAGCTGGCGCGCGGTACTGATCCCCGCGATCGCGGTGCCCGTCGTGCTGCTCGGGACCTTCGCAATCTTCTATATGCTGGGGTTCAGCATCAACACGCTCACCCTGTTCGGCCTCACGCTCGCGATCGGGCTGCTCGTCGACGACGCGATCGTCGTCGTCGAGAATGTCGAGCGACTGATGGAAGAAAATCCGGGCATGTCGCCTCGCGACGCGACGATCCAGTCGATGAAGGAGTTGCAGGTCGCGCTGATCGCGATCGCGCTCGTGCTGTCGGCGGTGTTCCTGCCGATGGCCTTTTTCGGCGGATCGACGGGCGTCATCTACCGGCAATTCTCGGTCACCATCGTTTCGGCGATGGCGCTGTCGGTGCTCGTCGCTCTGGTCCTGAGCCCGGCGCTGACCTCGACCCTGCTCAAGCCGAGGTATCACGGCGACGCCGCATCAGGGGAGGGGCGTTTCCCGCGCGTCCATGCCTTCCTCGAACGCGCGAAAAATGGCTTCAACACGCGTTTCGACCATTCGGTCGGGCGTTATGTCGGCAGCGTGACGAGGGTCGTCGACCGCAAATGGCTCTTCCTCGCCATCTATGCCGTGCTGCTCGCCCTGCTTGTCTTCCTGTTCCTCCGCCTGCCGAGCGGCTTCCTGCCCAATGAGGATCAGGGGCGCGTACAGGTGCAGTTCCGCCTGCCCGCCGGCGCGACGCAGGCGCGTACGCTCGAGGTACGCGACGAAATCGAGAAATATTTCCTGACGCAGGAAAAGGCCAACACGCAGGCGCTGTTCCTGATCGCGGGCGGCGGCGGCGGCGCGGCGGCGGGCCAGAACACCGGGCAGGGCTTCGTCAACCTCACCCACTGGGACGACCGGCCGGGTGCGGAAAATACCGCCGACGCGATCGCCGAACGCGCCCGCAGCGCGCTGGGCGGCCTGCGCGATGCGCAGATCTTCGCGCTCGTACCAGGCGCGGTACGCGGCCTCGGCGATTCGTCGGGCTTCACCATGCAGTTCCAGAACCGCAGCGGGATGAGCCGCGCCGAGTTCGCCGCCGCACGCGACCGGCTGCTCGCGATGGCGAACGCGAATCCGAAGCTCACCTCGGTGCGCCTGTCCGACCTGCCCGATGTCGCAACGCTCAAGATCGACGTCGATACGCAGCGGCTGACCGCCTATGGCATCAACAATGCCGACGTGAATTCGACGCTCGCGACCGCTTGGGGCGGCCGCTACGTCAACGATTTCATCGACAAGGGGCGCGTCAAGCGCGTCTATGTGCAGGGCGACGCCCCCTATCGCGCGCGCCCCGAAGACCTCGGCCAATGGTATGTCCGCTCGGCCGACGGCGAGATGTCGCCCTTTTCCGCCTTCGCCAAGACCGGCTGGTCGACGACGCCGAGCAGCAGCTCGCGCTTCCAGGGCGTGCCCGCGTTCGAAATCTCGGGCCAGCCTTCGCGCGGCACCAGCTCGGGCGAGGCGATGGACGAGATGGAGCGGATGGCGAACGAAATTCCCGGGACCAGCGTCGCCTGGTCGGGCTCCTCCTATCAGGAGCGCCTGTCGTCGGGGCAGGCGCCCTTGCTCTACGGCCTGTCGCTGCTCGTCGTCTTCCTTTGTCTCGCCGCACTCTATGAAAGCTGGTCGATCCCGCTCGCGGTGCTGCTCGTCATTCCGCTGGGGCTGATCGGCGCGGTGTTCGCGGTCAATCTGCGCGGGCTCGAAAACGACGTCTATCTCCAGATCGGCCTGCTCACGACGATGGGGCTCGCGGCGAAGAATGCGATCCTGATGATCGAGTTCGCCGAGCAGGAGGAACGCAAGGGCAAGCGCGTGATCGAGGCCGCGGTCGAGGCCGCGCGTATCCGCCTGCGCCCGATCCTGATGACGAGCTTCGCCTTCATCTTCGGCGTGCTGCCGCTCGCGATCGCGACCGGCGCGGGCGCGAACAGCCGCGTCGCGATCGGCACCTCGGTGATCGGCGGCATGCTCACCGCGGCGTTCCTCGCGATCTTCTTCATCCCGCTCTTCTTCGTACTCGTTCGCCGCGGCGTTCGCGACGGGTTTGCCGCGGTGCGCGCGCGGTACGGCAAGAAGAAGGATGGCGACGAAGGGGCGGCGGAGATGCCGGCATGATCCGTGCCCGCGCCCTGCTGATGGCGAGCACGCTCGCACTCGCCGGCTGCTCGCTCGCGCCGAAGACGGTGCTACCGGCGCCGCCGGTGCCGCAAAGCTGGCCCGCCGGGGATGCCTGGCTGTTGCAGAGCGAGGCGGCGCTGCCGCTCCTCTCCTACAGACAAGTCTTCACCGATCCGCGGCTGCAGGCGCTGACCGAGCAGGCGCTCGTAAACAACCGCGACCTCCGCATCGCTTACGCCAATGTCGCCGCGGCGCGCGCGCAGGTGCGCGTCACCCGGTCGGCGCAATTCCCCGAGCTCGGAGCAAGCGCGGGTGCGGGCTATGCGGACAATGGCCCCGGAAACGGCAGCGGCGACTTCTCGCTGCGCGGCGGCATCACCGGCTTCGAGATCGACCTGTTCGGCCGCCTTGCCAACGCGACCGAAGCCGACCGCAACCGCGCGCTCGGTACCGAGGCGGCGTCGCGCACGGTGCGGCTCGCGCTGATCGCCGATCTGGCCGGGGCGTGGGCGACCTATGGCGCCGACCGCGATCTCCTGAAAATCGCCGAAGACACCGCCGCCAACGCACGCGAAAGCGTGCGGCTCACGAAAGCGCGGCTCGACGGCGGCGTCGCGCCGCGTACCGACCTGCGCCAGGCCGAGCAGATTCTCGCCACCGCCGAGGATTCGATCGCGCAGCAAAGGACCGCACTCGCGCAGGACGAGAATCTGATCCGCCTGCTCGTCGGCGGCGATGTCGAGCGGGCACTCTTCCCGGCGAGCCTTGCCGAGGTCACGCCGTCGGTCGTGTCGCCGCCCGCCGGGGTCAGCTCCGAAATCCTGCTGCGCCGTCCCGACGTGATCGAGGCCGAATATGGCCTGCGCGCCGCCAATGCGAACATCGGCGTCGCGCGTGCGCGGCTTTTCCCGTCGATCTCGCTGACCGGGCTGCTCGGTTTTGCGAGCAACGCGCTCTCGGGCCTGTTCGACGGCGGGGCGTTCAGCTGGTCGGCGGGCGGCGATGTGACGGCGACGATCTTCGACGCCGGCGGCCGCCGCGCGGGCGTGGCGGTCAGCGAGGCGCAGCGCGATGCCGCGCTCGCGGGTTATGAAGGCGCGATCCAGACCGCTTTCCGCGAAGTCGCCGATGCGCTCGCGGTGCAGGGCACGATTGCCGAACGGGTGCGCGCCGCCGCAGCGAACACCGAAGCCGCAGCCGACACCGCGACGCTCGCCGACGCGCGCTACAAGGGCGGCGTCGACAGCTTCCTCTCCAGTCTCGACGCGCAGCGCAGCCTCTATTCGGCGCGGCGGAGCGAGATCGGAACGCAGTTGCTGCTCGTCAGCACGCGAATCGCGCTGTTTCGTGCACTGGGCGGCGACAGCAGCGCGGGTTTGGCCGCACCGGCATCCCGATAGCTTCGTCACCCCGGACTTGATCCGGGGCCCACGACCACGCCGCCGGAACGGATACCGGATCGGGTCCGGCATGGTGAAAAGAGCGCGACTGACTCATCTTGACAATCGCCCCCGCTCGCGCACTAATAGAACATATCAGGAACAAATAATGCGCGAGTCGTCTCACCCTCTCGCCGGGCTGCGCCAGCGCATCGCCCGGCTGGCCGCCAGTGGCGGCTTCGAAAGCCGCCCGGCCGAGGGCTGGCTGGCAAGCGGGCACGCGCGCTTCGACGCGGCGATCGGCGGCGGGCTCGCAGTCGGGCGCCCCCATGAATTTTTCGCCGCCGATGCGCTCGACGCGACGAGCGCCGCCGCCTTTGCCGCGCTCGTCGCGCTGCGCACCCCGGGCAAGGCGCCGCTGATCTGGCTGCGCACGAGCGACGCCGGCAAGCGCAGCGGCCATATCCATGCGCCCGGCATCGCCGAACTCGGCGGCGACCCCGACCGGCTGCTGCTCGTCGAGGCCCCCGACCCCCGGATGCTGCTCGCCTGCGCGAACGATGCGATCCGCTGTGCGGGATCGGCGGCGGTGATCGTCGAAAGCTGGGGCAAATTCCCGCTGCTCGACCTCACCGCCGGGCGCCGCCTTGCGCTCGGCGCGCGCGACGCGGGCACGACCCTGCTGATGCTCCGGCTGAATGCAGCCCCGGTACCGAGCGTCGCCGAAACGCGCTGGAGCGTCGCCGCCGCGCCGTCGCGCGAACTCGAAGCCAACGCCCCCGGCGCGCCCGCCTTCGACCTTGAACTGCTGCGCTGGCGCGGTGGCCCCGCCGGCACGCGCTGGCGACTGGACTGGAACCATGACGAAAAAAGCTTCGGGGACCCGGCGCTATCTGGCGCTCTTCTTCCCCTTCCTGCCCGCCGAGCGATGGCTTCGCACGGCGCCGCGGCCGCCTGACGCCCCGCTCGTTTTCGCCGAAAAACAACACGGCGCGATGCGGATCGCGAGCGTCGATGCGGCGGCGCTCGCCGTCGGGCTGCGCGTCGGCATGCCGCTCGCCGACGCGCGCGCGCAGGTCGGCGAGCTCGCCGTCGTGCCGCACGATCCAGTGCCCGACCAGGACTGGCTCGACCGGCTCGCACAGGGCTGCGCGCGCTATTCCCCGCTCGTTGCGCTCGATGCGCCCGACGGGCTGATCCTCGACATCGCGGGTGGCGAGCATCTGTACGGCGGCGAGGCGGGACTGGTCGCCGACGTCGAGATGCGCTTCCGGCGGCTCGGCATGACGCTGCGCCACGCGCTCGGCCCGACCGCCGACGCCGCGCGCGCGCTCGCGCGCTATCAGGCGCGTCCCGCCCCCGACGAAGGGCAGGCGATCCGGCGGTTGCCCGTCGCGGCGCTCGAACTCGAAGCCGAGGCGACGACCGCGCTTGTGCGCGCGGGCCTCAAGACGATCGGCGATCTTGCGAGCCGCCCGATGGCGAACCTTGCCGCGCGCTTCGGCGCCGACGCCGCGATGGCGCTGCGCCGTATCCTCGGCGATGCGCCGAGTCCGCTCGATCCGCGCGTCGTTCCGCCCCCGGTCGTCGCCGAACGCCGCTTCGCCGAACCGCTCGGCAGTAGCGCACACGCCGCCAAGGTGCTTGCCGAACTCGCCGCCGAAGCGGTCGAAGACCTCGCCGAGCGCGGCAAGGGCGGGCGTCATTTCCGCGCGACCTTCTTTCGCAGCGACGGGCTTGCGCGGACGATCGCGATCGAGACGGGGCATCCGACGCGCGATGCCGGCCTCGTCATGCGCCTCTTCGCCGAGCGCATGGACGGCCTCGCCGACCCGCTCGACCCAGGCTTCGGTTTCGACATGATCCGCCTCGCGGTAACGCGGCTCGAAGCGCTCGGCGCGACGCAACTCAAGCTCGAGGGCGGTGCGGCGCGCGGCGCGAACGAGGACACCGCGATGGACGAACTCGCCGACCGGCTCGCAACGCGGCTCGGCCGCGGACGGGTGCGGCGCTTCCGCCCCGCCGCCACGCATATCCCCGAACAGGCGCAGCTCGAACTGCCCGCGATCGACGCGCCCGCCCCTTTGCCCTGGCAAGCACCCGAGCCCGGCGAGCCGCCGACGCGCCCCTTCCACCTCTTCGACCCGCCGCAGCCGATCGAGGTGATCGCCGAGGTGCCTGATGGCCCGCCGCAGCGTTTCCGCTGGCGCCGCGCCTTTCATGCGATCCGCCGCTACGAGGGGCCCGAGCGCATCGCCGCCGAATGGTGGCGCCGCCGCGACAATGGCGGACTGACGCGCGACTATTACCGCGTCGAGGATGCTCAGGGCCGCCGCTTCTGGCTTTTCCGCCACGGGCTTTACGACGAGAAGCCCGACCCGCGCTGGTATATCCACGGGGTTTTCGCATGAACGCGCACGCGCCCGAACCCGGCCCCGAAACCTGCTTTGCCGAACTGGTCGCCGCGACCAACTACAGCTTCCTCCGCGGCGCCTCGCACCCCGCCGATATGGTCACCGAGGCGGTCAATCTCGGCATGGCGGGCATCGGCATCGCCGACCGGAACAGTGTGGCGGGGGTGGTGCGGGCGCTGACCGGGCTGCGCAAGCTGCGCGAAAAGGCCGCAGAGGAAGGGGTCGAGCTGCCTCCCGTAAAGCTCGTCGTCGGCGCCCGGCTGGTGTTCGATGACGGCACGCCCGACATCATCGCTTATCCAACCACACGCCATGGCTGGGGTCGGCTGACCCGGATGCTCACCATCGGCAATCGCCGCACGACAAAGGGCGACTGCGTGATGAAGTTCAAAAACCTGCTGATCCACTGCGAAGATATGATCCTGATCGCGATGGCGACCGAAAAGGATGAGTTCACCCTTCGCCGCCTCAGAAAGGTCGCGCCGGACTCGCTATGGCTGGGCGCAACGATGCCGAGAGGCGGCAGCGATCGCCGCCACCTCGCCCGGCTGGAATCACTGGCTGACCGTGTCGGCATTCCGATGCTCGCGACCAACGACGCGCTTTACGCCACGCGCGCGCAGCGGCCGCTCCACGATGTCATCACCTGCATCCGCGAGGGTACGAACTTGGGCGATGCCGGCCGGCTGCTCCGCGCCAATGGCGAGCGCCATCTGAAGGCGCCGCAGGAAATGCGACGTTTGTTCCGCACCTGTCCCGAAGCGCTCGATGAAAGCATGAAGATACTCGATCGCATCGGTTTTTCCCTGCGAGATCTGGAATATGAATATCCGCACGAGCCGGTCCCCGAAGGTTGGGAACCCCAAAGCTGGCTCGAACATATGGTCATGGGCGCTGCGAACAGGCTTCATCCGGACGGCTTGCCCGACCGTTGGCAGACGGTGCTTGATGAAGAACTCTCGCTCATCCGCAAATGCAATTTTGCTTGCTACTTCCTGACCGTCCACGACATCGTGAAATTCGCGCGGACGCAGGAGCCCCCAATCCTCTGCCAAGGACGCGGGTCGGCGGCCAATTCACTCGTCTGCTATCTGCTCGAAATAACCTCGATTGATCCGATCTATAACAATCTGCTCTTCACCCGTTTCCTGTCCGAGGAACGGCGCGAGCCGCCCGACATCGACGTCGACTTCGAGCACGAACGGCGCGAGGAGGTGATGCAATATGTCTATCGCCGTTACACGCGGCGGCGCGCGGGCATTGCCGCGACGGTGATCCATTACCGTCCGCGCAGTGCGGTACGCGAGGTCGGCAAGGCGCTGGGTCTCAGCGAGGATATCACGCAGCGGCTCGCCGACACGACCTGGGGCAGCTGGGGCAGCGAAATGCCCGTCGAGCGCTTCGTCGAAGCGGGCCTTGACCCCGCGCTGGACGATATTGCACGGCTGCAATGGATCGTCGCGCAGCTTCTCACTTTCCCGCGCCACCTGTCGCAGCATGTCGGCGGCTATGTCCTGACCGAAGACAGGCTCGACGAGACGGTGCCCATTCACAATGCCGCGATGGAGGATCGCACTTTCATCGAGTGGGACAAGGACGATATCGACGAACTGGCCTTGATGAAGGTCGATGTGCTCGCGCTCGGGATGCTGACCTGCATCCGCAAATGTTTCGACCTGATGCGGTTGCACGGTCTCGGCGATCACGACCTCAAGTCGGTCCCGGTAGAAGATCCGGTTGTCTACGATATGCTTTGCAAGGGCGACAGCATCGGCGTCTTTCAGGTAGAGAGCCGGGCACAGATCAATATGTTACCGCGACTGCGCCCGCGCAAATTCTACGACCTTGTCATTCAGGTGGCGATTGTTCGGCCGGGTCCGATCGAGGGCGATATGGTTCACCCCTATCTTCGTCGTCGCAATCAGGAGGAAAAGCCCGAACTGCCGATGCGCGCCGGTTCAGAAGCGAACGAACTGGAAGAGGTGCTCGGGAAAACCGAGGGCGTGCCGCTCTTTCAGGAGCAAGCGATGAAGCTGGCAATCGTCGCGGCGGGTTTCACGCCCGATGAAGCGAACGGCCTCCGGCGGGCGATGGCAACCTTCCGCAATGCCGGAACGATCCATCAATATAAGGAGAAGATGATCGGCGGCATGGTACGGCGCGGCTACGAACCCGATTTCGCGGCCCGCTGCTTCAAGCAGATCGAAGGTTTCGGAAGCTACGGCTTTCCCGAAAGTCACGCCCAGTCGTTCGCCAAGCTCGTTTATGTGTCGTCATGGCTGAAATGCCACCACCCCGCCGTCTTCGCATGCGGCATTCTCAACGCACAGCCGATGGGCTTTTACGCTCCCGCCCAGCTCGTGCGCGACGCGCGCGAGCATGGGGTCGAGGTGCGCGAGGTCGATGTGAACGCCAGCCATTGGGACAACAGCCTCGAACGGACGGGCAACGGCAGCCTCGCGCTCCGGCTCGGCTTCCGGCAGGTCGACGGGTTTCGCGAGGAGTGGGCGGACGAAATCGCCAAGGCGCGTAACGCGGCGCCCTTCGCCTCGGTCGAGGAGCTCGCACGCCGCGCGAATCTGCCGTCGCGCGCGCTGCGCCTGATCGCCGATGCCGATGCGTGCCGCTCGATGGGGCTCGAGCGGCGCCCCGCGCTCTGGGATGCGCGTCGCGTGCGGCAGGGGGTGCTGCCGCTATTCGGTGCGGCCGGGGCGGCCGAACTGGGAGCCGAGGAGGATGCAGCGCTGCCGCCGACGCCGATGGTCGAGCATGTGCTCACCGACTATCAGACGACACGGCTGTCGCTGAAGGGCCATCCGATGGCTTTCCTGCGCCGCGATTTCGAACGCGAAGGGGTGCTGAGCGCCACACAGGTCGCCGCGGCGAAGAACGGATCGGTTATCCGCACCGCGGGGGTCGTGCTGATCCGCCAGCGCCCCGGCAAGGGCAATGCGATCTTCATCACGCTCGAGGACGAGGGCGGGATCGTCAACATCCTCTTATGGGCGCGCCATTTCGAACGCTATCGCCGCGCGGTGATGGCGTCGCGACTGATGCTTGCCGAGGGCGAGGTGCAGCGCAGCAGGGAGGGCGTCATCCACCTGATGGCGACGCGGATCGTCGACCGGACGGCGATGCTCGATACGCTGGGCAGCGACCGGCGGTTCGATCCCGAGGTCTGCCACGCCGACGAGGTGAAATATCCGCAATCGCCGCGCGGCCATGCGGCGCAGCACGGCCATCCGCGCAACGTCCGCATTCTGCCCCGGTCGCGGGATTTTCATTGAGCGCTTGTTTTCCGGCGACAGTCGTCCCGGTTGCGGACACGGCGGCCTGGGGATGGAGGTTGACGTTCGCTCGCCCACTTCGTCATCCCGGACTTGATCCGGGATCCATAACCGCACCGTCGTCGTAAATCCCGGATCAAGTCCGGGATGACGATGAAAGACAGGTTCGCTTCCGGTCGAAACCGGTCATCACGCCAGCTCGCGCTTGCCGGTCGTCCAAAAAGAAGATGCCCCGGCTGTGGGGGCCGGGGCATCGGATCAGGCTATCTAAGGGACCAACCGAATATAGCCTGAAATTTGGTCGCGGATTTTAGCCGCGGAGCAGGTTCATCACGCCCTGCGCGCTCTGGTTCGCCTGGGCGAGCATCGCGGTCGATGCCTGCGCCAGGATGCCGGCGGCCGCGAGGTTCGTCGATTCGACCGAGAAATCGGCGTCTTCGATGCGCGACTTCGATTCCGACAGATTCGTGACGGTCGACGTCAAATTATCGACAGCCGAGGTCAGGCGGTTCTGCTGGGCACCGAGGTTGGCACGCTGCGTCGCGACCGTCTGGATCGCCGTGTCGAGCGTTGCGAGCGCACCCGATGCACCCGCCGCGGTCGAAATATCGAGCGCGCCGACACCAAGCGCAGCGGCCTGCATATCGGCGATCGTGATGTTGACCGTCTCGCCCGTGGCGGTGCCGGTCTGGATGTCAAAGCCGGTCGCGGCGCTGCCATTGAGCAGCTTGTTGCCGTTGAAGTCGGTGCGCGTCGCGATGTCGCCGATCTGCGAGATCAGAGCGGCGACTTCGGTCTGCAGCGCAGCGCGGTCAGTGGTGCCATTGGTGCCGTTGGCCGACTGAACCGACAACTCGCGCATACGGACGAGGATGTCCGAAATGCTGCCGGCAGCGCTGTCGGCCGTCTGCGCCAGCGAAATGCCGTCGTTGGCGTTGCGGACCGCCTGGGTCAAACCGCGGGTGGTGGCTTCCATGCGGGTCGCGATGGCGAGACCGGCGGCGTCGTCCTTGGCGGCGTTGATGCGCTTGCCGCTCGACAGGCGTTCCATTGCCTGCGACTGCATTTGGCTGGCGACGCGCGAGTTATTCTGGGCGCGAAGCGCGCTCACATTGGTGTTGATGACAGTCATCTTTGTTCCTTTCCGGCCTCGATGGCCATTCCCGTGATGTGAGGGCTCGAGGAGCGGTCACGGAAGCAGTAACGGCGCGGCGCACAGACGATTAAGCGCCCGCGTCAAAAAAACGCCGAAAGCATCCAAGAGGCGGGTGGCGCTTCAATCAATCCATTGAAAATATGCCATTAATATATTTGGCACGAGCTTTGCATTCTTCTTTGTGCGTGCGGCAGACCGCCGCGCAACAGGACGGATGAAGAAGCAATGAGCACGATTGACCCGAGCCGGCTGCTGCAGATGCGCAGTTCGATCCTCAATCAGAATCAGGCGCTGCAACGCGCCGCCGGGCGCGGCGCGGCCGGGGCGGGCGACGCCGCCGCCGGCGCACCCGATTTCGGCGCCGCGATCAACAATGCGCTGCAGCAGGTCAACGCGCAGCAAACGAAGGCAAGCCAGGTCAGCGAAGCCTATGAACGCGGCGACACGCACGACATCGTCAGCGTGATGATCGAGCGCCAGAAGGCCTCGCTCGGTTTCGAAACCACCCTGCAGGTGCGCAACAAGCTGCTCTCCGCGTACCGCGACATCATGAACATGCCGGTGTAATCCATGGCCGAAGCCCAGATCCTGACCCCCGTCGACGACGGGTCCGCAAACCGTCTGCCCGCCCCCGTCCTCGGCGGCCGCCTTGCTCCCGTAACCCAGTTCATCCGCCAGCCGGCAGTGCAGCGCGCGCTGCCCGCGATCGCGATGACCTCGGCGATCGGCATCGCCGCGCTCGCATATTTCACGATGCAGGCAGCACCGCAGGCGCAGCTCTTCGCCGGACTCGACGACGCCGACAAGGCCGCCGTCGCCGACGCGCTGCAGTCGCAGGGCATCGCGCACAGCATCGATGCGTCGACCGGCGCGCTCACCGTCGACGCCGACAAGCTCCATCAGGCGCGCATCGCGCTGGCGGGGCAAGGCCTTCCCAAGGCCGCACCGAGCGGCGACAGCCTGATCGCGTCGCTGCCCATGGGGTCGAGCCGCGCGATCGAGGGTGAAGCACTGCGCTCGGCGCGCGAAGCCGATCTGTCGCGCACGATCGAAACGATCGACGCGGTGAAGAGCGCGCGCGTCCATGTCGCCGCCGCCGAACCCAGCCTGTTCGTCCGCGAGGACAAGCCCGCGACCGCATCGGTCATGCTCACCCTCCAGAACGGCCGCTCGCTCAGCGATGGTCAGGTCCAGGCGATCCGTTTCCTCGTCGCCTCGTCGGTTCCGGGCATGAACGCCGATCAGGTGTCGGTGATCGATCAGCGCGGCGCGCTGCTGTCGGACACCGCCAGCGGCAGCGACATGAAGGCCTTCCAGCTCCAGCTGCAGGTCGAGGACCGTTTCCGCCGCGCGCTCGACACCCTGCTCGGCCCGATGCTCGGCGCGGGCAATTACACGGTCGAGGTCCACGCCGACGTCGACATGTCCGAAAGCCAGGCGACGCGCGAAAGCTTTCCCGAGAATGATCGCGCGCTGACCAGCGAGCAGATCACCCGTTCGACCAGCGGCGCGAGCGCGCCTGCGGTCGGCATTCCCGGCGCGCTGTCGAACCAGCCGCCGCAGGCGACGACGGTCACCGCCAACGGTCCGCAACCGGTGCCGCCCGGCGCGGCGCCGGCACCCGGCACCGAAAGCAACGAAAACGCCGCGCGCGCCTATGAGGTCGGCCGCGAGATTTCGGTGACGCATTCGCCGCAGGGCAAGCTGCGCCGCGTCTCGGTCGCCGTCGCGCTCAACCAGGGCAAGAAGGCGCTGACGCAGGCCGACCTGACCAAGATCGACAATCTGGTGAAGGGCGCGATCGGTTACGACGCGACGCGCGGTGACCTCGTCGCGATCAACCAGCGCCCGTTCGTCGCGGTCGAAGACAGCTCGCCCGCCTTTTACGACCAGGGCTGGTTCCTGCCGCTGATCAAGCAGGTCGGCGCAATCCTCGCCGCGCTGCTCGCCTTCCTGTTCATCGGCCGTCCGATGATCCGCGCAGCGAAACAGCGCGCCGCCGCGCGCGCCGAGCAGAATCAGGCGCTCGAGGCGTCGCTGCTCGCCGCAACCGACCGGCCGGCGCTGGGCAATGGCCAGGGCGGCCGCGAAATCACACTCGAGATGATCGAGCAGGCGCCGAGCTACGAAGCGCGCGCCAATCTCGTCCGCGCTTTCGTCCGTCAGGATTCGGCGCGCGCCGCGCTCGTCGTTCGCCACCTGATGCAGGAGGGCGCCCGTGCCTGAGCTTGCCGGACTGGATAATTCGCCCGCACCGGCCGCGATCGAGGGCTCGGCCGCCGCAGCAATCCTGCTGATGCTGCTCGACGAGAGCGAAGCCGCGACGATCCTGAAACAGCTCGATCCCGAGGAAGTGCGCCGGCTCGCGAAGGCGATGTTCGACACCGCCAACGCCAGCGAGCATCAGATCGGGCAGGCGCTCGACCGCTTCGTGACGCGCAGCCGCGACGTCAGTGCGCTCGCGATCGGCGCCGACACGCGCATCCGCACCGTGATCAACGAGGCCGTGGGCAATGTCCGCGCCGACAATATCCTCGCCGCCGTCGCGCCGCAGCGGAGCGCCGCGTCGCTCGAAATGCTGCGCTGGATGGACGTCGACGCGATCAGCGGCCTGCTCGCCAGCGAACATCCGCAGGTCGGCGCGCTGATCCTGTCGGTGCTCGTCCCCGATGTCGCCGCGCGCGCGATCGAGACGCTCGACGAAGTGCTGCAGGCCGATCTGGTGCTGCGCGCCGCGATGCTGACCTCGGTCCCCGCCGCGGCGATCGAGGATCTCGAATCGGTGCTTGCGAGCGCCAATGTCGACGGCCAGCGCGTCGCCAAGCAGGCGATCGGCGGCCCCGGCGACGTCGCCAAGATCATGAAGAAGATGCCGAAACAGCTGTCCGAACGCACGCTCCGGTCGCTCAAGAAGCACGACCGCATCCTCGCCCAGACGATCGAGGAAGAAATGTTCATCTTCGAGAATCTGCGCGACCTCGACAAGAAGAGCCTCAGCAGCGTGCTGCGCTCGGTCGACGCCGCCCAGCTCGCGATCGCACTCAAGGGTGCCGACGAAGAAATGGTCGACATGTGCCTCGCCACCATGTCGCAGCGCGCCGCCGAGACGATCCGCGACGAAATGGACGAGATGACGATGGTCAAGCGCATCGACGTCGACGACGCGCAGAAGAGCGTGATGCAGATCGTGCGCCAGATGGCGGCGGCGGGCGAAATCATGATCGCGGGCGGAGGCGACGACTATGTCTGATCGTGCCACCGAAGCCGGCTTTGCGCCCGTCAGCCTCGCCGATGCGATGGCGCGCGGCGGCGGCTTTCGTCCGGTCTCCTTCGCGCCGGCGGCGCATGCGCCGCAGCCCGCCGAAGAGAGTTTCGACGAACCCGACGTCGACGATCCCTTCGCGCTCGGTCTCGCCGAAGGCCAGCGCCTTGCCGAAGCGGCGTTCGTCGCCGAGCGCCACCAGCTGCTCGCGCTGCTCGCCGGCGCCGACGCGCTGCAGGACGAACCGAGCGAGGAACTCGCGCAACTGATCGCCACGACCGTCGAGCGGCTGGTGCGCCAGATCGTCGCCACCGCGCCGATCGACGCCGAATGGCTGCAGGCGCAGGTCGAAACAGCCGCCGCGATGATCGCCGACGCAGACAAGGCACGGACGCTCTGGGTTCACCCCGAGGACGCCGCGCTGCTGGCGGACTGCCCGCTCACGCTGGCGGTCGAGAGCGATGCGGCGATGATGCGCGGCACCATCCGCATCGAAACCTCGACCGGATGGATCGAGCATGGCCGCGCGGTCTATCTCGAAGAGCTCCGCTCGGCGCTCGGCGAAAGCGAGGCCGCATGACCCGCCGCCTAGCCCTTTCCGCGCAGCAATTGCTCGACCCCGTCGATCTCGCGCACGCCAGCCCGCGCCGCGTCGGGACGCTCGTCTCGCACGAGGGGATCATGCTCGAAGTGTCGGGTTTCCCCCAGCCGCTCGGCAGCAACGTCCGCATCCGTTCGGCCGACAACGACTATGTCTATGGCGAGGTCGTGGGCTTTCGCGGTCACCGCAGCCTCGTCCTCCCCTTCGACATGAACAAGCCGCTCGTCACCGGCGCGCCGGTCGAGCCGCACGGCGCTTCGAGCATGGTGCCGGTGGGCAAGACATTGCTCGGCCGCATCATGGATGCGCAGGGCAATCCGCTCGACGGCCGCCCGCCGGTCAAGTCGCAGTTCCAGTGGCCGCTCGCCGGCCGCAAGGTCAACCCGCTCCGCCGCGGCCGCGTCACCCGCCCGCTCAACATGGGCGTGCGCGCGATCAACGGCCTGCTCACCGTCGGCGAAGGCCAGCGCGTCGCGATCATAGCGGGCTCGGGCGTCGGCAAGTCGGTGCTGATGGGCCAGATGATCGCGGGCACCGAATGCGACGTCATCGTCGTCGGGCTGATCGGCGAGCGGAGCCGCGAGGTCAGCGACTTCGTCGAGACCAAGCTGCCCCCCGAAGTGCGCAAGAAGTCGGTGGTCGTCGCGGTTCCCGCCGACCACCCGCCCCTGCTCCGCCTGCGCGCCGCGATGCGCGCGACCGCGATCGCCGAGGCGTTCCGCGCCGAGGGCAAGAAAGTGCTGCTGCTGATCGACAGCCTGACGCGCGTCGCGCATGCCCAGCGCGAGATCGGGCTGACGCTGGGCGAACCGCCGACGATGAAGGGCTATCCGCCTTCGGTCTTCGCGCTGATCCCCTCGCTTTGCGAGCGCGCCGGTATCGATCGCGAAACAGGCGGCTCGATCACCGCGCTCTATACCGTGCTCGCCGATGGCGGCGACATCGACGATCCGGTCGTCGACTCCGCGCGCGCGATCGTCGATGGCCATATCATCCTGTCGCGCCAGCTCGCCGAACAGGGGGTCTATCCCGCGATCGACGTCGCGCGCTCGCTGTCGCGCACGATGGTCGATTCGGTCGATCCCGAACACGCCGCCGCCGCCGCGCGCTTCCGCCAGCTCTGGTCCGCCTATGAAGAGAATCGCGACCTGATGCTGATGGGGGCTTACGTCGCCGGCGCCGATCCGGTGCTGGACACCGCGATCGCGCGCCACGCCGACCAGCTCGCCTACGTCTCGCAGCCTGCCAAGGCGCAGGTCGATTTCGAATTTTCCCGCCAGACCCTGATTGAAGGATATTCCGCATGAACGCCCGTACCGCACGCCGCAAACGTATCATCCGCGTGCGCTCCGTCGAACATCAGATGGCGGAGGCCAATCTGGCGCGCGCCAATGGCGAACTGGCGAGCCTCGTCGAGCTGGCGAAGCGGCTCGAAACGCTGCGCGTCGACCTTGCGATGGCGAAGGGTGCGGTCGCCGGCCGCGCGCTCAACACGATCGGCGAACTCGCGATGCGACTCGACATCGCGCAGGAAAGCCTGACCGCGCCGCTGGCGGGCGCAAGCCAGCGCCGCGACGAGATGGGCGCGCGCGCGCAGAGCGCGATGGCCAAGGAAGAATCAGCGGTCCGTCTGTACGAACGCAGCCGGAAGGCGGCACAGGTCGAACAGGAACGCCGCGACGACGCCAATCGCCCGCACCGTCCGCGCACGGGCATGCGCCTGCGCCTGATCGAAGGCGGCGCGGCATGATGAGCGCGCCCTCTCTCCCTGCCGTCCAAGGCGCGATGCCAGCCGGCTTCGCGACCTTCCTCGCCAATATCGGGCAGCTTCCGGTCGATGGCGGCGAAAGCCCCAGCTTCGACCAACTGCTTGCCGCCGCGCCGGTTGCCGCGCCGGCCACGCGTGCGGCCGCGACGATCAAGGTCGAGCAGGCGCTGCCCGTCGAGGCGAAGGCACCGGCGTCCGATGCGTTGCCGGTCGAAAGCGACGCGGGGCCCCGGACCCCGGCCGTAAAGACCGCGCCCGTCGAAACCGACGCCGCCGCGGTACTCGCCGCGAACCTGCTGATCGCGCTGAACGGAGCCGTCCCCGGCGCCGCGCCGGCGACCGGCAAGCCGGTGCCCGCCGAAACCGGAACCGACGCCGATACCGACGCCGCCGGTGCAGAGACGGGCGACGCCGCCGTGACCGTTCCTGCCGCTCCGGCCGCGAACCCGGCCGCTGTCGTCGCCGCGACCATCCCGGCGGCAGCGAAGCCCGCGAAGCCAGAGGCCGCGCCGGCTCCAGCCGACACGGACGTCGCAGTTCCCGTCGCGGCGCGCCCGCGCGATGCCGCAACGCCGCTGCCAATCCTCGCGGGTGCCGAGCCGCAGACGGCCAAGCCCGTCGAAGCGGCCCCGTCGATGACGATCCTCTTCACCCAGCCCGCCACACAGGGTGCTGCGGCGCTCGCCGACGTGAGCGCGCCGGGACAGGTCGCCGAGCGCGTGCTCGACATGGACAGCGACGGCGCGTGGATCGACCAGCTCGCGCGCGACATCGCCGCGACGAAATCGGACAGCGGCGATATCAGCTTTCGCCTGATGCCGCGCCACCTCGGCCGCCTCGACGTCGCGATGCAAATGGGCGACGAGGGTGTCGCGCTGAAAATGGACACGCATCATGAAGCGACCGCGACGATGGTCACCGCGGCGCAGGGCCGCCTCGTCGACGAATTGCGCCAGCAGGGCGTCCGCATCACGGGTGCCGAAGTGACCTGCACCCCGGGCGAGACCGGCCGCCAGTCGCAAAGCCAGGGTCAGGGCCGCGGCACCGCACCCGATCCCGCGCACCTCATCGAAACCGCCACCGAACGCGCCGAACCGCGCGACGAAGACCGCGCCGCCGAGCGCCGCGGCCGCTTCGCCTGATCAGAAAGGGTCCCGTCATGGCCAAGGATAATGTCGAAGGTGCTCCGAACAAAAAGGGCAAGTTCAGGAAACTGCTGTTCATCGGCGTCGCCGCCATCGCGCTGATCGGCGCGGGTGCGGGCGCGGGCATCTATTTCGGCGCGCTGTCGGCGCACGAGGCGAAGCCCGAGGACAAATATCCGAAGCTCGTCGTGCGCAGCGACGAGGATCCCGAACCCGCGGCCGAGGGCGAGGACAAGGAAGCGCCGCCCAAGGTCGGCACGGTTTCCGTCCCGAACGACAGGTTCAAGGTCGATCCGCGCAAATATGAGATCACCTATTATCCGATCGCCGAGGGCTTCACCACGAACCTCGCCGACGGGTCGGGCTTCCTGCAGGTCGGCATCAGCCTTTCGACCTTCTATGACGGCAAGGTTATCAATAATATCAAACGGCAGGCTGTTCCGATCCGCTCGGTCGTGCTTATGGTGCTCGCCGAACAGGATCCGGCTTTGCTCTCCACATCACAGGGGAAACAGCGGCTGCAGCGTCAGTTGACAGCCGCAATCAACGATGTGCTGCGCGACAAGGAAGGTTTCGGGGGCATCGACAATGTATATTTTACGAGCCTGGTGATTCAGTGACCACCAGCGTCAAGACCGTCAAGGCCGTGAAGGCCCCGGGCGCGCCTGCTCCCGCAGCAGCGCCAGCGGATGCAAAAGAATCCCTGCTGCTGCGCAAGGCCGCGGACGGCTATGCCTTCCCCGCGCTCGAGGGCGTGGCGAACCAGTTCGCGCGGTCCCTGCGCGACCTGATCCGTGCGCTCGGCGCGCCGGCGATCCAGGTCGAGCGCGCGGGCGCCGAGCAGATGAGCTTTGCCGAGTGGAGCACGTCGGCTGCGCCGGCGATCTTCTGGCGTTATCATGCGCCGCCGCTCAAGGGACCCGTGCTGCTCGCGGGCTCACGCGCGCTGCTGCTCCAGCTCGTCGACATTTTTTACGGCGGCCGCGGCCAGCTCGCCGCCGAACGCGAGGAACTGACCGACGCCGAGGATCGCTTCGCTGCGCGGCTCGGCCGCGACATCGCGATGCAGCTCGTCGCCGCCTGGCGCGGCAAGCTTGCGATCGAACCCGAACTCGATTGCGTCACGGCCGATCCCGCGAAACTCGCCGCGGTGCGCGCCGACGACGAATTGTTCGTCCAGCGCTTCACGCTGCGCGGGGCCCCGTTCGAGGGGCGCACGCTCCTGTGCGCCTATCCGGTGGCCGCGCTGCGCGGGATCGCGGGCGACGAGCTGCTTCCCGAGATACCGGGCAATAGTGGAGGCGATCCCGCTTGGGCCGGCGCGCTCGACAAGGCGCTGCGCGACGTGCGCATGCCCGTCCGCTCGGTGCTCGCGCGCCCCGAGATCAGCCTCGTCAAACTGCTCGCGCTCGAGGTCGGCGACATCATCCCGCTCGCCATGCCGCGCCATGTGCCTGTAACCGTCGCCGGGCGCAGCTTCGCACTCGGCAGCATCGGCGAAGCCAATGGCAACGCCGCGATCATGATCGAACATATCGAAAAAGGACCGGACAATGACTGATATCGCCGACGCCCCCAAGGCGCGCGCCGACCGGCGCGACAAGAGCATCGCCGCGGCACCCAATTTCGACCTGCTCGCCGGCGTTTCGCTGCGCGTGTCGGTCGAGGTCGGCTCGACCTCGATGACACTTTCCGAACTGCTCGCGCTCGGCGAGGGCAGCGTGATCGAGCTCGACCGCGCCGCGACCGACCTGCTCGACATCTACGCCAACGGCACCCTCATCGCGAAGGGCGAGATCGTCAGCGTCGACGGCCGCTACGGTATCCAGGTCGCCGAAGTCGTCGCGCCGGCACGCGGGCTCGAAGGTTTCGAGCGGAGAGCCTGATGTTCGAATATATCCTCCGCCTTCTCATCCTGCTGCCGCTCGTCGGCGGCATGGCGTGGGGCAGCCTGTGGCTGTGGAAGCGCGTCCAGATGGGCGTGCCGCTCGTCGGCGGTGCGACGAGGTCGCGCGCGGTCGAGATGGTCGACGTGCTGCCGCTCGGGCCCGGATCAAAGCTCGCGGTCATCGAATTCGCGGGCCAGCGCATCCTCGTCGCGGTATCGCGTAACGGCATCACGCGCCTTGCAGACGACAGCCAGGGCGATTTCCATGCGGACTGATCGTCGCTTCTGGCTGCGCGCCGCGGCGCTCGCCGGCGGCGCTGTGCTACTCTGCGCCGCGCCCGCCGCCTGGGCGCAGGCGGCCGACGGGCTCAATCGCGCGGTGAGCGAGATCGGCGGCGATGGCCGCCCGCTGAGCCTGTCGCTCCAGATTCTCGTCCTGATGAGCCTGCTGACGGTGCTGCCGTCGCTGCTCCTCATGATGACAAGCTTCACGCGCATCATCATCGTGCTGTCGATCCTGCGCCATGCGCTCGGGCTGCAGCAGACGCCGCCGAACCAGGTGCTGGTCGGCCTCAGCCTCTTTCTCTCGCTGTTCGTGATGCAGCCGGTGATCAGCGAGGTGAACCGCGTCGCGATCGAGCCTTATGGCCAGGAACAGATCGACATCGGCGAAGCGGTATCGCGCTCGGGCACCGCGCTCCACGGCTTCATGATGAAGCAGACGCGCAAGACCGACCTGATGATGTTCGCGAAGATCGCGAAAGCGCCGACCTATGCGAGTCCGAAGGACGTGCCCTTCTCGATCCTGCTGCCCGCCTTCGTCACCAGCGAACTCAAGACGGCGTTCCAGATCGGCTTCCTCATTTTCCTGCCCTTCCTCGTGATCGACCTGATCGTCGCCTCGGCGCTGATGTCGCTCGGTATGATGATGCTGTCGCCGACGATTATATCGATGCCCTTCAAGCTCCTGCTCTTCGTCCTCGTCGACGGCTGGGCGCTGACGATGGGCTCGCTCGCTTCCTCCTTCGTGAGTTAGCGGAATGGAGGCCGACTATTTCATCGGCGTCGCGCAGCAGTCGCTGTGGATCCTCGCGCTCGCGTCGGCGCCGCTGCTGCTGCCGGTGCTCGTCATCGGCGTGCTGCTCGGCATGGTGCAGGCGGCGACCTCGATCAACGAACAGACGCTGACCTTCGTGCCCAAGCTCATCGTCGCGGCGATCTGCCTTGCGATCTTCGGTGGCAGCATCCTCGTGCTGCTCACCGATTTCACCCGCGAACTGTTTGCGCAGATCCCGGCGCTTGTCCGCTAGGGTCGGATGAACCCCGCCGACATCCCCAATATCGAGGCGATGCTCCAGCTATGGATGCTGGGGATGATCCGCCCCGGCGCGGCGTTCATCGCCGCGCCGGTGTTCGGCGCGTCGAACGTGCCGGTGCAGCTGCGGCTCGTCATCGCGCTCGCGGTCGGGGTGCCCGCAGTCGCGGCGTCGGGCATGGTGCTGCCGCCCGAAGGGATCGTGTCGGTCCCGGGCTTTTTCCTCATCATCGGTGAGGCGGTGATCGGCCTCGCGATCGGCTTCGTGCTCCAGATGGGGCTCGCTGCAGCCCTGCTTGCGGGCGAGGTGATCAGCAATGCGATGGGGCTCGGCTTCGCGTCGATGGTCGATCCGCTGAGCGGCGCGTCGAGCTCGGCGATCGGCCAGTTCCTGTCGATGATGGCCACCGCGCTGTTCCTCGCCGCCGACGGCCATCTCGTGCTGATCGACATCATCGTCGACAGCTATACCGCGCTCCCCCCCGGCAACGCTTTCCCTTCATGGGACGCGATCGGCGGGGTGATACGGTTCGGCAGCCTGATGTTCGCCGCGGGCCTGACGATCGCGATGCCCGTCGGCTTCGTGCTGATTCTTGTCCAGATCATCATGGGCGTGATCGGCCGTTCGGCGCCGGCGCTCAACCTGTTCGCGGTCGGCATTCCCGCGACGCTGCTCGCCGGGATCGTCCTTCTCGGCGTCGCGACGCCCGCGATGGCCGAGGCAATCGCACGTATCCTCTCCGACGCGCTCGACGCCGCGCGCATGGTCGCGGGAATCTGACGATGGCGGAGGGCTCGGACAAGGACCAGAAGACCGAACAGCCGACGGCGAAGAAGCTCGCCGATTCGGCGCGCGAGGGCGATGTGCTGATGTCGCGCGAGCTGGCGACCGCGCTGATGATGCTCGCCGCCGCGGGCTGGATGGTCGCCGCGGGCGGCTGGTTCGTGCAATCGGCGGGCGACCTCGTGCGCCGCGGGCTTACGCTGACCGCCGCCGATATCGCCGATTTCGCACCCGCCGAGGCGCTGATGCGCAACGGGGTCGAGATTTTGCTGCCGCTCGCGAGCCTGTTTGCGCTCGCGCTCGGCGCCGCGGTCGCGGGACCGGCGCTGCTCGGGTCGATGGGCTGGCGCGGCAAGGCGCTCCATTTCAAGGGCAATCGCATGAGCCCGATGGCCGGGCTCAAGCGCATGTTCGGGATGCAGGGTGTCACCGAGCTCGGCAAGGCATTGGCGAAAGTGTTGCTGCTCGGCACCATCGGTTACTGGCTCGTCCTGAAGAGCCTGCCCGCGATCATGACGATGGCGTCGACCGATCTGATGGCCGCGATCGGCCTTGCCGGAAAATCGATCGGCCACGCGATGCTGACGCTCGCCGGCGGGCTGGTCGTCATCGCGCTGATCGATGTGCCGGTGCAATGGTTCCAGCGCAACAAGCGGCTGATGATGAGCAAGCAGGAGATCAAGGAAGAAATGCGCCAGTCCGACGGTGCCCCCGAGCTCAAGCAGGCGCAGCGCCAGCGCGCGCACGACATATTGAGCGGGTCGGCGCGCAAGGCCGTGTCCGAAGCGACCGTCGTCCTCACCAATCCCACGCATTTCTCGGTCGCGCTGCGCTATCGCCCCGGGACAGACGCGGCGCCGGTCGTCGTTGCGCGCGGGCGCGGCGATGTCGCGCTGTCGATCCGCGAGCTGGCGCGCGGCGCCAACGTCCCGCTTCTCGAATATCCGGCGCTCACCCGCGCCATCTATTTCACCGCGCGTGCGGGCCGCGTGATCCCCGAGGAATTGTTCGTCGCCGTGGCGACGGTGCTCGCCTTCGTCTTCCAGCTCGAGCGCGCGGTCGCCGACGGACTTGCCCAGCCCGCGGTCGATATTCCGCCATCGCATCGTTTCGATCCCGAGGGTCGCCGGCAGGCTTAATCTTCGCCGCGCGCCGCCGTTAAGGAGTGCGAAGGATATTTGCCATGGTCAGTTCAATTGCCAACAGCCTCGGCTTCGGGTCCGGCCTCGACGTCAAGCAGCTCGTCACCGATCTGTCGAATGCGTCGCGCGATCCCAAGATCAAGCGCATGACCGAACTGACACAGGCGAACCAGACGCGCATCAGCGCGCTGGCGCAGGCACGGTCGGACCTTGACGGCTTTGCCAATTCGCTGAGCCAGATGGTCAGCGACGGTACGCTGCGCAGCACGCCGACAGTTTCCGACGAAAGCGTGCTCAGCGCCACCAGCCGCGCCGGCCTTTCTGCCGACAGCTTTGCCGCGACGGTCGTCGTGACCCAACTCGCGCGCGCGCAGACCAATTATTCGGCCGTTGTCGCCGACAAGGCGGCCGCGATCGGTACAGGCACCATGACGCTGACCGTCGGCGGTGTCGCCAAGACGATCACGATCGGCGCGACGAACAACAGCCTCGACGGGCTCGCGAGCGCGATCAACGCCAGCGGTGCCGGCGTGACCGCTTCAATCATCGCCGACGAGGGCGGCCACCGGCTGATCCTGAAAGGCCCCACCGGCGAGACGGGCGCCTTCACCCTCGCTGCCGATGCCGGCGCCGATCCCGGCCTTGCCGCTTTTGCTACCGGCGGCGGAATGACGGAGGGACAAAGCGCCGCCAACGCCGAATTCACGATCGACGGCGTCGCCTTCAGCCGCGCGACCAATATCATCGACGATGTCGTCCCCGGCATGTCGCTCACGCTTAAAAAGGCCGCCCCGGGGCAGGGCGTCGATATCGGTGCGAGCCGTCCGCTCGACATGATCAAGCAGACCGTCGGCGATTTCGTCTCGGTCTATAACCAGCTCAAGAAGAGCCTTGTTGCCGCCTCGAACATTTCGGGCGCCGGGTCTTCGCTCCGCGAACTCGAACGCGAACTCGGCAGCCTCGTCAACAAGGTTCTGTCGAGTCACGGCACGATCAACAAGCTGTCCGACATCGGCATTTCGACGACGAAGGAGGGTCTGCTTTCGGTCGACAACGCCAAGCTCGACAAGGTTCTCGCCAGCGACGCGGGCGCGGTCGAGGCGCTGTTCAACCCGCGCCGCGACGCAACGCACACCGAGACGACCGATCCGGGCATCGCCTTTGCGCTCGATGCGATCCGCGACAAGGCGGTCGGAACCAATGGCGCGATTGATCGCGTATCGAAATCGCTCGACGCCAGGAAGGAAAATCTCGCCGACCAGCTCGAGAAGATCGAAGAGCGCGAGAGCGCGTACAAGAAGCGCCTCGAGAAACAATATGGCACGCTCGAAGCCAGGCTCGCTGCGTTCAAGGCGACGCAGACCTATCTCGAACAACAGATCAAGCTCTGGTCGAACCAGGGTAACGACTAAGGGCCTCCGACGTGACCGCTACCGCCTCGACCGTCCGGGCGACCGGGCTTTATCGCCGATTGCAGCATGAAAGCCGCGCCGAGGCCGCCGATCCGGTCGAACTGGTCACCATGCTCTATGACGAGCTGGAAACCGCCGTCGGCGTCCTTGGGGCGATGATCCGGCAGGGACAGCGCGTTTCGGCCACCGAGCCTGCGCACCGGGCCCGCGCGATCCTCATCGGCCTCGATGCCGGGCTCGATCGCGACAAGGGCGGCGATGTCGCGACCGCGCTGTCGCGCGTCTATCGCAGCATGCGCCGCAAGCTCGACGATGCCGTGGCCGCGAACAGCGCCGAAGCGCTGGCCGAACTGCTCGAGGGGATTCTGACGATCAGTTCGGCCTGGCGCCAACTCCGCTAGGACTTGTTCGCGCTGACGCGAAACGGCATCGGCCCGTCCCCGGAAATCGGGGCGGGCCGATGCCATGCCTGCCCGGGCAGGATGGGTACCCGGCCGCCCAAGGTGGGGACGGACGGCCGGGTGGTGCGGGAGCGGACCAGAGCCCCCTTTTTCAGCGGGTGCTGAAACTCGTGTCGCGAGCCGTCAGGCGGCCTGCTGATGAACCCCGTATTTGCGCATCTTCTCGATCAGCGTCGTGCGCTTCAGCGTCAGCAGGCGGGCCGCCTCCGAAATGATGCCGTCGGCCAGATCGAGCGCGACGTGAATCTGTTCGAGTTCGATCGTTTCGATCTCGCGCTTCAGATCGATCGGACGGCCCGGCGCCGGCGTCTTGGCGTGCGGCGTGGCCGAAACGCAAGGCTCTGCGGCGAATTCGTCCACGCTGGCCTGCACCGTGGCAGGGCCGCGGGAAGCGGCCTGTCGCGGCGCAGGCGCTGCGGTGGGGTTCAGAAGCATGGCGACATCCTCGGCGCCGAGCGTTTCGCCGCCGTGCAGCACGCTGGCGCGCTCGACGAAATTGCGGAGTTCGCGCACATTGCCCGGCCAGCCATGCTGCATGAGGAGCGCCATCGCAGCGTCGTCATAGCGGCATTTGGTGTCGGCCGGCATCTGGCGCTGGAAGTGGCGGACGAGCGCCGGAATATCCTCGACGCGGCTGGCAAGGCTGGGGACCTGGAGCACAACCACGCCGAGCCGGAAGAACAGGTCTTCGCGGAACTTGCCCTCGGCGATCGCAGCGCCGAGATCCTGGTGGGTAGCCGAAATGACGCGAACGTCGACGGCCTTCACCTCGCTGCTGCCGACGCGGACGATCGTCCGGTCCTCGAGCACGCGGAGCAGTTTGACCTGCATGTCGAAACGCATGTCGCCGATTTCGTCGAGGAAGAGCGTCCCGCCCTCGCTCGCTTCGAAATGGCCGATGCGACGGGCATGGGCGCCGGTGAAGCTGCCCTTTTCATGCCCGAAGAGTTCGGATTCGATGAGTTCGCCGGGGATCGCGCCGCAGTTGATCGCCGAGAAGGCCTTGCCCGTACGGGCGCCTTCGTCGTGGATCGCACGGGCGACCAGTTCCTTGCCCGAGCCCGACGGGCCGCAGAGCATCACCGAGGCGTTCGACCGCGCCACGCGGCGGATCATCTCGCGCAGCCGGCAGGTTGCCGGGCTCGTGCCGATGATCAGCGCTTCGAGCGCCGTATTGTTGTTCTGCCCCAGTGTCATTTCAGTCTCCACCGCACCGCCCGCCCGGTGCCCCCTTCGATGGAGTCAGAAATTGACGAAATTGGTAAACGAAAGCTTATCGGCGAGACCTTAAGTCATTCAAAACAAAGTAATATTGCCAAAGTGGAACCATTAACGGCGCAATCGCGTTAACCTTGTCCGATATACTGCCAAACTGGCACTAATCATTGACCTGCCGCCAGCCGAGCGTGATCGAAATCCGGCGATTGCGCGGATCGAATCGGTCGGCGGGAACATAGGGTTCGCGGTCGGCGACCCCCTCGATTCGCGAAAAGCGGTCCGATGCGATGCCGCGAAACTCGAGATAGTGGCGCGTCACCTCGGCGCGGTCGACCGACAGGCGCCAGTTGTTCGTCCCCGCCTTCGCCGACCATGGCGCGGCATCGGTGTGGCCGCGGATCATGACCTGGTTCGGCACGTCGGCGATCGGCTTGGCAATTTCGGCGAACAGGCGGGCACCGGCGGCGGTGAGCTGGCTGGTGCCGATCACGAACATCGAGAAATCGGCATCGTCGACGACGTCGATGCGCAGCCCCTCGATCGTTTCGGTAAAGCGCAGGTTGCGCGCGAGCCGCCTGAGATCGCCCTTGGCCAGGATCCGGTCCTGCATCGACTGGGCAATCAGGTTGAACTTCTTCGATTCGGCCTCGCGCTCGCGCCCCGACGCCTCGCGCGGCCCGCCCACGGCGTCGCGCGGAATGGTCATCGCGCGTGTACCCGTCTGCGCGGCGCCATGCGGATATTTGTCGGCGGCCACCAGCGAGTCGCCTCCGAACAGCCCGGTCGAGCCGGCGCTGTCGGTCTTTGCCTGGACGATCGTCGGCGCGAAATAGTCGGCGAGCGCCTTGCGCTGTTTCTCGGTCGTTGCCCCCAGAAGCCACATCAGGAGGAAGAAGGCCATCATTGCGGTCACGAAGTCGGCGTAGGCGACCTTCCACGCGCCGCCATGATGACCGCCGTGCGCCTGCTGGATCACCTTCTTGACGATGATCGGGCGCGGCATGTTGGGACGCGCAGCCATTACCGCCCCCGCATTCCGTCGAACACCTCGGCAAAGCTGGGCTGGTTATGGTGATCAACGCCCGAACGCGCCGCCTCGATCACCAGCGGCTGCGGATGGCCGTGCAGCGACGCGATGATCAGCTGCTTCACCGTGTGATAGATGGCGGCATCGCTTTCGATGACGGTCTTCGCCCGCGCCGCGAACGGACCGACGAGACCATAGGCCAGAAGCACGCCGAGGAAGGTGCCGACGAGCGCCGAACCGATCATGCCGCCGAGAACTTCGGGCGGCTTGTCGATCGAGCCCATCGTCTTCACGACGCCGAGCACCGCGGCGACGATGCCGAGCGCCGGCAGCGCGTCGGCGAGGCTCTGCAGCCCTTCGGCGGGCTTCATGCTGTGATGGTGGTGGCTCTTCAGCGCATTGTCCATCACCTCCTCGACCGCGTGCGGATCGAGCGTCCCCGACGACACAACGACGAGACGCAGCGTGTCGCAGATCAGGTGGACAAGCGTGTCGTCCTTCAGAAGCTTCGGATATTGCTGGAAGATCGTCGAATTCTTAGGGTCCTCGATATGCGGCTCGACCGCGACCGGACCTTCGGTGCGCATCATCTTCATCAGCGTCGAGACGAGCAGGATGCAGTCGAGATAGTCCTGCTTCCTGTACTGCGGTCCCTTGAACACCTTGGCGAGTCCGCCGCCGAGCGCCTTCAGTTCGCTGCCCGAATTGCCGATGATCAGCGAGCCGACCGCGGCCCCGCCGATGATCAGCATTTCGTGCGGAAGCGCATGGAGGACGGGCCCGAGATTGCCCCCGGTCAGCGCAAAGCCCCCGAAGACCAGCAGGATCAGTACGACGATGCCGACAACGGGAAACATGTGCGCGCAACTCCATTCGGGCTCCGGCTGTCCCAGCCGGCCCCCGTCGCTTCAGGGACGTCTTGATGATTAACGGCAGCCGCGCCGCAAGATTGAGGGTCGTCAGCTCAAAATATCGAACAGGGTCTGCCGGTTGATCTTGGCAAAGGCGGCCTGGGCGGCCTGCAGCGTCAGATCCTGGGCATTGAGCTGCGCGATCGCTTCGTCGAGATTGGTATCCTCGACGTCGGACCGCTCGTCCTTGAGCGTGATCCCGCGCGCCGCCAGCCCGTCGCCGATGCGATCAAGCCGCCCCCCGGCGAGGCCGAGTTCGGCGTGCTTGTCGGCGACATGGCTGATCGCGGTGGCAAGCACGCCGAGCGAGGCGGTCATCGCGACCTTGTCACCCGCCGCCACTGCCGCCGCGGCATCGCGGATATTGGTCGACAGGCTGTTGCCGCCGACGACGAAGATATCGGCCGCCGAAGGGACCGGGGCAAAGCTGACATCCGAATCGAAGCGCATCACGCGCGCGGCACCCGCGGCGAACACCGGCTCGCCGTTCGAATCGCGCGTCGCCGTGAGCGCGTCGAGCTCGTCGGCGATCGTGCCGAGTTCGGCGGCGATCGTCGCGCGGTCGGCAGGATTCACCGTTTCGCTCGCAGCAGCGAGCGTCAGTTCGCGCGCGCGCGTCATCAGATTGCTGACCGATTTCATCACACCGTCGGCCTGCGAAACGAGCGCGGTGGCCGAATTGATGTTCGACGACCAGGCGGTCATGCTCGCCTGCGTCGTGCCGATCGTCGCGATCCGCCGCGCGGCGACGGGATCGTCGGACATGCGCAGCAGCTTCTTGCCGCCCGAAATCTGGATCTGCGTCCGTTCGAGCACATCGGCGAGTTTCTGCTGGCGTGCGATTTCGCGCGTCATGCGATTGCCTACGGCGTTGATCATGATCCGGCCCCTTCCCTAGAGCGAGCTGAGCAATGTCTGCATGGTTTCGCGCGCGACCTGGATCGTGCGCGCGGCCGCCGAATAGGCCTGCTGAAAGCGGAGCAATTCGGCGGCTTCGGTGTCGAGGTCGACCTGGCTGACGCCGTCGCGCGCCGCCGCCGATGCATCGGCCCGCGTCGCCGCCGCCGCATCCTGCGCGCGCGCCGAAGCAACCGTCTGCGCCTGCGTCGCCATATGGCCCGACCAGCGCGCCTCGGGATCGTTCGCCCCGCGCATCGCGCCGAGCACGAGCATATTGCCGTTGCTGCCCGATGCGTTCGCTGCCGCGACCTGATCGGGCGTCAGCGCCGTCGCGGTCAGCGTCGCGGCGCTGGTGCCGGTGAACAAGGGCTGGCCCGGATTGCCATTGGCATCGGTGCCCGCCTGATGCGCGGTGTTGAGCTGGTTCGCGAACTGGGTTGCCATCGTATCGAGCGCGGCGCGCTGATCGGCGACATGGTTCGCGCCCTCGGCGAGGCCGGCGAGCGATCCGGTCGAAATCGCGAGTGGCGAACCGCCGACGCTGTACGACAGGCGTCCGTCGGGTGCGGCGGTGACCGAAATCGGATTCACCACGCCGCCGCCGACGAGCAGGTCGCCCGATCCGGTCGCGCGCAGCGTCACCGCGCCATTGTTGTCGAACGTCGGGCTGACGCCCGCCTGTGACGACAATTTGTCGAGCAGGCGGTCGCGTTCGTCGAGCAGGCTCGCCTCGTTGGTCGAGCCCGGCCGCGCCTTGCGCAAGCCGATGTTGATCTGTTCGAGCGCATCGAGATCGGCGTTGAACTGGTCGACCGCGCTCGCCGCGGCCCCCTCGATCCCCTCGCCCATCTTGTCGAGCTGGTTCGCCGCGGTGCGAAAGCCCGACGCGATATCGTCGACCGACTGGAGGAACTGGCTGCGCAGCGTCCGGTTCGACGGATCGGACGTCAGCTGATCGGCGGTGGTGTAGAGTTTGGTGAGCGCGGTCTTGATGCCGTTGGTCTCGTCGCTCAATGCGCCTTCGACCTTGTCGAGCCACGAAAGCTTCGTCGCCGAGCGTTCGGCATCGCCCGAGGTGATCCTCGAATCCTCGATCAGCCACTGGTCGACCGAGCGATCGAGCCCGCGGATGTCGACGCCGCCGGGGTTGGTGTTGCCGCGATAGAAGATCGAATTGCCGCCGCCGACGGCCTCCATCATCTCGAGCCGGCGCCGCGCATAACCGGGCGTCTGGGCGTTGGCGATATTGTCGCCCACCGTCGCCAGCGCGCGCGAATAGGCCTTCAGCCCGCTGTAGCCGATGCCGAGCAGATCGCTCATTGCACGCCTCCCTTGAGGCCGCTCGCAAGGCCGCCGAGCTGGCCGCGGAACTGCCGTTCGACCATGTCGGCGATGCCGAACTGGCGCATCGCGGCGATCGAATCGGCGGTGCGCGCGTCGGCCATTTCGCGGAAATTGTCGGTCGCGCTCGATCCGAAGATGTCGTCGCCAAGCTTGGCCTGTCGCATCGACGCCATCAGCTGGCGCAGGATCACGGCCTCGAAAGCCTCGGCCGCCTTGCGGAGGCCGCCGTCGCCGCCACCCGCGGCCGCGGGGGTCGGCGTCGCACCGACCGAAGAGATGGGCGTCGTCATATGATCACCAGTTCCGCAGTGAGCGCGCCGGCCTGGCTCAGCGCCTCGAGGATGGCGACAAGGTCGCCGGGGGGAACGCCCATGCGATTGATCGCATCGACGAGTTCGGAAAGCGAGGCGGTGGGCTTCACCAGCATCACCGGACGATAGTCCTGCTCGACGCTGATCTCGCTCGACGGCTCGACCGCGGTCTGGCCCCGGCTGAACGGCGCCGGCTGCACGACCATCGGCGATTCCTTGATCGAGACAGTGAGCTTGCCCTGCGTCACCGCGGCGGTGCCGACGCGGACCGCGCCGTTGATCACGACGGTGCCGGTACGGGCATTGACGATGACCTTGGCCGGAGGCTCGGCGCGCTGGACGCCCAGATTTTCGATCTGCGAGATCAGCCGCATGCGTTCGTCGCCGCTGCCCGCTGTGCGAATGGCGATGCTCGCGCCGTCGATCATCGACGCACTGCCGGGCAGCGCCGCGTTGATCGCATCGGTGACGCGCTTGGCATTGGTGGCATCGAACTGGTGGAGGTTGAAGGTGAGATAGCTGGTCGTGGCAAAGCCGGTGTCGACTGCGCGCTCGACCGTCGCGCCGCCGGCGATGCGGCCGCTCGACGGCACATTCACCGTCAGCTTCGATCCGTCGGCGGCATCGACGCCGAGGCCGCCGATGACCAGATTGCCCTGCACCATCGCATAGATCTGCCCGTCGGCGCCATAAAGCGGCGCGAGCACGAGCGTGCCGCCGCGCAGGCTTTTCGACTTGCCGATCGCCGACACGGTGACATCGAGACGCTGGCCGGGCTTGGCGAAGGGCGGCAGTTCGGCGGTGATCATCACCGCCGCGGCGTTCTTCAGCGCCGGGTTGACTCCCGGCGGCAAGGTCAGGCCGAAACGCGAGACCGCGCCCTTCATGCCCAGCGTCGAATAATCGAGGCTGTCGTCGCCGGTGCCCGCGAGACCGACGACGATGCCGTAGCCGGTGAGCTGGTTGGCGCGCAGGCCCTGGAACTGGCCCATGTCCTTGATGCGCTCGGCCTGCGCCGGCGCCGCGAAGGCGAAACTGGCGAGCAGGAGCGCAAAAAGGGTGAACAGGGACGGACGCTGGGTCACTTTAATTCCTCTTCAGAAAGGGCTGATGATCGAGAAGAAACGTTGCAGCCAGCCTTGCTTGCTGGCGCGGGCGATCTCGCCCTTGCCGACGTAACGGATGTTCGCGTCGGCAACGCGGGTCGACAGGACGCGGTTGTCGGGGCTGATGTCGATCGCGCGGATGATCCCCGAAATCTGGACGCGTTCGTCGCCGCGATTGAGCGTGAGCAGCTTTTCGCCGCGCACCAGCATCGTGCCGTTGGGATAGACCGCAGCGATCGTCACGCTGACTTCGCCCGACAAGGCATTCGACTGCGACGCGTCGCCCTTGCCCTTGAACTGCTGGCCGCCACCCATCGCGACGTCGCTCGGGTTGAACAGCGACAGCGGGCCGGTGGTCGGCGGCGTCAGGCCGATATTGCCGTCGCGCTGCGTGCCCGCGGCGTTGCTCTTTGTCGCCGCGGTGCGCTCGACGAGCTGGATCGTGACGATATCGCCGACGGCGCCTGCGCGACCGCCCGAAGTGAGCGCCACATAGCTGCCCTGGAAGATCGAGCCATTGCCCGGCAGCGGCGCCGGACCGACCGGCGCCGTCGCCGCAAAGGCGTCGGGCGGCTGCTTGTCCTTCGCGAGCGCCGAAACGGGCGCCAGCGCGAGGGCAAGCAGGGCCGCGTTAGAGAGTCTGCGACGCATTTTTCATCATCTCGTCGGTTGCCGAGATCATCTTCGAATTGACCTCATAGGCGCGCTGCGTCTCGATCATGTCGACGAGTTCCTCGACAACATTGACGTTCGATCCCTCGAGCATCCCGCCGCGCAGGCTGCCACGGCCTTCCTCGCCCGCGCCGCCGACGAGCGGAGCGCCCGAGGCCTGCGTCTCGACGAGCATGTTGCCGCCGATCGCCTGCAGCCCCGCCGGATTGGCGAAGCGCGCGATCTCGATCCGTCCGAGTTCGAGCGCCGTACCGTCGGCACCGGTTGCCGACACGGTGCCGTCGAGGCCGATCGTCACATTGCTCGCATCCTCGGGAATCTGGATCGCGGGGGTCAGCGGCTTGCCGTCCGAGGTCACGATCGTGCCGTCGGGGGCGCGGCCGAAATTGCCCGCGCGGGTATAGCCGGTGCGCCCGTCGGGCATCTCGACCTGGAAATAGCCGGCGCCGTCGATCGCAACGTCGAGCCCGTTGCCCGTCGTCTGGAACGTGCCCTGCGTGTCCATGCGCGCTGTGCCATTGAGCGCGACGCCGGTACCGAGGTTGAGCCCGGTCGCGTAGCGGTTTTCGGCCGTCGACGGCGCGCCCGCCTGCGTCATCATCTGATAGCTCAGCGTCTCGAAGCTCGCGCGGTCGCGCTTGAAGCCCGTCGTGTTGACGTTGGCGAGGTTGTTCGCGATCACCTGCATCCGGAAGCCTTGGGCATCCAGACCGGTCCGCGCGACGTGCAAGGCACCGATACTCATTTCATAATCTCCTTAACGCGGAAGCTGCATCAGATTGGCGGTCGCGCTGTCCATGTCGCGCACGTCGCCGATCATCTTCAATTGGGTGTCCCAGCTGCGGCTCGCCTCGATCATCTCGACGAGCGCGGCGGTTGCGGTGACGTTCGACCCTTCGATCGAGCGGGTGAGCAGCCGGGCTTCGGGGTCATCGGGCAGGATACCACCGCCCTTCACGCGGAACAGTCCGTCGAGACCCTTGGCGATGTCCGATCCCGCCGGCGTCGCGAGGCGAAGCCGGTCGACCTCCTGCGGATTTTCGGGATCGCCGCCTTGCGGCACGATCCACACACGGCCTTCCTGGTCGATCGTGATCGCGTCGGCGGGCGGGATCGTCACCGGCCCCTGACCGCCCTGAACGGGATTGCCGTCACCGGTAGTGAGCAGCCCGCTCGGCGAAACCTGCAGGTCGCCGCGGCGGGTGTACGCCTCTTCGCCATCCTTCGCCTGCACGACAAGCAGTGCATCGCCCTGCATCGCGATGTCGAGGTCGCGGCCCGTCTGGGTGACGGTGCCGGCGCGCATGTCGGCGCCGAGCACCTCTTCGGATGCCATGGCGCGCGCATCGAGCCCGCTTCCATCGAGCCACAGCGCCTGCGCATTCGCCATGTCGGCCCGGAAACCCGGCGTCTGGGCGTTCGCCAGATTGTTGGCGATCGCCGTCTGCCGGGACATGCTGCCCCGCATCGCGGTAAGGCTGGTATATATGAGGCGGTCCATGCGGTAGCTCCCGGCAAGCGGCGATCAGCGGTGCGTCAGCGCATGCCGATAATCGTCTGGGTCAGCTGCGACGCGCCCTCGATCGCCTTGGCATTCGCCTGGAAATTGCGCTGCGCCGACATCAGCATCACCAGTTCCTCGGTGATATCGACGTTCGAGCGCTCGAGCGCGCCCGAGCGGACCGCGCCCATCGGGCCGTTGGTCGCGGCGTCGATCGTCGGCGGACCGCTTTCGCCCGTCGACTGCCAGTGGGCATCGCCGGTCGGGCGCAGGCCCGACATCGTCGGGAAGGTCGCCATCGCGACCTTGCCGAGCTGCTGGTCTTCGCCGTTGGCAAAGGTTGCGGTGACGAGGCCGTCGAGGCCGATCGTGACGTTGACCAGCCCCGAGGTCGGGTCGCTCGGCGCACCCGTGGGCAGGCGGAGGTCGAAGGCGCCGGCGAGCGTGTTGTTGGTGACATTGCCGTTCGCGTCGATCGGCAGCAGCTGCAGCTTCGCACCCGTCGAATCGATGACATAGCGGTCAGGAGTCGGTTCGAACGAGCCGTTGCGCGTGTAGGAGATGGCTTCACGCGGCGGTTCGCCCTTCACGATGAACATGCCTTCGCCGACGATCGCGAGGTCGAGCGTCTTTTCGCTCGCTTCGTACGACCCCTGCGTGAACTGCTGGGTGATGCCGTTGAGGCGCGTGCCCTGGCCCGCGATCATCTTGGTCGACTGCGTCGGCGACGAAGCAAAGATATCGCCGAACTGCGCCTTGCTGCGCTTGAAGCCGATCGCGCCGGCGTTCGCGATATTGTTCGAGATGACCGACATGTCGGTCTGCGCGCCCTTGAGGCCCGAGAGCGAAGTATAGAATGACATGGACTTATCCTTCCTGAATGATGGGGAGCTTAAGTGGTGGGCGGCGTCGGCGTGGCGGCCTTGATGTCCTTGAGCAGCTGGGTCTGCGCCGTGAGCTGCTCCGAAATCTTCGCGAGCACGGTGTTCGTCTCGCTGATCCCGGCGAGGCTCGAGAATTGCGCCATCTGCGCCACCATCTGCTGGTTATCGACCGGGTTGAACGGATCCTGCTGCGACAGCTGCGCGGTCATCAGGCGCATGAAGTCGTTCTGATCCATCTGCTTGCCGCCCTTGGGCTGGAACACGGGGGGGTTGTTGCTGGTGATGCTGTTGACGCTCATCTTACTGTCCCATCCTGAGAGTTTCGTTGATCAGGCCCTTCGCGGTTTCGAGGACCTGGACGTTGTTCTGATACTGGCGCGCGGTCTCGACCATCTCGACCAGCTCGGCGGCGCTATCGACCGCGGCTTCCCAGACATTGCCGTCGGCATCGGCCAATGGATTCGACGGATCGTGGCGCTTCGAGGGCGCCATTTTCGAGGTTGTGACCTGGTCGATCTGGACCGTCGCGCGGCCGGACGCGTCCATCACGGTGCGAAAGACGGGCTTGAGCGAACGAAACGCCCCCGCCTCGCTGCCCGCGACCGTGCCCGCATTGGCGAGGTTCGACGCGGTGGTGTTGAGCCGGACGAGCTGCGCCGACATCGCGCGGCCGCTGATGTCGAAGACGGAGAAATTGCCGTTCATCGTCATTCGCCCTTGATCGCGCGGGTCAGCGTGTTGATGCGCCCGGTGAGAAACGAGAGGCTCGAGCGATAGGCGAGCGCGTTTTCGGCATAGGCGGTCTGCTCGGTCGCCATCTCGACGGTGTTGCCGTCGAGCGACGCCTGCACCGGGACACGGTACGAAATCGCGCCGTCGGTCGAGCCGCCCTGCTGTGCGAGGTCGAGCGCCTTGGCGAAATCGAGGTCGCGCGCCTTGTAATTCGGCGTCGCGGCGTTCGCGATGTTCGACGCGAGCATCATCATGCGCTGGCTGCGCAGCTGGAGCGCGGTCGCATGCAGGCCAAAGAGTTTCTCGGATGCCATCATCACGTTCCTTCGATTGCCGCCATCCGGCGGCGGGCCTTCGCTTGCCGCCATCCGGCCAGGTGGCACGGACGCGCGGAAAAGCACCAAGGCATTATGCAATGCCCGTGCCAAAAGTATTTTTCCCTATATTTTCATATATTTCATGCAAGAATGGCGCGAGCACCCGACAGTCGAGTCAAAAATCTGACGACGCGCCGCAAAGGGCGCACCAAAGCGCGACTGGCACGCTTCCTGCAAACTACCGGACGACCCGAATGGACCGAAGGAGACCGACCTTGTCCCGCAAAACTCTCGCAGGCCTCGCCGCATGCGCGATCGCCGCACCGGTCGCGGCGCCCGCCCAGCAGGCGACCGAGGACTGGCAGACGATCGACATGCTGACCGCGACGGTCGCAAGCGCGCTCGGCCGCACCGCCACCCCGATCGATCGCCGCATCAGGCTCGCGCGCTGCCCCGAACAGGCCTCGGTGACTGCAATCGACGCCCAGACGCTCGCCGTGCGCTGCGCCGCGCTCGGCTGGCGCCTGCGGGTTCCGATGACCGGCCCGGCCGTCGCGGCGCCCGCCGCCCCGGGCTTCACCCGCCCCGCGGCAAGCGCCCCCGTTATCCGCCGCGGCGACAATGTCCGCGTGACGATCGAGACCGACAGCTATGCGATCAGCTATGCCGCGGTCGCGACGCAGGACGGCCGCGTCGGCGAGACGATCGCGCTCAAGGGCAGCGACGCCCGATCGACGCTCAGCGCTACCGTGACCGGCCCGGGCCGCGCGATCCTGCAAGACTGATTTTCACTTCACGACCCTCCCACCGGGCCCGGGCTGTCGGCTTTCCGACGGCGCCGGGCCTTTCTTTTGTTTTTTTGCGACCGGTCGCCTTAATGCCCGCATCCACCATCCGTTAAAGCTTTCGTGAACCGCGTCGTCACTTTTCTGACGGCACCGGATGGAGGCTTTTATGTCGGGTGACAGCAAGATCGGACCAGTCGGCGGCGTCGGCCGCACCGGCCCGTTGCGCAGGGTCGCCGGCGAAGCCGTCGTATCGATGCGCGCGCCGGTGCAGCTTCGGCCGGCACAGGAAAATCTGCCGACGGCGAAGCTGACCCGCCTCGCCGGGAGCCTCGCCGAACAGGCGCCCCCGGTCGATGTCGCGCGCGTCGCGGCGCTGCGCACCGCAATTGCGAGCGGCAGCTATGGCGTCCACCCCGCGATCATCGCCGGCGCGATGCTCGACTTCCACGGCCGCGGGGCCGAATGATGCAGGCGCAAATGGAAGACGTACAGTCGCGGCTCAACGCATTGGTCGGCGCGCTCGACGGGCACGACGCCGGCGCGATCATCGCGGCGACCGAAGCACTGGCGACCGCGGTGATCCTGTTTCGCGGCGCCGCGATCCCCGCCGGCAGCGAGCATCGCGCGCGCGCGCTGATCGGGCAGACGCTGAGCCAGCTCGAAGCGGCGGCGGTCCGCGTCAACATATTGAAGAACTGGACACGTCAGAGGATTGACAAGAGCCACGAAATCCGCGGCACGCGCCCACGCGGAGCGGCTTTAAGCTACTGATAACCATATAGTTTCCGGAGATTTCCGGAAAATGGCACGATGATTGCTTTTGGTCTGCCGAACAAGCGGAACCAAAAGCCATGAACGCAATCAACAATCCCCAGGGCGCTTCGCGTATCGCCGCACCCGTGCTCGATGCGGTGCAGAATGCGTCGGCGCGCTCGGGAATCGATTTCGATTATCTCTTCGACGTGGCGCGCGTCGAAAGCGGCTATGATCCGAATGCCAGGGCCCCGACCTCGTCGGCACGCGGCCTCTACCAGTTCACCAAGCAGACATGGCTGGCAACGCTCGACCGCCATGGCGCGAACCACGGTCTCGCCTGGGCGGCCGATGCCATCGGCCGCGACGCGTCGGGCCGGCTGACGGTCGCCGATCCGGTCCTCCGCCAGCAGATCCTCGACCTGCGCGACGACCCGACCGCCGCGTCGAACATGGCCGCGGCGCTGACCGGCGACAATCGCGCCTATCTCGAAAGCCGGATCGGCCGCGCCGCCGAACCCGTCGATCTCTATCTCGCCCATTTCCTCGGCAGCGGCGGCGCCGCCAAGTTCCTGACGGCGCTCGAGGCCAATCCCGATCAGCCGGGCGCAGCGATGATGCCCGAAGCCGCGGCCGCGAATCGGTCGGTCTTTTATGCCGCCGACGGCAGCATGCGCAGCCTAGCCGAGATCCGCGAACGCTTTCGCGCAAAGCTCGAGGACGGCGGCAAGATCGAAAATATGAAGCCCTTCGCTCCCTCGGGCTGGCACGCGCAGGCGAGCAGTTCGAGCGGGCTTGCAGCCAACGGCGGCGGCCGTCCGCCGCTCCAGATGATGGATATCCAGCCCATGCCCAAAAAGCTCTCGATGGGCTTTGCCGCCGATGCCTACCGGCGGCTCGCGTCGCTTTCGGGAGGCGCGGCATGACCGGCGGCTTCAACCTCCGCAATGTCACGCGCTTCGCCGGCGTCTCGGCGCTGCCGGCGGGGATGCTGATCCTCGTCGCGCTGATGGTGATCCCGGTCTCGCCGCTGATCCTCGACATCAGCTTCGTCGCGAACATCATGATCAGCCTGCTGATCCTGATGGTCGCGTTGCAGGCGTCGAAACCACTCGACTTCTCGGCCTTCCCGACCGTGCTCCTTCTCGCGACCTTGTTCCGCCTCGCATTGAACGTCGCGTCAACGCGCGTCGTGCTCGTCCACGGGCATGAAGGCACCGCGTCGGCGGGCCATGTCATCGAGGCGTTCGGCCAAGTGCTGATCGGCGGCGACTATGTCGTCGGCCTGTTCGTCTTCGTCGTGCTGATGATCATCAACCTGATCGTGATCACCAAGGGTGCGGGACGCGTGTCCGAAGTGTCGGCCCGCTTCACCCTCGACGCCCTCCCCGGCAAGCAGATGGCGATCGACGCCGATCTCAACGCCGGACTGCTGACTCCCGAAGAGGCCAAGGCGCGCCGCGTCGAGGTCGGTACCGAGGCCGATTTCTACGGCTCGATGGACGGCGCCTCGAAATTCGTGAAGGGCGACGCGGTCGCGGGCCTGCTGATCCTGTTCGTCAACATCGTCGGCGGCCTCATCCTCGGCATCTTCAGTCATGGCCTCAGCCTCTCCGAAGCCGGCAGCACCTATATCACGCTCGCGATCGGCGACGCGCTCGTTGCACAGATCCCGGCGCTCCTGCTCTCGATCGCCGCCGCCGCGATCGTCACCCGCGTCTCCTCGCCCTTCGACCTCAGCGGCCAGATCGGCAGCCAGTTTTCCTCGCCCGCCATCTGGATGGCGGTCGGCGGCATCCTCTTCATCCTCGGCCTCGTTCCCGCGATGCCGCAGATGCTGATCCTGCCCGCCGCCGCGCTCGCCTTCGGCATCGGCTGGCAGCTCCGCCGCGCCGAGGCCGCAATCGCCGATCTTCCCGAGCCCGCCGCCCCCGCGCCCGACCCGTCGCATATCGAATGGGCCGACGTCAGCGACGCGAGCGCGTGCCAGCTCGAGATCGGCTATGCGCTCGTCACCCTCGTCGACGAACGCAAGGGTTCGCCGCTGATGACGCGCATCACCGGCATCCGCCGCCAGCTGTCGAAGGAACTCGGCTTCGTCGTTCCGCCGGTGAAGGTCACCGACGACCTGTCGCTCCCGGGCAACGTCTATCGCATCTCGGTCGCCGGGGTCATCGTCGGCGAGGACGAGGTCTTCCCGAACGAAATGCTCGCGCTCGATTCGGGCGACCTCGTTACCAAGGTTACGGGGCGCCCGTGCAAGGATCCGACCTTCGGCCTCGACGCGCTGTGGATCCCGAAGGCGATGCAGAATGACGCGATCGCCGCGGGCTACACCGTCGTCGATCCCGCCACCGTCGTCGCGACGCACCTCAACAACAGCATCGTCGGCTCGGCCGCCGAACTGTTCGGCATCGACGATGCGCAGGCACTGCTCGACAATCTCAAGACGCATTATCCGCAGCTCGCACAGAATCTCAGCCCGCAGGGCTATTCGCTGCCGCGCGTCGCGAGTCTCTGCAAATCGCTGCTGATCGAGCGCGTGCCGCTCCGCGATTTCCGCAAGATCGCTGAGGCGATGGTCGCGCTCGCAAGCCAGCAGCTCGGCGAGATCGATCTTGTCGAAGCGGTGCGCCAGCGCATCGGCGCGCTGATCGTCCAGACCATCGTGCCGAGCCGGATGCCGCTGCCCGTCGTCACCTTCAGCCCCGAGGTCGAGGTGCTGCTCAACCAGGCGGTGCGCGCCAACCCGGCCGCCGAATGGCCGTTCGAGCACGGTATGGCGATGACGATCATCGAACAGGTCGGTCAGGCGGTCGAACCGCTGCTGCTCCAGACGCGCAGCTTCGCGCTCGTCGCGTCGCCGATCTGCCGCTCGGCCCTCTCGCGCCTCGTGCGCGCCACATTCCCCGACGTCGCCGTCATCTCCTATCTCGAGATTCCGGCGACCAAGCAGACCGAAATCGTCGCGACGATCGGCGCCGAAGTGCCGCGCCTCGCGTCCGGGCCCGACGCCCATATGGAGGACCAACCGCATGAGAATTGAGCCCGCCGAGCATTTTGCCGCGAGCGGCGGCCGCGCGCCGCGTGCGCACGGCTATGGCGAAAGCGTCGAGACACTGGTCGAGGAACATGCGCCGCTGGTCCGCAAGATCGCATGGCAGGTCTTTTCGCGCGTATCGCGGACGAGCGAGCTCGACGACCTGATCCAGACCGGGCTGATCGCGCTGATCGAGGCCAGCCGCCATTATGAAGAACGCGGTTTCGCCTTTGCCACCTATGCCTCGACGCGCATCCGTGGCGCGATGATCGACCAGCTGCGCCGCGAGGCCGACGTCGGTCGTTCGGCGATGGTCGCGGCGAAGCGGATCCACGCGATGCGCGCCGCGCTCGAACAGCAGCTGATGCGCGCGCCGACCTCGGCCGAAATGGCGGTCGCGTTCGACATGTCGGCAGAGGATTATTTTGCGCTCGAGCGCAACGCGACACACGGCCGCTCGACCTCGCTCGACGAACTCACCGAAATCGGCGCCTTCCTTGCCGCAGACGAGGATACCGGCGCCGACGAGCGCTGCGAGCAGGAGGATCTGATGGGTGCGCTGCGCCAGTGCGTCGGCCGCCTGTCCGAGCGCGAACAGATGGTGCTTCAGCTCTATTTCTTCGAGGAACTCAACCTGCACGAGATCGGATTGACGCTCGATGTCAGCGCCGCGCGCATCTGCCAGATCAAGCGCGACGCGATGATCAAGGTCGACCGCATGATGAAGGAAATGACTGACTAGGGCGCGCGACCGGGTACGGCGCGCGCGACCAAGCCGGCGCCGTACCCGATCCGGGGGGTCAGGCCGCCAGCGGTGGAACCGCCTGCCGGATTCCGCCGATCTTTTCGAAATAGCTCACCATGCGTTCGATCCCGCAGTCGGTCAGGCGCACGATGGTGCGGCGGCGGTCGCGTTCGTCGATCGAACGGTGCACAAAGCCGAGGCGTTCGAGCGCGGCGATCATGCGCAAACCCGACGACAGCGGAACCCCCGCGCCGGTCGCGAGATCGCTGGCGCCGAGCACGCGCTCGTTCGCCGCCGCCAGCATCAGGTCGAGCATCATGTCCCAGACGGGACCCGACATTTCGGCGGTGCCGAAATGGGTGCGGCGGATGCGCCGGATCTGGATGCTGAACGACAACTGGTCGAGCAGCTCCGATTTCGGCGCCGCCTCGCCGCGGGCAGTAGCGATGGCGCGCACGGGCGCGACCGGCGCTTCCTCGCCGCGGCTGGCGAGCAGGTCGTGGATCTGGTCGACCCGCGACTTCAGCTCGGCGATTTCTTGGTTCGAAAACTGCTGCATGTGACGATGCCCCCCGGGGAGCCACATATCAGGCCGTAACGTCGTTCCGTCGCTTGGACGACCCTGATGCATAGATGATCAGCAACAGGATCGGATAGGATATATAAACCGAGAGGAGCGAATAGGGTCGCGCCAGTATCTCCGAAAACATATATTTCTGGATATGACCGAAAATGGCGATGAGCTGCCACCCGGTGATCCAGTACGGCCAGAAACTGTGCGCCTTCATGGCGATGAACCAGAAGCTCAGCAGAACCAGCACGTCTATGACGAAGATATTCAGTTCGATATCTCTCCAGGTCGGAAAGGGCGTAACGGCACTGGTGAGGACCGAAGCGATCAGCGCGGTGTAAGCCGCCCATCTTTCAAGGGGGCCGCCGCGTCTGATCGCGACGGCCACCGTGATGAGCAGTACAACATAATAGATCGCGACGGACCACATTGTGGCTGTCAGCCTTTCTTGCGGATCAACCGGCCTTCGCGAACGGTGCCTGGCCCGACAGGTCGTTGCTGCCCCCGTCGACCAGCTTCGCCGATGCGGGCTTCACGCCCGCGCCGAACATGCGCGTGCCGAGGCCGACTTCCTTCTGCGTGACCGTCAGCGCCAGATGCGCGTCGGTCAGCAGCTGGCGGACTTCGCCGGCGGCGGCGAGCGCATTTGCGACCTTCGCCATCGCTTCCTGGCCGACGATCGCCGACATGTTGGTTTCGCGGCGCGCGGCGGGCATCGTCGCGGCGAGCCGGGCGATGCGGATCATCGCCTCGTCGATGGCATCTTCGGCCATGTGCAGCTCCGAAGCGATCTTCTTCGCCGCTGAAACTCGTTGATTCAGCATTTTCTTTTTCCTTGAAAAAGAATGCTACCGGCTCCCCCCCGCAGCATTCGTCCGAACATCAAGTCAGAACACGACCGAGTCCGACAAGGATCGAATAGAGGGCGGAGAAGGCCAAAATCGTCGCGAATGCGATCAGGATCGGCCAGATTATCCTTTCCATCAACCCATGCCGGTTGGCCGGCTGGGACGCGGTAGGAAATGGCGAACCAATATCGAAAAATCGCCGAAACGAACTGCGCCCCGGCTCGCCATCGCTGGCCTTTTGGACGTCGCCTAGGTCGATCAATTGATATGTCAAAGGCTGATAAGGGGTAACATGCTCGAAGACACCGTTAACCGCGAGGATGCGCGCCGCTTCTATTCTGTTGGAAACATTAAGTTTCTTTAACACCCGGCGTACCCGTTCGTCGACGGTATGCGGCGAGACGTTCATCAGGCGCGCGATCTGCTTGGAATTTTTGTGCTCATAAACATGCCGCAACGTTTCGATCTGCGCGGCAGACAGCAGGCTGATGTAATTGTCGGGGTCGCCTTGCACGGGGGTTGGAATAGAGCATCACGAGTCGAAATCAAGGTCAGTAGGTAGCTAATTTCCGGCGTGCCCCATTCCCGGTCACCGGTGTCGCACGGACGGAGGCGGGCTTGCGACTTTCCGCGGACATGGATAGCGCCGGGTCGCTTTTTCGATATGTCGACGCCCAGCCAGACGCCGACAGGTCCCGACGGCCGCTCGATCGGCGGCGTGATCGCGTGCCAGATGCTTCTTATGGCCAACAAACCGAATGGCCGCTGCTGCCGAGGTCGAATATCGGGGATGGCTTCCCCGTTCGCCAGCCCCCGCTCTGGTTCTAGTTGCGCCCCTCGACCAGCCCGCGCGCGATCACCTGCGCCTGAATTTCGGCCGCGCCCTCGAAGATATTGAGGATACGCGCGTCGCAGAGGATGCGGCTGATCTCATATTCGAGCGCATAGCCGTTGCCCCCGTGGATCTGCAGCGCGGCGTCGGCGTTCGACCAGGCAGCGCGCGCGCCGAGCAGCTTGGCCATGCCCGCCTCGATATCGCAGCGCTTGCCGCTGTCCTTGGCGCGCGCGGCGGAATAGCTCAGCTCGCGCGCCATGACGAAATCGACGAGGCTCATCGCGAGCTTGTCCGACACGCGCGGGAAGTGGACGATCGCCTTGCCGAACTGTTTGCGGCTGAGCGCATAGTCGAGCCCCAGTTCGAGCGCGCGGCGCGCAACCCCGACGGCGCGTGCGGCGGTCTGGATACGCGCGCCCTCGAAGGTCCGCATGAGTTGCTTGAAGCCCTGGCCCTCCTCGTCGCCGAGCAGCGCGTCGGCAGGTGCCGTCATGCCATCGAACTGCAGTGCATATTCGCGCATCCCGCGATAGCCGAGCACCTCGATCTCGCTGCCCGTCATGCCGGCGGCGGGGAAGGGATCGGTCCCGGTCCCGCGCGGCTTGGGGACGAGCAGCATCGAGAGGCCCGCATAGCCCTTTGCGTCGGGCAGGGTGCGCGCGAGCAGGGTCATCAGGTCCGAGCGCGCAGCGTGGGTGATCCAGTTCTTTGCCCCGTCGATGATCCAGCAGTCGCCCTCAAGGCGCGCTTTCGTCTGGAGCGAGCCGAGGTCGGACCCGACATCGGGTTCGGTAAAGACCGCGGTGGGCAGGATTTCGCCGCTGGCGATCCGCGGCAGCCATTCGGCCTTCTGCGCGTCGGTGCCGCCGAGGACGATCAGCTCGCCCGCGATTTCCGATCGCGTGCCGAGCGAGCCGGTGCCGATCCAGCCGCGCGACAGTTCTTCGGTGACGATGCACATGACGAGCTTGCCGAGACCGAGCCCGCCATATTCCCCGGGAATGCAGACGCCGAAGGTGCCGAGTTCGGCCATCGCCCGAACCGTCGCATCGGGGATCAGGTCGTTGGCGAGGTGCCAGCCGTGCGCGTGCGGGATAATCGCGGCGTCGGTGAAGCGGCGGTACTGATCGCGGATTGCGTCGAGATCGGCGTCGTGGAGGGTCTCGCTCGGCCAATGGCCCTCGGCAAGCGCGGCGGCGACTTCGGCGCGGGTCGCGGCATGATCGGCGCCGAGCAGGTTGGCGCAGGCATCAGCCAGCGAGCGCGCAGCGACGGTGAGGCCGAGGTCGGGGGAGCGGAAGATTTCATTCTGGCCCATCGGCAGACCGCCGGTGAGCTGGCCCACGCCTTCGGCGAAGGCGAGCGTGGCGATCTTTGCGTCGAGGGGGTTCGAGTCCCGGCCGGACTCACACCACGCCAGGGTCGCTTCGAGCGCTGCGACCGTCGTGGCGACCCATGCAAAACCGTGCGCAGCGCGCTGCTCGTTATCGATCGGGCTGGCAGCCAGCCGGTCGGTGAGCGCGGCTTGTGCAGCGCCTCGATAGGCCCGTGCCGCCGTCAGGGCCGCTCGCAGGTCGCTCACGCTCAGGCTGCGCGCTCGAAGATCGCGGCGATGCCCTGACCGCCGCCGATGCACATGGTTTCAAGGCCGTAGCGACCGTCCCTGCGGACGAGTTCGCGCGTCAGATTGGCGAGGATGCGCCCGCCGGTCGCGCCGATCGGGTGGCCGAGCGAGATCCCCGAGCCATTGACGTTCAGAATCTCGTTCCGGCTGTCGCCCTCCGACCAGCCCCAGCCCTTGAGCACCGCGAGCACCTGCGGCGCGAAGGCTTCGTTGAGTTCGACAAGATCGATATCGCCCCAGCCGAGGCCATTGCGCGCGAAAAGGCGTTCGACCGCGGGCACCGGGCCGATGCCCATGCGGCTGGGATCGCAGCCCGCGGCGGCCGAGCTGTGGTACCAGGCGACGGGCGTGAGCCCGAGCTCGTCGAGCTTGTCCTCGGCGACCACGAGGCACGCGGCGGCGGCGTCATTCTGCTGGCTGGCATTGCCCGCGGTGACCACCCCGCCTTCGAGCGGCTTGAGCTTGCCGAGCGATTCCAGCGTGGCGTCGGCGCGGTAGCCCTCGTCGTGCGCGAAGACGACCGGATCGCCCTTCTTCTGCGGCACCGACACGGGCACGAGCTCGTCGTCGAACAGCCCGTTCGCCCATGCGGCGGCGGCGCGCTGATGGCTGCGCACGGCATAGGCGTCGCACGCCTCGCGGCTGATGTCATAATCCTTTGCCAGATTCTCGGCGGTCTCGATCATGCCGGTGATGACACCGAAGCGCTCGATCGGCTGCGACATCAGGCGGCCGCGCGTCAGCCGGTCGTGGAGCGTGAGGTTGCCCGCGCGGATGCCCTTGCGGACGTCGGTCGTATAGTGCTCGACGTTCGACATCGATTCCACGCCGCCCGCGACGACGACGTCGGACATGCCGGTCTGGACCATCATCGCGGCGTTGACGACCGCCTGCAGGCCGGAGCCGCAGCGACGGTCGAGCTGGTAGCCCGGCACCTCGAGCGGCAGGCCCGCGGCAAGCCACGACCAGTGGCCGATGCTCGGCGCCTCGGCGTTGCCATAGCCTTGGCTGAAAACGACATCGTCGACGCGCGCGGGGTCGATTTTCGTGCGCTCGATCAGCGCCTTCAGGATGACTGCGCCGAGGTCGCCGGCGGTGATCGACGAGAGCGAGCCGCCGAACTTGCCGACGGCGGTGCGGATCGGGGCGACGATGGCGGCGCGGCGAAGGGTCATGGGTCAGTCTCCGGTTTTGGATGTGCCGACGATGCCGGCATCGATCAGGCGGGCGATCTCGCCCGAGGAAAGCGAAAGGCGGACAGCGAGAACTTCTTCGCTGTGCTGGCCGTTGAGCGGGGCAGGGCGGGGCGGTTTGCGTTCGACCTGAGGTATGGTCGAGAAGGCGCCCGCGGCGGGATAGGCGAAGCCGCTGGGGTCGGCGGCGCCGCCGAAGATCGGGTTGTTCGCGACGAGCGCCGGATCCCGCACCGCGTCGGCCATCGTGCGGTACGCCGAGTGGACGATCCCGCCCGCATCGAAGGCAGCGGCGAGGTCGGCGTGATCGCGCGCACCGATCGCCTGTTCGAACAGCGGATAGAGCGCGTCGCGATGGTCGAAGCGGAGGCCGTCGTCCTTCGCAAAAGAGACACCGCGCGCGCTTTCGATCGCTGCAATCGCATCGCCGAGGTTCAGCGCCGCGATCAGGTTCGCCCATTGGCGCGAGGTGACGACGACGATCATCGTCCGTTCGCCGTCGCGCGTCACGAAGTCGCGGCCGAACAGGCCATAGACGGCGTTGCCGAGTCGCGGGCGGTTTTCGCCCGAATAGAGCACCTCGGCGACGCCGCCGAGGTTGGCGACGGTGCCGATCGCGACGTCGGAGAGCGGGATGCGCACCTCGCCGCCTTCGCCGCTGACGCTCCGCCGCTGGATCGCCGCGAGCAGCGCGAAGGCGGCATAGGCGCCGGTGAGCAGATCCCATGCCGGAAGCACATGATTGACCGGTTCGGGTCCGGCGCCGGTGAGCATCGGATAGCCGACGCTGTTGTTCACCGTGTAATCGAGCGCGGGCGAGCCGTCGGCCCAGCCCATCACGCGCACGGTGATCAGGTCGGCGCGGGCCTCGGCGAGCTTCGCGTGCGACAGGAATCCGTCGACGGGGAAGTTGGTGATGAACTGGCCCGTCGCGCGCACCAGCTCCTTGAGCAGCTCGCGCCCTTCGGGTCTGGACAGATCCAGCGCGACCGACTTTTTCGCGCGATTGAGATTTTCCCAATAGAGCGAGTTGTTTTCTGCCGTGACCGGCCAGCGCCGGAAATCGGGGCCGCCGCCGATCTGGTCGACGCGGATCACCTCGGCGCCGAACTGCGCGCAATAGAGTCCGGCCGTGGGCGAGGCGACGAAGGACGACGCCTCGATCACCGACAGGCCGGACAGCAATTGGTACATCAGTTCGCTGCCGCAAACTCGCGCAGCATATGCTTCGCGATCTGGAGCTGCAGGATCTGCGTCGTGCCTTCGTAGATGCGGTAGATGCGCGCATCGCGGAAGAAGCGTTCGGCGTCATATTCGGCGAGATAGCCTGCGCCGCCATAGACCTGCACGCAGGCGTCGACGACGCGGCCGCACATTTCGGACGCGAAGACCTTGAACGCCGCAGCCTTGCGCAGGACATTCTCGCCCGCGTCGGCGCGGCGCGTGACGTCCTCCATCATGCATTCGGCGGCATAGATGTCGATCTCGCTCTGCGCGAGCATCTGCTGGATCAGCTGGAAGTTGGCGATCGGCTCGCCGAACGCCTTGCGCTCGGTCGCATAGCGCACCGCGCTGTCGAGCGCGCGGCGCGCGTAAGCCGTGGCCGCGGCGCCGACCGACATGCGGCCATTGTCGAGGCTCATCATCGCATAGGCAAAGCCCTTGCCGAGTTCACCGCCGAGCAGCGCTTCGCCGCCGACGCGGACGTCGTCCATCACGACATCGGCGATATGGCTGCCCGACTGGCCCATCTTCTTGTCCGACCTGCCGATGGTGATGCCCGGGGCGTCGAAGGGCACGACGAAAGCCGAGACATGCGCATTCTTCGGCAGATTTTCCTTGCTGGTCCGCGCCATGATCAGGCCGACCTTCGCGAAGGGCGAGTTGGTGATGTAACGCTTGGTGCCGTTCAGAATCCAGCCGTTGTCGGTCTGTGTCGCGGTGGTCTGAAGCCCCGCCGAGTCCGATCCCGAGCCCGGCTCGGTCAGGCCGAAGCACGCGATTTCGCCCGAAGCGACACGCGGCAGCCATTCGGCCTTCTGCGCTTCGGTCCCGCCATTCTTCAGCGCCGACGCGAACATGCCGATGTTGATCGAGATGATCGAACGGAACGCCGGCATCGCATAGCTCAGCGTATGGATCGTCCTGATATATTGGCTGACATTCATCCCCGCGCCGCCATGCTCCTCGGGGATCGTCAGGCCGAACAGGCCCATGTCGCGCATCTCGGACAGGATATCATCGGGGATCGCGTCGCTCTCGATGATCTCCTTCTCGGCGGGGAGAAGGCGGTCGCGCACATAGCGTTCGAGCTGTTCGATGAACTGTTCGAAGACGTCGGCGTCCATGCCGGGGTTGCTCATGGGCTTATCCTCAGATCGGGTCGTAGGGGAAGACATGCGCCGACACCTCGTCGGCGCGCGCGAAGGCGGGGCGGAAGGCGGGGATCAGCTCGTCGGCGATCGCCTCGGCGGTCCAGCCCTCAAGCTTCGTCATCGAGCGGACGGGGCGCGGCTTCGAAAAGAGCAGAATCTCGTTCTTGCGGACGCTGAAAATCTGGTTGGTGACGTCTCTCGACAGGTCCGAGGCGAGATAGGCGACGAGCGGCGCGATCTTGTCCGCCGACATTTCCTGCAGGCGCTTGACGCGTTCCTGCTCGGCGGGCGTCGTCGCGGGGATCGACGAGGTCATGCGGCTCCATGCGAAGGGGGCAATACAGTTCGAGCGCACCCCGACGCGCGCCATGTCGAGCGCGATCGACTGCGACAGCGCGACGACGCCGAGCTTGGCCGCCGAATAATTCGCCTGGCCGATGTTGCCGATCAGCCCGCTGGTCGAGGTGAAGTGGATGAAGCTCCCCGACTGCTGTTCGCGAAAATACGGCGTCGCAGCCTTCGAGACGTTGAAGACGCCGGTGAGGTTGACCTCGAGGACGCTCTTCCAGTCCTCGTAGCTCATCTTGTGCCAGATGGTGTCGCGGAGGATGCCGGCGTTGTTCACGACCGCGTCGATGCGGCCGAACTTCGCCACCGCGTCCTCGATGATGCCTGCGGCTTCCTTGGGGTCAGCGACATTGCCGAAATTGGGCGCCGCCTTGCCGCCCGCGACGACGATGTCGTTGGCAGTGGTCTCGGCCGGGGCAGCGTCGCCACCTTCGCCCGCCTGCGCGACACCCGGATCGTTGACGATCACCGCCGCGCCCTGCGCCGCGCAATGCAGCGCGAGCTCGCGCCCGATTCCGCGCCCGGCGCCGGTAATCGCGACGACCTTTCCGTCGAGGCATCCGTTCATGGCCGCTCTCCCGTTCGATTCGTGTCGATAGCGCGATATGCGTTCCTTCGCATCATTTCAACATTCAGAATTGATTTTTCACATGATTGAAAATACTCGATGCCGATGACCGGCCCCGTTCGCTCCGTCGCGCAAGCCTTCGCCATCCTCCGCCTGCTCGCGGAATCGGGTCCGCTGACCCTGTCGGATATCGGCCGCCTCATCGGTCTCAGCCCCTCGAGTGGCCTCAACCTGCTGAAAACCCTCGTCGCCGAGGGTGCAGTCGAGCGCGATGCGCGCACGAAGCAATATCGGCTGGCACCCGCCTGGCAGGCGGCCGAGGCGCTGCGCGACAGCCACGCCGCGCGGCTCGTCGACGCGGCGCAGCCGCTGATGGCGCATTTCGCGCAAAAAGCCGAAGCGGCGGTGGGCCTCTGGAAGATCGTCTCGCGCGACCGCATGCAGCTCGTCGTCCGCGCCGAAAGCAATGCGGGCATGCGCCTCAGCCTTGCCGACGATCAGCGCCAGCCGCTCGGCGGCGGCGCGGCGGGACGGGCGATCGCAGCGGCGCAAGCGGCGAGCGACGCCGAACTGGCACGCCGATTTGCCCCGGTGCGCTGGCAGGCCGAACTGCCGTTCGAAACCTATACCCGGCAGATTGGCGAGGCGAAGGCGAGGGGCTTTGCGATCGACAAGGGCTATACGCACCGCGGCGTTTGCACCGTCGCAGCCGGCATCGCCGACATCCCCCCCGGTTTTTGCCTGTCGGCGTCAATCGTCGCCGGGTCGCGCAGCGCTTCCGAGATCGAGGCACTCGGCGGCGAACTGCTCGCGCTCCGGTCCGATATGTTGCTCCGTGCCGGCTAGCGCGGGAACAGGCAAAAAATGGCGGGCCCGAAACCGGCGGACCGCGCGCGGCGGCTATTGATATTCGACCGTCACGGGAATCCGCCCGCGATAGTCGCCGTCGTCGAGCGCCGCGACCTGCAGGCGGCCGCCGAACCGGAATATCAGACGCCCGTCGGGACCGAGCCGCGGCGCGGCGGTGAGGTCGGTGACGAGTCCGGTGACGCGCGCGGTGCGACCGTGGCCGCTTTCGAGATCGACGCTGGCGGGCAGGATCACCCGCACCGCCGCGCCGGGCTCGCCGTGCACGGTGACGGTGCCGCCGAGCGCGAAGCCGCCGAGGTCGACGACGTCGCCGCGCAGGCGGCGCGCGCCCGATGCGGGGTCGAGTTCGACCTCGCCGCCCGTCGCGCCGACCGCTATGCGTCCCATGTCGAGCCGGGTTTCGACATCGATGCGGAGGGGGGTTTCCCGCGACCGCGCGGCGACACCGTCCACCTTGTCCCGCGCGCACAGCATGCAGGGCTCCGCCGCCACCGCCGGACCGGCAAAAACCAGCAAGGTCCCGAGAAAAAGATGCCGTTTCACCCCTGCACGCCTAGCGCCTTCACGGTTAAGCCGCGGTAAAGCCGCCGCGGCGCTAAACGCTGGCCAGTTTCCCGCTTTTCGGTCACATGTGCGCGATGAACAGACCCCCGCCGTCTCCCCGGCTCAACGCCCTCGCCACCGCGGTGCCCGGGCATGACATCCATCAGCCCTTCATCGACTGGGCGACGGCGCGGCTGACCGACGAGCGGATACGCGCGCTCTTCGCGCGCATGGCGGCGCGGTCGGGGATCGACCATCGCTGGTCGGTGCTGCCGCCGACCGCTGACGGCGGCTCGCCCGTCGCGACGGGCGGCTTTTACGACACTCCCGACCTGCCGCCGACGTCGGTCCGGATGCGCGCCTATGCCGGCCACGCGCCCGCGCTTGCCATGGCGGCGATCGCGAACCTCGGAAGCGCCTTCGACGCCGCACGCGTCACGCATCTGGTCGTCGCGAGCTGCACCGGCTTCGTCGCGCCGGGGATCGACCAGATCCTTGCGCGGCGTCTCGGCCTTTCGGCCACCGTCGAGCGCGTATTGATCGGCTTCATGGGCTGCTATGCGGGGGTTACCGCACTGCGCACCGCGCGGCATATCGTGCGGTCCGAGCCCGGCGCGGTGGTGCTGGTCGTAAGCGTCGAGCTGTCGACGCTCCATCTCAGCCTTGCCGACGCGCCCGAGCCGCTGCTCGCGATGCTGCAGTTCAGCGACGGCGCCGCGGCTGGGATCGTCTCGGCCTCGCCCGGCGGAATCGAACTCGGAGACGGACGCAGCCTTGCGCTCGACGACAGCGAGGAGCTGATCCGCTGGGACATCGGCGACCGCGGGTTCGAGATGACATTGTCGGGCGAGGTACCGGCGCGGCTGCGCGAAACGCTCGGCCAGCCCGGGGTGCAGCGCGCATTGTTCGGCGATACGCACACGCCGCCGCTGCTCGCGGTCCACGCCGGCGGACGCTCGGTGCTCGATGCGGTCGAACATGCGCTCGACGTGGCGCCCGAGGCGCTCGCCGACAGCCGCGACATACTCGCGCGTTTCGGCAATATGTCGTCGGCGACGATTTTGTTCGTGCTCGCCGCGATGATGGCGCGAGGGGCGCGCGGCGAGGGCCTCGCGATCGCCTTCGGCCCGGGCCTCGCCGCCGAGGCGATCCGGTTCCGGGCATGAACCCCTTCGCCAGCCTCGCCAGCCCGATCGCGCGTGAGGAAGAAATGGACGCGGCCGACCTGCCGCCCGGACGCTATGCGAGGGTGCTCGCCGACCTGTCGCGGATCAACGCGCTGACGCTGGCGCCGCGGCCGACGCTGGGGTTTCTCGACCGGGTCCGCGCGCGCGGCGTCGGGACGAGGCCGTGGCGCATTCTCGATGTCGGGTTCGGCGCGGGCGACATGCTGGCGCGGATCGCGCGCTGGGGCGAGCGGCGCGGGGTCGCGCTCGACCTCGTCGGCGTCGATCTCAACCGCAAGAGCGAAGCGGTGGCCGCGGTGCGGCTCGGCGACCGGGCGCGGCTGATCACGGGCGATTATCGCAATCTCGCGGGGCAAGGGTGGGATATCATCCTGTCGAGCCTCGTCACCCATCACATGACATCGGCGCAGCGGACCGAATATCTGCGCTTCATGGAAGACGAGGCAGCGCGCGGCTGGCTGGTCAACGACCTGCATCGCCGGCGGCTGCCCTTTGCCGGCTACCCGCTGCTCGCGACGCTGGCGTTCGTCGACCCGATCGTGCGGCGCGACGGGCAATTGTCGGTCGGGCGCAGTTTTCGCCGCGCCGAATGGCAGGCGATGCTCGCCGATGCCCTGCCCGATACGGCGGACGAATGCCGCATCTTCCGCAGCTTTCCCTGGCGGCTCTGCGTCGAACGGATCCGGTGACCCGATGACCGGGGCCGATGCGATCGTCGTCGGTGCCGGCCCCGCCGGATCGGCGGCCGCGATCGGGCTGGCACGAAGCGGAGCGCGAGTGCTGCTCCTCGAACGCGCGCGCGCGACGGGCGATGCGCTCTGCGGCGGCTTCCTGAGCTGGCGAACGCTGGCGCGGCTCGATGCGCTGGGGATCGACGGGGCTATGCTCGGGGGACAGCGCGTCACCTGCGTGCGGCTGTTCGCGGGGACGCGGTCGAGCGAGACGCGGCTGCCGGGCGCGGCGATGGGGGTTTCGCGGCGCACCCTCGACGGCGCCCTGCAGGCGGCCGCCACCCGGGCAGGGGCCGGGCTGGAATATGGCGTCCATGCGACGGCGATCGGCGACGGCGCGGTGCAAATGCGCGACGGCGGAGCCCTCACCGCGCCTGCCATCTTTCTTGCCGCCGGCAAGCATGGCTTTCGCGGCTTTCCGCGCGAACCCGCCGAATGGCAGCGGAACGACCCGGCGATGGGGCTGCGGCTGCGGTTCCCCGCGCACCCCGCGCTGGACCGGCTGGTCGGCGATGCAGTCGAGCTGCACCTGTTCGACCGCGGCTATGCGGGGCTGATGCGGCAGGAGGATGGCAGCGGCAACCTGTGCCTTGCGGTCCACAAGTCGCGGCTCGACGAGGCGGGCGGCGAACCCGCCGCGCTGCTCCGTATGCTGGGCGAAGCCTTACCCCATCTCGGCGAGCGGCTGGCCCATGCCGACTGGCCGCGTGGCGTCGATGCGATCGGCCATGTTCCCTATGGGTGGCGGACCGCAGACACGGCACCGGGGCTGTTCCGGCTCGGCGACCAGGCGGGGGTGATCCCGAGCCTCGCCGGCGAGGGCATGGGGCTTGCGATCGCCAGCGCCGGGGCCGGGGTGGCGGCGTGGCGTCACGGCGGCGGCGGCGCGGCACCGGGCTTTCAACGCGCATTCGCCGCGCGCATGGCGCGACCCTTCGCGCTGGCGAATCTGGTGTGGCGGCTCGGCGAAAATCCGCGCACCGCGGGGCCGATGACGGCGGCGGCGTCACTTTTTCCGTCTTTGGTACGAATGGTATCGCGAACGACGCGCCTCCGCGGGAGCTGATGCCCTCGACACCCGGCCCTGGCCCTTGCAGCGGCGCACGCGCCAACCGATATTGTGGACAGGAAAACGGCGCCCGCGGGCCCGCAGACAGGAGAAATTCCATGACCGATCCGACCATCCGCAAGGATCTCGACCCGATGACGCACCATGTGCTGCGCGAAGGCGGCACCGAGCGTGCATTCACGGGCAAATATACCGACCACAAGGGCGACGGCGTCTATCATTGCGCCGGATGCGGCGCGCCGCTGTTCGACAGCCGCACAAAATACAACAGCGGGTCGGGCTGGCCGAGCTACACCGCGCCTGCCGGTGGCGGCGCGGTGACCGAGCATCATGACGCGACCCACGGCATGGTCCGCACCGAGGTGCGCTGTGCCAGATGCGAAGGCCATCTCGGCCATGTCTTTCCCGACGGTCCCGGGCCCGAGGGGCTGCGCTACTGCATCAACAGCGCGGCGCTTGACTTCGCGGACCGCGGGCAGGATGAGGCGTCAGCCGGCAAGGATTGAAAATTCCTTCCCGGACTGACGCATCAGGGGCGCAGTGAGGGAAGGAATACGGGCTTTGCGCCGCGAGAGACAGCAGGCTTCGTCGAAACAATCGTCATCTTCCGGCAAAGGCAGCGGCGCGCCCCGCGGCGAACCGCCGCGCTGGCGCGTCTGGTTGCGCCGCGTCGTTCGCTGGGGCCTTGGCCTTGCGGTCGTCGGCCTCGTCGCGCTCGGTGTCGCGGTCGGCATCGCGGTGCAGCGTATGCCGAGCTTCGAAGAGCTCAGGAAATCGCCGGCGGGGCAGACGATCCGCGTCCGCGCCGCCGACGGCACGGTGTTCCTCTCGCTCGGCCCCAATTACGGTCGCTGGCTGACGCTGCGCGAAACGCCGCAGGTGATGCAGGACGCGATGGTCGCGGTCGAAGACCGGCGCTTTCGCTATCATCCCGGCGTCGATCCCGTCGGCATGACGCGCGCCGCCATTTTCGCGGCGCGCAATTACGGGACAGGGCGCCGGATGCAGGGCGCCTCGACGATCACCCAGCAGCTCGCGCGCAACATCTTCCTGTCGAACAGCTACACTTGGACGCGCAAGATGCGCGAGATGATTCTCGCGCTCGCGCTCGAATGGAAATTCTCGAAGGACGAGCTGCTCGAGCTCTATCTCAACAAGGTCTATTTCGGCGGCGGCAGCTATGGCATCGACGCCGCGTCGAACAGCTTCTTCGGCCACAGCGCGACCGAAATGTCGCTGTCCGAGGCCGCGGTGATCGCCGGACTCGTGAAGGCGCCGTCGCGCTATTCGCCGACCGCCGACGCGCAGGCCGCGCTGGGCCGCGCGGGGGTCGTGCTCGACGTGATGGTCGACGCGGGCGTGATCACACGGGCGCAGGCCGACAGCGCCGAACCCGCCAACGTCCAGCTCGCGAAGGAGACGGGGCAAAACAGCGCGCGCTATTTCACCGACTGGGCGCTGCCGCAGCTCGACATGCTGATCGACGAGGGCAGCGAGGCGCTCGACGTCTATACGACGATCGACCTCGGCATGCAGCGCGCGGCGACCGCCGCGATCCAGGCCGACACGCCGAAGGATGTGCAGGGGGCGCTGGTGTCGCTCGACCGCGACGGCGCGGTGCGCGCGATGGTCGGCGGGCGCGATTATGTCGCCTCCAACTATAACCGCGCGACGCAGGCACTGCGCCAGCCCGGATCGGCGTGGAAGCTGTTCGTCTATATGGCGGCGCTCGAGGCGGGTTACAAAGTCAATGACAAGGTGGTCGACGAACCGGTGACGATCAACGGCTGGTCGCCCCGCAACTCGTCGGGCCGCTTTTCAGGCACGATGGACCTGCGCAGCGCCTTTGCCTATTCGGTCAACACCGTCGCGGCGAAGCTGGGCGACGAGGTCGGTTTTTCGGCGGTCGCCAATATGGCGCGCCGCTTCGGTATCACGACGCCGGTGAACACCCACCCGTCGATGGTGCTCGGCAGCGCCGAGGTGCGCGTGATCGACATGACCGCCGCCTTCGCCGCGGTGTCGCGCGGCGGCGTCTCGGTGCAGCCCTATGGCATCACCAAGGTGACGACCGCGAGCGGCGAACTGCTCTACCAGCGCCCCGCGACAAGCGGCCAGACGCTCGTCGATCACTGGGTCGCGGCGGGGATCACCGACCTGCTCCAGACCGCGGTCAACACCGGCACGGGCAAGGCGGCGCAGATCGGCCGTCCCGTCGCGGGCAAGACCGGCACGACGTCGAGCAACAAGGACGGCTGGTTCCTCGGCTTTTCGAGCGGGATCACCACCGGCGTGTGGATGGGCCGCGACGATGCGAAACCCGTCGGCGGGCTGCAGGGCGGGCGCGCGCCCGCCAAGGCCTTTGCCGATTATATGCGCGTCGCGGTCGCGCGGCGCCCGGTCGAACAGTTCGACACCGAAGTCGTGCTGCCCGAATGGCAGCTCGAGGACGAAGGCGAAGCCTATATGGGCGAGCCCGGCGAAGAGGGGCTGGTCGACGAGAACGGCATGCCGATCGAGCTGCCCTATGACAGCCGCCCGCCCGAAGGCGCCCCGCCGCCTCAGCAGGCACCCGACGACGGCCCGGTACTCGACCAGCAATGGATCGAGGAACAGACCGGGCGGCGGCCGCCGGCCGACAATGGCGCGGTGCCGAGGAATGGCGGTCAGCCCAAGATCGTGACGGTGCCGAAAACCGCGCCACCCGCCGTCAAGGCGCCCCCGCCGCGATCGCAACCGCAACCGCAGACAAGCGATTTCAACTAGAGCTCAGGCCGCGAAGCGGTAGCGGTGGAGCGCGCGCCCTTCGCGGCGCAGCCAGCCCCGCGCCGCGGCGACATCGCCATCGTGCAGCTCGTCGACGAGCGCGTGGAAGGCGGGGCCATGGTCCATATGCCGAAGGTGCGCGACCTCGTGCGCGACGGTTGCACGCCGGACATGATGCGGCGCCATGATGAGCCGCCAGCTGTAGCGCAGGTCGCCGTCATGCGTGCAGCTGCCCCAGCGGCTGCGCGGATCGCCGACCCCGACGCGGCCGACCGACAGGCCCGCGACGGCCGCGATTTCGCGGCTTTCGCGCTCCATCAGGTCGAGCGCCTGTCCTTTCAGCCAGCGTTCGATGCGCCGGCCGACGGTTTCGGGCGGACCACCGACGTGCAGGCTATCGCCGCCGAGACGAATCGCGCGCGGCGCAGTCGCGGTCCAGTCGATATGACGTTCGACACCGAGAAAGGGTAGCGATGCGCCGGGGCCGACGATGACGGGCAGCGCCGCCTTGCCGACCTGTTCGACCAGCCACGCCTGCTGCTCGCTGGCCCATTTCAATGCCGCGCGTTCGTTGGCGCGGCGCGGAACCGTCAGCCTGAGCTCGCCGCGCGCGCCGTCGAAGACGAGCCGATAACGGCGCGACTGCGCATGCCGCACGACACGCACCGGCCACGCCTCGTCGCCCACCCGGATATGGGGACCCTCGGGCGCGAAGTCAGACGATGCGTTCGACAAGATGATTCTCGAGCGGTCCGGCGACATCCTCACCGACGGTCCAGCCGACGACCGACTCGCCCGCGCGGTGCACCGCATCGCGATCGCCGCAGACGAGATAATGCCAGCCGGGCAGCGGCGCGCCCTCGGCGCGCAGACGGTAGGCGCAGGTCTGCGGCAGCCATTCGATATCGGCAACCTTGGCCTTCGTCAGCGTCAGGCAATCGGGAACATGGCGGCGGCGATGCCGGTAGTCGCCGCAGCGCGCGGTGGTGAGGTCGAGCAGGCGGCACGCGACATTGGTCGGATAGACGCGGCCCGTATCCTCATCCTCGAGCTTGTGGAGGCAGCATTTGCCGCAGCCGTCGCACAGCGCCTCCCACTGCCCCGCGTCGAGGCTGGCGAGCGGCGCTTCCCAGAAGGGGCGCTCCGATGTCGCCCCCGCCATCGTTATTTGACCCATTTCGCCAGCTCGGCCGCGACCTTGTCGGGCGCGCCCTCGTCGATATCGGACGAGGGGTCGTCGAGCGGCAGCAGCGCGAGCGGCTTGCCGTCGGGATCCATCAGGAAAGCGAGCTGGCTGTGCGCCATCAGATAGCGGTCGGGCGCCGAGCCCGGCACCTTGTTGTAGGTCACGACAAAGGCTTTTGCGACCGCGGCAATCTGTTCGGGGGTGCCGGTGAGGCCGAGCAGACGCGGATGGTAGCGCGCGACGAAGGGCTTCAATGCGTCGGGCGTGTCGCGTTCGGGATCGACGGTGATGAAGAGCGGCTGGACCTTCGCACCGCGAGCCGCGTCGGCCTTTTCGAACTGCGACAGGCCGCGCATCAGCTTTTGCAGGTCGACCGGGCAGATGTCGGGGCAGAAGCTGTAGCCGAAATAGATCAGCCGATATTTGCCCGCGAAATCACTGTCGCGCACGACCTTGCCATTCTGGTCGGTGAGCGCGAAGGCGCCGCCGATCCGCGCGCCTTCGAGCGGCGGCTTGGCCGGCGCGCCTTCGCCCGCGCCATTGCATCCGGCGAGCGCCGCGGCAAAAGCGACGATCAGGCTTGCACGGACGAGCCTTTGTCCCATATTTGCGATGTTCATCATGCGGCCAGCCTTGGTCGGCCAGCCGCCGAAAATCAACCTTTGTCGTCGCGCGAGCGGCGGACAAATTGTCCCGGGGGTCGCCCAGCCATGTTTCGCCGCGCGGAATTCCGCCTTGCCTCGTTCCTTGTCGCGCCGATTGTCGCGGCCGGCCTGTTGATCAGCCCCGCACAGGCACAGTATCGCGGCGGCTATGCCTTTTTGCAGGCGGTCGAGAGCCGCGACGGCACCAAGGCGACCGACGCGCTGAAGGACGATCCCTCGTTCGTCAACTCGCGCAATCCGGACAACGGCGAAACCGCGCTGATCATTGTCACCAAGCGGCGCGATACCAGCTGGCTGCGCTTCCTGCTCGCCAAGGACGCCGATCCGTCGATCGCCGACCGGCAGGGCGTCACGCCGCTGATGCACGCCGCCCTCCTCAATTTCACCGATGGCGCCGACGAGCTGCTGCGGGAGAAGGCGCCGATCGACCAGACGAACCGGCGCGGCGAAACCGCACTGATTCTTGCGGTACAGGCGAAAAACAACAGCATGGTCAGCCTGCTCGTGCGCCGCGGCGCCAACCCCGACAAGGCAGATCATATCGCCGGCATGTCGGCGCGCGACTATGCCAAGCGCGACGACCGTTCGGGCCAGCTGCTCGCGCTGCTCAATGCCAAGGCCGATGCGGCGACGCGCGAATTCGGACCGAGCTTCGGGCCGAAATGATCGGCACAATGTGATATCCTGATTGACAATCACATTTCAGTGTGAGACATCGCGGACATGTCTACACAGCTCATCGATCGTATCCGCGCCATCGTCGACGACGGCGCCATGTCCCGCTCGGGCCTCGCCCGTGCCGCCGGGCTTCATGCCAACAGCCTGCGCGACCTCGATTCGCCGGGCTGGAACCCGACCGCGGATACGCTGCGCAAACTCGAGAACTGGCTGGCGAACGGCAGCGACCTGTCGCCGATGGCGAGCCCCGAAGAGATTATCGCCGAGGCGCGCAACGGCCGCATGTTCATCCTCGTCGACGACGAGGACCGCGAGAATGAAGGCGACCTCGTCATTCCCGCGCAGATGGCGACCCCCGACGCGATCAACTTCATGGCGACGCACGGTCGCGGCCTGATCTGCCTGACGCTCACAAAGGCGCGTGTCGACACGCTCGGGCTCGAACTGATGAGCCGCAACAACGGGACGCGGCACGAGACCGCCTTCACCACCTCGATCGAGGCCCGCGAGGGCGTCACCACGGGTATTTCGGCGGGCGACCGCGCGCGCACCGTCGCGGTCGCGATCGACGCGGGCAAGACGCGCGACGATATCGTCACCCCCGGACATATCTTCCCGCTGATCGCGCGCGACGGCGGCGTGCTTGTGCGTGCCGGCCACACCGAGGCGTCGGTCGATATCAGCCGGCTCGCGGGGCTCAACCCGTCGGGCGTGATCTGCGAGATCATGAACGACGACGGCACGATGGCACGGCTCGACGACCTGATTCCCTTCGCGCGGCGTCACGGGCTGAAGATCGGGACGATCGCCGACCTGATCGCGTATCGCAATCGCAGCGACCGGCTGGTCGAATGCGTGTCCGACGATCCGTTCGAATCGGATTACGGCGGCGACTGGCGCCTCAAATCCTATCGCAACAAGATCGACGGCACGGTCAATCTGGTGCTGCAGAAGGGACCCGTCGATCCCGAGGGCGTGACGCTCGTCCGCATGCATCCGGTGTCGATCTTCGACGACATCATGGGCCGTCCGGGCCCGAAGAAGCGCCGCCTGCAGCGTTCGATGGACGCCGTCGGCGAGGCCGGCGCAGGCGTGATCGTCATGCTGATGCGCCCGCTGCCCGGATCGGCAGACGCCGAGACGCTCCCCGCGCCGAGCGGGAGCATGGACCTTCGCACCTATGGCATCGGCGCGCAGATCCTTGCCGACCTTGGCGTCCATGCAATGGAATTGCTCACCCCCACCCACAGCAATATCGTCGGGCTCGAAGGCTATGGCCTGTCGGTGGTCGGCGAACGCCCCATTCCCGGAGAAGCCTGATGGCGCATGTCCTGATCGTCGAAGCCCGTTTCTACAGCCACCTCAACGACATGCTGCTCGACGGCGTGCGCAGCGCGCTCGACACCGCGGGGCACAGCCACGAGACGGTGACCGTCCCCGGCGCGCTCGAGGTTCCGGCCGCGATTTCGCTCGCAGCCGACAGCGGACGCTACGATGCCTATGTCGCATTGGGCGTCGTGATCCGCGGCGAAACCTATCATTTCGAGGTCGTGTCGAACGAAAGCGCGCGCGGCATCATGGCGTTGACGCTCGACGGCCTCGCGATCGGCAACGGCATATTGACGGTCGAGAATGAAGAACAGGCGCTTGCGCGCGCCGACAGGACGCGCAAGGATAAGGGCGGCGAGGCGGCGAAGGCCGCGCTCGCCATGCTCGCGCTGAAGGAACAATTCGGCATTGGTTGATCGACCGCCTCCCAGCCGTTTTTCTGTCGTCGAGCGCGGCGGGCGGCTGGTGGTGATCGACAGGGAAACCGGACAGACCCCGCTGAGCGCCGCCGAGCGGATGGATCTTCACGATCGCAATCTCGGCGTGGAGCCGATCCGGCCTGCGGTGCGGCAGACGCCGGCCGAATCCGCGCCGATGGCTGTCGAGGCCGCGCCGCAGCGCGCGGCCGCGCGGCCGCCCGACACGCGGATGGCAGCCGCCGTCGCCGAAATGAACCGCAAGCAGCCATGGGGCCAGAAACCCAGAGGCACGGCCCCGTCACAGCCGGCGCGCAGCGCGCAGCGCCCGCAGCCGAAAACGGCAGGCCGCAAGACGATCGTCACGGCAAAATGGTGGGATTCAAAGGGGCCGCGCACGGTCGAGCTGGGGCCGAAGGGCCAGGCCGAGCTCTCGGGCGGTTTTATGGCGCTGGTCTTCGGCCTGGTGATCGCGGCGATCATCGCCTTCTTCATCGAGCCGGTGCTGCTCTTTGCCGCAGCGTTCGTGCTGTTCCGCTTCGGCGGTAATATCCTCGGCCCCGTCGGGGCGAGGATCGTCGACAAGGCGCTTGCCGAAAGGGGATGATCCGGACGGCCCCGGGGTCGTCCGGATCACACAGGTCTTACGCCAGCTGCAGCGCCGGATAGTCGGTATAGCCCTCGGGACCCGGCGAGTACCAGGTCTGCGGATTGTCGGCCGCCCAGGCGGCGCCGCTCCTGATCCGTTCGACCAGATCGGGGTTGCCGATGAACGGCCGGCCGAAGGCGATCGCATCGGCGGTGCCGCTCGCGAGCGCCTGTTCGGCGAGCGCGACATCATAGTCGCTGTTGAGAATCAACGGGCCCTTGAACGCCGCGCGGATCGAGGGCGACTGTTTCGGCACGTCGGTCCGCCCGAAGGTGCCGTCGGGACCCGGCTCGCGCAGTTCGAGGAAGGCGATGCCGAGCGCGTCGAGCGCCGCGGCGGCGATCGGGAACAGCTTTTCGGGCGCACTGTCATCGACGCCCTGCGTATCGCCATTGGGCGACAGGCGCACGCCGACGCGATCCTTGCCCCACACGCCGATCAGCGCCTCGGTCACTTCGCGCAGCAGACGGATGCGGTTTTCGACCGGGCCGCCATAGTCGTCGTCGCGCAGGTTCGACCCGTCGCGCAGGAACTGATCGATCAGATAACCGTTCGCGCCGTGCAGCTGCACGCCGTCGAAGCCGGCACGCTTCGCATTTTCGGCCGCCTTGACATAATCGGCGATCACGCGCGGGATTTCGCCGAGCGCGAGCGGGCGCGCGACTTCATATTCGAGGCGGCCGACATGGGTGTGCGCCTTGCCGGGTGCCTGCGTCGCCGACGCCGAAACGGGCGGCTTGCCGTCGTTGAACACCGAATGGACGACGCGGCCCATGTGCCAGAGCTGCGCAACGATGCGCCCGCCGGCCTGATGCACCGCGTCGGTCACCGGCTTCCAGCCTTCGACCTGCGCATCGGTCCACAGGCCCGGTGCACTCGGCCAGCCGAGCCCTTCCTGCGAGATGCCCGTCGCTTCGGAAATGATCAGCCCCGCCGAGGCGCGCTGTCGATAATATTCGAGCGCGAGCTCGTTGGGCACGAAGCCCGGCCCCGCCCGGCCGCGCGTCAGCGGCGCCATGATGATGCGGTTCGACGCCTCGATGGCGCCCAGCTTGATCGGATCGAACAGCGATACGGCCATGGTTCCTCCACGTTTCACTTTTTCATGGGCGACCCCTGCGGCCGCCGCTATGGCCCGCGAAGCTATGGACGACGCGGCATCGGCACAATGGTGAGTAGCAAAAGAAAATCTAAATGACAGCGAAGAAGGACAGCGCCGGCGCGATGCCCGTGGCCGGCGGACACGGCCGCCGATGGGCCTTCGCCGCCCTGCTCGGCGGCAACATCGCGCTGTCGCTCGGCGCGATGCTCGTCCGGATGGCCGATACCGGGCCCACCGCGTCGGCCTTCTGGCGGATGACGCTCGCGCTGCCGCTGCTGCTGCTCTTTGCATGGCGCGAGACCGGCGGACGGATGCCGCCACGCCCCGCGCTGCTGGTCGCCGCGGCGGCGGGCATTTTCTTCGCGCTCGATCTCGTCGCGTGACACCTCGGCATCCTCCAGACCAAGGTCGCCAACGCGACCCTGTTCGGCAATTGCGCGAGCCTGCTGCTCGCCCTCTGGACGATTTTCCAGACCCGGACGCTCCCGCGCGGCGGACAGGCGCTTGCGATCCTGCTCGCCTTCGCCGGATCGGCGCTGCTCATGGGGCAGAGTTATGAACTGTCGCCCGACTATCTCGTCGGCGATCTTCTGAGCCTGCTCGCGGGGGTGCTCTACACGGGCTATGTCATCCTGATGCAGCGCGTGCGCGGCGAACTCGCGCCGTGGACCGCGCTCGCGATCGCCTCGGCGGTGTGCGTGCCGATCCTGCTCGGCACCGCGCTTGCGCTCGGCGAGGCGGTAATGCCGCAGAACTGGACGCCGCTGATCCTGCTGGCGCTGCTGAGCCAGGTCGTCGGCCAGGGGCTGATAATCTGGTCGCTGCCGCGCTTCTCGCCGCTGGTGATCGGGCTGACCCTCCTCGTCCAGCCGGCGTTCGCGGCGCTGACCGGCTGGATCGGGTTCGGCGAGACGCTCTCCGCCATCGACATTTTCGGCGGGATGATGGTCGGCGCCGCGCTGGTGCTGATCCGGTTGCCGAACCGCGCGGCGCGGCCTATCTGACGCTTATGGCCTCGATCCTTCCCGCCGACCCGACCCTCGACGAAATTCGCGCCGCACTCGCGCCGCTGATCGCGGCCTCGGCGGCGTTCGACGGTTTCGGCGGCACCGCGCTCGCCGATGCCGCCGCGCGCACCGGCGTCGATCCCGACGTCGCGCGCCTCGCCTTTCCCGGCGGCAGTCGCGACATGGTCGACGCCTGGTTCGCCGATATCGACGCGCAAATGGAACAGCGCTGGCCGGCCGAAAAGCTCGCTATGCTGAAGATTCGCGAACGGATCACCACGCTCGTCGAGACGCGGATCGACCTGCTCGCCGCAAACCGCGAATCGCTGCGGCGCGCGCTGGCGCTGCTCGCGCTGCCGACCAATGCGCCGCATGCCGCGAAGCTCGGCTGGCGCGCCGCCGACCATATGTGGCGCCTCGCGGGCGATACCGCGACCGATTATAATCACTACAGCAAGCGCGCGATCCTCGGTGCCGTCTATGGCTCGGCGATGGCGGTGTTCCTGAACGACGAAAGCGAAGGCTTCGCCGAAACCCGCGCCTTCCTCGCGCGCCGGATCGATCAGGTGATGCGGTTCGAGAGCTGGAAGCACCGCCGCGCCGCGCGCGGCGGCGAGCGCCCCAGCCTCGCGCGCTTCGTGGGACGGCTGCGTTACCCCGGCCGGTGATCATTAAATGCAAGGCGGGGCTGGCGCTCGCCTGCTGTTATTGATAATCGCTCGCAAATGACAGCTTTGCTCGACAAGTCGCCGCTCGGCGTGGCGGTGCGGATCGCCCGGATCGACTGGAATGCCATGTCCGATCATGAGGGACGACGCCTCCGCGAATTCGGCCTGATGGAAGGATGCGAGGTCACCCCGCTGCACCGCGGCAGCATTTTCTCGCGCGATCCGCTCGCGCTCACCGTCGGGCGCATGAAGGTGATCATCCGCGCCCGGCAGGCTGCGGCGATCGAAGTGGAGCCCGCGGCATGACCGGCGCGATTCCCTCGATCGCGCTCGTCGGCAATCCCAATGCCGGCAAGTCGAGCCTGTTCAACGCGCTGACCGGCGCGAGACAGAAGATCGCCAACTACCCGGGCGTCACCGTCGAGCGGAAAGCAGGGCATGCGAGCTTTGCCGACGGCCGACCGATGTCGCTGATCGACCTGCCCGGCACCTACAGCCTGACCCCCGCCAGCCTCGACGAGGCGGTGACGCGCGACGTCGTGCTCGGCCGGCAGGACGGCGAAAAGCGGCCCGACGCGCTGATCGTCGTGCTCGACGCCGCCAACCTCGACAACCATCTCTGCTTCGCGCTCGAATTGATCGCGCTGAACCTGCCGACCGTCGTCGCGCTCAACATGGTCGATCTTGCCGAGCGCGACGGGCTGACGCTCGACGCCGAACGGCTGTCGCGCGAACTCGGCGTGCCGGTCGTGCCCACGGTCGCGGTGCGCAAGCGCGGGCTCGCCGACCTGCTCGCCGCGGTCGACGGCGCGATCCGCTCGCCCGCCGCCGGGGACGTCGCCACTCCGGCCGGGGCCAATGACGCCTCGCTCCATCGGCGTGCCCGCGGCATCGCACGCGCGGCGATCCTCAGCGAGACGCCGGTACGCCGCTGGACACAGCGCGTCGACAATGTCGTGCTGCATCCGGTCGCCGGCATGGCCATCCTGCTTGCACTGATGTTCGTCATGTTCCAGGCGGTCTATGCCGCCGCCGAGGCGCCCGCCGATTTTCTCGAGGGCGGGATCGGCGTGCTGCAGCAATGGGTGGTTGCGACCTTCCCCGACAATTTCCTGCGCGGGCTGGTCGTCGAAGGCCTGCTCGCGGGGGTCGGCGCGGTCGTCGTCTTCCTCCCGCAGATCCTGATCCTCTTCCTCTTCATCCTGCTGCTCGAGGCGTCGGGCTACATGACGCGCGCCGCCTTCCTGATGGACGGGTTGATGGGCAAGGTCGGATTGTCGGGGCGCGGCTTCATCCCGCTCCTCTCCAGCTTCGCCTGCGCGGTGCCGGGGATCATGGCGACGCGCGCGATCCCCGACGAGAAGGACCGGCTGACGACGATCCTGATCGCGCCGCTGATGACCTGTTCGGCGCGGCTGCCCGTCTATGCGCTGATCATCGCCGCCTTCATCCCGAATCGCACGGTCGGCGGCACGCCCGTCGGACTGCAGGGTCTTGTGCTGTTCGGCCTCTATCTCGCCGGCATCGTCGGCGCGCTGGTCGTCGCCTATGTCCTGCGCCGTACTGTGGCGAAGGGCAGCGCGGCCGGCTTCATGATGGAAATGCCGCGTTACCAGATGCCGCGGTGGCGCGACATCGCGCTCGGCCTGTGGCAGCGTGCGTGGATATTCCTTCGCCGCGCGGGCACGATCATCGCGATGACCACCGTCGTGCTGTGGCTGTTGCTGACCTTTCCGCAGGCGCCCGAAGGCGAAAGCCAGGTCGAATATAGCGTTGCCGGCCGCATCGCGAGCGGGCTCGAGGTGATCGTCAAGCCCATCGGTTTCAACCACGACATCGCGCTCGCGCTGATCCCCGCGATGGCGGCGCGCGAGGTCGCGGTGTCGGCGATGGCGACCGCGAATGCGATCGATGCCGGCGACGACGAAGAGGCCATGGCGCAGTCGCTCGGCGAACGGCTGCAAGGCAAGTGGAGCATCGCCACTGCGCTCGCCTTCCTCGCTTGGTTCGTCTTCGCGCCGCAGTGCATTTCGACGATCGCAATCACCCGGCGCGAGACAAACGGATGGAAATGGCCACTCTTCATGGTTGGCTATTTGTTCCTGCTCGCCTATGCCGCTGCTGGAATCACTTACTGGACAGCCGTTGCCTTCGGACTAGGCTGATCCTCCACATTTTCTAGCGGAGCGGAGCGGCAATGGCTGGCAGCGTCAACAAGGTAATTTTGATCGGCAATCTCGGCGCCGACCCCGAAATCAAGTCGTTCCAGAACGGCGGCAAGGTCGCGAATCTCCGCATCGCGACGTCCGAGCAGTGGAAGGACCGGATGACCGGCGAGCGCAAGGAGCGCACCGAGTGGCACCAGGTCGTGATCAACGGCGAAGGGCTGATCGGCGTCGTCGAACGCTATCTGAAAAAGGGCTCGAAGGTTTATATCGAGGGTTCGCTGCGCACCCGCAAATGGCAGGATCGCGACGGCAACGACAAATATACGACCGAGATCGTGATCGCCGGCATGGGCGGCACGCTGACCATGCTCGACGGCGCGCCGGGCGGCGGCGGTTCGCGCGGCGGCGACAGCTGGGCGCAGGGCGGCGGTTCGTCAGGCGGCGGCTCGTCGGGCGGATGGGATCAGGGCGGTGGCAGCTCCGGGGGCGGCAGCTCGGGCGGCGGCTGGAACCAGGGCGGCGGCGGCAGCTCGGGCGGCGGACGCCCGCCCTTCGACGACGATCTGGACGACGACGTCCCGTTCTGAGGGCTGGCTGAGCGATGCGCGACCTGCTGACCGCCGCGGACGTCGCGCGCGGCGTGTGCCGCCTGTTCGCGCAGCAGGGGCTCGTCGCGATCCCCGAGGTTACCTTGCCCAACGGGCGGCGCACCGATCTCACCGCGATCGATGCCAGAGGCCGGATCACGATCGTCGAGATCAAGGTCAGCCGCGCCGACCTGCACGGCGACGGCAAATGGCCCGACTATTGCGACTGGTGCGACCGCTTCTACTGGGCGCTCGCAGCTGGGCTCGATCCCGCGATCCTCGAAACCGAGGGCTATCGCCCCGATACCTCGGGGCTGATTATTGCCGACCGTTACGGCGCAGCCGTGGTGCGCGAGGCGGCGAGCTGCAACCTCGCGCCCGCGCGGCGCAAGGCCGAACTGCTGCGGATCGGGCGGATCGCGATGCGACGGTCGATGATCGCCGCCGACCCCGAACTCGCCGCCGGATGGGGCGAGAGCTAGGCGGGATCGATCCGCGCCGAATCGAAACCCGCTTCATATTGCGGCGCCGTATCGGCGATGCACACCCACGGCGCCTTCGAGCCGACGAAGATATGCGCCGCATAGCCGCGGAACCCCGGATCATCGTCGAGCAGTCCCGCCGGGACAAAGAAGAACTTGCCGTCGTCGGCACGCTGCGGCACCGGGCTGCCGCACCGGCGGCAGAAATGCGTCGCCCAGCCGCCGCCATCGGGCACAGCGAAGCACCCGATCAGATCCTCCCCCGCCAGCCAGCGAAACCGGGTGGTCGAGGCGTAAAAGACCGCGTTGCCGTCGGTGCCCGAGACCTTGCGGCATTTCGAACAATGGCATTGCCCGGCGGGCCCGATTTTTCCGTCGATCGCGAAGCGGACGCCGCCGCACAGGCAGGAGCCTTTCAGCGTTGTGGTCAACCGGTCGTCCTCCTCCTCCCCCGCGGGCAGGGGCAGGTTACCCCCGCGCCTGCATTCGTGCGAGATAGCGTGCGAGAATATCGATCTCGAGATTGACGGGGCGCCCGGCGGCCGCTTCGTCGAGCGTCGTCATCTCCTGCGTGTGCGGGATGATGTTGAGCGTGAAATGCGCCTCGCCATCCGGCTGGTCGACGACCTCGTTGACCGTCAGCGACACGCCGTCGACGGTGATCGAGCCCTTGGGCGCGATATGCGGCGCAAGCGAGGCCGGCGCCGCAATGGTGACCGTGATGCTGTCGCCGACGGGCTCGACCGACACGATGCGGCCGATGTCATCGACATGGCCGGTGACGATATGCCCCCCGAGTTCGTCGCCGATCTTCAACGCGCGCTCGAGGTTAAGACGGCGCCCCGCGTCCCACATTCCGGGCGCGGTACGGGCGAGCGTCTCGGCGCTCGCATCGATCGCGAACCAGCCGCCCGGACCGTTGCTGCCTTCATCGACGCCCTTGTCGACGACGGTCAGGCACGCACCCGAACAGGCGATCGATGCGCCGAGGTCGATCGTCGCGGTGTCATAAGCGGTGCCGATGACGAGCCGCGTGTCGCCGCGGTCCTCGCGGCTGCGGATGGTGCCGATGTCGGTGATGATGCCGGTGAACATAAGGGTCCTCAGATTGTCCTGATGCGCTCGTAGACGTCGAGCCGGTCGCTGCCAAGCAGGCGGCTGTCGGCAAGGCGCCAGCGGCCGTGTGCGTCGGCGAGATCGGCGAGGCCGATATCGCCGAGCGCAGCTTTCCCGCCGCCAATGAGGATCGGCGCGCGATAGAGCAAAAGCCGGTCGACGCGGTCGGCGGCGAGAAAGGCCGAGGCCGCCCCCGCGCCGCCTTCGACGAGCAGCGAATCGACATCGTCGACGGATTCTGGCGATGCGACCGCGGTCCAGCCCGCGGGTGCGGCGCCGGTCGTCAGCAGCAGCTTCTGCGGGCTGCGATCCTCGAGCCCCGGCAAGCGCACGTCGAGCTTCGGCCTGTCGGCTTCATATGTTCCGCGACCGACGAGGATCGCCTGATGTTGCGCGCGTTCGAGATGGCCGTGCGCGCGCGCGCGTTCGCCGGTGATCCAGCGACTCGCCCCGTCGGCGCGCGCGATGCAGCCGTCGAGCGAGGTGGCGAGCTTGAGCGTGACGAACGGCCGGTCCCCGGTATGGCGCGTCCACCACGGCGCCATCGCGGCGCGCGCCTCGGCGGGTGCCAGGTTGAACACGACTTCGATCCCCGCCGCCTGCAGCCGTGCGATCCCCTCGCCGTCGGTGCGCGGGTCGGGATCCTGCGCCGCGATCACGACGCGGGCAACACCCGCGGTGATCAGCGAATCGCTGCATGCGGGGCCGCGCGGGCTGACGTGCGCGCAGGGTTCGAGCGTGACGTAGACGGTCGCACCGCGCGCGGCTTCGCCCGCCGCATTCAGTGCGATCGCCTCGGCATGCGGGCGGCCGCCGGGCCGGGTCCAGCCACGTGCGACGAGCTTGCCGTCCCTGACGATCAGGCAGCCGACATTGGGATTGGGCGCCGATGCCGGCCGCCCGCGCCGCGACAGGGTGATGGCGGCCGCCATCCAGTCGGCATCGGTCGGCGGTCGCCGCATCGGGTCAGTCGGCTTTGGGCTGTGCGCCGCGCGCCGCGCGCTCGGCGAGCGTCGAGCGCGTCTGCACCGGCTCGGGCTTTTTCTTCGCCGCCGCTGCCGCTTCCTCGCCCAGCGTTTCGCGCGTCACCTTGTCGGCTTCGCTCGAATCATATTCGATGCCGAGGCTGTCGGCAAAGCGTTGATACTCGGCGCGCTTCTTCGCATTATGCAAAGTCGTTTCCTTGGCGCGCGCGACCCAGTCGGCGCGAATCTCGTCGGCGCTGCGGTTCGCGGTCCAGTTCTCGAAATAGATGATCTGCGCCTTCGGCTTCTCGTACGGGATCAGATATTGCTCGACGCCGTGGAAAACGAGCCAGGTCAGCGCCAGCGCGAGGCCCCAGATCGCCCAGCGATGGGGCTTGGGTTCGCGGATATAGGCCCAGAAGTCGGACACCCCGCCGCCGATGTCGGGTTTTTGAAACATCCTCATCGTGCCAATTTAGGCGATGTCGCGGCATTTTGCGAGGGGCTGCGAACGACAGTGGATTGCACCAAATGATCTTTGGGAACGTTTTTGATTGCAAAAAATGCAATAGCGGATGCTCTTTTCGCAGTTGCAACATTCATTGTGCACTGCAATATCACACTTGCCTTTTAGGCATCCTCTCCCAAAACTTTCACGGGCCACCTTCGGGTGGCCCTTTTTTTTCGACTTTTTTGGTTGAGAGGGTCGATACGGCTCGTGCGACTCAATCCTGCACAGGCGTCCGCGTTTCGAAACGCCGCACTTCCGCGATGAAGCTTCCCGGCAGCGGCGTCGGTTGCCCGCTGTCGGTATCGAGATGGGCATAGCTGATCTCGATATCGGTAAGCCGTTCGTTTTCACGGAAAATACCGCAGTGCAGTGTGAAACTCGTCCGGCCGAAGTGGCTGATTCGGGCCGCGATCGTGATCAGTTCATCGAGCCGCGCGGGCACATGATAGTCGATCTCGCATCGCGTCTCGCGAATATCTGTACCATATTGGTTAAAATATGGTCCAGGCTGCCCCTCGCCGAGCGCGCGGAAATATTCGGTCACGCCAATGTCGGCGTAGACCAGATAATTGGCGTTGAAGACGATATTCTGCCCGTCAATCTCGTTGAAGCGCACGCGCACGCGCTCCTGGACACGAAAATCGGCGAGCGGCACGTCGCTGCGATGGCCGGTCATGCGAAGCCTCAGGCGGCGAGCGCGGCGGGGGTGCGGTCGAGCGGCGCGCACGCGGCTTCGAGCCATGTGCGCTCCTCGCCCTCCATTCCCGCGCCAAGCTTTGCCAGCACCGCCGCGTGGTAGGCGTCGAGCCAGTCGGCTTCGGCGGGCGAGAGCAGCGATACGTCGACGAGGTTCTGCGCGATCGGCGCGAAGGTGATCGTCTCGAACCCGAGCATATCCTCTTCGGCGCCCGCGATGCTCTGCGGCGTCACGACGACAAGATTTTCGATACGGATGCCGAAGTGGCCCGCCTTGTAATAGCCGGGCTCGTTCGAGAGGATCATGCCGGCGTGCAACGGCTCCTCGGTCCCCGCCTGCCCGCCCGATGGCTTGGCGATGCGCTGCGGCCCCTCGTGGACCGCAAGATAGGTGCCGACGCCATGGCCGGTGCCGTGCGCATAATCGACCCCGTCGGCCCAGAGATACTGGCGCGCGAGAATGTCGAGCTGGCTGCCGCGTGTCCCCTTGGGGAAGCGCGCGACCGCGAGCGCGATATGACCCTTGAGCACCTGCGTGAAGCGTCGGCGCATCTCGGCGGTCGGCACGCCGATCGCGATCGTGCGCGTGATGTCGGTTGTGCCGTCGGCGTACTGCCCGCCCGAATCGACGAGATAGAGCGTGCCCGTCTCGACCGCGCGATTGGTGGTCTCGTCGACCTTGTAATGCGGCAGCGCGCCGTTCGGGCCAGTCGCCGAGATGGTGTCGAACGACAGATCCCTGAGCGCGCCGCTCTCGTCGCGGAACGCGCGCAGCTTCGCCGCGGCGCCGAGTTCGTCGAGCCCGCCCTGCGGCGCGACCTCTTCCATCCATTTGAGGAAGCGCGATACCGCGACGCCGTCGCGGACATGCGCGGCGCGCGTGCCGTCGAGCTCGGTGTCGTTCTTGATCGCTTTGGGCAGCACCGCCGGGTCGCGATACCGCGCGACCTGTGCCCCCGCCGCTTCGAGCGCGGTAAAGATCGCCGCGACCGCGCGGTCGGGATCGACCGCGACCTTCTTGCCCGAAAGTTCCGCGAGCGCCGCCTCGAACGCATCGCGATCGTGGACGCGGACGCTGTTGCCGAGATGCGCGCGCACCGCGTCGGTCATCTTTTCGGGGGCGATGAACAGGTCGGCGGTGGCATCGGCGTGGAGCAGGGCGAAAGCGAGCCCGACCGGGGTGTGGGTGACGTCGGTACCGCGGATATTGAAGGTCCACGCGATCGAATCGAGCGCGGTCATCACGGTCGTGTCGAGCCCCTTTGCCTTCAGCCAGTCGGCGATGATATCGCGCTTCTCGACCGCGCCCTGACCCGCAAGCGCCGCGTCGTGAACGGTCACCACGGCGTCGCTCCGCGCGGGCTGGTCGTCCCACGCCGCATCGATCGGATTCGCGTCGACCGCGACGAGGCTCGCGCCCTTCGCGGCGAGCGCCTTTTCGAGGCCGCGCGCCCAGTCGATGCCGTGGAGCCACGGATCGTAGCCGACCTTCTGCCCCGCGCTGACGTTCGCGCCGAGCCATTCGGCGACGCTCGACTGCGGCACGCCGACATAGTCGAAGAGCGTCCCGTCGACCTGGTCGCGCACCTGCACCGTGTAGCGCCCGTCGACGAACACCGCGGCCTTTTCGGGCAGCACCGCCGCGGTTCCGGCCGAGCCGCCGAAGCCGGTCAGCCACGCCATACGCTGCGCATAATCGCCGACATATTCGCTCATATGCTCGTCGCTGATCGGCACCACGAAGCCGTCGAGGCCGCGCGCGGCGAGTTCGGCGCGGACGCGGGCGAGGCGTTCTGCATGGACGGGGCTGGACATGCTCTATTCCTTGTTCCTACATCGAACGATCCCGCCCATCGGGGCGACACCGCGGGGGATTTTATGATGCGCGCTATTTGGATGTTTCTGGCGGCAATTGCCACCCCGCTTGTCGCGTCGCCTGCCCTGTTCGCCCCCGCAGTTTTCGCCAAAGAGAAAGACGCCGCATTGACCAGCCCGACCCCTGCCCTGCCCGCCGCCCCCGTCGCGGAAAAGCGCCCGCACGAGACGACGCTGCACGGCAAGACGCTGTCCGACCCGTATCACTGGCTGAAGGACGAGAGCTATCCGGTGATCGATGACAAGGATGTGCTCGACTATGTGAAGGCCGAAAACGCATATTTCGACGCCGCGATGAAGCCGCATGCCGCGCTCGTCGAAACCCTGTTCCAGGAGATGAAGGGCCGGATCAAGGAAGCCGATTCGAGCGTGCCGCAGAGGGATGGCGACTGGGTATACTGGGTCGAATATGAGGAGGGCGCCGAGTACAAGAAATGGTACCGCAAGCCGGCGTCAGGCTCCGGCGATACGCAGCTGATCCTCGACGAGGTCGCAATGGCCGCGGGCAAGGATTATTTCCGGCTCGCCGAGGTGTCGGTGAGCCCGGACGGCAAGCTGATGGCCTATTCGTTCGACGACAATGGCTCGGAGCGGTTCGAGGCGCGCATCCGCAATCTCGAAACGGGCGAACTGCTCCCCGATACGATCCCCGGCACGCTGTCGTCGCTCGTCTGGACCTCGGGCAATGACGCGATCCTCTATGGTCTCGCGAACGAGAACTGGCGCACCGACAATGTCCGGCTGCACAGGCTCGGCACGCCGGTCACGCAAGACAAATTGCTCTACAAGGAACCCGACATCGGCTTCGGCGTCGGGATCGGCAAGACCGCGGCCGACAATTATATCGTGATCGCAACGGGCGATAACGAGACGAGCGAGGTCTATCTGCTCCCCGCCGACAATCCCGAGGCGAAGATGCAGCTCGTGTCGGCGCGCAAGAAGGGGCGCGAATACAGCGTCGACGAGCGCGAGGGGACGCTCTACATCCATACCAACGACGAGCATCCCAATTTCCGCGTCGCGACCGCCGACATCAAGGCGCCCGGGACGTGGAAGACGCTGATTCCCGGGTCGGACGACAATTACCTCACCGGGCTCTCGGTCTTCCGCGACTATTTCGTGCTCGAATCGCGCGAAAAGGGCGTCGATCAGGTCGATATCCGCCGATATGACGCGCCGCTGACCCCGGGCCGCGTCAAGTTCCCCGAGGCGACCTATGTCGCCGGGCTCGGCGACAATCCCGAATATCATCAGGACAAGCTGCGCCTCGATTATGAATCGATGGTCACCCCCGACACGGTGTTCGATTACGACCTCGCGAGCCGCAAGCTCGAGACGCTGAAGGTGCAGGAAATCCCTTCCGGTTATAATCATGATGACTATGTAACCGAACTGGTTCACATGCCGTCGCGCGACGGCACGCCGGTGCCGGTATCGCTCGTCTACAAGAAGGGCACGCCGCGCGACGGCAGCGCGCCGATGCATCTCTATGTCTATGGCTCGTACGGCTACCGCGTCCCGCCGGGTTTCTCGACGACGCGGCTCAGCCTCGTCGATCGCGGGATGATCTATGCGATCGCGCATGTCCGCGGCGGCGACGACCTCGGCCGCGCATGGTATCTCGCGGGCAAGACGACCGAGCGCAAGAACACATTCAACGACTTCATCGACGTCGCCAAAGGCCTGATCGCCGCCAAATATACCAGCGCGGGCAAGATTTCGATCGAGGGCCGCTCGGCCGGCGGGCAGGTGATGGGCGCGGTCTATAACCAGGCGCCCGAGCTGTGGGGCGCGGTGCTCGCGGGCGTGCCTTTCGTCGATGTCATCAACACGATGGTCGACGAGACGCTGCCGCTGACCCCCGGCGAATGGCCCGAATGGGGCAACCCGATCACCGACAAGGCGGCGTTCGACTATATGCTGAGCTACAGCCCCTACGACAATGTGACCGCAAAGGCCTATCCGCCGATGCTGGTGTCGGCAGGACTCAACGATCCGCGCGTGACCTATTGGGAGCCCGCGAAATGGGTCGCGAAGCTGCGCGCGACGCGCACCAACGACGCGACTTTGCTGCTCCGTACCAACATGGGCGCGGGCCATGCCGGCAAGTCGGGCCGCTGGGGCGCGCTGCGCGAGGATGCCGAGGAATTTGCCTTCGTGCTGACGCAGCTCGGGGTGGAGAAGTAAGGCACCGGCCTAAACGATTGGGCTAAAGTTCCTTGCCCAATCGCTCCAGCCACGCCTTTGCCTGTTTCGGTTCGCCAGGAGCGTTTGTCGAGACGGGGCCGCGCGATGCCTCGAACTCCTCGTGCAATGCGAACGGCTGCAAGCCCAGCTGATAGCGCATCTGGTCAATTTCTTCGCCCCGGTCGCACAAATCTGTGACGATGGGTTTCCATTTGGCGCGGGTCGCGCGATCTTGATTGTGATCGAACAAGCCCCACGAACCAGCAGCAACCTTGCGCAAGGGCCTCGAGCAGCACTTGCTCATATTCGGCTTCAAGCTCGACTCGACGTGTGTCGAGACGTTCGAGGCGGTCCGCCCTGCTCATCAAGCTGACAAATATCCGCGCGCGGTCAGTTCGGCCTCCAGCCTAGGCGCATCCACGAACTGGTGCCCCGCAATCCCGGCCGATTCGGCGCCTGCGACATTGGCGGCATTGTCGTCGATGAAGATCGCACCCGCGGGGTCGATGCCGAATCGCTCGATCGCGAGCGCGTAGATCGCCGGATCGGGCTTCATCAGTCTCTCGGTGCCCGAGACGATGATATCGCGGAATCGGTCGAAGACCGGCTGGGTCGGGCGGAAGGCCTCCCAGAATTCATGGCCGAAATTGGTGATCGCGAACAAGGGCACACCCGCGGCGTCGAGGCGTTCGACGAGTTCGAGGCTGCCCGGCATCGGGCCGGGGATCGTCTCGTTGAAGCGCGTCGCATAGGCGTCGATCAGCGGCGCATGATCGGGGAACGCGGCTTTCCGCTCGGGGACCATCTCGGCGAGCGGGCGGCCGGCGTCGTGCTGGAAATGCCACCCGGGCGTGACGACGTTGATCACGAACCATTCGAGTTCGTCCGTGTCGTCGATCAGCTTGGCGAACAGATAGCGCAGGTCCCAGTCGAAGAGGACGCGGCCGACGTCGAAGATCACGCTCTGGCGAATCATGGCTGCTCCGGACACGCGAAAGCGCCGCCGGAAGCATCCGACGGCGTCACGCTAACTTGGCTATGCGCGCGGGGCGGGAAACGCCCCGGCAGGGCCATCAGCCCTGGCGCGCCTTGAAGCGGCGGTTGGTCTTGTTGATCACATAGGTGCGGCCACGGCGGCGGATAACGCGGTTATCCCGGTGGCGGTCCTTCAGCGACTTCAGGCTGTTGCGAATCTTCATGATCTCTGTCCGTAAATCTTGGCGTTGCTACGCGAAGCGGCGCAACTATGGGGAAGCGGGAAAAAAGTCAACCGTTCCCGGCGCTCCCGCCATTAAAAGGTTCACGCGGAGACGCGGAGACGAGAGATTGGCGGCTCTGCCGCCTTCTTCATCCTCTGCGGTCTCTGCGCTCCGCGCGAATCAATATCTACCCCGCCAACGCCTTTTGCCGCCGCCTTTGCACCGAAGAACCATAGCCCATCGCCTCGCGATATTTGACGACGGTGCGCCGCGCGATGTCGTGTCCCTCGGCCGACAGCTTCTGCGCGATGGTTTCGTCGGACAGGATCGCTTTCGCATCCTCGGCTTCGATCATCGCCTTGATCCGGCTCTTGACCGCCTCGGCCGACACCGCACCATCACCCTCGACGGCCGAAATCCCCGACGAGAAGAAATATTTGAGCTCGAACAGCCCGCGCGCGCAGCTGAGATACTTGTTGCTGGTGACGCGGCTGACGGTCGATTCGTGCATGCCGATTGCCTCGGCGACCTGTCGCAGCGTCAGCGGGCGCATATGCGCGACGCCGTTGAGGAAAAAGCCCTCCTGCTGCTTCACGATCTCGCTCGCGACCTTGACGATCGTGCGCTGGCGCTGATCGAGCGCACGGACGAGCCAGTTCGCACCGGCGAGTTGCTCCGACAGCCACGCCTTGCTCTTCGCCGCCGCGCCCTGCGCCAGCTCGGTATAGTAGCGGCGGTTGACGAGCAGTCGGGGCAGCGTGCCGTTGTTGATCTCGACCGCCCAGCCCTTTGCGGTCTGGCGGATATAAAGGTCAGGGACGACCGCCGGCGCGCCCTCGCCGCCATATTTCAGCCCCGGCCGGGGATCATAGCCTCGCAGTTCGCGAATCATGTCGGCGAGATCCTCGTCGTCGACCCCGCAAATGCGCTTCAATTGCGGGAAAGCACCCTTCGCGACGAGGTCGAGATGCGCGATCATCGTCGCCATCGCGGGGTCGTAGCGGTCGGCCTCGCGCGCCTGGATCGCAATACATTCGGCAAGGTCGCGTCCGCCGACCCCCGACGGATCGAAGCATTGGATGCCCGCCAGCACCTCTTCGAGCAGCGCAAGCGGGACGCCGAGTTGAGCGGCGAGTTCGGCAAGGTCGGCGCGCAGATATCCCGCCTCGTCGATCAGCGCGACGAGCTGCCCCGCGACGATCGCCTCGATGCCGCTGAACCGCTCGCCGACCTGCGCGAGCAGATGGTCGTGGAGCGTGCCCTCATGCTCGGCGAAGCTGTCGAAATCGATATCCTCGCCGGGTCCCGACAGGCCGACATTGTCGCTCGCGCTGTCATGATGGAAGCTGTCGGCGGCCAGGTCGACATCGAGGTCGTTCGCGCTGCCGCCGTCCGCGGCAAGCGCTTGGTCGGCGTCGAGCGACGCGGCTTCGGTCGTCGGCGCATCGGCGCCGGGCGCGAAATCGGGATCACCCGCGCTGCCGTCGCTGTCCGCCGACGCCGTATCGAGCAGCGGATTGCCCTCGAGCGCTTCGGCCAGATAGGCTTCGAGTTCGAGGTTCGACAGCGCCAGCAGCTTGATCGCTTGCTGCAGCTGCGGCGTCATCACCAGCGATTGCGACTGGCGGAGATCGAGGCGCGGACCCAACGCCATCAGTGGATCACCACATCACAGGGAGAAACCCTCGCCGAGATAGAGGCGGCGCACCTCGGGGTCGGCGACGAGTTCGGCCGGCGAGCCGGCAAGCAGCACCTTGCCGTCGTAGATGATGCAGGCGCGGTCGACGAGGTCGAGCGTCTCGCGCACATTATGGTCGGTGATCAGCACGCCGATCCCGCGCGTCTTGAGGTCCGCGACAAGGTCACGGATGTCGCTGATCGACAGCGGATCGATGCCCGCGAAGGGTTCGTCGAGCAGCATGATCGAGGGGTTCGCAGCCAGCGCGCGCGCGATTTCGGCGCGGCGCCGTTCGCCGCCCGACAGCGCCATCGCCGCCGAATCGCGGAGGCGCGTGAGGCCGAATTCGTCGAGCAGTTCTTCCATGCGCCGCTCGCGCGCGATCTTGTCGGGCTCGCTGAGCTCGAGCACCGCGCCGATATTCTGCTCGACGGTCATCCCGCGAAAGATCGAGGTTTCCTGCGGCAGGTAACCGAGGCCGAGGATCGCGCGGCGGTACATCGGCAGCGCGGTGATATCGGCACCGTCGAGCATGATGCGCCCTGCGTCGGGCTTCACCAGCCCCATGATCGAATAGAAGCAGGTCGTCTTGCCAGCGCCGTTCGGGCCGAGCAGGCCGACGACCTCACCCTTGCCGACCGACAGCGAGACATCCGACAGCACTACGCGCTTGTCATAGCTTTTGGCGATCGAGATGACCGCGAGGCCGTTGCCCGCCGCCGCGTCCTCGCGCACATGCGCCTTGTGCTCGGTGACGCCATGATCGCCCTCGGTCAGCGTGCCCGCAGTGGATTCGTCGTCGGTCATAGGTCGGTCGGTTCCGTTTCTAGCCTCCGGGCGGCGTTACCCCAGCGACGCGGCGAACGTCAATCTGGCAAGATTTTTGCAGGGCAATGAAATCGGCGCGAGCGGCGGCGTCTAATGCGCCGCCTGCTGTCCCCGCACGATCCCCGACAGCGCGAGCTGCTCGTCGATCGCCGCGAGCAGCCGCGCCAGCGCCGCCTCGTCCTTTGCCTCGGCGCGCGCGACGAGAACGTCCTGCGTGTTCGAGGCACGGAGCAGCCACCAGCCGTCGTCGGTGAGCACACGCGCGCCGTCGGTGCGGTCGACTTGCGCGCCCGATTCGGCGAGCCGGTCCAGAACCTCGTCCACAATGGCGAACTTGCGGCTCTCGTCGACCCGGAAGCGCATTTCGGGGGTGTTGACCATCGGTGCCATGCTGCCGCGCAGCACGGTAACGCTCTGCCCCAGCTTCGTCGCCGCCTCGATCAGCCGCACCGCGGCATAAGGCGCGTCGTCATAGCCATAGTAGCGATCGGCGAAGAAGATATGCCCACTCATCTCGCCGGCCAGCGGGCTCGCGGTTTCCTTCATCTTCGCCTTGATCAGGCTGTGGCCGGTCTTCCACATCAGCGGCTGGCCGCCGAGTTCGGCGACACGATCGAACAGCGCCTGGCTCGCCTTCACATCGGCGATGACGGTCGCGCCGGGCAGGTCCCTGAGCACTGCGGCGGCATAGATCTGGAGGAGCTGGTCGCCCCAGATCACACGGCCCTCGCCGTCGATCGCGCCGATGCGGTCGCCGTCTCCATCGAAAGCGACGCCGAAATCGAGGCTCTTCTCGGCGACGAGTTTCCGAAGATCGGCGAGATTCTTTTCCTCGGTCGGGTCGGGATGGTGGTTCGGGAAATGGCCATCGATATCGGTGAACAACAGGTGATGCTCGCCCGGAAGGCGCGCGGTGAGCTTTTCAATGACGGTGCCCGCGGCGCCGTTGCCGGCATCCCAGCCGATGCGAAAGGCGCCGCCCGCGAAGCCCTCGACGAGCCGGTCGACATAAGCATCGACGATATCGATGCTCTCCACCGAGCCTTCGCCCGCATCCCAGTCGCCGGCGGCGGCCATTTCGCCGATCCGCTGAATGTCGGCACCGAAGAAGGGGCGCCCCTGAAACACCATCTTGAAACCGTTATAGTCGGGGGGGTTGTGGCTGCCGGTTATCTGTATGCCGCCGTCCACATCCTCGGTTGACGCGGCATAGTAGAGCATCGGCGTCGGCCCGAGCCCGACGTTGAGGGCATCAACTCCCGCGGCGTTGACCCCGGCGATCAGTGCGTCGGCGAGCATCGGCGACGAGAGGCGGCCGTCATAGCCCACCGCGACACACTTGCCGCCCGCGCGGCGGATCATCGTCGCGAAGCTGCGGCCGATGGCATAGGCATCGGCGTCGGACAGCGTGTCGCCGACGACCCCGCGGATGTCATATTCGCGAAGCATCGTCGAATGGAAATTGTGCGTCATGTTTGAACCTCTTGGGGAGAGAAGGGCTAGGGTCCGTACTCAGTTACCGCGCCGTCGAGGCGCTGTAACTGAGTACGGACCCTTAGGCAGCGGCGAACAGGTCCCCGTCCGGATGCAATCGCTCGCGCGCCGGCAGGTTCAGTCCACCCATCGCCTCACGGAGTTCCTGCCGCGCGACGACGTGGCCGATTCCCATGCCGCCGAGATGCGCCTTGTCGAGCAGGGTGAGGCCAGCCGGGAAAAGCTCGCGATAGATGACGCGCTCGCCGAGCCCGGGGATGACGCGGAAGCCGACGCGGCGCGACAGCTGGGTCAGCGCTTCGCCGACGCGGCGCATATTATGTGCGTCGACATGCTGGAGACGATTCCTGAGGATGATCCAGTCGATCGTCCGGCCATCGCTCTTCGCGCGCGCCTTGCGCGTGTCCCAGATCAGCTCCGAATAGAAGCTGGGGCGCGTCACCTGGAAGGTTTCGGGATCGACCTGCCCGATCAGGTCGAAGTCGATGAAGCTGTCGTTGATCGGGGTCACCAGCGTATCGGCGCTCGTCGCAAGGTGGCGCGCGAAGACATCGTCGCGTCCCGGCGTGTCGGCGATCAGATAGTCGGCATCTTCGGAAAGCCGTTCGACCTGTTCGTCGAGTTCCTCGACCGTCGATCCGTTGAACACCTCGAAGCGCGGGGTCGGCAATGCGACCTCGCGGCGTTTTGCGGTCTGTTCGCGATTTTCGAGATAGCGGTGGAAGGTGCGCTGGCGCGGGTCGAGGTCGATCCCCGCGACGCGCCAGCCCTGCGTCGCCAGCGCCACCGCGAAATGCACCGCACAGGTCGATTTGCCGGTCCCGCCCTTTTCATTGGCAAAGATGATGCGGTGCGGTGCTGGCTTCGTCATGAGCGTTGCGATTTTCCTGTTAGCGCGGCATGGGCGGCCGACGCGCGAAGTGATATAGTCGCGCCAATATCGGAGGGCGACCAACCGTGCAAATCATCCGTGACACCGCGATGCTGCACCGTGCCGTTACGGCACTGAAACAGGGGAGGAAGAGCGTCGCGCTGGTCCCGACGATGGGTTCGCTGCACGACGGCCACCTCTCGCTCGTCCGCATGGCGAGGCGCGTCGCCGACCATGCGGTCGTGTCGATCTTCGTCAATCCGACGCAGTTCGGCCCCAACGAGGATTTCGACGCCTATCCGCGCGACGAGGCACGCGATGCCGCGATGCTCGTCGAGGAAGGCACGAGCCTGCTCTGGGCGCCCGACGTCGCGACGATGTATCCCGGCGGGCACGGCACGCATATCGAGGTCGCCGAACTCGGTGCCGATTATTGCGGCGCGGCGCGCCCCGGCCATTTCGACGGCGTCGCGACCGTCGTCGCCAAACTGTTCAACCAGGTCCGGCCCGACGTCGCGATCTTCGGCGAGAAGGACTGGCAGCAGCTTGCGATCATCCGGCGCATGGCACGCGACCTCGACTTCGGAATCGACATCATGGGCGCGCCAATCGCGCGCGACACTGACGGGCTCGCGCTATCGTCGCGCAACGCTTATCTGTCGAAAGAGCAGCGCAAGGCGGCGACCGCCTTTCCCGTTGCCCTGAACACCGCGGCGAAGGCGATTGCGGGCGGTGCCGATGTTGCCGAAACGCTCGCCCGAGCCGAGGCGGCGATCGTCGGGGGGGGCTTCGACAGTGTCGATTATGTCGCGCTCGCCGATGCCGACAGCCTCGAAAGATTGGACGCCTTGCGGAAGCCAGCACGCCTTCTCGCGGCGGCACGGATCGGAAAGACGCGGCTGATCGACAATTTGCCCGTCGGTTGATCAATCCGGAGAGCGGCTGATTTCTGGGGCATTCGGACAATATCCACAAAAAACGCGATCACCGTTAACGCTTTGTTGACCATAAATCGCAAATCTGACTCCGAGGTCTTCATGTGGGGTGGAGGCAAAGGGGGTTATCATGGCGAATAGTCTGAAGTCTGCCCAATATCTGATCGAGAGCCGTCTGCTCGACGCCGCGCGCGGCGACGCCAATGCCTATTTCGATCTTGGTATCGCTTTTTCGACCGGCACCGGCGGGGTCGATGTCGACCTGATCCAGGCGCATAAATGGTTCAATCTTGCCGCGCTCGGCGGCAATGTCGAAGGCCAGCAATGCCGCGCCGACCTGTCGGACGAAATGTCGCGCGATGAAATCGCCGAAGCGCAGCGTCAGGCGCGCGCATGGCTCGACGAAACGGCGCGCCGTCCCGCCGCGCGCCGCTTCGCGGCCTAGTCCTTCCGCCTGAAGGGCGTATGCCCTTCGAGCCATTCCATTTCACTTTCTTCGGCGCGGCGCTCCTGTTCGAGGTAGTCCGCGACCGCGCGGCGAAAGCCCGGATCGGCGATGAAATGCGCCGACCAGGTCGCGACCGGACCATAGCCGCGCGCCAGCTTGTGTCCGCCCTGCGCGCCTGCTTCGACCCGCGCAAGGCCCTGTTCGATCGCAATGTCGATCGCGCGGTAATAGCATAGCTCGAAATGCAGATAGGGAATCTCGGTGAGGCATCCCCAATAGCGGCCGAAGAGCGTGTCGGCGCCGAGGAAATGCAGCGCGCCCGCGACCGGACGTTCGTCGCTGTCATAGGCGATGAGCAGGATGATCCGGTCGGCCATCCGCTCGCCCATCAGGTCGAACGCTTCGCGCGTGAGATAGGGATGCCCCCATTTGCGCGCGCCCGTGTCCTGATAGAAAAGCCACATCGCGTCCCAGTGCTCGGGGCGGATCGCGTTACCTGTCAGCTCCGCGATCCGCAGACCCTCGACGGCTCGCAACCGTTCCTTGCGCAGCTGCTTGCGCTTCTGAGAGTTCAGCGTCGCGAGGAAATCGTCGAAGCTGGCGTAGCCGGTGTTTGCAAAATGAAACTGGATGTCGCGGCGGACGAGCCAGCCCGCCTCCTCGAACAGCGGCATCTGTCCGGGGGCGACAAAGGTTGCGTGGGCGGACGAGAGATTATTCTGTCGAACCACTGCCTCGGCCGCGCGGAGCAACAGCAGCGCGTCGCCGCTGTCCTTCGCCAGCAGGCGCGGGCCCGGCACGGGCGTGAAGGGCGCCGCGATCTGCAGCTTCGGATAATAATTGCCGCCCGCGCGGGCCCAGGCGTCGGCCCACGCATGATCGAAGACATATTCGCCCTGGCTGTGCGACTTGAGATACGCGGGCGCGGCGGCGACGAGCGCGCTGCCGGCATCCTCGACGAGCAAGGGTGCCGCCTGCCAGCCGGTGCCCGGCCCGATGCTGCCCGAGTCTTCGAGCAGCGTCAGGAAGGCATGGCTGACAAACGGATTGCCGCCGTCGTGAAGGCGGTCCCAAGCCGCCGCGTCGATCGCGGCGACGCCGCTACCGAGCGAGATCGTGCGTGTCGGCGGGTCCGCCTCGGCCATGACTTACGCCGGGCGCACCGCGACGATCGCGTCGGCCTCGACCGCGGCGCCGAGCGGCAGCACCGCGACGCCGACCGCGGCGCGCGCGTGGCGGCCCGCTTCGCCGAACAGCGTTTCAAACAGCTCCGACGCGCCATTGCCGACCTTTGCCTGATCGGTGAAGCCGGGAGTGCTGTTGACGAACACGCCGAGCTTGACGACGCGCTCGACGCGCGACCAGTCGCCTCCGAGTGCCTGCCCGATCTGCGCGACGAGCATCAGCGCGACGCGCTGCGCGGCGTCCTGCCCGCCTGCGATGTCCATATCGTCGCCGAGGCGACCGGTGACGACCTGCCCGTCACGGAACGGCAGCTGGCCACTGACATAGAGCAGGCCATTGTGCTCTACGACGGGCACATAGGCGGCAACCGGCGCGGCGGGCTTGGGGAGCTCGAGGCCGAGTTCGGCGATTTTGGCGGCGATATCCATGGGTCGTTCCTTGATTAAACCGGCTCGGGAGCCGGGGCGGGAATGTTTTCGGCAAGGCGCGCCAATATCCAGCGCTGCGCCTCTTTCCAATCGTCGATTCGCGCATGGGCGTAAGGCGCTGGCGCGATCTTGTCCGCGATCGCAGGCTCGCCGACGAGATGGAGGCGCCAGACGTCGGGAGCCTCATGCGCGACCGATTGATGATGGCCCGCCAGATCGTCGATGAACACCGTGACCGAAGGCCTGTATTCCTCGATCAGGCGGCGCACCGGCTGACCCTTGCCGCCGCGGCTGCCGATCACCGGCGCGTGGAAGTCGTGGAGCGCAAGTTGCTCGATCCGCGCCTGCTGATGCTCGGGGCCGACGTTGGTGAGGACGACGATATCCGCTTCGGCGCCGATCCCGGCCATTGCCGCCAGGGCTCCCGCGATCGGATATTGCCGCGTCATTTCCTTCCGGAAGAAGCCGTCGAGCAAGGGCCATACTTCGGCCGCCTCGAGCGGCGTGCCGCATTCCTTGCGCTTCAGCGCATTGGCAAAGCTTGCATCCTCGATGCGGAAGATCACGCCATGTTCGGCGTCGACCCATTCGGCAAAGGGCACGACCATGTGCATCAGCACCTCGTCGCAATCGGTGATGACGAGCGGACGGTTCATGCGATCGTTCCTTCGAGTCTGTGGGCTGCGGCGGCGATGCTCGCGGGCGGCACCTGCAACGCATCGGCGCAGGCGACAAGGTCGTTTTCGTGGCCCGTGAGGAAAGTCAGGATCGCCGCGAGCGTCGCGCGTTCGCCGAGCGAGGCGCGCAGATCATCGGGCGCGAGTCCCGTGAGCGCAAGCAGCCTTTCGGCGCGCGGCTCATCGTTCAAGATCCAGCCGAGCGCGTGAAGCGCCAGCGCGGCATCATCCTCAAGCAACCGGGTTTCCTTCGTCGCGATGCAATTGTGTCATGTGGCCGATTCGCCTAAACGGGCCGCGCACGCAAGGTGGGGAACGGAACGCACATGGGCAAGACCATCCTGGTCGTCGAGGATAATGAGCTCAACCTTCGCCTGTTCTGCGACCTGCTCAATGCCCATGGCTACAGCGCGCATCCGGTGCGCGACGGGCGCGATGCGCTGGCGAAGGCGCGCGAGATCGCGCCCGACCTGATCATCATGGATATCCAGCTACCGCATGTGTCGGGGCTCGAGCTGATCGGGCAGATGAAGGCCGACCTGACGCTGCGCGCAGTGCCGATCATGGCGGTCACCGCCTATGCAGGGAAGGGCGACGAGGAGCAGATCAAGGCCGCGGGCGCCGAAGCCTATGTCTCGAAGCCGATTTCGGTGATCAGGTTCATCGAGAGCGTCGGGGCGTTTGCCTGATCCGTGCCCCGGCCGACGGCGGGCGACACCGGCCATCGAATGACAACGGCATCCGTCGGGATCGATGCCCGGATATCGCCCCTTTAGCGACGCATATTTTGTTTCGCGACGATTCCGACGGGAAGCATCGGACCGGTTGGCTTGGTTCGCCGACGGCCGCCGAGCGCGGAAGACGGGCTTCAGCGCGAAGCCCGGCCCTCCCAGGGCGCGCGATAATGAACGGCGACCGCGGCGGCCGAGGCCTCGATCACCGAAGTCCACAGACGCTGAATCCAGTTCGGTTCGGGTGCGGTACGAGTCATGGGATATCTCCTGCGTCCGGGCCGGCAAGGGATGGGGGAGAGCGGCCCGGACGCGATCCTTCTACGTCCGCGGGCGCGGCGATTGGCGCCGAAATTGACCATATCGGCGACTAATTTTCGCGCTATAGTGCAATTCATGCGAAAAATGATCGACTTGGACGACTTCGACCGCCGCCTGCTCGCGCTGGTGCGCGAGGATAATCTGCAGCCCGCGCGCATACTCGCCGACAAGGTTGGGCTGTCGCTGTCCGCGGTGCTGCGCCGCCTGCGCCGCCTGCGCGAGGAGAAGGTGATCGTCGCCGATATTGCGGTGGTCAATCCGGCGCTGACCGGGTCGGCGCTCACCATGCATGTGCTCGTGCAGATGCAGCAGGCCGGACCGCAGACGATGGACAGTTTCGCCCGCGAGATCGTGCGCCACCCCGAGATTACCGGCGCATGGGACGTGACCGGCGACGACGACTTCCTGCTGAAGGTCCAGGTCGGGACGATGGAGGATTACGACCGCTTCACGCGGCGCGCGCTCGGCGAGGACAAGGGCGTTCATTCGTTCAAGACGCTGATCACGATCCGCCACATCGTCGAGAACGAGGCAGCGCGGCGCCCCCTTCGCGACGCCTGACCCGCGCGACGCACGACGCGGGCACATGAAAAAGGGCGGCGCAAGGCCACCCTTTCCGGATCCCGGATCATGTCCGGGATAGCGTATCCTCAGACCGCGCGGGACTGCCGCACGGGAGAATGATCACTTGATCTTGGCTTCCTTGAACTCGACGTGCTTGCGCGCACGCGGGTCGTACTTCCGCACCGACATCTTTTCGGTCATCGTGCGCGGATTTTTCTTGGTGACATAGAAAAAGCCCGTGTCGGCGGTGCTCACCAGCTTGATCTTGACGGTCGTCGGCTTGGCCATGGCCCTGTTCCTCGAAGTAACTGCACATCCGCCGGAGGTCCGATGGATGCCGCGGGACTAGGGGCCCCGACGTTGGTGTGAAAAACATAGAGGGCCGCGCACGAGGCGCCGCCCCCAATATCCGGGCGCCTTTGGCGGGATTCGGCCTTTCTGTCAAGCGAAAGGAACGGGCGGGCGGCACAGGACCGCCCGCCCGGGAGGGGTGGGTTTGGAACTTCAGGCGTTCCGGATTTCGAACCGGACAGTCATCACCTTCCAGCTTTCCTCGGGCACGCCGCCACGCGTGGCGGGCCTGAAGCGCCATTTGGCGAGCGCGCGGCGCTTGGTAGCCTCGAAGAAACCAGGGCTGTCGGTGCTGACGAGTTCGACCGCCTTCACGCGTCCGTCGGTGCCGATGAGGACGCGCACCTTCGCGGCACCCTCGATCCCGCCATGCTGCTCGCGGGGCGGATAGTCGGGCTGAAAGGCGCCGGCGAAACGCGAATCAAGCTCGGCGAGCACGAGCTTGGGCTTGACCGGGATCACCGGCGGATCGACCGTGACCGACGGCCCCGTGCCGGTTCCCGCAGGCGGGACATAAGGCGGCAGCGACGGCGCCTCCGGCGGGTCCTGTGCTATCGGCGGAAGCGGGCTTGGCGGCGCGGTCAATTGCGGTTGTTGCTGCCGGTGCTGCGGCTTGGGATCAGGCTGCGGTTCGGGGAGCTTCGGCTTGGGCAGCGTGATCGATTTCCACGGCGGCGTGGAAGTCGCCGGTTCGTCGATGATGATCATTGGCGACAGCGCCACCCCAGCGACCAGTGCCGCGGGCAATCCGACGGCGAACAATGCCGCGAACGGGTGATGGCGGGTATCGCTGCCGTAACTGGCGCGCGGCGGAACAACGGATGCACCGGCCGGCGCGGCGGTCGCTTCGGGCGCCGCGACAATCGCCGAAATCAGGGGTATCAGGGTCATGGCCTCTCTCCTTGCCTGTCGACCCGGCCTCACGGCGTTCCGACCGTCATAACCGGCCAGGTCAAGATCAGGTGATATTATAACATCACTTTGCTTGTCAAGCGGATCGGTAGGCAAGAATGATCGCGGGGTGCGGAGCCGGCTAGGCGGCGGAAAGCCGTACCACCGCCTCGTCCTTTGCGATCAGCGGGAGCAGCTCGGCCATGTCGGGGCCATGGTCGCGTCCCGTGAGCGCTCGACGCAGTGGCAGAAACAGCGCGCGCCCCTTGGCACCGGTCGCCTCCTTCACCGCGGCGGTGAGTGAATGCCAGGGGTCGGCTTCCCAGTCGATGCCCGGAGCTGCGGCGGCGGCCGCAGCGAGCACCGGACCGTCGCCGTCCCCGGCCGGCGGCGGCGCAAAGGGGCCGTCGAACACCGGCACCCATCCGGCCGCCTCGGCCACCGTCATCAGATTGGGGCGGATCGCGTTCCAGCGCGCCGCGGTGATCGCAGCGGGCAGGCGGTCGGCGACCGCACCATGGTCGGTGTGATGCAGGATCTTCTGGCCCAGCAATGCCAGCTCGGCCTCGTCGAAGCGCGCGGGCGCGCGGCCGAAGCGTGCGAAGTCGATGCTTTCGACCAGCGGCTCGGGTGAGGTCACCGGCTCGACCGGGTCGCTGGTGCCGAGGCGCGCGAGCAGCGCGACGAGCGCGATCGGCTCGATCCCCGCATCGCGCAGATTCGCCATGCCAAGCGAGCCGAGACGCTTCGACAATTTGCCTTCGGTCCCGACCAGCAGCGCCTCGTGCGCGAAGGCGGGCGGCGCGGCGCCGAGCGCCTCGAACATCTGAATCTGCGCAGCGGTGTTCGACACATGATCCTCGCCGCGCACCACGTGCGAAATGCCCATCGCGATGTCGTCGATCACGCTCGGCAGCAGGTAGAGCCAGCTACCGTCGGCGCGGCGCACCACCGGGTCGGACATCGTTTTCGGTTCGAAATGTTGCGGCCCGCGGACCATGTCGGCCCACTCGATCGGCGCGTCATGGTCGAGGCGGAAGCGCCAGTGCGGGGCGATACCCTCGGGTACCGGCGCGCCCTCGGACTTGCGCTCGTACACCGGCGGCAGTCCGCGCGAGAGCAGCACCTTACGCCGAATGTCGAGTTCCTCGGGCGTTTCGTAACAGGCGTAGACGCGCCCTGCCGCCTTCAGTTTTTCAAACTCGGCCTCGTAAAGCGCAAAGCGCGCCGACTGCCGCTCCTCGCCGTCGATATCGAGCCCGAGCCATGCGAGATCGGCGCGAATGCCCTCGACATATTCCTCTTTCGAACGCTCGAGATCGGTGTCGTCGATGCGCAGCAGAAAGCGCCCGCCATGCTTTCGGGCCCACAGCCAGTTGTGGAGCGCGGTGCGGACATTGCCGACATGCAGGATGCCGGTCGGCGAGGGGGCAAAGCGGGTCGTGACGATCATGGGCGGCGCCTATAGCCGTATAATCGCGCGCCGTCAGTCGTCTTCCTCGATCTTGCGGTGCATGATGAGATGCGCCGCCCAGCGCATCGCCATGCCGATCACCGACAAGGCGGCGCCGGCGACGACCGCCACGGCCAACGCGCGATCTTCGTCCGGCGCGGGCCATGCGACCCACGCGAGCAGCGCGACGCTGACGATCGAAAGCGCATAGCCGACGCCCGTGAGCCAGTTCGCCATGGATCAGCAGTCCGGCCTTCGTCCCGGCCAATAGACCCATGCGATGGCGAGCAGCGAGGCGAGCAGCAGCACGCTATATTCGACGCCGTTGCGCCCCGCGCCGACGACGAACCAGCCCGCGGGCAGGTGGACAAGGATCAGGCCGAGCGTCAATATGCCAGCATGACCGAGCGCGGCGAGGCTCGTCCAGCGGCGCGTCAGCATCAGCGCGGGGCCGGCCAGTTCGTACAGCGTTACCGCCGTTGCCCAGCCATAACCGAAGGGAAAGCCGATGCTATCGAGCCAGACACCGAAGATCGCCACCCCGCCGGTCGTGAGCCGGTAGACGCCGTGGATCAGGATGAGGATCGCAACGACGATCCGCAACGCCTCGAAAGCCTGCGCCGCGCGCGGCGCCGGTGCCGCGGGTCCGGTCAAAGCCATTTCTTCTCCCCCTTGCACGACACGCTCTCCGGAAACCACAGATGCCGCCGGCGTGAAGGCGGCCGGGTCGGCGAGGGAGCGAAGCAGGCCGCGACGGTCATGCGCCCGTTTCGATTCTCTTGCACGTCATGGACCTGGTCGAATGGCCCCTGTCACGCCGCGGCGGCGAATGCTCGACGCCCCATCCCGCGTCACCCCCGGAATCGAACCATTTCACCATAGCCATGCAGCGCAGCCGTTCGGGCAGGGTCGGGTCGGCTGCCTCGATGCCGTTCCGGATCAGCATCCGGCGCAGCGTGAAGCTGCATTTCCTGCGCTTGCGACTTTCGGGGCAATTCAGGTCTTCGATCCTGATCGAAACATCGTCTCCGTGGCGACCCCCGGCCCATTCGGAGCTGACCTCGAGGTTGCCGTTGCCGATCATCGCATTGAGGCGGACATCGTCGAATATCGCCGCACAATATTCGCATGGCGCTTCGGGCGGCGCGACGAACATCAGTAAAAGAGGGAGGATCATCCCGTCCGGAATCCGTGCGTGATCGGATAGCGCCGGTCGCGGCCGAAGTTACGCGTCGACAATTTCACCCCCGGCGGCGCCTGCCGGCGCTTGTACTCGGCGAGCATCAGCAGACGCTCGATCCGCACGACCGCATCGCGATCGAAACCATATTTCGCCACGACATCGTCGACGCTCGCTTCCTCTTCGACGAGCATGTGGAGCATACGGTCAAGATCGGCATAGGACGGCAGGCTGTCCTCGTCCTTCTGGTCGGGGCGCAGCTCGGCGCTCGGCGGCTTGGTGACGATCGTACCCGGCATCACCGGCGTCACCGCGTTGCGCGACAGGCGGGGTATGTTTTCGTTGCGCCACTTCGCAAGCGCGAAAACCGTCATCTTGTACGCGTCCTTGAGCGGATTATAGCCGCCCGCCATGTCGCCGTAGATGGTCGCATAGCCGACGCTCATCTCGCTCTTGTTCCCCGTGGTGAGCAACATCGGGCCGAATTTGTTGCTGAGCGCCATCAGGGTCACGCCGCGGATGCGCGACTGGACATTCTCTTCGGTCGTGTCGACGTCGCGGTCGGCGAAGCTCCCTGCGAGCATCGTATCGAACGCGTCGACCGCGGCAGCGATCGGGATCGTGTCGAGGCGGCATCCGATCATCGCCGCACAGCCCGCCGCGTCGTCGAGACTCGCCGCGCTGGTGAAACGGCTCGGCAGCATCACGCACCAGACCTTGTCGGGGCCGAGCGCGTCGGCGGCGATCGCGGCGCAGATCGCCGAGTCGATCCCGCCCGACAAGCCGAGCACGACGCCGGGAAAACGGTTGCGCTCGACATAGTCGCGCAGCGACAGGATCATCGCGCTGTAGATGTCGGCCGGATGCGCCTCCCATTCGGCGATCACGCCCGACTCGCACGTCCAACCGCTCGCGCCCTTCGTCCAGCGCGTCATGCGCTCCTCCGGTTCCCAGTCGGTCAGCCGGTGCGCGGTCGATCCGTCGCCGTTGAGGATGAACGAGCAGCCATCGAAGACCAGTTCGTCCTGCCCGCCGATACGGTTGAGGAAAATGAGCGGCAATTTCGTTTCGGCGACGCGGCCCGCAAAGACCTGCGTCAGGCGGCGATCGTCCTTGTCGATCTCGTACGGGCTGCCGTTGACCGAGATCAGCAGTTCGGCCCCTTGCGCGGCAAGGTGCCGGCTGACCTTCGGCAACCAGCCGTCCTCGCAGATCGGCAGGCCCAGTTTCACCCCGCGCCATTCGACGAGGTCGGGAAGCGGCCCGGGAGCGAAGACACGCTTTTCGTCGAAGGTGCCGTAATTGGGCAGTTCGTGCTTGCGCCGGATCGCGACGATCCGGCCGCCGTCGAGCAAGGCGACGATATTGTAGAGATGGCCGTTTTCATATTCGACCGAGCCGACCAGCATCGCCGGGCCGCCGTCGGCGGTATCGGCGGCGAGTTCGTCGAGCAGTTTCGCGGCGCGGACCGCCAGCGCGGGCTTGAGCACCAGATCTTCGGGCGGATAGCCGATCAGTTGCAACTCGGGATAGAGGATCAGGTCGGCATCCCCGTGCCGCGCCCGGACCTCGCGCATCGCGGCGGCGTTGGCGGCGAGATCGCCGACGATCTGCGTCATTTGCGAAAGGACGATGGAGAGCTGCTTTGTCATGCGAGCGGTTTAGGCCCAACCGGCCGTCGCGTTCAACCGAAGAGAAACGTCCACAGCGTCCGTCCGGGCGCCATCGCGAAAAAGCCGGCGGCGATCAGCCCGAAAAAGACGCCGCGCATCGTCTTCAGGTGGCGATCGATCTGCCGCGTCCTCGCGAACCAGATTGCGCGCGGCAGCTGGACGAGTGTCAGCACCGAGAAGATGTGGATCGGGCCGATGCCGCCGGTCATCGTGCGGATCCAGAAGCTGTCGATCGCGGTGACGAGCATGAGCAATGCCCAGACGCGCCCGCCGATACGGTGCGCGATGTCGCCCTTGCGCTGACGCCAGAGCAGCCACGCACCGAGCGGTACCGCGGGAACGACCGTCGCGAGATGGACCCAGATCGCGAGCGGCGGGGTCTGATAGGCCGGTCCACCGCCACTTGAGCGGAGGAGCGCGGCCCCGGCAATCGCACCGGCGATCAGCAGCATGAAAAGTCCGATGCGGCGAAGATGCGCGGCGCGGAAGGGGGGCGGGGCGGGAGCGGTCATCGGTGAAATCCTGTTGCATGGCGTCGATGCCCCGTCCCTGCCCTTGCGCCGTTTGCGGGCAATCGCATCTTCGCCGAACCGGCGGATTTCTTCGCGAAACGGGGCGTTTGGCCAATTGACGCTTCGTGAAATGGCACGCACAAGGCGCGATATGGCGAAGCGGCTGACGATCGAACTGCTGATGATGATCGCGCTCGGGCTACTCATCGGGCTGCTCGGCCCGTTCGGCACCTTTGACGCGCCGCCCGCGCAGCGGATGGTCAGCTGGGTGGTCTGGCTGCTCGCGGGCTATATGCTCTTTCGCCCCACCGGCGTCGTCGCCAACTGGCTGTGCGAGGCGACCGGGCTGCCGCGTTTCGCCGGCAAGCTGCTCGCGATCGCCGTCGCCGGCGTCCCGCTGACCCTGATCATCACGATGATGGCGACGCGGCTGGACTTCGCCGAAACCCTCGGCTGGTCCGGCTTCGGGACGATGTACCTCTATATCTGCGTCATTTCGGCGGTCGTCTTCATCACGATGGCCGCGCTGTTCGGGCGCGCCGATCCGGCGGCCGACCTCCTGACGCCCTCGTCCGTCGCACTGCACAAGCCGGAACCGCCGCTCCCGGCCACCGCGACGCTTCCGCTTCCGCCGGGCTTCGGCACCGTGCGCGCACTGAAAGGCGAGGATCATTATGTCCGCGTCGTCGGCGAGGCGCGCGAGGAGCTGATCCTGATGCGCATGCGCGATGCGATCGAGCGGCTGGGCGAGGTCGACGGGCTTCGCGTCCATCGAAGCTGGTGGGTCGCGAAAGACGCCGTCGTATCGGTGCGCCGCGACGGCCGGACCGCGATCATCACGCTCGCCGGCGGACATGAAGTTCCGGTCGCGCGCGACATGATGCCGCAATTGCGCGCCGCGGGGTGGCTTTAGGGCCTTCCCCTCGCGGCCTCTGCTGGCTAAGGGGCGCGCAATCCCACCCCCGCGCGCGAAAGGGCCTTGCACCCCATGAAACTCATCTCCGGCAACAGCAACCTGCCGCTGGCCCGTGCGATCGCGGACTATCTCGAACTGCCGCTGACCGACACCAGCG
>JAGHZY010000109.1 GCA_017745175.1 Sphingopyxis sp. | reverse complement strand
GTGTCGAGCAGCGGCGCGGTCGCCTTGGGGCTTTCGAGCTCGGGCTGCTGGCGCGCGCCTTCGACGAGGATCTGCTGCTCGTCGACCGCGGCGTCGCCGTCTCCGTCCGCGGCGAGCGCGGGGGCGCTGGCGAGAAAGCCGACGCAAGCCACAGCCAGGAAGGCCGGAGCCTTCGCGCGATAATGATGTCCCTGGTTCACAAAGCCCCTCATGGCGGTCTGATTTGCGCGGGCCCTAGGGAACCGTTCAGGGTGAGTCAACGCTATTGCGAGTTATTCTCAAACTCAAAATGCACGGCGCGCAAAGCTGCGCCCGTCATCGCGGACCACCTAAGTTCGGGAGGCATTGCAGGGCGGCGCGAAGCCCTCTAAGGGGCCGCGACCAATGCCGCTTTAGCTCAGTTGGTAGAGCACATCATTCGTAATGATGGGGTCACAGGTTCGAGTCCTGTAAGCGGCACCATTTCCCACAAACGGCGGATGCCGCCACTCCCACTACCCCTCCCGGTCAAGTGCGCATTGCGGCGGACAATGGCCGGTTGAGGACCCTCTGGTTGCGATCCGGAGAGCGCGGAAGCGCACGATCAGCTCGCGACCTGTGCACGACGTTAGGGTGGACGAGTTTCAGCCCCCGGCGGAAACCATCAGGACTTCTTC
>JAGHZY010000108.1 GCA_017745175.1 Sphingopyxis sp. | reverse complement strand
ATATTGGGCACCTGGGTGATCTGCTCGAGCACCCGGTCGGGGAGGGCGTCGAACCCGCCAATGAAGACCGGCAGTCCGAGCTCTGCCGCGGCCCGTGCCAGCAGAAGCGCCGAGGGATCGTCGATCCTGCTGTCGTTGTAGGTCACACCGCCGTCGATCCGCAGGCCGCGCGCCACCATGACCCCGGCGGTCACGGTGGCCGACCAGATGCGGCCGTCGCCGATGTTGGCGGTAGTTGGGAAGCCGGCCTCGTCGATGAAATCGGCCTGGATGTCGCGCCAGCGCGTGTGCGAGATGCTCGCGGCCACGTCGAACGGCCCGCTCCCGGCGCGCCCGTGCCGCGCGCCGAGCTCCGCGGTGGCGATGCGGTCGTTGCGGAACCGGGCGACGAACGGCCCCGATATCGCCAGCCCGCCGGGGCGGAAGCCTTCCTGGTAGCGCGCGTAGAGCGTGGTCTCGGGAAAGACCGCGTAAGCGATCGACGCCGACGGGAGGAACACCTCCTCGGTCCGGTCGGCGGTGATCGCCCTGAGGGTCGTCGCCAGCGCCGTGGCCACGTCGAGCCCTTCGCCGCCGAGCTGCGAGCGGGTATAGCGTCCCCCGGCGCTCGCCACGATCCCTTCGCCAAGGCGCAGGCTGGCTTCGCCGTAGAGCGTGAACT
>JAGHZY010000107.1 GCA_017745175.1 Sphingopyxis sp. | reverse complement strand
GCGAAGATCATCATCTGGAACGCCCAGTGGAACACGGGCACATCGAGCTGGCGCAGCAGGAAGTCCGAAGGCAGCGTCTCGGCGCCGATCCCCGGATAGAAGGCGATCATGCAGGTGAAGAACAGGATCGCCGGCGCCATCGCCAGCGGCCCGGCGATCAGGCCGGCAACCACCGCGTCGCGCGTGCTGGTCAGATGCCGCAGCACCGGCAGGATCACCACCGCGCCGATGATGTTGTAGCTGGCATAGGTCAGCCCGCCGCTCGCCCATCCACTCCACGGCGCGGGCGTCGCGAACCCATCGGCGATACGGTCGCCGAACCGCCACAGGCTCAGCGCCAGGAAGATCGCATAGACGCCGTAGAGCAGGAAGGAGACATATTTGAACACGCCCTCCACCGCCGCATTGCCGAGCGTCACGGTGGCGAGGATCGCCAGCGCCAGCGCCAGCGTCCCGGCGAACACCGGCCAGCCGAACATCGCCGCGCCGATAGCGCCGGCGCTCGCCCCGAACACCGCCAGGATCAGCACGACGAACAGGATGTACGCCCCCTCGAACGCGATCCAGGCCGGGCCGAGCAGCTCGGCGAAGAAGGCGCGATAGTCGAGCGCGCCGACCATCCGGGCATAGGCGAAGGTCGTCGCCGCGATCACGCTCCACAGCAG
>JAGHZY010000106.1 GCA_017745175.1 Sphingopyxis sp. | reverse complement strand
GTCATAGACCAGCGACGAGCTGACGATGTATCGACGGGTCTGGGTCTGGCTCGGGTTGGTGATGTAGACGGTGTCGAGCAGATCGCCGTCGCCGTTGAGGTCGCGACCCACCCAGGTGCCGAAGCCGCTCGGCGAGGTGTTGCCGGGGTTGTTGCCGGTGTTCAGCACGCCCGTGTAGCCGCCGCCGCGACCGCCGCTGAGCGTCGCGAAGCCTTCGTTGGCCGCCACGACACCGCCGCCATTGGCCTTGGTGTACTGGTAGCTCGGGTCGACCGTCAGGATCAGGCCGTCGGCCAGGGTCAGGCGGAGGTTACCGCGGATGTTGCCGGTGTTCGACGGGTTGTAGCGGCGGTCGAATTCCGAACCGCAGCTCGCGCCGGCGGTCGGAGCGGCCGGTGCGGCGGCAACGCCGTCGGCAAGGCCCGGACGGCCAACGGCCATCGTGCACGGATAGTTGATGTCGTAGAAGCGCTCTTCGCGGGTCAGCGGGAAGCGGTTGCCCGAATTCGGGCCGACGATGCGCGGGGTGGTGCCGGTCGTCGCCGGAGCCGAGCGCAGATCGGTGCGGAGCGGAACCGAGCCGAAGAAGTTGTTGCGGTTCTCGTTATAGTGGCCGGCGATCGCGATGAAGTCGCCGTTCGAGCCCAGCGGCTGATAGATGCGGGCATTGTACTGCTG
>JAGHZY010000105.1 GCA_017745175.1 Sphingopyxis sp. | reverse complement strand
CCCTTGATGATGCCGGCTATGGTGACCGTGTGCTCGCCGATCACCGCCGTGGCCAGCGCGCCCTTGGCAAAAGTGTCGGTAGTCCCGATGGTTGCCGCGGCATCCTCCCACGAGCACGCAGGTGCCTCGAGCGCTGCGGCAATGCCCTCGCGGGCCTTGTCCTTGGGCAGCGGCACGCCGATCACCCCGGTCGAGGAGACGAACACCTCGCTCGGCTCACATTCGAGGTGCTGGGCGATCTGGGCCATGATCTGCTCGACCGCCTCGCGCCCGCGGTAGCCGGTGAAGGCGTTCGAGTTGCCGGCATTGACCACCAGCGCCCGTGCCTTGCCGAGCCGGGCCTGCTCGCGGCCGAGCTCGACCTCGCTCGAGCAGCACACGTTCCGGGTGAACACGCCGGCGACGCTGGTGCCCTCGGCGAGCTCGACGTACGTCAGGTCGCAGCGGTCCCATTGCTTGTAGCGCGCGCGAGCGACGCGCAAGGTCACGCCGTCGATGGCCGGAATCGCCGGGAACGGCAGGGCGAGCGGGGAGCGTTCGAGATTCATGGGCGCGCGTCTAATCCGCCACAGCGGCGGCGTAAACGCGCATTGGCGACTGGACCTTTGCCCTTGCGTGAATTATCTAGCGGCCATGCTTCGCAAGCTGCTCGCTCTGCTTGTCCTCGTCACCGGTCTCGCCG
>JAGHZY010000104.1 GCA_017745175.1 Sphingopyxis sp. | reverse complement strand
CGGCGTAGCCAGGCCGGGTCAGCTAATGCCAGGTCGTGCCCGTCGATCAGCACGCGGCCGCGCTCGGGGGTGTACAGCCGCTGCACCAATTTGGTCAGGGTGCTCTTGCCCGAGCCCGAGCGGCCGACTATGCCGATGACCTCGCCCGGCTTGATGTCCAGCTCGATGCCACCCAGCACCTCCGGCGCCTCGGGTCTGTAGCGGAAATGCACGCACTCGAAACTCACTCTTCCCCGGATCGGTGGCAGCGGCATCCGGCTGCCAGTAACTTCGGTTCGCGTGTTAAGGATGTCTCCCAGCCGTTCAACCGAGATGCCGACCTGCTGGAAGTCCTGCCAAAGCTGCGCCATCCGGATGATCGGCGCGGCTACCTGGCCGGACAACATGTTGAAGGCAATCAGCTGCCCGATGGTCAGCTTGCCCTCAATGACGAGCTTGGCGCCAAAGAACAGGATTGCTACTCCGACAACTTTCTGCACCAGTTGCACGCTCTGCTGGCCGACCGTGGCCACTCGGGTAACTCCGAAGCCAGCGCTGACGTAACCGGCCAGCTGGTTGTCCCAAGTGCGCGTGGCGCGCGGATCGACCGCCATCGCCTTCACGGTGCCGATCCCGCTAACAGTCTCGACCAGGAATGATTGGTTGTCCGCCCCGCGCGCAAACTTGTCCTGCAAGCGTCGGCGCAATAC
>JAGHZY010000103.1 GCA_017745175.1 Sphingopyxis sp. | reverse complement strand
CAGTACGACACCGCGGCGATCGTCCCCGTCGCCAGCAGCGCGAACACCGCCGCCGCCCAGGTCCACAGCTTGAGCGCGTTGCGGCGGCGGCGGAACGGCGGCGCGGCCTCGAATTGCGAGGCGACCGTATCGGCCTGCTCGGCGTAGCTCGGCGCAGCGGGCTCGGCCGTGGGCGGCGGCGCGTTCGGCAGCGGCGGCGCGGTCTCGGCGTCCTCGGCCGGCTTCTGCGGCGTCGCCGCGGGCGACGGCATGACGAAGCGCGGCCGGTCGATCGAGGGCGACGGGATTTCGCTCGGCTGTGCCTGAGGCGCGGGCTCGGGCGCCGGTTGCGGCGGCGCCGGCGGGCGCGGAACCTCGGCAGCCGCCACCGGCGCCGGAGCAGCCGGCTCGCTCAGGACGAGCTCGGGCGGGTCCTGGAACCAGCTGTGACGGCATTTGGCGCAGCGCACCGTGCGACCTTCGGGGCCGATCGCACTATCGGGCACGACATAGCGCGTGGTGCAGGCGGGGCACGCGATGATCATTGCGCTGGAATCCTAGGCGTCGCGGCTGGGGGCAACAACCCGTGCGGAGGCGCAGATGCGGCGGCACGTGGCTTTTTTCCCCAACGAACAGCAGCTATACGCGCTGGCACATGCCCATCTCCCGCCATTCGTCGCCGTATCGCCTGCCGCCAAGGGTCCGAGGCCGACCGTGACCGGCGGGGAGGGGAGCATCGTCCAGTTCGACAACGTCGGCTTGCGCTACGGCAC
>JAGHZY010000102.1 GCA_017745175.1 Sphingopyxis sp. | reverse complement strand
CCCGCGCGTGCTGCGCATGGCCACGCCGCGCTCGGAAGGCGGTGCGGGAACCGCGCGCGCCTATGCGGCCAAGGGGCTGCAGCACCGCGGCGCGCCGGAACACGTCACCGGCGATTTCGGCCCCAAGGCCGGCGCCATGCGGCTCGACTACGTGCTGCCCTCGACCGGTTTCGAACTGCGCGGCAACGGCGTGTTCTGGCCGGCTTCGACCGAGCCGGCCGCCGCGATCGCCGATGGCAGCGACCACCATCTGGTCTGGATCGACCTGGCGCTGTAGGTCGCGCCCGCCGGCACGCGGTCAGTCGACCCGCAGTTCGATCCCGATCGCTTCGGCCGCGTCGCGCGCGATCGCACGCGCGGCGTCGATGCCTTCGGCGCGCGCCAACGTCACGCCGACCCGGCGATGGCCTTCCACGCTTGGCTTGCCGAACAGCCGCAGCGCGGTGTCGGCGACCTGCAACGCGGCGTCGACGTTGGAGAACACCGGCACGCCGTGGCCATGGGCCAGCAGCGCGCACGAGGCCGACGGGCCGTTCTGGCGGATGACGGGGATCGGCAGGCCCAGGATCGCGCGCGCGTGCAGGGCGAACTCGCTCAGTTCCTGCGAGACCAAGGTGACCAGGCCGGTGTCGTGCGGGCGCGGCGACACTTCCGAGAACCACACCTCGTCGCCCTTCACGAACAGCTCCACGCCGAACACGCCCCAGCCGCCGAGACCCTGGGCGTGCGCGAACTGGTCGCCCGCGAAAAGCCCGACCTGATCG
>JAGHZY010000101.1 GCA_017745175.1 Sphingopyxis sp. | reverse complement strand
TCATCACCCCAGCCTTCGAGCACGCGTAGCGCCCCGCATTCCTGGAAGATCGGCGCGACCTTCTCCGCCATCTTGCGATAGGCTTCCTTGTTGCCTTCAGGAATGGCGAGCACGTAACCGTCCATATAAGCCATTTGCACTCTCCTTCGGGTTGTATCTCGTCAGGCCGCGACAGGTTCGGGCTGGAAATCGGCCAGCTGCGCGGCCATCGCGCGCTGGAAGGCGGGCCGGGCCATGCCGCGCTCGACATAGGCGGCCAGCTTCGGGCGGTCGCTGATCAGCGTGCTGTTGTCCGCGTTGCGCAGCACCGTCACCATCGCGATGTCCGCCACGCTGAAGTCGCCGGCCAGCCATTCGCGGTCACCCAGCGCATCGGCCAGGCGATCGAAGCGCTTGCCGATGTCCTCCATCAGGCTCGGCCGGCGCAGCTTCGCCCATTCCGCGTCCTTGGAGAACAGGGTGACGTTGCCCAGCTCGAACAGCCCGGGCTCGACGCTGTTGAGCGAGGCGAACAGCCAGGCGAGCGTCGTCGCGCGCTGCTGGGGATCGCGCGACAACAGCCGCGTGTCCTTCTCCGCCAGGTGCAGCAGGATCGCGCCGCTTTCGAACAGCTGGATCCCGTCATCGTGCAGCACGGGCACCTGGCCCCAGGGCTGCTCCTCGAAATAGCTGGCGGGCTTGGGCGGAACCGGGCTGATCAGCCGCGTGGTATAGCGGAGGCCGATCTCCTCGCACGCCCAGCGCGGGCGCAGGTCGCGGACATAGCCGCGGGCGA
>JAGHZY010000100.1 GCA_017745175.1 Sphingopyxis sp. | reverse complement strand
GGTTCGGGGAGGATTGCGCTTGGGCACGAGTGACCGCTCCACCACGCGCTGCGGTTACGGTGACAGTGCACTCAACCCGCAGGTTTCCGGCGGGCCGAGCTTCTCGCCGTCCGTGCCCGCGGCGTTGTGCTGCTTGCCCACCCCTGCCCCTCCCGCAAGCGGGAGGGGGGACTCGGGGGTGCCGGAATCGTTGGGGTTTGCGCGGCGGGTCCGGCGGGCGCTGGTGCTCCCCTCCCGCTTGCGGGAGGGGTTGGGGGTGGGCCAGGCGCGCGACCTCTCGCGCCACCCCCCTCACCGCCCCGCCTACCGGCTGACCTCCTCCGCGATCCTCGCCGCCACGGCATGCGGATCGTCCAGCACCTCGGCGTTGGCGAAGCGCAGCACGCGGTAGCCCCGGCCGGCGAACCAGCGGTCGCGCGCGGCGTCGTAGTCGGTGCGCCCGACGTGGGCGAAGCCGTCGAGCTCTACGACCAGCTTGAGCTCGCGGCACAGGAAGTCGGCGAAGAACGCACCGACCTGCATCTGCCGGCTGAACTTCGCACCCGATTGCGAGCGAGAGAGGTGACGCCATAGGAGGCGCTCGGCCGGAGTGGCGGCGCGGCGCAGGGCCTGGGCGCGGGCGGTGTTGCGGGGCTTCCAGGTGGGCATGGGTGGGGTTTTACTGGCCCACCCCCGGCCCCTCCCGCAAGCGGGAGGGGAGCTGGTTGCGTCCGGATTGGACGTGGTTTTTGGGTCGGGTTTCGCGAGGTCGGGAAGCTTCGAGAGTGCCCCTCCACCC